>JBKHFJ010000004.1:0-111994 GCA_046540255.1 Methanomassiliicoccales archaeon | reverse complement strand
GGTTCGGGGACGGGGGCAGGGAGCTCCACTTCCCCGTCGCCGATCGGGAGGGGCGAGTCCACGTAGGCGTTCCTCCTCTGCTCGGAAGGTATGAAGGCGCGCCTGGGCACCTTTCTCATGGCCTCCACCGCCCTCTCGTCGTTCAGATACCCGGAGCGTACCAGGTGGTTTACCATCTCCTCCCTCTCCCGCTCGTACATGGCCATCACCTCACGCGAAGGTCACCCTCATCGCCTTGGCGTAGATCCGCACGATGTTCCTGGCCCGGGCGCTCCCCTCCCGCACCTTGCCCCTGCGGGTCTTCAGCTGATGGATGACCGCCTGCTCCTTACCCAGGGACAGGATGTCCCCCACGAAGAACTCTTCGTCGGGCATGGCGGACACCTCGGAGGGCACCGTCTTGTGCCCCTTGTTCACCGAGACCTTGACCTTGATGCGGTCGTACCTCTTGGTCCACAGGGTATCGATCTCCTCCACCGGGGCCTCCTCCACCCTGCCGTCGCCGGACTCGATGGAGGTGACCATGACGTGCTCGTCGCCGACGAACAGCTCGTCGTCCACCGCCAGCACCTCCTCCGGCTCCATCTCCACCTGGGTCTTGCGGGAGCGCCCCTGATCGCTGATCACCACCGGGACCTGCTTGGGGGGCTCCTCCCTGAGCACGGTGGAGTGGGTGTGCCCGCACTCCTGACACTGCACGGTGGCCTCCATGGTGGTCTGCTTGTGGCCCAGCCTCCCCTTCAGCACCTCGTGCAAGGTCCTCTCCCCGCAGGACGGGCATTCGACGTAGAGCGCATTGGGTACGGTCATCTCTATCGACAATCCATCTACCACATGTGAAGAAATACTTATCGGTCCACCGGGAAGGCCTCGTCGTGCCCCGGGACGATCACATCGGCCATTTCCACTATCCTCTCCATGCTCTTCAGGGCCAGCTGGGGATGGTAGTTCAGGTTGGGCGGCACCCACTTCCCGTAGTTGTCCTTTGTAGGCAGGGCGTCCCCGGCGATGGCGTACCTCTTGTCCGCCCGGACCAGCACGGTCATGCTCCCCCTGGTGTGCCCCGGGGTGTGGATCAGCTCCACCCCCTCCACCAGCTCCATGTCCTCCATGACCGGTTCGTACGGCCTGGGGGGGATCTCGTCCACGTGGGCCAGGAACCTGGCCTCGGAGAACAGGTCGTTGTTGCCGGAGTGGTCCATGTGCAGGTGGGTGTTGATCACGGTGTCCACGTCCTCGAGGGCGAGGCCGTGGAACTCGAGCCGGGAGACCAGCAGCTCCCGGTTCTCCACCGTACTGGTGTCCACCACCATCTTGCTGCCCGGGGTGGAGACCAGGGTGACGGAGGAGTGGGCCTCCAGCACCATGCCGTTCTGCCTGCGTATCATCCCCGGTACCAGCTGCACTACTCTGATCGGCGCCATCCTATCGTTTGGGAGTATCCGCACTCGCACTTAACCTTGTTCCCCCTCACCTCCATCCTCCTCCCGCAGCGGGGGCATACGGCCCTCTCGGCGAAGTACTCCAGCCAGGCCCTCCTGACGTCGTCGTTCTCCTCCTCCCGGATGTGCTCCAGCGCGTTCCTCAGCTCTGGAGTGGTGGCCAGCGGATCCAGGTCATCGATGTCCATCACCTCCTCTTCCCCGCCCCTCCGAACCGAGGTGACCTGGGCGACCGCCGCGCCCATCAAGAAGCCGCCGATGTGGGCCGCGTACGCCACCCCGCCCGAGGAGTCGGAGAAGGCCAGGAACACCTGTATGGCGAACCAGCCTCCCACCCCGAGCCATACTGGTACTCGTGGAAGGAAGATCGGTCCCAGGAAGAAAGGGATGTTGTCCCTGGGGTAGAGGAGCAGCATGGCCCCCATGGCACCGGATATGGCCCCCGAGGCGCCTATGATGACGGTGGCGGACCCCCACTGCACCAGCGCCTCGAATAGAACGCCGGCCACACCGGCGACGAAGTAGATGGCGGCGAACCTGGTCTTGCCGACGCGCTCCTCCAGCTGCACCCCGATCAGGTAGAGGAAGAGCATATTGAACAGGATGTGCATGATCCCCCCGTGGATGAACATCTGGGTGAAGATGGTGTACAGGTTCTCGCCGGTCTGCAGGTACACCGGTTGGAATCCCAGGTCCGACTGGACGACGTACAGGCCGTCCCAGGGGGAGAGGAGGGTGACCATGAAGACGATGAGGTTGGCCAAAATGAGCATCGGGGCCAGATCGGTGCGCCGCCACACCGAGAAGATCAGTGCGCCCGCGATGACCAGAATCGCCGCTACGGAAAAGGGGTCCAAGGGGTCCATGGGCTCACCTCGGGGGTTTAGGTATTTTAGGGGTAAAAGCACTTTCGTCCTCCAGGTGTACCATGGAACCTGATCCGGAGATTACGGTGGAGGAGTGCCAGGGCGTGTACCACCCTTCGGACGACACTTTCCTCCTCCTGTGGGCGGTGAGCGTGCAGGAGGGAGAGAAGGTACTGGAGATGGGGTGCGGCACCGGGATCATCGCCCTGCACTGCGCCGCCAAGGGGGCCGAGGTGACCGCGGTGGACCTGAGGGAGGGGGCGGTGAAGTGCACCCGTTTCAACGCCAGGAGGAATGGTCTTGAGGTCGAGGTGGTCCGGTCGGACATGTTCTCCGGACTGGTGGGGAGATTCGATGCGATCATCTTCAACCCCCCCTACCTACCGTTGGAGGAGGAGGGCGACCTGGAGTCCGCCTGGTCCGGTGGGGAGGGCGGCGTCTCTGTGCTGTCTAGATTCCTGGAGCAGGCGCCGGGGCACCTGAACCCCGGGGGGCGGATCTACCTGATCCTCTCCTCCAAGATGGACCAGAAGCTGCTGAAGGAGCTGCTCTCCCCCTTCTATGTTCGCAGGTTGGGAGAGGACAGTTTCTTCTTCGAGCGGCTGGACGCGGTCGAGCTGCGCCGGTAGATCATCCCAGCAGGCGCTGGATCTCCCTTTTGACCAGCTCGGACGCCTCCTTGCCGTCCACCTTGCCCTTGAGCTGCTCCATCACCACGCCCATCAGAGGCCCGACGGCCGACATCCCCCTCTCCCGGACGAAGTCCTCCCTCTCGGCGACGATCGAGGCCACCAGCTCCTGGGCCTCCTGGTCGCCCATGCCCTCCAGGCCCAGCTCCTCCACCGCCTGGTCCAGTGACCTGCCCTGGCACAGCAGCCGGAACAGGTCCGGGAGGGCCTCCTTGGCGAACCTTTCCTCGGCCAGGGAGTCGAACACCTCCCTGATCGTTCCCTGGTCCACCGCGCAGGGATCCAGGTCCTCCCTCTCCAGCTCGGAAAAGGTGTAGGTGAAGGTGGTGGAGGCGGCCGAGGTCACCGCCCCCTTCCCATAAGCGGAGGCGATCTCCTCGAAGGCCTCGTCCATCCCCTCCCTCACCATCTGATCGGCGATCTGCCCGTGGATGTCGTACTCCCCGGCCAGGCGGGAGGCCCTCTCCCCGGGCAGCTCGGGGAGGTCGGCCATGATCCTCTCCCGCCTATCGGGTCCGATCGTCACGGGCGGCACGTCCGTCTCCGGATACATCCTCTCCGCCCCCGGCAGGGGTCTGGAGTACCGGGTGGTACAGTCCGGCTGGGGATCCCTGGTCTCCTCCGGGACGCCCTCCAGGGCCTCGTTGGCCCGCTCGGCCGCCGCCTCCAGGGCCCTCCTGGCCTTCTTGGAGTCCTCGGCGCAGATGGCGAACGCCTCCTCCGGACCGAGTCCCAGCTCTTCCCTGATGCGGTCAACCTCCTCCGGGGTGATGCCGTAGCCGGGCAGCTCGTCGGTGTGGAAGATGCCCTTGACGCCCTTGGTGACCGCGCGCTGGGCCAGCTCTGCCCCCAGGCGGAGGCCGTCGCCCCTCAGCACGCCCTGGAATCCCGGCAGGGGAAGGGCCATGACCTTCCCTCCCTTCGACAGGGAGGAGGAGATGACCTTGGATCCGGTGTCCCTGAAGACCTCGGAGACGTCCGCCACCTCGGCCCTCATGGGCTCCACCCCCCTCTCTTTCAGGATGTCCCTGACCTGGAGCAGGGCGTTCTGCCTGTCCATCTCGTTCCTGACATACAGGGGAAGCTTCCTAAGCTCCTGGACGCCCTTGATCTCCACGCGGGCACCGCCGGGCACGGAGATGTTCAGATCCTCCCGGATCGAGCCTATTCCCCTCTTCACCTTCCTGGTGGCGCGCATAATCGAGCCCAGGAGCTGGGCCACCTCCTTGACCTCCTCCGGGGAGCGCATGTCCGGCCCGGTGGCGATCTCTATCAGGGGAATGCCCAATCGATCCAGTCGATAGGTCACCTCCCCCTTCCCCGCCTGCACCTTGCGGGCGGCGTCCTCCTCCAGGCAGATGGTGGGCACGGAGATGTTCTTGCCGTTTACCTCCAGGGTGCCGTGCATGGCCACCAACGCCGTCCTCTGGAAGCCGGTGGTGTTCGACCCGTCTATGACGATCTTGCGCATGAAGTGGATCTCGTCGACCACCTGGGAGTTGACCAGCGCCGCCACCGTCAAGGCGGCGTCGGTGGCCTCCTCGTCGGCCGCGTGGGGGGGCTCCTCGTCCGCCTCCACCAGGCATGATACACCGTGGGGTGCCTGGTAGCGGAACCTCAGCCTCTTCTCCGCCTCGGCCAGGGCGGCCCTGTCCACCTTCCCCATCTCGCTCTGGGCCGGCCTCAGCCTCCTCTCGATGGTGGGACCCACCTCCTCGTTCAAGTCGGACCGGCAGGAGCAGAACAGCTTCTCCGTGTCCAGCTGCTGGTGTATCTCCAGCCCGCATATGACCTGATCACTCATCCAGCTCCCTCCTCCGGGACAGCTCGCCCCTCAGATCGGTCAGCATGATCCTCCTCACCTCCTCCATGTCAGGGTCCTGCCCCAGGGCCCACATCAGCTTGACGTACGCCGTCTCGGGAAGCATGTCCTCCGCCGGGATGATCCCTGCCTTCAGCAGGTCCCTCCCGGTATCGTAGACGTTCAAATTCACTCGACCGTAAAGGCACTGGGAGGTCATGACCACCGGTATGCCCTGTTCCACCGCCTCCTCCAGGACGGAGACCATGGGGGAGGAGACGTGGCCCAGACCGGATCCCGCTATCACCACTCCCGAATGGGAGAGGACCGCCTCCCGGAAGCGGTCGGGGCTCATGCCGGGGAAGAAGTGGAGAAGGGCCACCCCCTCCTCCATGGAATCCCTCACCCGGACCTTGGAATCGCTCTTCTCCCGGTGATCGGACAGGATCTCCTTCCCACCCTCGAACTCCACGCGGGCGATGGGGCGGGCGTTGACCGAGCGGAAGGCGTCCCGGCGGGAGGTGTGCAGCTTCCTCACCCTGGTGCCGCGGTGCACCAGGGCGGTGGTGTCCGACGGACCCTCGTGCATTAGGACGCCCACCTCGGCGACATCCGACTCGACGCAGAACCTCGCCGCCGAGAGAAGGTTGGTGTACGAGTCGGAGGAAGGCCGATCGGACGACCGCTGCGCCCCCACCAGGAGGACCGGGCGGGGCAGGTCCTCCAGCATGAAGGCGAGGGCGGCCGCGGTGTAACCCATGGTGTCGGTGCCGTGGGGGATGATCACTCCCTCCGCACCCTCGTTGAGCCGATCGGCCACAGCACCGGCAAGCCGCTGCCAGCACTCCACGTCCATGTTCTCGGAGAAGATGGAGAAGAGCACCTGCGCCCTCACCCTGCAGATGTCCGCGATCTCGGGGACGGCGGAGACCAGATCGTCTGCCGAGAGTGCGGGATGCACCCCGCCGGTCCGGTAGTCCACGTAGGAGGCGATCGTGCCACCGGTGCCGATGATGGCCACCTCCTTGTCCGCCTTGGACTCCCCCGACCTTCCGGGGGAGACCTCCCTCTCACCCGCCTTCTCGACCACCCGGATCTCCTCTATGTTCCCCCTCCGGATGCCGATGTTGTACCCGCTCTTCAGCTTGATGACGATGACATCGGGATGACTGAACTCGTGATGAGGCATCAGGATGCCGGAGTGCAGGTCCCCCTTGCTCCTCACCTCGAGCAGGTCGCCCTGGGAGGCCCCCAGCCCTTCCAGCATCTCAACGGTCCCTGGAGAATAGCTCATGGGGTTTCACCATCGAGGAATAGGTTTCCTTTCTTAACTGTTTTCGCAGTATGGCTCACGCTGGACGGTGAGGTAGAAAAATAAAGGGAAAGGGGGAAGTGGTTTATGGCTTGGCGGCCAGGGCGATCAGGATCACGCCGATCAGCACGGCGGCGATCACGCCGAAGGCGATGATCGGCTCGGACTCCATCACGTCCTTCGGCTCCTCCAGGGTGACGTTGGTGGTGCCGTCCGCCTGCACGGTGCTGTTCACCGCCTCGTCATCGAAGTCGGCCGAGACCGTGTAGGGGTTCATGCTGGTGTCCTCACCGGAACTGGTCCAGTTGGCGCTCTGCACCGTGGTGGTGAACTCGCCGTTGGAGTCCGTGGAACCGTCGTCCACCTTCTCGCCGGAGGCGTCGAACACGGCCACGTACACATCACCCATCGGGTCGCCGTCCCGGTCGACCGTCTGTATGGTGAGCGTCTGGTACATGACCACGTCCGAGGAGTCCTCGGCCTTGATGGTGGTGTTGCATCCGTAGCACTCCACCGTGGAGCCCTCCATGGCGTAGATGTCGAAGTCCGTCGCGTTCAGCTCGGTGTCCCGCACCGTGGCGGTGCTCCCATCCAGGAAGATGGCGTCATCCAGCACCTCGATCGACGCCCCCTCCACGGTCACGTCCGAGTTGGACGCGGAGATGCCGTCGTAGACATAGATGGGCAGGGTGATGTTGCGAATCACGCTGGCGTCATCGAAGTACGGTATGACCAGGGTGTTCATCTCCACCGAATCGCTGAAGGTGAGGTCGGAGTCGACCACGTACACCGCCTTGGAGAGCATGCCGTAGGTGTTGCCCGTGGCGGTCACCGTCGAGTTGTCGGCGTACACGCCGATGTGGTTGGACATCAGATCCTTCAGATCCTCGGGGGTGAACATCCATCCGTCGACGGTAGACCCGTCACTCGGCATGATGCCGTAGTAAAGGGGCCAGTACTCCATCATGACCTCTATCATGGTGGAGTAGCCGATCTGGTTGTCCGTGACGTTCACCGTGGAGTCCTTCAGGTAGACCTCCCGGTCGTTGAACATCAGGATGTTGTCGTGCACGCCACCGTCCACCTCCTCGGCGTAGATCCCGGCCATGGAGTTGTCCATGATCAGGTTGTCCACCACCTGTCCGAGGGAGGACTGGTGGGCGTAGATGCCACGCTCGTTCCAGGCGATGATGCAGTCCTTGATGATCGGGGCCGCGTCCTCGCCCTCGATGAACACGCCGGACTTGTTGGCGCCAACGATCTCGGTGCTGGCGATCTCCGGGGAGCTGTTGTCCACATGGATGCCGTTCAGGTAGCTTCCGTCGACCACGCAGGCGTTCATCTCCACCGTGGAGTTGGGCCCGATGTACAGCTCCCTGGCATCCGACACGACCGAGTTGTCCATGTGCATGGTGCCCTCGACGACGAAGTGCCACGTGGAGTCACCGTCGAAGTCGTTCACGTTCGAGGCGATCATGGTGCCGCCATCCTCGACGGTCAGGGAAGGCATTCCGATGAAGCTCTCCACAAAGTCCAGATCGAACTCGCCGCCGTCGGCGACGGTGATGTCACCGTTGAACTCGACCGGGTTGTTCCTGACCTCCGCTTGGTCATCGATGACCCAGGACATGCTGCCGCTCTGGGCGTACACGCCCATGTCGTTGTCGGCGAAGACACCGTTGTAGAGGATCAGGTCGCTGACCGTGGATGTCCCTAGCCCGTCCATCATGCAGTTCTCGATGGTGTTGTTGCCGACAATGATGTAGCTCACATCGTTGAGGTAAACACCATCCTCCTCGATCTCGGAGATCGTGTTGTTCTCGACCTTCACGTACTCGGAGTCCTCGATCACGATGCCGTCCCCGCTTCCGGAGACGGTGTTGTCCGCGATCTCGATCTCATCGCTATCGACCGATATCCCGGCGTCACTGGCCTCGCTCACCTCGTTGCCGATCACGGAGCACATCTCGCTGTCGTACACGCTAATGCCAACGGAGTGGCCGGAGATGGCGTTCTCGGCCACCGTCACGTTCACGCACCCATCATCGAGGTCCACACCGTAGTCGGCGTCGACCGTGGTAGCGATCGAGTTGAACACGATGCCCAGGTCCGTGCTGTCCCCCGCATGGATACCTGTCTCGCAGTCGGAGATCGTGTTGTCGCTCACGGTGCCCGTGACTTCATCCAGCTCAATCCCATATTGGGAGTTGGAGATGACGTTGTCGTGCGCGGTCAGGTTGCACTCCTGCGCGTAGATGCCGGAGCCGTTCATGGTGTTGTTCACCATCCCCAGATCGGCATCGTCGCCGGCGTTCACCTCAACGGATGAGGAGTAGTCACCCATGAAGGAGCACTCCTCGATCCACAGGTCGACATCCTTCGTGGGGGAGTTGGCACTGAGGCTCATTTCATTGGCCCCGAACCAGGTCTCCTGGGAGGTGGCCATTACGCTACCGTTGTGGCTCTCCAGGTATATGCCGGTCCCCTCGGTATTGTTGATCGTTCCGCCGGTGACCGTGAGGTCCACCTGGCCATTCCATGAGTAGGCGTACACTGCGTCGCCGGAGGTCCCGTTGATGTAAACGGAGTCCATGGCGATGGCGATGCTGTTGTTCGCCTCATTCCACAGTCCGGTATCTGCGCCATCGATCACTGCGTCCATGGCGTACAACCATACCGAGCCACCGGGGGCCCAGAAGTTCACGCCGTTTCCGCCGACGTCGACCATCTCCGCCTGCATCAGTTCGGCGTAGATATCACCGACATCGGAGGTTGCTCCGATGCCCGTGCCTCCCACCTCGGTCAGGGTGATCTGCTCGACGTTCAGGTCCACAGTGTTGTTGGCCCCGATCAGGGCACCGGGCCCACCGATCTCATTACCTGTCACGTTGTGCAGGGTAGCGTTCACCCGGCCCTCGGGGGCCATGATGCCCAGACCGTAATCCGGCATGTTCTCAATCGTGAGATTGGTGGCCGAGAACACTATCTGATCACCGTGATCGGTGGTCAGGAGGACGCCATCTCTATCGGTTCCCGTGACGTTCAGAATCTCCACATCTGTCATGTTCCAGTGGATGCTGCCCTCAGTGGAGTGTGCCGACACGGAATCCAGGACTGTGCCATTGATGATCACCCCTATAAGATTTCCATCAATGGTGTTGTTGGCCTCCAGATCAATACCAAACCAGCCTGTGTCGTTCAAGAAGGTATCGATCGCTTTCAGCGATCCACTGCCCTCATCCGATAACAGGTAAACGCCATTGCCACTCTCCACGTGGGACACTATTACCTCTTCTAGGGTGGCATCAACGGACCCGTTCTCGGAGTGAGCATGTATGGCGGTGTCGAAGGTGTCGTTGATCAAGGCGTTCTCCACGGTGATTGTGGCACTGTGATTGGCGATCACCTCTAGACCGCGCTCGCCTATTCCTTCGATAATCAGGTCGTTGAACTTCCCAGTGAAGGCACCCTCAGAAACGGTGAAGGTCATGGCATTATACGAATTGTTGATCACCTCAAAGTCAGAGATGTCCACGGTGGCGTCACCGCTCGGGACCGTCCATTGCAGTCCATCGGAACTGTTCCAAATCTGGGCATGAGAGATGGTTGGAGCCGCCCCGCCACCGATGTCGATGGTCTCACCAAACTCCATAATGAAGTTCTCCATGGCACCATCGGCCTCAGTCCCGTCGAATTGGATGCCCCACCAGTCCGTTACGTTGTCGTTGTAGTTCTTGGTGAAGATCGCCGGGCCGTCCTCGGATCCCAGCACGTTCAGAGTGCCGTTCTCCACAGCAATGCCGGTATCCTCATCGAACTTCACCGTGGTGTCGTTCGTAACGTTGAGGGTGGCTCCGTCCACTACGCTGATGTCTGCTTCCACTATATACGGGCTCCCGGTCTCATTCCACTCAGTATCCGTGTCGATGTCGGAATCGACCACGGTATCCGCACTGGCGTTACCCATGTTGATCAGCAACAGGATCGCGACCAGCGCGAATGCCAGTATGCCGAGATAGACCAAAGCCCTTTTTCCAAGAACCTGCCCCATACTGGGGTCATGTTCAGCTTGTGAAGTGTTATTCATTTACTTCTCACCCCTATCCTGTTCTCGTTCCTTCCTCCCGGACCTATTTAAGGTCAGTACTCCTTGTATTGAACTTTAGTTACTTAATAATGTTGCGTTTCGTTTTTCAAGCTGGTATGGCATCTCAGTCGGATTCGATGAATGAATGCCCCGAGGGCCGGAGAATCCCCCGTCTTGACCGGTCATTATCTGAGAACTCCCTATCGGACGATGGTAAGAGTTAAGGCTCGGGTGCAGGATAGGGGGGCGTGCACAAGACCGTCGACATTTCCATGGAGACCGACGTCCTGGAGGAGAACCGGAGACTGGCGGGGGAGAACAGGGATCTCCTCCGGTCCAAGGGGATCCGCTCCCTGGACGTGCTGGGCTCGATCGGCGCGGGGAAGACGGAGCTGATCCTGGGCCTGTCCAGGAGGATGGAGGAGAGGGGGATCAGGTGCGCCGCCATCGCCGGGGACGTCTCCGGCCAGGACGACTTCGAGCGCTTCCGGGAGATCGGCATTCCGGCGGTGAACATGAACACGGGGAAGGAGTGCCACCTGGACGCGCACCTGGTGGAGCACGCCCTGGAGGATCTGGACCTCGATCGGATCGACTTCGTCTTCATAGAGAACGTGGGCAACCTGGTCTGCCCGGCCGACTTCCCCCTGGGAACGGACGCCCGCATGGTGGTCGTTTCCGTGACCGAGGGGGACGACATGATCCGCAAGCACCCCTTCATCTTCATGAGTTCCGACCTGGCCGTGCTGAACAAGGTGGACCTGCTCCCCCACATGCAGGTGGACGACGAGCGGCTTAGGTTCGACCTGGCCTCCATCAAGAAGGGGGCCTCCCTCCTGTCCGTATCCGCCAGGACGGGCGAGGGCGTGGACGAGCTACTCTCCACCCTGGAATCACTCTGAGCCCGTTCTCAATTTTTATTAGCGTTGATGTGATTACTGCGTAGCAGGTGTCGACATGAAGGTACTTGCCGTAGGAGGGGGAGGCAGAGAGCACGCCATGGTCCAAGCGTTGGGGAATGGAGAGGCCAGGATATTTGCGGCCATGAAGAACCGCAACCCGGGGATCGCCAGGGCCTCGGAGGAATTCAAGCTGATCAAGGAGACGGACGTGGAGAAGGTGGTGGACTTCGCCACCGACTCCGGGGTGGAGATGGCCGTCATCGGCCCCGAGGCCCCCCTGGAGGCGGGCCTGGTGGACGCGCTGGAATCAAAGGGCATCTCATGCGTCGGCCCCACCAGGGCGGCGGCCAGGATCGAGACCTCCAAGAGCTTCATGAGGGACCTGATGGACCGGCACGGCATCCCGGGCAACCTGGACTTCCGGGTGTTCGAGGACTTCCGGGAGGCGAAGGGGTACGCGGAGGGTCACCCGGGACAGCTGGCGGTGAAGCCGGTCGGCCTCACCGGAGGGAAGGGGGTGAAGATCGAGGGGGAGCACCTCCAGGGAAAGGAGGAGGTGGTCTCCTACATCAGGGACATCTTCGACCAGGGAATCGGAGGCAAGGGCGTGGTCCTGGAGGAGAAGGCCTCCGGGGAAGAGTTCACCCTGCAGGCCCTCTGCGACGGCCGGACGCTGGTCCCCATGCCGGTGGTGCAGGACCACAAGAGGGCATGGGAAGGGGACAAGGGACCGAACACCGGGGGAATGGGCTCCTACTCGATGCAGGACCACTCCCTCCCATTCATGACGGTGGACGAGTACTCCCGGGCGATAGACATCATGCACCGCACCGTCAGGGCGATGGCCGACGACGGCCATCCGTACGTGGGTATACTGTACGGTCAATTCATGCTCACCCGGGACGGGCCCAGGGTGATCGAGTACAACGCCCGCTTCGGGGACCCGGAGGCGATGAACGTCCTGCCCATCCTGGACTCCGACTTCCTCGAACTGTGCGGGGACATGGTCGACGGCGACCTGGTCCCGGCCAGGGCCTCTTTTGACAAGAAGGCCACGGTGTGCAAGTACGTGGTCCCCCAGGGCTACGGTGCCGAGCCCCTGGCCGACGCGCCCGTCCAGGTGGACGAGGGGCGCATCGCCCAGGAAGGGGCCCACCTGTTCTACGCCTCGGTGGACGAGCGGGACGGGCAGGTGTACACCACCACCTCCAGGTCGCTGGCGGTGGTGGGTGTGGAATCCTCCCTGGAAGAGGCGGAGAGGGCCTGCGAGAGGGGGCTCTCCCACGTGAAAGGCGATGTCTACATAAGACACGACATAGGGAAGCCCTCTCTCCTGAGGAAAAGGGAGGAGCACATGAGGGAGATCAGGGAATGAGGAAACCCTATTAAGCCTGACCTCCTTCCCCCGGACATGAAGAACCTGGTCGAGATCGCCGACGGCCTCCAGGAGGTGCTGGACGACAAGGACGAGGTGAGGGAGATCGCCATCAAGTCCTCCCGGGCCATCATAAGGCTGTCCGGCAGCGCCGTGCACCGGCTGCACAAGGGCGAGGACATCCAGGAGGACCTGCACTCGGCCCTGAACGAGGTGGACCGCCTCAGGGGCCTGCTGCAGGAGCACCCCGACCTGTGGAACTCCGGGCTGGTCGCGGACGCGCTCCAGGAGGTCAGCGAGGCGGCCATCGTGGACTCCCTGGTCAGGGGCAGGGACCTTCCCTGGCCGGACGACCTGGGGGTGACCGCGGCCTCCTACCTGCTAGGACTGGCGGACGCCATCGGTGAGGTGAGGCGGCTGGTGCTCAAGGACCTGCAGGAGGGCGATGTGGACCGGGCGTCGGATCACCTCGACACCATGGAGGAGATGTACCTGGTGCTCATGCGCTTCGATCATCCCCAGGCGCTGGTGCCGGTCAAGAGGAAGCAGGACGTGGCCCGCTCCCTGGTGGAGAAGACCCGGGGGGACGTGGCCCTGGCCATGAACTCCGCCAGGCTGCAGAAGAGGTTGGACGAGTTGATGGAGAGGCTCTGACTCAGAAGTGCTCGGCGATCTTCCTCTCGATGTCCTCCTTGGGCACCACGCCGACGATCTGGTCGATCAGTTCCGTCCCCCTAAGGAAGAGCAGGTTGGGGATGGCCATGATGCCGAACCTCTGAGCCGTCTCCATGTTGCTGTCGACGTCCAGGGCGGCGAACGACACCTTGCCGTCGTACTCATCGGCCAGCTCCTTGAGGGTGGGCTCGATCATCTTGCACGGTCCGCACCACTCGGCCCAGCAGTCCACGATCATCTTGCCGTGCTTCTCGGCCGTCTCGTCGAAGTTATCGTCGGTGAGCTCGATCATTCCCTCGGACATTGTATCCGTTCTACCTAACCGCCCCACCCTAATAAACTTTGAGGGCTGGGCCTACCGCTTCCTCTTCTTCGCCGGTCTCCGGTAGAAGGTGTAGGCCAGGAAGATCAGGAATCCCAGCAATGCGAACAGGGCTATGTTCCATGTCCCGTAGTCCTCCTCACCCAGGTAGATGGTGGAGGTGTACACCTGGCCGCCGCCCTCGAAGGTCACCAGCTGGTGGTCCGGATCGATGACCACCCTGATCTCGTGCCTCCCATCTCCCACCGGGGCTGTCCAGTTGTAGTTCAGCTGGTGGGTGGAATTGGAGTCGATGTCCACGGTGGTGCTGTGGATCTCCTCCCCGTCCGCGTAGATCGTCACCGGGACATCGTTCACCTTGACCTTTCCGGTGTTCTCTATCACCGCGGAGATGGTGATCGGATCCACCACCGTCACGCCGAGTGTCTTGGTCTTGGTCACCGACTCGTCCCCGGACTGGGAGGTCATGTTGACCTGGATGGTGATCTTCTCCGCCTCCCCTTTCGCCGTCAGGTTCATCCTGAAGGTCCCGTCGGAAGAGGTGCCGTTGGACGGGGAGAGCCTGGCGTCGGAGGGGGTGGTCCCCAGTACCTTGGCGCTGTAGGAGTAGTTGCCCCCGTTCTCGGCCGGGCCGCCTGTGGCGTTGATGGTGTACTCGGTGGGCTCCCCCTGGGCCACGTTGACCGGCCCGTCGATCTCCAGGTTCAGGGGATTGGCCCCCTGGGCCGCTGGCGCAATCACCAGGGAGAGCATGATCGCCGTCACCAGGAACATCAGCGCTTTCTTCGTTTGAACACCCCCTTCTGATGTCCCAACAGCAGCGCCACCACGAGCATGACCGCGGTCAGGCCGCCCAGCCCCAGAGTGAAATCCGGTACCTGGGAGGGTTGGTTCGAGACCCCTTCACCGGTGACCGACAGGCCGGAGGTGGGCAGACCCACCCTGGGCAGATCGATGTCCAGGACCAACTGGTCGGTGGCGTTCCCCTCGCTCGAGGTGGCCAGCAGCACGACCTCGGCGTTCGGGTCCGGGTTGTCCCGGTTGGGCAGCATGTGCAAGTCGAAGTAGGCCGGCTTGCCCGCCTCCACGGTGGCCTCGAATGTCTTGTTGCCCTCGGCGAACTCGTAATCCCAGCCCAGGGAGGCCAGCTGCTTCTGGTTCACCACCTTCACACTGAAGGTGTCCTCTATGTTCCCGTTGTTGCCCAGCCTCACCTTCACGGAGTAGTTCTGCCCGGAGGTGGGGTAGTCCCGGTCCAGGCTCAGCTCCACATCCTGGACGGGGAGGACGTCCGCGTCCAGGGAGACGGAGTTCCCGATCTCGGGATCGACCGAGGAAGCGGCCTCCACGAACACCGGGTTGTGGTCCACCTTGGCGTCCTCGGGCACATCGATGGTGACCGTGACCGCCTGGGAATTCTGGGTCCCGAACGGCAAGGTCACCTCCTGCTTGGACAGCTCCACCTCCCACTCGGTGTTTCCCACCGAGAGGGAGTAGGTGTCCTCGATGTTACCGGTGTTCACCACCCGAACGGTGTAGGCCACCGATCCCCCGGGGGCGACGGTGGCCTGCTGGGAGGAGTCCCACTCCAGCCTCACACCGGGATCCGCCTCCTTGTCCAGCTGGATCACCCGGGTGGTGGAGGAGGTCAGGTTCATCTCGACCGAGGCGGAGTAGGTCACCTCCATCCCCCGCTCCATCAAAGAGGTGGTGGCGTTCACCATGTACTCGCCCCGGGGCAGCAGCGCCTGGAAGGATCCATCCGGACCGCTCTCCAGTGACAGGGTGGCCTCCGAGGTGATGTCCACCTCTGCCGGGCCGGCGGAACCACCGTAGGCGGTCACCCCGGTGAGACGGACACCTGGTTCAAGCTGGATGTTCAGCTCGTTCTCCTGGTGGGGCACGATCTCCACCCGACCCAGGAATACGGCGGATGCCCCGCTCTGCCTGGCGTAGACCTCATACTCGCCGGGGGCCAGATCACCCGTAAGACCGCCGGAGGTGGCTGTGAGTTCGGCGTCCATGGCCGTCTCGGAGACGGCGGTGAAGCTCAGCTCCCCGGCCACGGGGTCTCCGTCCAGACCCAGCAGGGCGCCGGTGACGGTGGAGTTGTCCAGACTCCTGTCGAGGTGGACGCTCAGGCTGGTGGTACCGCTCAGTGACGTCTCCCTCTCACCCGTGTAGACCACGTACCTGGTATCATCGTCCACCTGGTCCCTCGTGTGGTAATCCGCCTCTATCTGATAATCCCCCGATGGGAGGTAGGTGCGGAACTGACCCAGGGAATCACAAGTCAGATTCAGGGTGCCGCCGGTCGGTCCGGTGATGGATACCGGGACCTTCTCCCTGAGGCGGTCGTTCTCGTACATCATGGATCCGGAGAGCCTGTGGGAGAGCTCGGTGTTGATCAGCATCTCCCGCTGATCCTCGTCGATGGTGAACCGATCCAGGGAGGAGTAGTACCTGCCCGTCCGGTTCTGCTGGGTATAGACATCGTAGGAACCTGGCTCAAGATAGAGCTCGAAGCCCTCCCCCGCCTCAAGACTCCTGTCCTCCGGACCTTCGATGGTCACCTGGGAGTTCAGGTCCCTGTCGGGCAGTATGGTGCCGGCCACCTTCACCCTCTTCACTATATCCAGTTCCAGGGGCTCTGGGTCCTCCCCCACGCCCACATCAAGCTGGGTGGTGTTCTGGTACCTGGTGGCGTTGGAGTGGGCGGTGACGTTCTGGTCCACCCTCACCTTGTAGCTGCCCGGCCTCAGGGACACCTGGAACTCCCCGTTGGAGTCGGTGACCGTCGTGGCCCCCTCCGTGCCCGGTCCATCGGGCAGGAACTCCACCGTGATGTCGCCCAGGGGGCTGGAGTCTAACTCGGCCGTTCCGGCCACCGTCCGGTTCAGGGGGATCATCTCCACGTTCTCCACCCTATCCTGGGAGAGTGACTCGAACTCCTTCGTGAAATTGTGGTATCCTTCCATCGAGGCGGTCAGGGTGTAGTCCCCCGGCGGGAGATCGAAGGAGTACTGTCCATCCGATCCGCTGGTCTGGGTGAGTTCCCTGCCCTGCACGTCGGTCACGGTGACGCTCGCACCTTCCTGGGCCTCATCGTCCATCGTCCCGTCGTCATCTCGATCGTGCCACACCGTCCCATTCAGGGTTATGGAGGGGGACAGGTCGATGTCGAGGGAACCGGATAGGTAGACGTCCTCCCAAATGGCGTGATCCCCCTGAGAGGAGTAGACGGTGTACATTCCAGAGGGGAGGACCGTGCTGAAGACGCCCGTGGAATTGGTCACCACCTCCATGGTCGCCCCCGAGGTCGCCTTCAGACTGACCTCGGTGTCGGGGGAGGCCGATCCCCCGGCGGTGACCTTCCCCTTCACTTCCGTCCCACGAACCAGGGAAAGTTCGACATCCTCGCTCCCCTCCCCCAGATGGGCCAACGAGACGTATCTGACGCCGTCCCTGACCACCAGGGAGTAGAGGGTGTGTTCCCCCTCCGGAACGGTGGCTGTGAACTCGCCCTGGGAGTCGGTGGTGGTCCACATCCCCTCGGACATGATCCTCACCCTGGCGTCCTTCACGGCCTCCCCGTCGAGGGTGACCCGGCCGGACACCTGCCTGGCGTCCTTCAGCGTGAACTCCCTGTCCACCGAGGTGCCGTTCTCCAGGCTGAATACCTTCTCTCCCAGGGTGACGCCTTCCGCGGTAGCGGAGAGGGAATAGTTGCCAGGCAGCAGCATGGGGAAGGAGAACTCGCCCTTGGAATCCGCGGTCCCGGTCGTGGTCTCCCCGCTGATACGATCCTCCAGCTGCACCTCCACACCGGAGGCGGCCTCCCCCGATTCGTCCACCAGCGTCCCGTTCAAATAGTTCGGTCTGACCGGGATGTCGTAGCTCTGCTGTTCCAGGGGCTTGATCTCCTCGGTGCTCTCCCCTAACTTCCTGCCCTCCACCTCGGCGTAGACTTCGGCGTCCATGGGCGGGACGCTCTCGAAGCTGTACTCGCCGGTCTCGTCCACCGAGACGTTGTGCCGGTAGTCGCCGGACTCCAGCACCACCTGGGCGTCGTCGATCGGCTCGTCGTCCGAGTCGTACTCGCCGTCATCGTCCACATCGTAGTACACCTGGCCGTTCAGGGAGGTCCCGTTCAGGGTGATGTCCCCGTCGATCAGGTAGTCCCACTGGCCGTCGTGATCCTCGTCCACCTTCTCCCTCATGGCCTGACCGTAGGAGATGTTGTGGGAGGTCCGGTCGATCTCGGTGCCCACCTTCCTGCGGGGATCGAGGTCACCGTGTGAGTAGACCACCTCCACATCACCGAACGGGGCCAGCACCCTGTAGTGCCCGTCGGAATCGGTCTTCACGGTCTGATGGGGGATGCCGTACTCGTCCAGGACGGTCACCGAAGCGTTCGCGTAGGGCTCCCCGGTCTCGGTGGTGGCGTTGCCCTCGATGATCGCCCCGTCGTAATATTGGAGGAAGACGGCCCCCTGTTTCAGGGAGTTGGCGGACATGTCCACCACGCCGTCCATCTCTCCCTCATCGATCTTCTCCTGCAGGTAGAGGGCCTCCTCGGAGGAGACGGCCCTCCAGGCCTCGGTGTGCTCGGATACCATGTCCTCTGGATAGGGGTTGTAGTAGGCCGTCTTGTACACCATGCGGAAGTTGGACATGTTCCAGCCCTGCATCGGCGGGGAATCCTGTAACGATCCGGATATGCCTGGTATGCCCTGGCCCTCCTTGTCGATGTCCTTGGGACCGTAGCCCATGAAGTTCTTGTAGAGCATGGAGTCGTAGAACATGTCCTTGTACTCGATCTCGTAGTCGACGATCTCCATGTCCTGCGTCACGTTCTCCATGTAGTGACTCTGCCCAGCCTGGTCCACCGCCTTGATGCGGTAGAAGTTCTCCGGCTCGTTGTACTGGTTGACCTCATGGCCGGCGAGCTTCACCGGGGCGTGCATGATGTTCTGACCGGTGGCCGAGAAGGGGAACAGCCTGGAGTCCATGGCGAAGTACCCTATGTCGTAGCCGGTCTCCTTCCTCAGCTCGTGGTAGAGGGAGGACAGATCGTCCTGGCCTGTCTCCGCCAGCTCCGCCCGGACGGCGGCCCACTTGGCGTTCTCGGGTGCCAGGTCGGAGGCGTACGGACCGTAGACATCCGGGTTGTCCAGCACCACCTGGACGTACTTGGAGGGGTTCTGCATGATATCGTTGACCTTGGAGACGTCCACGTCGTACCTCTCCAGTATGCTGACTATGCGGTCGTTGCCCTCGATCCCGGTCTCCTCCAGAATGCGGGCCACCAGCATGCCGATGGCCCCCGCCTCGCTCTGGGTGGTGATGAAGTTCCCGGCGAACCGGTAGCCGTTCTGGAAGTTGTCAGCCACCGTTGGATGCTTCCCCTCCCTGATGGACTCGAAACCGTAGTCCCACCAGGACAGGAAGGCCGGTCTGTCGACCTCCGGATGGACGTCGGAATCCCTTTGACTGAACCAGTCCCAGGCCGCCGGCCAGTACTGGTTGGGCTGGGGCAGGGAGTGGGAGAAGGCGCCGAAGTACCAGCTGGATGCGTTCTCCTCGTCGTAGTCGGCCGGCTTCATGAAGTCCGGGGTGACACTGTACACCTCTTGGGAGTACTCGGACTTAAGGTGCTCCGGTATGCCGGCATCGACGGCGAACCAGACGTTGGGGACCAGGATCATCAGGACGATGAAGACGGCTCCCAGGACATGCCGGATCCTGATCGCCTTCCTCAGACCGACCACGGGCGTCCCCTTGAAGCTCCCCAGGCTCTTGGTGATCTCCTTGAAGTCCAGCCTGTCGATGATCACCGCGGTGATCCAGCCACCGGTCACGGCGAAGGCCGGGGCGGCGTTGAACATGAACCTGCCCGCCGAGACGGCCATGAACATGGAGACGCCGCTCCACACCACCACGAACACCAGCCACGCGGAGATGTTCCTGGGGACCTTGTAGGCGGCCCACACCACCCCGGCGAAGGCCAGCCAGAAGGTGACCATGCCGAAGGAGAGCACCAGGTTGGAGAAGTCCGGGGCCTGGGCCTCCGAAATGGTGGAGTAGAGCTTGCTCTGCACGAAGTACCCCTGCCCGGTGATGATGGCATCGAAGAGCCCGGGGCTTACCACGGACAGCGCCAGCAGGGCCACCGAGGCCAGTATGGCGAAGGAGGGCAGCACCAGCGTCCAGGGGTAGTCCCTGGTCACGGTGAAGATGACCCCCAATATCAGTCCGGTGATGGCCAGGTAAACCGGTATGTCGAACCAGTTGTTCCAGAAGCCCAGGGAGAGGTAGGTGGGCGCGGCCACCAGCAGGCCCACCCCCAGGGCGGTGCCCACCGTGATGGTCAGTCCCATGGAGTCGACGTTCCTGAACCTGTTGATCAGTATCTGGACCAGCAGGTAGGCGAGGACGATGACCAGGACGTAGGTGAAGCCCTTCCAGATCATGGCCACCGCCGCCAAGGATATGCCGGAGAGGGCCGCGTACAGCAGGGAACGCTGGTTCTCCCTGAGGTAGGCCCTCAGTCCGGTCATCACCGAGTTCCGGTCCCACCAGGAGGAGACCCACCTCTCCCCCTTCACCCCCATCAGGGCGACCAGTAGGAAGTAGAAGCACCACACCACGAAGAAGAGGACCATGGCGTCGTGGTCCGCGTTGGAAAGCACGCTCCTCTGGATGTGGCCTGGCATCAGGGCGAACAGGAAGGCGGCCAGCAGACCGGCCTTGTTCCCGAAGGCGGCCCGGCCCATCAGGTACACCGGGATGACCGTCAGGGTGCCCCAGAAGGCGGTCGACAGCACCAAGGTGAATCCCATGGCGTCCCCCCCATCCATGCCTAAACCGGACAGGGCCTGGGCGGTGACCGCGACGGACCAGTCGTACAGCGGCGGCCGGACGTTCCTCATGCCGTCCGGGTAGTCCAGCATGGGATCGTGCACCAGGTGCTGGCCCGTGCCCATGACGGCGTCGATCACCCTCTCGTGGTAGTAGGAGTCGGAACCCCCGGAGACCAGGTAGCCGTTGTCCATCGCGGTGGACCAACCGAAGTAGGACCTGACGAAGAACGCCGTGAAGAGGATGGCGGCCAGTATCACCACGATGTGCCAGTTCCGGCCCAACCAGGACTGCCTGAACCGCCTGGTCATCCCGGAGATCCGGGTGGCGTTGGTCGCCGATGCGCTCTGTGAGGCCCCTTTCCCCTTAACCATAACAGTGTCTCCGCGGAGGGAATCGTGCCATCTGATTACACAGCCAATATAAAAAGATTGTTAACTGGGCCAGCGTGCCTGGAGAGCGCCCCGCCGTCATGCCCCTCCCTGAAGGGCGTCCCGGATCTCCTCGATCACCGACAGCGCCACCGCCCGCGGCTCCTCGCTCCGGTAGATGCCCCTGCCCACGATCAACTGGTCGGCGCCGCCGGTGATGGCCGCGGAGACCTTTCCCCCCTGGGCCCCCACGCCTGGGCAGAGGATCCTCAGCCCGGGGGCCTTCTCTCGAATCCACGCTACCCGCTCCGGTCGGGTGGCCGGGGCGATCAGGCCGGCGGCGCCGGTATCCAGGGCGATCTCCACCACCCGCCCCGCCGCCGGGGCGGTGAACTCCTCCCCACCGGGATGGCTCATCTCCGCCACCACCAGGACCTCCGCGCTGCCGGCGGCCTCCACCGCCGAGCGGACCGAGTCCCTTCCCACGAAGCCGTGGACGATCACCCCTGACGCTCCCAGGGAGACGGCCGATTCCACGATCAGACGGTTGGTGTTCGGTATGTCCGCCACCTTGAAGTCGCAGATGACCGGGCACAGGGCGGAGAGCTCGGTGACGATGTCCGGGGAGGCGGACAGCACCAATGGCCAGTTGACCTTGATGGCGTCAACCAGGTCGGCCACCTGCTCCGCCACCCACAGGGCCCTCTCTTTCCGGGTCTCGTCCAGGGCCAGGATCAGCCTGGAATCCAACTTCATCGGTCCCACCACAGGCGTCCGACCTATAAAAACGGCTCTCCGATATCCTAAATAACTTCATGGACCTAATAGGACCATGATCGGGATGGAGGGCGACTCGGCCCACGTCGGCCCCCTCCCCGAGGGATGCCAGCTCTGCCGCCGGGGCTCCAAGATGGTCCTGCTGGTCACCGGCAGGTGCGGGTCCAGCTGCTTCTACTGTCCCCTCTCCTCGAGGAAGAGGGGAAGGGACCTGGTGTTCGCCAACGAGCTGATGGTGGAGCACGAGGACCAGGTGATCGAGGAGGCCGGGATGATCGACGCCGAGGGCACCGGCATCACCGGCGGGGACCCCCTGCTGGTCCTGGAACGGACCTTGAGATACGTCCGCATGCTCAAGGGAAAGTTCGGGGAGGGGCATCACGTCCACCTCTACACCTCCACGGTGGACCCGGACGCATTTCGGTCGCTTCAGGAGGCCGGCCTGGACGAGCTGCGGGTCCACCCGCCTATGGAGAGGTGGGGGTCCATGGGGAAGACCCTGGAGGAGCTGAGGGGATCCCTGGACCTCTCCCTGGGACTGGAGGTGCCCGCCGTGCCTGGCTCGGCAAGGGGCCTGGAGTCCCTGCTCCGGAAGGCCGACGAGGCCGGACTGGACTTCGTCAACCTCAACGAGCTGGAGTTCTCGGAGACCAACTGGGAGGCGCTCAGGGAGAGGGGCATGAGGGTCAGGGGCGACACCTCCAGCGCCGCCGGGGGCAGCGAGGCCCTGGCGTTGGGCATGCTGGAGTTGGACCTGACCATCCCCAGGCACTACTGCTCCTCCTCCTTCAAGGACCGGGTGCAGCTGAGGAGGAGGATAGCGCGCCGGGCGGGGAGGGTCGCCAGACCGTCCGACCTGGTGACCGAGGAGGGCATGCTGCTGAAGGGGGTGGTGGAGACCGATGACCCGGTGGGTGCGGGGGAGATGCTACACCGCGACCTGGAGGTGCCGCTCGACCTGATGTACCTGGATTATCAGAAGGGGAGGCTGGAGGTGGCCCCCTGGGTGCTGGAGGAGGTGGCCGAGGCGCTGGACCTGCCCTGCTACATGGTGGAGGAGTACCCCACCGCCGACCGGCTGGAGGTGGAGAGGGATCCGCTTAACAGGGCGGCTAGGCGACGCTGATGCTCTGGACGTTGTGGTGGCGGTTCACCACGTCCCGGGCGATCTTCAGGTTGCGGCCGTTCTTCCCGATGGCCCTTCCCTTGACCTTGGGATCCACCGTCACGGTGGCGTGCACCACGCTGCCCCTGTTCTCGATCTCCACGTTCTGCACGTTGTAATTGTAGAAGACGTTGCGGATGAACTTCTCCGGCTCGTTCGCATACTCGATGACCTGGATGTTCTTGCCGGTGACGTTCTTCAGCTTGATGACGTGCTCCCCTCCCTTCCCCACGGCCCGGTTGGCATGTCCTGGCTCGACCACGAAGACCAGCTTGTCCTCGGTCTCCAGGCAGTCCTTCACCCGGGTCTTGGTGATGTTCTCGAAAAGGGAGATGTAGCGGAGGGTCTCGGCTGTAAAGGTGATGTCAGGCATGCTATCCCAGCTGGAGAATGTTGGAGTTGCCCTTGTCCAGCACGGCAAGGGCGGAGACGGAGAAGGGTTTGCCCGCAACGGCCCCCAGCTCCATGTTGTTGCCCTTGTACCTGTGCAACCTCACGCCCAGGTCGGAGTTGAGCACCTCGCTCTTGCAGTTCTTGGCGGTGATCACCATGAGCGCTTGGCCCTCGCTGACCGCCTTTTCCGTCTCCTTCTCACCGAACACCACCTTTCCAGTGGACTCGGCTACCTTCAATGCCCTTCCTATGTCTACCATGTCATTGCCCCCTCTTAGTGGGCGTGTAAACGAGATTCACGGCTCCCGTTCCCAGTGTAACCGGTTGCCCGACTATAATATTTTCTGCCACCCCGTCCAGATGGTCCACCTCGCCGGTGAGGGCGGCGTGCATCAGGTGGGCGGCGGTGATCTCGAAAGCGGCCCTGGCCAGCACGGAGGACTTCCTTCCCGAGATACCGTGCCTGCCTATGGCCTTGACATCCCCGTCGTTGGTCATCAGGTCGGCCACCAGCATGATGTGCCTGATGTCCACCGACAGGCCCTGCTCGTCCAGCGTACGGTAGGCCTCGTTGACGATGGAGTTCCGGGCGGCCTCCACCCCCAGGGTGTCGTAGATCTCCTGGATGCAGTTGGTGGTGGTCCTGGTCCTGTCCACCATATCCACACCCAGCACCTTCTGCAGGTTGGAGCCCTCGGTGTAGACCACGTACTCGTCGCCCGTCTTCCGGATGATGGCCCTCTTGATCCCGTCGATCCCCTTGATCTTGGCGTCCTTGACCGCGTCCACGATGGCCTGGAGCTTCTTGAACGATGGCTCGGAGGAGGAGATGGTCAGCCGGGACTCCTCCTTCTCCACCAGGCCCTTCACCCCCCGTATCGAGTTCAGCCTCTTGTACAGGTCGTCCAGGGTGAGGGACTTCTGCCTGAGCTTGCGCTCGTCCGGGTACACCATCACCTTCATGTTGGTGATGTCGGTCTCCAGATCGGCCACGTCCAACAGGGTGGTCATCTCGATCTCGGAGGCGATCCCCCGGACGCGGTCGACGTCGTTCGAGACCCTGGGATCGATGTAGATGGTCATCATCGGGGTGCTGGGGATCCGCCTGGCATCCACGATCTCGATCAGCCTGGGCAGACCGAGGGTGACGTTGATCTCCGCCACCCCGGCGTAGTGGAAGGTACGCATGGTCATCTGGGTCCCCGGCTCCCCGATGCTCTGGGCGGCCAGGATGCCGGCCGACTCGTTGGGGTCCATGCGGTGCTTCCTGTACGATTCGTGGGAGACCTCCAGTACCTCCCGGAGCTTCCTCTCCGGGACGTCTATCCCCTGCAGCCTGGATGCGATGGAGGTGATCACCGAGATGGGCAGGCTTAGGCCCATCTCGTCCTGCATGTCCAGCAGCTTCCTCTCCAGGGAGGTGTGTTCCCTGGTCTTGTGGGGCACGTAGAGCTCGATCTCCTCCTCCAGCTCCTCCTTGGGCCCCTCCTTCTTCTTGGCCTTCCTGGTCTTCTTGCCCACCTTGGACAGGATCTCCTCGGCCCTCTCCTCGGAGAAACCCAGCCCGGTGAGCTCCTCCGCGGTGGCGGAGGAAACATCCCCTATGGTCTTGTACTTGGAGAGGAGGGTCTCGATGTCCTCCTCCTCCAGACCACGACGCTTGAGCGCGTTGACGGTGTCCTTGCGGGCCATCACTCCTCACCTCCGAAGTCGGTGTCCTCTAATTCCTCGTCCTCCGCCTCCATGAGGTCCCTCTCCACGGTGGCGTAGCCGGAGACCCCTCTCTCCTCCAGCTGGGCCAGGATCTCGGCCTCGTCCCCCAGCACTTGCTGGAGGATGTTGTCCACGTCGATCGCGTCGCCCTGCACGGAACGGGTGGGGTCCACCCCGTCCTCCCCGTAGGAGAACTGGACCACCATGTCGGCGGTGTTCCGCACGGTGCCGTCCTGCTTGAGCTTCAGGTCCTCCAGGGCGTTGACCAGTCGCCTCTGCATGTAACCCGACCTGGAGGTCCGGACGGCGGTGTCCACCAGTCCCTCCCTTCCACCCATGGAGTGGAAGAAGAACTCGGTGGGGTTCAGCCCGCTCTTGTAGGAGTTCTTCACGAAGCCCTTGGCGTCCGCCCCCAGGTCCCCCTTGCGGAAGTGGGGCAGGGTGCGGTTCCAGTATCCTCGGGCGAGACGCTCCCCCCGCACGGCCTGCTGACCGATGCAGCCGGCCATCTGGGAGAGGTTGAGCATGGACCCGCGGGCCCCGGAGCGGGCCATGACCACGGCCGAGTTCTCCAGCCCCAGGTGGCGACCGGCTATCTGACCGGCCTCGTCCCTGGACTGACCGAGGACCTTCATCACCTCCACCTCCAGCGTCTCCTCCAGGGAGCGGCCGGGCAGCTGCTCCAGGATGCCCTCCCGGTAGGCGGATACCAGCCCGTCCACCCGGTTGGAGGCCTCCTCCAGCACGTCGTCGATCTGCCTCTTGGCCTCCTCCGGGATGTCCTCGTCATCGATGCCGGTGGTGAAACCGCGGACCATGATGGCCCCGATGGCCATCCGGGTCAGGTTGTCGACCAGGTCCCTCCCGGCCTCGGCGCCGTAGTCCCTGGCCACCCGGTCCAGGATCCTGCCCTTGAAGGAGCCGATGGCGTTCTCGTCGATGGTGCCGCACAGCACCTGGCCGTCCCTGACCTTGACGTAGGCGTCCACCTCGCAGTCCTCCTTGAGGCAGGTGTCGCACTTCTGGCAGATGGAGGACTTGAAGGTGATCCTCAGGTCCTCCGGCAGCACCAGGGAGAACAGCTGCTTGCCGGTCCACCACTCCTTCCCATCGGTCACCTCGGCCGGCTCGGGCAGAGGATGGTGCTTGTTCAGCCTGGACAGCATGAACATGGTCTCGTTCTTGGTGAACTTGGACCCCCTGTGGGTCAGGAGGAAGGCGCCGGTGATGTGGTCGTGTATCGCCCCGATGACCGGGCCACCGAACCTGGGGGAGAGGATGTGCTCCTGCACCCTCATCAGGATCTGGGCCTCGGCCCTGGCCTCGTCGCTCTGAAGGACATGCAGGTTCATCTCATCCCCGTCGAAGTCGGCGTTGTAGGGCGGGCAGACGCACAGGTTGAGGCGGAAGGTCTT
This sequence comes from Methanomassiliicoccales archaeon, assembly GCA_046540255.1. Classification (GTDB taxonomy): domain Archaea; phylum Thermoplasmatota; class Thermoplasmata; order Methanomassiliicoccales; family JAAEEP01; genus JBKHFJ01. The sequence goes on along the minus strand of JBKHFJ010000004.1, from coordinate 85,828 downwards.
GTAGGGCATCACCCGCACGGTGTGGGCCATCATGGACATGCGGTGCAGGGACGGCTGGCGGTTGAAGAGCACCACGTCCCCGTCCACCATGTGCCTCTCCACGATGTACCCCACCTCCAGGCTCTCCGCCGCCGTCTCGGCGTTCCTGTCGGTCAGCCTGATGCGGCGGCCGTCGGGCCGGATGATGTAGTTGACACCGGGCACGTACTCCTCGCCCTCGGGCTCTGGTCCCCGCATCACCATCTCCCTGATCACCTCGATGTTCGAGGGAGTGATGAACACGGGCACGGTCAGCTCCCTGGCCGCCCTGTAGGGGACGCCCACCTCGTTGATGGAGAGTATGGGGTCGGGGGAGATGACCGTCCGGGCGGAGAAGTTCACCCTCTTCCCCGAGAGGTTGGAGCGGAACCGCCCCTCCTTGCCCTTCAGCCTCTGGACGAGGGTCTTCAGGGGCCGGCCGGAGCGGTGCCTGGCCGGGGGTATGCCGGAGGTCTGGTTGTCGAAATAGGTGGTCACGTGGTACTGCAGGAGCTCCCACAGGTCCTCCACGATCAGCTGCGGGGCCCCGGCGTCCCGGTTCTCCCTCAGCCTCTGGTTGATCCTCAGCACGTCCACCATCTTGTGGGTGAGGTCGTCCTCCGACCGGTCCCCGGACTCCAGGGTGATGGACGGCCGCACGGTAACCGGCGGCACCGGCAGGGCGGTGAGGATCATCCACTCCGGCCGGCAGGAGGCCGCGTCTATCCCCAGCGGCTTCAGGTCGTCGTCCGGGATGCGCTCCAGGCGCTCCCGCACCTCCTTGGGGGTGAGCTTGTGCCCGTCCTCCCGGAAGGTGGTGGGCTTGTCCAGGGTGATCTTGAGCTGCTCGGCCGCGCAGTGGGGGCAGATGGGCTTGGAGGAGGCGTCCTTGGCCGTCTCCTTGGACAGGAGGCGCATGTCGGTGGAGTCCCCGCCCAGGTCCTCCACCATGTCCATGGCCATCTGGTACTCCTGCACCTGCTCCTCGGACAGGAGGAGGCGACCGCAGACCCGGCAGGTGGATTGGAGCAGCTTCTTGATCTCCTTCATGAAGCCCACGTGGATGACCGGCATGGCCAGGTCGATGTGCCCGAAGTGGCCGGGGCACTCGTCCACCTTGTGGCCGCAGGTCTTGCACCTCAGTCCGGGCTCGATGACGCCCATGTGGGGGTCCATCAGGCCCATGTCTATCGGGAAGCCGTCGTCGTCGTAGGTGTCGGCGGTGATGACCTTGGTGGCGGACATCTTCCTGATCTCCTCCGGGGAGAGGAAGGAGAACAGGATGCCGCCAATCCGCTTCGATACTCCTCTCATCATCTCAAGTCCTCCAGCTGAAGGCGCATGGCCACCCCAAGCGACAGCAGCTCGTCCAGTAGCAGCTTGAACGCGTAGGAGGTCTGTACCTTGTGCACGTTGGTGTTGTTCCCGCACACCGGACATCTCAGTGAGCCCCGGCGGTCCATCATGGCCAGGTGGCCGCAGTTGGGGTTACCGCAGACGTACTGGAGGGTGCCGTCCGACTCGTCCAGCAGGCGGTCCTTGATCACCATCGCGGCCCCGTGGCCGATCAGGCAGTCGCGCTCCATCTCACCGAAACGCAGGCCGCCCTGTCTCGAACGACCCTCGGTGGGCTGCCTGGTCAGGATCTGCACCGGCCCGCGGGAGCGCACATGCAGCTTGCCCGAGACCATGTGGTGCAGCTTCTGGTAGTAGATCACGCCCACGAAGATGTCCGCCGGGATCATCTTCCCGGTCATACCGTCGTACATGACCTCCTTGCCGCTGTGCTTGAATCCGTTCTTGACCAGCGAGTCGCGCAGGGACTGCTCCTTCTCCCCGGAGAACGGGGTGCCGTCGATGGTCCGCGCCTCCATGGACCCCACCTTGCCCCCGATCATCTCCAGGACATGGGCCACCGTCATCCGGGAGGGGATGGCGTGCGGGTTGATCACCAGGTCGGGGGCCACCCCGTCGGCGGTGAAGGGCATGTCCTCCTGGGGCGCGATCCTCCCGATCACGCCCTTCTGCCCGTGCCTGGAGGCGAACTTGTCCCCCAGCTCGGGTATCCTCTGGTCCCTCACCTTCACCTTGACCAGGCGGGAGCCGTTCTCGGACTCGGTGAGCATGACCGAGTCCACCCAGCCGGTCTCCCCCGGCCGGACGGTGATGGAGGTCTCCCTCCTCTTCTGGGGGGTGAGGAAGTCGGTGTCCTCCTCCAGGAACCTGGGAGGGGAGGTCTTGCCGATCAGCACGTCCCCACCGGAAATGGCGGTCTCGGGGGAGATCAGGCCGTCCTCCCCCAGGGAGGCGTAGGAGAGGTCGGTCCTGGCGCCCCTGACGTCCGGGGAGGGGATCTCGAAGTGGTCCTCCTGACCGCCGGGGTAGCGGCGCTCCTCCGCCCGGTAGGTCCTCATGAAGCTGGACCTGCCCAGGGCACGGTCTATGGAGGCCTTGTTCAGCACCAGGGCGTCCTCCATGTTGTATCCGTGATAGGAGAGGACGGCCACCACGAAGTTCTGTCCGGCCGGCCTCTCGTTGAAGTGCATGAAGTCCATCGTCTTGGTCTGCACCATCGGCCTCTGGGGGTAGTGGAGCAAATGACCCCTGGTGTCCGGCCTCCGCCGGTAGTTGGAGGAGCTCAGTCCCAGGGACTGTTTGGCCATCCCCGATCCCATCGTGACCCTGGGAGAGGAGTTGTGCTCCGGGTAGGGGACCAGACCGGCGCAGGCCCCCAGTATGAGCATGGGGTCGATCTCCATGTGGGTGTGCTCCCTGGTGAGCTCGTAGGGCACCTGGAACTCCCCGCCGCAGTGGATGCACTGCAGGGTGGCCTCCTCGCCACCCATCCCTGGGTTCATCCACTCCACGTCCTTCTGGGAGAGGGCCACGTCGCACACGGGGCACCGCTCGGGGATCTCGTAGGGGTTCACGATGATGTAGCAGTCCTCCTCCTCCTCGGCGTCCAGCCACTCGATGACGCCGTCCCTCATCAGGTCGGACCACTTGCTCCTCCCTTCCCTGATGTCCTCGATGTGCTTGCGGGTGAGGGCGGTCTTTCCCTCGTCAATCACCAGGAGGGGGCGACGCATCCGGCCCTCGTCGCAGTTGATGACGACCTCGTCCATCTCCTCATCGTACCGGATGTTGATCTCGTGGGAGAGCATCCCGCGTCGCCGCCGTTGCCGCACCTCCTTCACCAGGTCCTTGGCCTGATCGTGCGCGCCGATCAGGTCGCCGTTGACGTAGACCCTGGTGCCGCTCTGCTGCTGTCCCCGCACCTCCTTCACCCCCAGGTCCCGGAGGATCCAATGGACGTCCTCCTCCCGGAATCCCTCGGAGACGTCGATGATCAATGCGGCGTTCTTCACCAGCCCGCAGTTCTGACCCTCCGGGGTCTCGTTCGGGCACAGCCTCCCCCACTGGGTGGGGTGAAGGTCCCTCGCCTCGAAATGGGGCTGGGACCTGGTCAGCGAGGAGGTCACCCTCCTCAGGTGGGAGATGGTGCTCATGTTCGAGGTCCGGTCCAGCAGCTGGCTGACCCCGGCGCGGCCCCCCACCCAGTTGCCGGTGGCCAGGGCGTGCAGGAGCCTGTGGGTCATCAGGTCCGGCCGGATGGCGGAGGAGATGCGCAGGTCCTTCTTCCGGGCGTAGTTCCTCTCCAACTGGTACTTCAGGTCCTTCATCAGGTTGGTGAAGGCCACCCGGAACAGGTCCTCCATCAGGTCCCCGGAGAGCTTCAGTCTCTTGTTGGCGTAGTGATCCTTGTCGTCCTCCTTCCTCAGTCCCTGGGAGAGTTCCAGCACCGACCGGGCTATGCGGCCCAGGAAGATGGCTTTCTTCAGCCGGTCGTCCCGCGTGTCCCCCAGATGGGGCAGAAGGGAGCGGTCGATGATCGCCTCCACCTTCTTCACCCTGTACTCCTTGGCCTGCCCGGTGGCGAACTTCCTCTCCAGGTACTGGTTGGCGTCATCGGTGGTGAAGATCCCGTTGGGGGGGTACATCTTGGAGTCCTGACACTCCTCGATGTTCGCGTACACGATGTTGGCCATCTCCGGCTTGGACACGATGGCCTGGTAGATCTCCTCGTCCGAGTCCATCCCCAGGGCCTTCATCAGTGCCACCAGGGGGATCTGCCCGGACGCCGCCGGCACGGTGACCATGAGCATGCCGTCCTTCTTCTTCTCCACCAGGGTGAGGGCGCGGTACCCCTCCCTCTGGGAGAACACCTTGGCCACCTCCAGCCTGGTACCGTACCGCTCGTTGTACTCCACCATCACCCGGTTGGGGGCCAGGTCCTCCAGGGAGATGAGGACGCGCTCGGTGCCGCCGATGATGAAATAGCCGCCTGGGTCCATGGCGTCCTCCTTCTCGTTGATCAGCTCCTGCTCGTACTCCTGGTCGGTGAGCTCCCTCTCCTCCTCCAGGTTCTCCTTGTAGAGGTTGCACCGCCTGGAACGGACCATGATGGGCAGGTCCCCGACGTGCACCCTCTCCGGCTCCTTCTCGATCCCGTCCTCCACCACGGTGAAGTCGACGTAGATGGGGGCCAGGTAGTTAAGGTTCCTCAGCCTGGCCTCCATGGGAGTGAGCTTGTGGGTGTAGCCGTTGGCCTCCCTGACCACCGGGAGGTCCACGTTGACCGAGGGACGGGAGTGGGGGTCGACCAGCCCGGTCTTCTCGTCCCTTCTTCTACCCACCCGGATCTCGATGACCCTCCCGTCCGTCCGGTCGGGATCCAGCCTGATCACCCCCCTCTCGATGTCCTCGGCGGACACCCGGAGGTTGTCAATGATCTTCTGCATCCTGCTGTTGGGGTTATCCAGGGTGGACAGGAAATCATTGAAGCTGGCTATGTGATGATTGACTATGCTACGCTCTTTAAAATACAGTTCGACCAAATCTCGCAAACGCATCACCCTCTGATTACCAGCCTGTAGGCGACGAACCTCTCGGCGGTGGTGCTCTTCCTGACCACCTTCACGATCCGGCCCTCCTGTATGGGGCCGTAAATCTTTTCCAGGATCCTGATCGCGGCATCACTGTGCCGAACCTTCGGCAACTGGTCCCTGCTGATGTTCAGTTCGTTGAGGACCTGGTGCTCCTCGTCGGGGGAAAGCAGGTAGTGCTCTGGCACTAGCTCATGCTCTAAGACGTTAAATCCAATATCAGACACAAATTTCACCTCGCCCATATGGTGGGACCTTCCGGTCAGCCAATCGCCCTGTCAGACTACTAAGTAGTGGTCTTATAAATACACATCGCTTCCGGCGGACTTGAAGGTTGCGTTCCATCTTGACCCTCGCTATCCAAGCGGGCCCGCGGGGATTTTCGCCACCCTCGGCTTTTTACCGAGGATCTTTCGAACCCCGGACCACCTGGTTAAAAGCCAGATGCTCTTTCTAGGGATACTTGGTCGCAAGGATCCTACCTAGCTGAGCTACGGGCCCTTGGAAATGAGATGCGGGCATTGCGGAATTGTCCGTAACGGCTGTTCTTATTTAAAAGTTGTCCGTCCTACCGGCGGCATAGGTGCTCCACCCGCCGTGACATACAACCTGAATATTTAGCAAATCAGCTATTGGTAGATGGGCGGGGCGACCTTGCGTCGTTCAATCAAGAGACCTCATACTAGTAGTACATTACGGACTGTATTCTACATGCAGAAATCCTTAACCGGGTGACGCCTACTGTGGATCGGGGTAATGCGATGAAGATAGTCCATGTATCAGACCTGCACGTCACCAGCCCCTACTTCGTCCCCGAATGGGGGGAGAGGGTGGTGACCGAGCTGGAGGAGATCGAGCCCGAGATCCTGCTCATAAGCGGTGACCTCACCGACAACGGCCATCCGCATGAGCATGACGAGGCCAAACGGTACGTGGACCGTTTGACCGCCGGGGAGAGGGTGATCGTCCCGGGGAATCACGACGCCAGGAACCTGGGGTACGAGATCTTCGAGGAGTTGTACGGGGCCCGCTTCCCGAAGCTGGAGAACGACGAGGTCTCCATCTTCGGTATCGACTCCACCGAGCCGGACGTCGACTCCGGGCACGTGGGAAGGGAGAACTACGGGGTGATAAGGGATCGTCTTGATAGGGAGGACAAGCTGACCATCATGATGCTTCACCACCACCTCATCCCCATCCCAGGCACCGGTAGGGAGAGGCAGATCCCGGTGGACGCGGGTGACGTCCTCAAGCTGTGCCAGGAGCTGGATCTGGACCTGGTGCTGTCCGGCCACAGGCACGTCCCCTGGGTGTGGAGGCTGGAGGGCACCCACTTCGTCACCGCGGGGACCACCACCAGCCGGCGACTGAAGGGGAGGTCCCACCCTTCGCTCAACCTGTTCGTGCTGGAGGAGGGGGAGCTGACCCTGCACGAGATGGACGTGTCCAGGGGCGAGTACCACCGGGTCCTGAATTGCTGAAGACCAATCATTTATAAATAGACGGATATGTATCGGGCACGGCGAGACCATGAAGGATGAGAAGCATTGCAGCTCATGTGGCATCCGCCTGATCGGCGAGGGGATCGCCTACTTCCCCTGCCCGATGTGCGGGGAGGAGGAGATCGGGAGATGCGAGCATTGCAGGGATCAGAGCATCAAGTACGAATGCAGCAAGTGCGGGTTCCTCGGACCGTAGGTGTTCCCATGGGAAAGGTAGCCGCCGTATACAACCTGATGCCAGAGGATCCGGAGGTCTCGATAGAGGGGATCAAGGAGGGCATACCCCAGGTGATCCCCCAGGGCGTCCAGGTCTCCAGCCTGGAGATCAGGCCGGTCGCCTTCGGTCTCAAGATGATCGAGGCCACCTTCATGATGGAGGACGAGGAGGCGAACGTGGATAAGCTGGAGGAGAGCCTCCAGCGGATCGACGACGTCCAGACGGTGGAGAACGTCTCCGTCACCCTGGTGTGAATAAAATCCCGGCGTTCCGGTGGGGGTCCGGAACCCGGGAACGGGGCCCTTGGGGAGGTGAAGGCGACCTTCTGCCCCGATATGTGTTATTCAGCACATTGCTCACCCTATTTAAGATTTGTACTTTTCATCGGGAGGAATAAAAGGACGAAGGGGTTTTGGATCACTTGGGGAAGTCCTTGATGAACCCGCCGTCCATCATGTGCTTGGTCTGTCCCCTGGCCCGCTTGATGATGGTCTCGGCGGTCCGGTAGAGCTCGTCCCGGCTCACCTTCTTCCTGGCCACCCCCTGCTCGATGGCCTTCATGCCCACGGCGGTGGCCTCCCGGGGGAAGACCTCCCACTCGTCCATGTTGGGGACGATGTACTCCTCGGAGAGGCCGTTGTCCTCGGCCGTGTTGGCGATCTCGTAGGCCGCCGCTATGCACATCTCGTCGGTGATCGTCCTGGCCTTGACGTCCAGTGTTCCCCTGAATATCCCCGGGAAGCCCACCGAGTTGTTCACCTGGTTGGCGAAGTCCGATCTTCCGGTGGCCACCACCCTCGCCCCGGCCTCCTTGGCCTCCCAGGGCCAGATCTCCGGGATGGGGTTGGCGGTGGCGAAGACGATGGAGTCATCGGCCATCGAACGGACCATATCCTGGGTGATCACGCCGGGCCCGGGCTTGGAGGCCCCGATGACCACGTCTGCACCCTTGGTGGCCTCCTCCGGACCTCCCTCTATGCCCTCCCCGTTGGAGTTCTGGGCCATGAACCACTTCTGGGGGTACTTGTCCTCCAGCTCCTCCCTACCGGGGTGGAGCAGTCCCCTGGAGTCGCACATGTACATGTTCCTGTACGGTATACCGGCCGCGTTCATCACCCTGGATATAGCTACCCCCGCTGCACCGGCGCCCAGCATGGCGAACTTTGCCTCGTCCAGCTCCTTTCCCACCAGCTTGAGGGCGTTGATGATGCCGGCCACCACGATGGTGGCGGTCCCCTGCTGGTCATCGTGCCAGACCGGTATCTTGTCCCCCAGGTCCTCACGGAGGGTGTCCAGTATCCTGAAGCACTTGGGGTGGGAGATGTCCTCCAGATTGATGCCGCCGTAGGCCGGGGCCAGCCACTTGACCGCCTGGATGATCTCGTCGGGATCCTTGGTATCCAGGCATATGGGCACCGCGTCCACCCCTCCCAGGTACTTGAACAGCATGGCCTTCCCCTCCATGACGGGCATGGCCGCCTCCGGGCCGATGTCCCCCAGGCCCAGGACCCTGGTCCCGTCGGTGACCACCGCCACCGTGTTCCACTTCGAGGTGTGGTTGTACGCCTCGTCCACATCCTGGTTGATGGCCTTGCAGGGTTCCGCCACTCCCGGGGTGTACCACACGGCGAAATCGTCGAAGCTCTTGATGGGGGCCTTGGGGATGGTCTCGATCTTTCCCCCATAGAAGGGGTGATACTTCATCGCCAGTTTTGCCGGCTCGTATGCCTTTTTCAGCAACTCCTCTACGTTCTTGTCTTCTGAACTCATGAACACACTCTCCATTCGTTATCCCACGACGCGACAACAGAAGGCAGGACGCCGTTCGTATCCTGGTAATTATTGGACCTCGCATAAAAAGATGACGAGGGAAAGATTACTATCCCGCCTTCCCATGGAGTCACCGTTACGAAATGCGCATTCTGCTCTTCGACGGATACATAGACGAGCCCGCCTCGCTGGGTGTACGGCCGTTCGTCCATCCCCTGGTCAGGGCTGCCTACGGGGCGGCGGTGGACGCCGGTGCCGAGGTGGTCTACCACACGGTCGATCAGCTGCGCTCGGGTATGTCCCTTCCCCCGGCGGATCTCTGCCTGGCCCTGGGGGGATGCTCCGTACCCGGCAGGTACCTGCGCTCCCTGCCGGCCTCGGCCAGGGAGCTCGATCTGGTGTCCCACCGCTTCCCGGGCTACACCGTGCTGGGCGGACCGGCCGCCATCGACCCCGCTTTGAAGGGTTTGGGCTTCGACGCCTTCGCGGCCAAGGACCCGGCGGCATGGTTGTACGACCTGATCCTCACAGGAGAGCCCGGTGAGAGGTGGAGGGATCTGGATGAGTGGAACCGCTGGATGGAGGCGGGGGCGCCAGTGGTCAGGGCCCATCCAGATTACCCGCAGCCACTGGTGGCGGAGATGGAGACCTACCGGGGCTGCATCCGATACCGAGGAGGAGGATGCTCCTTCTGCGCCGAACCCCTGAAGGGGGAGCCCCTGTTCAGGGAGGTGGAGGACATCGTGTCAGAGGCCAGGGCCCTCATGGACCAGGGGGTGAAGCACCTCCGGATGGGGGCCCAGAGCTGCTTCGTCTCCTACCAGTTCAGGGAAGGGCCGGATCCCGAGGCGATCGATTCCCTGCTCTCCTCGATGCACGACCTTGGCCCGGACACGCTGCACCTGGACAACGCCAACCCGGGGGTGATGGCCGACCACCCGGAGGAGGCGGGGGAGATACTGCGCTCGATCACCCGGTACTGCTCCCCCGGCAACGTTCTCGCCCTGGGGATGGAGAGCGCCGATCCCCGGGTGATCGAGGCCAACAACCTGAACTCCGTGCCGGAGCAGGTGATGGAGGCCATCCGCATGATGAATCGGGTGGGAAGGGAGAGAGGGGATAACGGGATGCCCGTCCTCCTGCCCGGGCTGAACTTCCTCATCGGGCTGGACGGGGAGAGCCGCCGGACCCTGGACCTGAACCTACAGTTCCTGAGGGAGGTGAGGGAGGAGGGACACCTGCTGCGGAGGATCAACATCAGGAAGGTCATCCCCATACGGAGGGAGTTCCGGGGAGGGGTGAACCAGGCCCAGTTCAGGCGGTTCAAGTCCCGGGTGCGGGAGGAGATCGACCGCCCAATGCTGGCCGACGTCCTTCCCCGGGGCACGGTCCTCCGCCGGATCTACACCGAGCTGAGGCAGGGCGGCAACACCTTCGGCAGGCAGATCGGGACCTACCCCCTGCTGGTGGGCTTCAACTACCACCTGCCCCTGGAGAGGTTCGTGGACGCCAAAGTGGTGGACTGGGGCTTCCGCTCGGTCACCGCGGTGGAGTACCCCCTACCGGTCAACGGCTGCCCCATCTCCGCCCTCACCTCCATCCCCGGAATGGGCAGGAAGAGGGCCACCCGGATCGTAATGGCCAGACCCCTGGAGGGGCCCGAGGACCTGGTCGCCGCCCTGGACGATCGGGACGCCGCCCGGGACATCCTACCCTACCTCGGCTTCGGGCCAGGATGAACTTTATATCGGTTGGACCGATTCTCGCCCCATGGACCTCCGCCTCCTCGCCCGCTTCCCCTTCTTCAGGGAGGCGGCCGACCTGGTGAGGGAGAGGCAGGTCGAACTGGAGGACCTGCTCACCAGCATCGCCTACGAGGATGCCAGGGAGAGGGGGAGGCAGAGGGTGCTGGACGCGCTGGAGAAGGGGGAGATCGGGGACTACCCCATGGGGACGGAGCTGGACCAGTTCCAGGAGATGCTCAGCTATCCGCTGTCCAGGATGCTGGTCTCCTGCGTGGCCGATCCCTTCCTGGTCAGGAGGTACTCCCTGGCCGAGGCGGTGACCATGAACAGGAGGCTGAGGGAGGAGGGAATGGGGTCGATCCAGCGGACCGCCGGTGAGCTGGGGGTGAGGGCCTCCGTCACGGAGGAGGGGCTGACCATGCGGTTCAGCGACTACCTCCGCTTCACCTCCAGGATCCGGAGCAGGGAGTGGAAACTGGTGAACAACGAGATCCACCGGGGATACGTCCACCTCTCCCAGGCCAGGTTCTGCCGGGTTCTCCAGCAGGCCCTCCAGGAGGGTCTGGAGGAGGAGCTTCCCCTGGAGGTCTCCGACCGCATCGTCGCCGCCCTGGAAGAGGCCTCGAACGAGATCGGGGCGAGGGTAAGGACCTGGAAGGAGAAGTTCCAGGCGGAGGACCTGGGGAGGGTGAGCATCGTCCGATTCCCTCCCTGCATGAAGCGCCTGGTGGGGATGGCCCAGGCCGGGGAGAACCTGCCCCACAGCGGCCGCTTCGCCCTGGTCTCCTTCCTGCACTTCATAGGCCTATCCGCCGAGGACATCCTCAACCTGTTCTCCTCCTCCCCGGACTTCGACGCCTCCAAGAGCCGGTACCAGATCGAGCACATCACCGGGGAGGTCTCCGGCACCGAGTACACCCCGCCGGAGTGCTCCACCATGAAGTCATACGGCCTGTGCCCCGGGCCCGATCGGCTGTGCCAGAGTCCCAAGGTGAACCATCCGCTGACCTACTACAGGATCAAAGGGAGGACGAAGAAAGGGGGAGATGATGGCAAGGAGGAGGGGGAAGGCAAGGAGGAGAGGGAGGAGGACGGTTAGTCCAGCTCCCTCCAGATCCGCACGGCCCTCTGGACTGCGGTGAGGTTCCCCACCAGGGCGAACCACACCATCACCAGCTCCAGGACGGAGAGCTTCACCACTCCCAGGTCGATGGACCCCGTACCCAGGAGCATGCCTCCCCACTGGAACAGGGGGAAGAGGAACAGGAGGACCACCCGGTCCGCCCTCCCCAGCAGGCCGGAGTACATGCGACCGGCGCCCACCGCCTGGGCCTGGGTCCCCATGTAGCTGGTCAGCAGGACCCCGGTGATGGCGAGTATGCCCAGCACGGGATGGCACCATCCGCTGATGGCCACCCCCCCGATCATCAGCACGTCCGCGTACCGGTCCAGCACGTGATCCAGGAAGTCCCCCCTCCTGGAATCACTACCCACAATGCGGGCCACCTTCCCGTCCAGGGCATCGAAGATACCGCTCACCAGTACCAGTACCGCCCCAAGGGGCAGGAGGTACTCCCAGTGATCGAAGCTCAGGTAGAGGCACAGCCCCGACAGGCCGGCCAGGACCAGGGCCAGGTAGGAGAGGCTGTCCGGGCTGAACCTGGAGAGGGCCCGGGCCACCGGCTCCAGGAGGGCGTCGGCGCTCTTCCGCCTGGCGTCTAGAACCAGTCCATCACCTCCTCGCTCCAGTCCACCTGACCGGGGGCGTAGTCCTCCCCACGACCCTTCAGGATGTCCTCCACCGCCGAGAGTACTTGTTCCGGACCCATGGAGCTGACGTCGATCTCGAACACCCGGTCCACCTCCTCCAGCGACTCCACCAGGATGATGTCGCAGGCCTCGGCCTCCAGGTTCTCCCTGATCTTGGCCTCCGACCACCCCCTCGCCCTCAACCTTTCCTCGAGCACCGGGGGGCGGCAGCGGAGGACGACGGCCCGGTCCACCGACAGGCAGTGGGCCAGGTGGCCGACCACGATGGCCTCATCACCGCCCTTCTCCCTGACCAGCTCGTCCAGGGCATCCAGGTCCACCTCGTGGGTGTCCCTGACCGGATCCAGCTCACCCAGCAGCTCCCCCTCCTCGATCAGTCGGCCCAGGTCGATGACCTCGTATCCCCTGGACCTGAGCGCCTTTCCCACCGTGCTCTTGCCGGTGCCCGGGGTCCCCGTGATCGCTATCAACGTCGGTGAATGGGTGTGGGTAATAAAAATGGTGTTCGGGTGGGGGAGTCCCGTGGCCCGCTCCAACCCTCGACCTTCCATTCGTCACCGGCGTATATAAACGCTGGGGAGCATGCTACCGTTTCGATTAAATACCCCTTCCAGGACACAGATCCTCCAAGGCGCCGTACAGCTGCATCTCCAGCATAGTGCGTGTCATGCCCTCCTCGACCTTCCTCGAGAGGGTGGGGGTACATCGGGCCTCCAAGGGAAAATCGTAGCGCACCTCCATGAGGAAGAGGTTCTCCGGCGGGGCCAGCCCCAGGGAGTCATCCCCTCCCTCCAGGGCCCTCTCCAACCTCTTCAGGTCGACACGCCCGCTGCCCGCCTGATCGACGGCCGCCACGATCCTCCTGACCATGTTCCAAAGGAACTCCCTGCCCTCGAACTCCAGGGCCACCATCCTTCCCAGGGGAAGAACCCTCACCTCCTTCAGCTCCTTCACGGTGTCCCTGCCGTCGGAGCGGCAGAAGTGGCGGAAGTCGTGCTCCCCCCTGAAGACCTCGGCCGCCCGGGCCAGGCGTTCCGGGTCCCTGCCCGCCGAGGGGAGGAGGTACCGGTACCGGCGGGCCACGGCCCGCCTGGGGTTGAAGTCGTCGGAGACCTCCGCCAGGGCGTGGAAGTGCACGCCCTCCGAGGCGGCGTTCAGCGCCCTCAGTAGCTCCTCCCCCTGGAAGTCGGTGTCGAACGCCACCACGTTCCCCAGGGCGCTCACCCCCCGGTCGGTCCTGGAGGCGGTGGCGAAGCGCGCCCCATCAGGGGATCGGATGGCCCTGATCGATCGGAGGGCGCGGATCACCTCCCCCTCCACCGTGGGGAGCCCGGGCTGCCTCTGTGACCCCATGAAGTCCCGCCCGTCGTAGGCGATTCCGACCGCCGCTCTCCAGGCCATGCAAAACGGAAAGTATGAAATCGCTATAATATTTCCGAGTGGACATGCCCCGAATCAGAGTGGTGCTGGTCGGCCCCAAGATCGAGGGGAACGTGGGAGCCGTGGCCAGGGTGATGGGCAACTTCGGGTTCCAGGAGCTGTACCTGGTGGACCCCTGCCCCATGGGGGACGAGGCCAGGAGGAGGGCGAAGCACGCCGGAGAGGTACTGGAGAACGCGGCGGTGGTCGATTCCCTGGAGGAGGCGGTCAACGGGGCCTCCCTGGTGGTGGGGACCACCGGTATCGCCAGCCCGGGAGAGAAGCACTTCATCCGGATACCGATCACCCCCAGATCGCTGGCCGAGAGGCTGGAGTACCATCCTGGTAGGGTGGTGCTCCTCTTCGGCCGGGAGGACCTCGGCCTCTCCCAGGAGGAGCTGAGGAGGTGCGACCTGCTGGTGCACATACCGGCCGGAAGGGAGTATCCGGTCCTCAACCTCTCCCACGCCGTGGCCATCGTTCTTTACGAGCTGGCCCTGATCGGGGCGGACAGCGGCGGGCCCACCGAGACCTCCGAGGTGGAGAGGGAGAAGCTGCAGGAGTTCTTCTCCAGGCTGCTGGAGGCGATCGACTACCCCGAGTTCCGGAGGGAGAAGACGGAGATCATGTTCCGGCGGATGATGGGGAGGGCGGTGCCCACCAAGTGGGAGTTCTACACCATAATGGGCGTGCTGTCCGACGCGGTGAGGATGATCGAGGATCACCGGTCGTAGCTGACCAGGGAGTCTTGCAACTCCTCCTCTTCCTCCATCTCGGCGATGCCGGTGACCACCGCCATCACCTTGATGTTCCTGCCGCAGTCCTCCTCTACCCTGGCCCCGCAGATGATGTTCGCGTCGGGGTCGAAGTGCTCGGTGATCCCCTTAATCACCTTGTTCACCTTCCTCAGGGTCATGGACGGCCCGCCGGTGATGTGGATGAGGGCCCCCTTCGCACCATCCAGACCTATATCCAGCAGGGGATTGTTGAAGGCGTCCTCCACCACACCCTGGGGATCCTCGTTCTCCCCGTAGAGCAGGGTGGAGATTCCACCCTCCCGCAGCACGGAGCAGAGGTCGGCGAAGTCCAGGTTGATCAGGGAGGGGACGGTGATGGCCTCGATCAGCCCCCGGATGATCTCCGAGATCAGCATGTCCATCACCGCGAAGGCCTCCTTCACAGGCAGGTTGGGCACCATGTCCAGCAGCCGGTCGTTCTCTACCACCAGCAGGGTGTCCGAGTAGGGCTCGATCCTCCTCAACCCCTCCGAGGCGGCCTGCATCCTGGAGCCCTCGAACTCGAAAGGAGTGGTGGCTATGGTGACCACCAGGGACCCGTGCCGCTTGGCCAGCTCCGCCACCACGTTGGCGGCGCCGGTGCCGGTGCCCCCACCCATGCCCACCGTGATGAATGTCAGGTCCGCCCCCTGCAGGATCTGGTTCAACGGCTGGCTGGCGTTGTAGGCGCACACCATGCCCGTGTGTGGATCGCCGCCCGCCCCAAGTCCCCGGGTGATCTCCCGACCGATGATCAGCCTCTTGTCGGCCTGGATGACCTGAAGGTGCCTGAGATCGGTGTTCACCGCAACGGTCTCCGCCCCCTCTAAGCCCAGACCGTTCAGTCGATGGATGCTGTTGCAGCCGGCCCCACCGCATCCAATGGCAAGTATCTTCAGGGGACGGATCTCCTCTTCGATATTATCCTCACTGAAAGGGTCCCATCGCACGCCAACACCCCGATGCATCCCAGGCGGGGTCAGTCCATGTCCCTCATGGCCTTCTCGATCCTCTTTCTGATGTACTCGCGGACCGCGGTCCGAATGGCGTCATCCACCGATATGGAGTCCCCCTCGTGGACCAGACCCTCCAGCTCGACCACGTTCCCCTTGGGCAGCTCCACCGTCACCCTCTCGATGTATTCCGGTGTGAAGTGGCGGTCCACGAACGCGTCGATGGCCGCCCGGATCGCATCGGATACGGTGGAGTACTTCCCGCTCTCTACCAGGGTCTGAAGGGCCTGCACCCTCTCGGTGGGGATCCTGACGGTGATCCTTTCGGTATCGGTCATGACACAAACTCTTCGCGCGCATTCCGTGTCCGACGGTTGTTGTATAGTTGTCGGACAAGTGTCATTATAGAATCCACGGTATATAAACATTGGCGGGCCGTTGGCCAGGACCAGCACGCTCACTCCGAGAGCCATCTCTCCAGGGAGGGCGCGAGGACCTTAAGCACCCTCAGGAACAGGGCGAAGGCCCACATGATCACCAGGATCAGGACGATTCCGGCTATGGCGTGATGGAAATTCAGCAGCAGAGGTAGGAACAGCAGGTAGACCACGAAGAGGGAGACGATGCCCACCAGGCTTCGGTAGTATACCCTGGCCTGCCCCTCGTCCGCTCCCCTGGGCACGCCGTACTTCCTGGCCAGCACCACGGAGAGTAGGTCGATGAACCTGCGCAGCCCCGGCACCGATCTCAGTAGCATGACGGCGAACACGAGGAAGATGACCAGGGTCACTATGCCGCGGGACTCCGCGCCGAAGGATCCCGCTATCGGTATGAAGACCAGAACGCCGAATAACCAGACCAGAAGGGCCATCATGACAGTGTATAATGTGCTGGATGCGCCCCTCCTCATGAACTCGACCAGTTGGGTCCTCGGATCGTCCGTGCCCTTCATGTTTTCCCTCTACGGAATATTAAATGGAAAAAGGTTTGCCTCCCCCACTGAGGGGGAAGTGGAGCCAGCTCACGATTTCTTCTCCATGTCGTCCGCCCAGCGCTTGGTGTACCGCCCGATCTCTTGGGATATGGCCACGAAGCTCTTCCACAGAGCGAATATGGACCATATCACGATCAGCAGCAGCAGTATGGCGGGCAGGGCAGCGTGGATCTCGGCCAGATAGTTGGCGAAGAGCAGATACGCCAGGACAACCACGATCACGTACAGGATGCCGGAGATGGCATTCTGGTAGTTCTTGTAGCTGTCCACGCGCTTCTCTCCACTGGCCTTACCGAAGTGGTATGCCATTACACCCGCCGAGGCATCGCTCAGCCTCTTCACGTACACGAAGACGGAGAAGATGATGAAGGCCAGAGCTATGATTATGATAAAGCTCACTATCGAGTGGACCGGATAGCCCAGGAACTCTTCGGAGAATCCCTCGGCTATGGGCAGGAACACTAGTTGACCGAAGATCCAGATCAGTATCGCTGCGCCCACGGAGAGGATGGTCTTCGCACCTACCTCCCGCAGGGCCTTGGACGATTCTTTGTACATCTTCTGGCCATACTCATCTATGGTTTCGTCGCCGGCTCCTCCCGGCTCTTCTCCATTAGGAGTCATTCTATCCTCCTTGTGTTTGAAATTTATTTGTAGTTATTCATATAAGAAACATTCGGTCCCTCCCCCCCCCCTGGGGGGATGCCAGCTTGAGAAAACGTGAAGTGTGGGCACATCCTTCTCTGATGTGATAACCTCAGAGAGGGGTGGGGAGTGCTCACGAGAGTAGTAGAACTACTCAGAGGTAAGAAGGTTTTCGAAAGACCGGAGATCGGATGAGATCAGAGCGCTAGGGATCATGCTGGTGCACCTCGGCCTGTCATGCATACAGGCCGAGAGGTGGCCATCGACGAGACCAAGATCAAGCTCGAAGGAAGATGGCAGTACCTGTGGGCGGCGATACACGTCGATTCACGGGAGATCCTGGCGATCGGGATCACCCGGTCCAGGAGCTCGTTGGACACGCTGATCCTCATGAGGGAGGCGTTGAGAAGTTGCGAGGACAGGCCGAAGGTCTACGTCGATGGAGGCCCATGGTAATCATGGGCCCTGGATAGATTGGGGATAGAATGGGAGTATCGGACCTTCGGTCCAAGGAATCCGGTGGAGTGGTGGTGCTCCATCTTCAAGCACCGGATCAGGCGTTTCTACAGGCCCTTTCGGGGTGTCGATCGTTCGTGACCCTCTATAATATTGGGAGGTGCTTAAGTTTGACGTCCTCCCCCTCTGGTCCGGGCTTTCCATTCGTAACACTCATCAACTGGGTGCAGGTCGACCACGGGCGTATGTACTAAGGTGAGGGGTGGGTGCCTTGAAGTTCATTCCCGTTCCGGCCCAAGTTATTGTACATATGTAACCTTCCTACTTATCCAGCCCCTTAGGACCTCAAAAGGTATATAAAGGACTATTTAAATACAAGCTGCCGGTGACCGAATGGCCAAGATCAAGATAGAGAACGTGGTAGCGTCGACCTCCCTGGGGGAGGAGCTGGACCTCCAGTCCATCGCCCTCGCCCTGGAGGGCGCGGAGTACGAGCCGGAGCAGTTCCCCGGCCTCATATACAGGCTGAAGGAGCCGAAGACCGCCACCCTGCTCTTCCGCAGCGGCAAGGTGGTGTGCACCGGGGCCAAGTCCCTGGACGATGTCAAGGTGGCCATCGACAAGGTGGCCAAGCAGGTGGAGAGCGCCGGCATCAAGATCACCATCGAGCCGGTGATCGAGGTCCAGAACATCGTGGCCTCCTCCGACCTGGAGCAGGAGATCAACCTGAACGCCATCGCCATCTCCCTGGGACTGGAGAAGGTGGAGTACGAGCCGGAGCAGTTCCCCGGCCTGGTATACCGCATAGACGAGCCCAAGGTGGTGGTCCTGCTGTTCGGATCAGGCAAGCTGGTGTGCACTGGGGCCAGGAAGCCCCAGGACGTGGAGGCCGCCGTCAACAAGATCACCGAGGAGCTCAGGGCGGCAGGTCTGCTGCGATAATGTCGTTTCCCGTTCTGGACAACCACCTTCACCTGCAGCCCCAGGGCCGGAACGTCGAGGCCATCCGGGAATTCCAGAAGGAGGGTGGCACCCACGCCATACTCTGCCACCTCCCCTACGAGGAGGTCCCGATCCTTGAGGGGGAGGACTTCCGCCGGTCTTACGATATCACCCTGGGACTGGCGGAGAGATGTAACCGGGAGACCGATGTCCAGGTATGGGTGACGGTGGGTCCGTACCCGGTCCTCCTGCTGGACCTGGAAAGGAAACTGGGGCTGCAGGGGGCCTCCGAGGTCATGCGGGAGGGGATGGACATCGCCGCCGACCTGGTCCTCGAGGGTCGATGCATGGCCATCGGGGAGATCGGAAGGCCCCACTTCCCCGTGTCCGATGAGGTACTGCGGGAGTCGAACGACATCATGGAGTACGGCATGAGAAGGGCGGCCGAGATCGGTTGCCCGGTGGTACTGCACACCGAGAGCTCCGGTCCGGAGGAGATGGGGGAGCTAGGGAGGATGGCCGACCGGGCCGGCCTGCCCAGGGAGAAGGTGGTCAAGCACTTCTCCCCTCCCTTGGTGACCCAGGAGGAGACCCACGGGCTATTCCCCTCGATATTGGCCAGCAGGCCGGCCATGAGCGAGGCCTGCTCCAAGGGGACCAGGTTCCTGATGGAGACCGACTACATCGACGATCCCCAGAGGCCGGGGGCGGTCATGCCGCCCAAGACCGTGCCCAAGAGGATGCGCTGGCTGCTGCAGGAAGAAATGCTCTCAGAGGAGGACGCCCTCCGCATCCACAAGGAGAATCCGGAAAGGGTGTACGGCATCGAGGTTCAGTAGGTGACCTTGAACTCCCGGAACTCGTCCCGCGGCTCCTTCCAATCCACCTGGACGTCCTGAACGAAGGCGTGAGGATGCTCCTCCCTGAGCCGCCTGATGACCTCCTGGATGTCCGCCTTCTCCCCCTCGAAGACGGCCTGGACCGATCCGTCCCGGCAGTTCCTCACCCATCCCGTCAGGCCAAGCTCCTGCGAGAACCTCCTGGTGTAGTCCCGGAAGAAGACTCCCTGCACTCTGCCCTTGAACCTCGCCTCCGCCCTTGCCTTCATCGGCGTTCACATGGAAAGGGGTGTTTGATAGAGCTTTTCCCCAGATGGTTGTATAAAACCCTTACCATAAAAGAACTTTTAAATATCTGCGCCCATAATGGAAAAGTACATTTGGGATGCACATCGTCACATATCCCATCAGGTCGATTTGAGGGTGAAGGGAAATGAAATCATTTGTAGAGGAAGCTCTTGCAAGGGAGGATGAGCCTCAGCAGGAGGAAGCGCTCAGCCCTCCCCAGGAAGACGGCACCGAGGCCGAGCTCATCGACGTTCTCCAGAAACTGAGGACCAACATCAGCATAGTGGGCGTTGGCGGCGGCGGCAGCAACACCGCGGCCAGGATAGTGGAGGAGGGTGTCGAGGGCGCGGACATCATCGCATGCAACACCGACGCCCAGCACCTGCTCACCGTGGACGTACCCCAGAAGATCCTGATGGGCAGGCGCACCACCCGCGGCCTGGGGGCCGGGGCCCTGCCCCAGGTGGGCGAGGAGGCCGCCAGGGAGGCGGAGGAGGAGCTCAGGCACACCCTCCAGGATATGGACATAGTCTTCATCACCGCCGGCATGGGCGGCGGCACCGGCACCGGCGCGGCCAACGTTGTGGCCAGCATCGCCAAGGATATGGGCGCCCTGACGGTGGCGATCACCACCACGCCCTTCAAGGGGGAGGGGCGGTACCGCATCGAGAACTCGGACTGGGGGCTGGAGAGGTTGAGGAACGTGGCGGACACCGTCATCGTCATCCCCAACGACAAGCTTCTGGAGCTGGTCCCCAGGCTCTCCCTGAACGCCGCCTTCAAGGTGGCCGACGAGGTGCTCATGAGGGGCATCAAGGGCATCACCGAGCTGATCACCAAGCCCGGTCTGGTCAACCTGGACTTCAACGACCTGAAGACCATCATGAAGGGCGGAGGGGTGGCCATGATCGGCCTGGGCGAGTCCGAGACGCACGCCGAGGACCGGGCCATGGAGGCCATCGAGGAGGCCATAGACTCTCCCCTGCTGGACGTGGACATCTCCACCGCCACCGGCGCCCTGATCAACGTGCTGGGCGGGCCGGACATGACCGTTTCGGAGGCCGAGAAGGTGGCCGAGGAGATCCAGAACCGGGTGAGTCCCAATGCCAGGATCATCTGGGGGGCGGCCATAGACCCGGCGCTGGAGCAGAAGATGAGGGTGATGGTGGTCATGACCGGGGTGCAATCCTCGCAGATACTGGGGAAGAGCGAGGAGACCACCCAGGTGAACGAGGCGGAAGTGGACCTGGTCCGGTAGACGGCCCCCGAGGGTATCGGTCACCTCTCCCATTCTTTCCAGGGTTACCGAAACCTATTAAACCTCAAATACACGTAGCCCCTGCTGTGGGGCGATATGCGCCAGTGGTAGCAGTGACCAGCGCTCCAGGGAGGCCTTGTAAATGAAATCTTTGGTCAGTGATGCTCTGTCTCGTGCCGGAGAGGAGGCGGACGATAGCCAACCGCCCTATCAGAACTACTCTGCTGCGGATGAGGAGCTCGAACATATACTGTCTGGTCTTAAGACGAACATCAAGATCATGGGATGCGGTGGGGGCGGTTCGAACACCATCACGCGCCTGGTCGACGCTGGAGTGGTGGGAGCCGAGCTTTACGCCGCCAACACCGACGCCCAGCACCTCCTGGCCGTGAGGGCCCCCAACAAGATCCTGCTGGGCAGGAGGAGCACCCGCGGCCTGGGGGCAGGAGCGCTGCCCCAGGTGGGCGAGGAGTCCGCCAGGGAGGTGGAGGAGGAACTCCGGAAGATCATGACCGGAGCGGACATCGTATTCATCACCGCCGGACTGGGCGGCGGCACGGGCACCGGCGCGGCCCCGTTCATTGCCCAGCTGGCCAAGGAGATGGGCGCCCTGACGGTGGCGATATGCACCTCGCCCTTCAAGGCCGAGGGGACCATCAGGATGGAGAATGCCGAGTGGGGCATGGAAAGGCTGCGCAATCATGCCGACACCGTCATCGTCATCCCCAACGACAAGCTTCTGGAGCTGGTCCCCAGGCTCTCCCTGAACGCCGCCTTCAAGGTGGCCGACGAGGTGCTCATGAGGGGCATCAAGGGCATCACCGAGCTGATCACCAAGCCCGGTCTGGTCAACCTGGACTTCAACGACCTGAAGACCATCATGAAGGGCGGAGGGGTGGCCATGATCGGCCTGGGCGAGGGGGAGAATGAGGACCGGATCGACGAGGCGGTCGACGAGGCCATCAACTCCCCTATGATCGACGTGGACATCAGCAACGCCACCGGCGCACTGGTCAACGTCATCGGTGGGGAGGACATGAGCGTCTCCGAGGCCGAGCGGGTGGCCGAGGTCATCCAGTCCAAGGTTAGCCCCAATGCCAGGATCATCTGGGGGGCCGCCGTAGACCCCACCTTGGAGGACAAGGTGCGGGTGATGGTGGTGGTCACCGGGGTGAAGTCCAAGCACATACTGGGTCCCAAGGAGACCCGTACGGCGGATGAGGTGGACGTCGACTTCATCAAGTGAGTCCACCCGAAAGCTATTTGACCCGTAGGGAAAGTATTTAGTATCGGGATGAATTGGCTTGTTGCCGTAGAGTGTTCACATGGACATCGTTGATAAGTCCTGGGAAGTCCAGAAGGACATAGAGGATAGAGCGAAGCGCTTTGGCAAGGGCAAGTACGGCAGGGTACTGAAGATGGCCCGGAAACCCTCCAACGATGAGTATGTCAGGATAATTCAGATCACTGGCCTGGGACTTATCCTCATCGGGGGGCTGGGCTTCCTGATTTACTGGTTGATGAACTACCTGCCGGATTACTTCTAGAGGTTGATCGAATGTTCGATGAAGAGGCTAGCGAACCTCCCCAGGAATACATGCAGGGGAGGGTGGGCTTCTCGGCCGTCCCCACCGAGCAGAGGATCCCCACAGCGGGGAAGGCCAGCTGGGAGATCCAGCTGCAGGAGAGGGACGACCAGCGGACCACCGCCAAGCTGTCCGTCTCGGTGGAGGCCGTCTCCGAGGTGGAGGGGGCCGCCGAGTGGCTGGTCAAGCTGTACGACGCCACCAGGGTGGTGTGGCAGAGCGACCTCCCCGGAGAGGAGGTGGAGCTGCAGCTGGAGAACCGCCCCAAGCAGCTGGAGCTGGAGGTGACCGCCCCCAAGGGCGCCGAGTACGAGGACCGGGTCACCATCACCCTGGAGGCCTGGCCGGACGGGGAGCCAGAGGACCGATCCAGTGTCCAGTTCACCGCCGTGGCCAGGCAGTCCATCATGGCCCTGAAAACCTCCATCGGACACGAGAGGAACGTGGCCGACTCCTTGGCCAGCAAGGCCAAGGGGAGCCACGCCGGCGTGTTCTCCATACTCTCCCCCACCAACCTGCGTGGCTACGTGCTCCTGGAGGCCATGAACACCGACCAGCTCAAGGAGACGGTCAAGGGCCTGAGGAGGGCCCGCGGCCTGGTGGAGGGGGAGACCACCTTCGACGAGATCGACCACTTCCTCACCCCCAAGCCACTGGTCTCCGGCATCATGGAGGGTGACGTGGTCGAGCTGGTGGCCGGCCCCTTCAAGGGGGAGAAGGCCAGGGTGCAGCAGATCGACGAGGGTAAGGAGGAGATCACCGTGGAGCTGTTCGAGGCCATGGTGCCCATACCGGTGACGGTGAGAGGAGACCACGTGAGAGTACTCGAGAAGGATAGGTGATGATTCATGGCAGAGACTATAGAGGTCCTTGTTGACGGCGGCCAGGCCAGCGCCGGTCCCCCACTGGGTCCGGCACTGGGCCCCCTGGGCGTCAACATCATGGAGATCGTGAACAGCATAAACCAGAAGACCAAGAACTTCAAGGGGATGAAGGTCCCGGTGAAGGTGATCGTGGACACCTCCACCAAGGTGTACGATATCAAGGTGGGCACTCCGCCCACCTCGGCGCTGGTGAAGAACGAGCTGGGCCTGAAGAGGGGCTCGGGAGAGGCCCGCACCCAGAGGGTGGGGGACCTGTCCATGGACCAGGCGATCAAGATCGCCGAGATGAAGGAGGACTCCCTGCTGGGGAAGACCATGAAGGAGAAGGTGAAGGAGGTCGCCGGAACCTGCTACTCCATGGGCGTGACCCTGGAAGGGGAGCCCGCCAAGAGGGCCCAGCGGAGGATCGAGGACGGCGAGTTCGACGATCGGCTGCAGGCCGAGTCCCCATAAACCTTATTAATGGGTGTTGATTTAAGGAGTCTCACCTGTAGGAGAGCTCAGGCTCGCTGGTACTACGGGAGGGATTGAACTGGCAGAAAGAGATACGGTCGAGGCCGTCAAGAAAGCATTGCAGGCCCGAAAGAACAGGAATTTTGCCGAGACGGTCGATCTGGCGATCAATCTGAAGGACGTCGATCTCTCCGTTCCCAGGAACAGGATACAGGAGGACATCATACTGCCCCATGGGAGGGGGAGGGATGTCAGGATCTGCGTCATAGGCGGGGAAGAGCTGGTGTACAAGGCCAAGGAAATGGCGGACCGCACCATCACCCCCGAGGAGCTGGCCACCATAGCCGATGACAAGAAGGAGGCGAAGACACTGGCGAAGGAGTACGACTACTTCATCGCCGAGGCGCCCCTGATGCCCACCATCGGAAAGAGGATGGGCGTGTTCCTCGGTCCCCGGGGCAAGATGCCCAAGCCCATACCGCCAGGGGCCGACCCGGACCAGGTCATAGAGAACCTGGTGAGGTCCGTGTCCGTGAGGACGCGGGACAAGAGAACCTTCCACGCCCCGGTGGGCAACGTGGAGATGGACCCAGAGCAGATCGCGGACAACATCGAATCCATCCTTAAGAGGATCGAGGGCCAGTTGGAGAGGGGAGAGCAGAACATCGATTCGGCCTACATCAAGACGACCATGGGCCCGTCTGAGAGGCTGAAGTAGGAGGGTCGACAATGGCGCATGTGGCACCGTGGAAAAGGAAGATGGTGGAGGAGATCAAGGACACCATGGTAGGCAGCCCGGTCCTGGCCGTGGCTGACGTGGGGGGCATTCCGGCCCCCCAGATGCAGAAGATGAGGAGGAACCTCAGGGAGCACACCACCATGAAGATGACCAGGAACAACCTGATCTCCATCGCCATCGACGAGGCTTCCAAGAACCGAGAGGGACTGGAGGTCCTGAAGGACGAGGTGCAGGGACAGGTCGCCCTCCTGGCCACCGAAATGAACCCCTTCCAGCTCTACAAGCGTCTGGAGAAGACCAAGACCCCCGCCCCGGCCAAGCCCGGGGACATCGCCCCCGACGACATCGTGGTCAAGGCCGGGGAGACCTCGTTCCCCCCGGGACCCTTCGTCGGGGAGCTGCAGAAGATCGGTGTCCCCGCGGCCATCGAGGGCGGGAAGATCGTCATCAAGAAGAAGAGGGTCATAGTCAAGGCTGGGGAGGAGATACCCGAGGACGTCGCCAAGATACTGCCCAGGCTGGACATCCTCCCCATGACGGTGGGTCTGGACCTCAGGGCGGCGTTCGAGGACGGCATCCTCTACCACAAGGAGGAGCTGGAGATCCCCGAGGGCTACTACGAGGACATGCTCGCCCAGGCGGCCGGCAACGCACTGCGGCTGGGAATGGCCGTTGCGTATCCGACGCCCGAGACCCTGCCACTGCTGATCTCCAAGGCGTATCGGGAAGCCATCAGTCTCAGCGTGGAAGCGGTCTTCCCCGATCCGGAGAACATCAAGATCCTGCTTTCCAAGGCAGATTCGCACATGCTCGCCCTGGCCTCCCAGGCCCCCGAGCTCCAGGATGAGCGCATCGAGAAGAGGCTGACGTCGGCCCCTGCCGCCGCCCAGGAGCCAGAGGAGGAGAAGGAGGAGGCCGAGGAAGAGGAAGAGGAAGAGGAAGAAGAGGTCAGCGAGGAAGAGGCCGCCGCTGGTCTCGGTTCCCTGTTCGGATGATCAGAAGGAGGTACTAGAATGGAGTATATATACAGCGCTTTGGTTCTTCACGCCGCTGGGAAGGAGATTACCGACGATGCGATCGGCAACGTGCTTGAGAGCGCGGGTATCGAGCCTGACGCCGCCAAGGTGAAGGCCCTTACCTCCTCTCTCGAGGGTATCGACATCGATGAGGCCATCGCCACCACCGCCGTGGCCGCGGCTCCTGCCGCCGCCCCGGCCGAGGGCGGTGCCCCCGCGGGTGAGGAAAAAGAGGCGAAGGAAGAGGAGGAAGAGGAGGAAGAGGAAGAGGTCAGCGAGGAAGAGGCCGCCGCTGGTCTCGGAGCGCTCTTCGGGTGAGATACCGCCCTTCCCAGCAGAGGTGGACGGTTCCGCCTCTGCCCGCAAACACTTTCCCCCGACCGATTTTTCTCACATCTTATCCATGACCCGGGAGACCTCTCTCTCCACCAGGGAGGCCAGGTCCTTCTCCAGCTTGTCCCTGAACTCTCCCGGGGCTATCGAGACGCCGAACTCGGCCCCCAGCTTGCCCAGCCTCATCAGCGCGTAGGTCTCCTGGATCTTGGCCTGCACCAGCTCCCCGACGATCTCCTTGGCCTGCCTCTTGGCCTCGGGGTTCTCGTCCAGCTTCTGCCGGACGTACCTCTTGATCTCGTCCTTGACCAGGTCCCTCATGGCCTCCACGATGAGGTCCTCGGTGTGCATAGCACCGATGGTCGATTTGATGACTGATTCCACATCGTTCATCTGAACCAAGCGAACAATGCCCCCGACCTTATAACTATCTTTTCTCTAGAGGGCCAGATGCCCCCTCCCCTCCCGCTGGGCCCGGCACCCTTATATAATGCCGGGAAGGTATTCGACCGATTCGCATGAAGCTTCAGGAGCTGTACGAGCTGGCCGTCGATCTGGGAAGGGAGGCCGATCCCAGGGATGAGGAGGAGATCGGGGCCGTTCTTCGTAAAGAGAAGGAGGACTTCGACAAGCTGGATGACCAGGAGAGGGAGCGGTACGACAGGGACAACCTGTGGAACCCCTACTACGACAGCAGGATCCTCTACGGCGATCCGGAGGCGGAGGTGGAGTCCCTCATGGTGGGTGTGGACATCTCCACCGGGGAGGTGGTGCTCGCCGATCGGTTGAGGGAGAGGGGTACCCGGGTGGACGCCCTGATGGGACACCACCCCCACGGGAAGGCGTCGGGCCACTTCTACGAGGTGATGCACCTGCAGGAGA
The DNA here is from genome assembly GCA_046540255.1 of Methanomassiliicoccales archaeon. Classification (GTDB taxonomy): domain Archaea; phylum Thermoplasmatota; class Thermoplasmata; order Methanomassiliicoccales; family JAAEEP01; genus JBKHFJ01. Next base: position 59,397 of record JBKHFJ010000004.1, on the reverse strand, counting down.
ACGAGCTGGAACAGCTGGGAATAGGCATCACGGTGGCCGAGGGGCTGTTCGGCCCCCGGATCGATGAGGTGATGAAGAAGGTCCACGCCAGGAACCACGACCAGTCGGTGGACGCCTGCCGCCTGATGGACATACCGTTCATGTGTTTACACACCCCCTCTGACAACCATGTACAGACCTACCTTCAGAAGGAGTTCGATCGGAGGGAACCGGAACGGGTGAAGGACATCATGGACATCCTCTACGGCATCCCGGAGTACGATCGGGCCGCCAGGAACAACGCCGGCCCCAAGGTGTTCGTGGGGGAGAAGAACAAGAAGGCGGGCAAGGTGGTGGTGGACATGACCGGGGGCACCTCCGGGCCCAAGGAGGTCTACGAGCGGCTCTCCCAGGCGGGGGTGGGCACCATCGTGGGCATGCACATACCGGAGGAGAACGCCAAGGAGGCGAAGAAGCACCATATCAACGTGGTCATAGCCGGTCACATGGCCTCGGACTCGCTGGGCCTGAACCTGCTGGTGGACAAGTTTGAAGAGCGAGGAGTCTCAATAATCCCTTGTTCAGGATTCATCAGGGTGAACAGAAGTTGATGGAAGATTACCCCGGCCAGCGGTCCAGGCTGTTCAAGGACATGTCCAAGCTCTCCTTCGACTACGTGCCCCAGAGGCTGGTGCACAGGGAGAGGCAGATGGAAAGACTGTGGATGCTGTTCCGTCCGGTACTGGAGAGCGGGGTCTCCCAGACCGCCTTCCTCATCGGCAGCGTGGGTACCGGGAAGACCGCCCTCTCCAAGCGGTTCTGCCTGGACCTCCAGAAGTCCTTCCAGGAGCGGGGGAAGGCCATGGACTTCGTGGTGGTCAACTGCAGGCAGAGGACCAGCGAGAACAGCGTTCTACTCCGCCTGGTCACGCACTTCGACGAGGGTTTTCCCGACCGGGGCTTCTCCTCGGCGGAGATGCTTCGGGCGCTCAGGAGGCACGTGACCAAGAACAGGATGCATTTGGTGGTGGTCCTGGACGAGGTGGACGTTCTGCTGAAGAAGGGGGCCGGGGACCTGATATACAACCTCTCCAGGTTCGACGAGGAGGAGGTGGGCTCCAAGGGGTCCATCTCCCTGATCATGATCTCCCAGAAGTACCTCCTGGACACGCTGGATGCCGCCTCCCTCTCCACCTTCCGCCGGGCCAACACCGTACAGTTCGACAGGTACGGCCCGAAGGAGCTGCTGGACATCATCACGGACAGGGTGGACCTGGCCTTCTTCCCCGGGGCGGTGCGCATGGAGTCGGTGGACCTGATAGCGGACATCTCCTCAGACTGGGGGGACGCCAGGTTCGCCATAGAGCTGCTGGAGAAGGGGGGCATACTGGCCGAGGAGGAGGGGAGGGATCAGGTCACCCCCGAGGACGTCAGGGCGGCGAAGGCCCTCACCTACAGCGTGGTCACCGAGTCGAGGATCGATGGGCTGGACAAGCAGAGGAAGGTGACCCTGCTGGCCATCGCCCGCACCATGAAGGACCAGCTGTACGTGACCACCGGTGAGGTGGAGAGGAACTACCAGGTGGCGGCCGAGGAGTGCGGGCTCAAGCCCCGGGGGCACACCCAGTTCTGGTCCTACCTGAAGGACCTCTCCGGGGAGGGGCTGATCGAGACCAAGGTGGCCGGCGACTCCGGGGGAGGGCGGACCACATACATCTCCCTCCCGGACATCCCGGCCAAGGTGCTCCGGGAGCGGCTGGAGGAGATCCTGGGCTGAGGGAAGGGTATTTTACCGGCCCGCTCAGATTGATGGGTGCCATGAGGACCACCGCACTGCACCAGGAGCACCTGGACCTGGGGGCCAGGATGACCGAGTTCGCCGGCTTCCATATGCCCGTCCAGTACAGCGGCATCGTGGAGGAGCACCTGGCCGTCCGGGGGAGGGCGGGCATGTTCGACGTCTCCCACATGGGGGAGATCATGATCGCGGGGGAGGGGGCCGGGGAATCGCTCGGCCGCCTGTGCACCCGCGATGTCCGGGGGAAGGTGGGTAAGGGGACCTACGTTCACCTGCTGGACGAGGGGGGCCGGATCATCGACGACACCATCGTGTTCAGGATGGGGGAGGACCGCTACATGATGGTGCCGAACGCCGGTACCCAGGAGAGGGTGCTCGAGTGGGTGGGGGACCATGCCCTGGACCAAGAGGTGGTGGACTTGGGTGCCAAGATCTCCTGCATCGCCGTCCAGGGTCCCCGGGCCCTCGACCTGGTGGACGGGCTGGCCCGCCCATCGGTCTCCTCCCTCAGGCCCTTCTCCGGGGGCATGTTCGACCTGGGGCTCGGCGGGAACCTCCTGGAGGAGATGCTTTCCCCGGGCGACTGCTTCATCTCCCGCACCGGATACACCGGAGAGGAGGGGGTGGAGATCTTCGTGGAGAATCCCCTGGCCGTCGAGCTGTGGCGCCTCCTTCTGGACCGGGGGGAGGGGCACGGTCTCCTCCCGGCCGGCCTGGGGGCCAGGGACACCCTGAGGCTGGAGAGGGGGCTGCTGCTCTCCGGCACGGACTTCGACGGATCCCAGACCACCCTCCAGACCGGTCCCCCCTTCGCCATCGGTTGGGACCACGAGTTCATCGGCAGGGAGGCCCTGCTCCACCAGAAGGAGGAGGAATATCCACGCCTGGCAGGATTCCAGATGGTGGACCGGGGCGTTCCCAGGCACGGCTATTCCCTCACCGTGAACGGGGAGGAGGTGGGCAGGGTCACCAGCGGGACCCACTCCCCCTGCCTGGAGAGGGGGATAGGCATGGGCTACCTTCCCCCTCCTTCCCATCGGGTGGGGACCGAAATCGAGGTGATCATCCGGGGAAGGGCGGCAAAGGCAGAAGTGGTGGAAACCCCATTCTACGGGGGGTAGAGATGAAGGAGACGATCGTGGAAACGCTGATGGAGCTGATGGGGATCGACAGCGATCACCTGGCCGACAAGGGGGCCATCGTGGAGTTCTGCAATGAGTGGCTGGGCGACTGCGGGATGGAGGTGACCGTCCACGGGGAGGAGTGCCCGGCCATCGAGGCCACCGCGGGAACAGGCCTGATCATGTCCGGCCACCTGGACGTGGTGCCGACCGGGGAGGGATGGACCCGCGGACAGGGGGAGAGGGAGGGCGATATCGTGTACGGCCGGGGGACGGCCGACATGAAGGGGGCGGTGGCGGCCATGCTGCACGCCGCAAGGACCCTCTCGGAGGAGGGGGTGCCCTTCTCCGTATTCCTGACCACCGACGAGGAGGAGGGCATGCGGGGGGCGCTGCGCCTCTCCCGGTCCCCGGCGCTGAAGGAGGCCCCGGGGGTGATGATCGGGGAGCCCACCGACATGCGGGTGGTCTCCGAGGAGAAGGGTGTGTACCGGTTCCGCCTCACCACCCGGGGGAAGGCGGCCCATTCCAGCCAGCCCTGGCTGGGGGACAACGCCATCAGTCGGATGCAGGTCCTCCTCTCCCTCATGGACGACCTGGCCACGACGCCAGGGGCACCCACCGACGGCATGACCATGTGCTACACCACCATCTCCGGGGGGACCAAGAACAACGTGGTCCCGGAGAGCTGCCGGGCGGAGGTGGACGTCCGCTTCCCGGCCTCCATGGACCTGGAGGAGGTGGAGTCCCTGGTGGACGGCAGGCTCCAGGGGGAGGAGTACCGGATGGATCACATCGCCAGGCTGAACTCCTTCCGTGCCCCCGAGGATTCCGGCATGCTGAGCGAGATGATCGATCAATTGGGCACCGGGAAGGTGAAGGCTGCCTTCGCCACCGAGGCCGCCAGGTTCTCCGAGGCGAATCCCCAGGTGTACATCTGCGGACCCGGGCCCTCCGGGGTGTGTCACATCGCCGACGAGTGGGTGGACGTCGGGCAGCTGGAGAGGTACTACCGGCTGCTGATCCACATGGCCAGGTTCGCTCAGGGATAGACCCGGTTGACCGTCCGGGGGAAGGGTATCGCGTCCCTTATGTGCTCCAGCCCACAGATCCAGCGGACCACCCTCTCCACACCCAGGCCGAATCCGGAGTGGGGCACGGAGCCGTACCTCCTCAGGTCCAGGTACCAGTCATAGGGCTCCAGCGGCACCCCCTCCTTACCCATCCTGTCCACCAGCAGGTCGAGATCGGTCTCCCTTTCGCTGCCCCCGATGATCTCCCCGTAACCCTCCGGGGCCAGCAGGTCCGCGCACTTGTATAGGGAGGGGTCGTCCTCATCCTCCTTCATGTAGAAGGCCTTGCACTCCTTGGGGAAGTGGGTGATGAACAGGGGGGTGCTCTCCCCCCGGGTCAGCTCCCTCTCCTCCGCCGTGCCCAGGTCGGCCCCGTGGCAGAGGTCGCGTCCCATGTCCCGGAGACGATCCACCACCTGGGAGTACCTGACCCGGTTGAAGGGGGGCGAGACCTCCTCCAGGGGCTCGGTGTCCCTGTCCAGAAGGCGCAGTTCCTCCCTCCTGTCCCTCAGGACCGCCCGCACCATGGCGGTCACCAGCTCCTCCTGGATCTCCATGTTGCCCTCGTGGTCCACCCAGGCCTCCTCCAGCTCCAAATGCCAGTACTCGGAGAGATGCCTCAGGGTGCGGGACTTCTCCGCCCGGAAGGAAGGGGTGAGGGAGTAGACCCTCTCCAGCGAGTAGCACAGGGCCTCCAGGTACATCTGGGCGCTCTGGCTGAGGTAGACAGGTCTACCGAAGTAGTCCAGCTCGAACAGGGTGGTCCCCCCCTCGCAGGCGTTGGTGGTGAGTATGGGGGGCGACACCTCCCAGAACCCGTTCTCCGCCATCCACTCCCTGGCCCCCTCCAGGGCGGTGTGCTTGACCCTCATCACAGCCGCCTGCTCCCTGGACCGGACCCAGAGGTGGCGGTTGTCCAGGAGCAGCTCCTCGCTCTGGTACTCGGTGATGGGGAATGGGTCCGCTCCCCCCACCAGCCGGAAGGAGGAGGCCCGCATCTCCACCCCATGCGGGGACCGGGGGTCCTCCACCACCTCCCCCCGGACCATGACCGAGGACTCGATGGCCGCCTGTGATGCCGACTCGAACTCCTCCGGGGCCAGGTTGTCCCTCTTAAGGGTGACCTGGAGAACGCCGGAGGCGTCCCTGATGGTGGCGAACACGATCTTCCCGCTGCTGCGGATGCGGTGGACCCATCCCCTGATCCATACCTCCCCCTCCGGCGGTTCCCCGATGATCGCCCCGATGTGGACCATGCACGCGATTCATCTCCTTTCTGCTATCTTTTCCTTTCGGTGGGCCAGGGGTGAACTTATCTCCCTGGCGGTCGGTGTAGGTGACGGTGCTGATCAGAGAGGCGGAACCGGTGGACCTCCCACCCATGCAGAGGGTGGAGAGCCGTTGCTTCGGAAGGGACAGTTTCACTCCAGAAATGATGAGTTACCTGATCGAGAAGGAGTGCTTCCACACCTGGGTGGCCTTCTCGGGCGATCGGATGGTGGGCTACGCCTCCCTGATGGACCGCAGTGGTCTTCCGGAGACCCGTCTCCTCTCCATCGCGGTGGTGCCGGAGGAGAGGCTGAAGGGGGTGGGCCGCTCCCTCCTGTCGAAGGTGCTCGAGTTCTCCAGGGAAAGGGAGAAGAAGGTGACCCTAGAGGTGCGGCTGTCCAACGTCCCGGCGATCAACATGTACCTCAGGTCGGGGTTCCGGGTGATAGGCATCATAGCGGGCTACTACTGCGACGACTCGGGGGAAGAGGACGCCCTGTACATGGAGCATCCCTAAGTACATGGGGTGACCATGGGAAGTGGCATGGATCACGAGCTGTCCGAGGACCAGGAGGCGTTCCGTGATCGCGTGGAGAGCTTCGCGAAGGAGGAGGTCCTCCCCCGGGCCAGGGAGATCGATCAGAAGGACATCTTCCCCCACGATTTGCTGGAGAGCGCGGCCCGGGAGGGCCTGCTGGGCCTCCTGGTCTCCCCGGAGTACGGGGGGAGCGGGCTGGACCATCTGCACCTCGCCCTGGCCGTGGAGGAGCTGGCCAAGGCCTCCCCCTCGTTCGCCCTCACCGTCTCCGTACAGAACTGCCTGGTCGGTCGGACCATCGATCGATTCGGCTCGAGCGATCGGAAGGAGGAGTTCCTCCCCGGGCTGGTCAGAGGTGAGCTCCTGGGATCGTTCGCCCTCACCGAGCCGGGTGCGGGGTCGGACCTATCCTCCCTGGAGACCAGCGCCGAGAGGGAGGACGGGGAGTACCTGGTGGAGGGGGAGAAGACCTTCGTGACCAATCTGCGCCCCGACGGGCTCAGCCTCGTCTTCGCCCGGGAGGGGGAGGAGCTGGTCGCCCTCCTCATCCGTAACGATTCGCCTGGGGCGAGGGTAGGGCCCCCCATCGGCACCATGGGGATGAGGGGCTCGGTACAGGCCCCCCTCTCCCTGGAGGGGGTGAGGGTGGACCAGGGGTACCTCCTGCCGGATGGGAGGAAGGTGGTTGGGTCCGCCCTGGACGCTGGGAGGGTGGCGGTGGCGGCCCAGGCCGTGGGCATGGCCCAGGGCTCCCTGGAGGAGGCGATCTCTCACGCCAAGGAAAGGGAGCAGTTCGGAAGGCCCCTCACCCGGTTCCAGACCATGAGATGGCGCATCGCAGAGATGGCCACCGCTGTGGAGGGGGCCAGACTGATGACCAGGGGGGCGGCTCGCCTTCTGGATGGTGGAGTCAGGGCCACCCAGAAGGTGTCGATGGCCAAGCTGTCCGCCACCAGGGCGGCCATGGAGGTCACCAGCGAGGCGATCCAGGTGCTGGGGGGGAGGGGGTGCCTCGCCGGGAGCAGGGTGGAGAGGCACTTCCGGGATGCCAGGGTGGCCGACATATACGAGGGCACCAGCGATGTCCAGAAGATGATCATCTCCTCCGGCCTCCTCGACTAGTCCAGAGCGCTCGGTCGCATCCAAGACCCGAATCTCGACGAGAAAAGCATTAAATATGAAACCATTTATCTGGCGATTACCGTCAACAATCGCGGAATGTTGGCCAGAGGTGAAGTGAATGGAAGAGACTCTCTGCAATGTCGAGTTTCTGAGGGAAAATGCCTCCTTTGTGGCACGAATCCAGAGTGAGCTTGGCGGACTTCGAGAGTACCGGAGCCCCAGTCTCGAGGAGGTTCTCGAACAGGTGATCATGGATCTTCAGGAGGAGTTCGAAACGGCCATCTAGACAGGTTCGCCCGTAGATTCTGAAAGATGCGGCAAACCCGCCAAGATTCCGCGAGGGCCAGGAGGATGTTGAGATGGGTGAAGAGAATCAAACGGAGTACGATTCGGTGATGTCCACCTACTTCGGGGACGAGCAGGTATCGGCCGTGGTCTCCCTGAAGGTGGATACCAAGGAAGTGGACAGGATCGCCGAGAAGTTGGCCGGTTTCGACGTGGTCGAGGATGTCTTCTTGGTCACCGGGGACACCGACGTGATACTCAAGGTGAAGTTCAGGAGGTACGATCAAATGAAGAGCTTCCTGATCTCGCAGGTGTCCAATATCCAGGGCGTGAAGGATATTAAGACATTGATGGTGGTTACCGTCTTCAAGGAGAAGGGGGAGCTGAGATTCGAGCCCCCCGAGGAATGAATTGCCACCGATCAGGTGGAGGTGAGAGTGTGGACACAGACGTGAAATTGAGGCAGATCATCGAGGTCTTGGATCAGCTGGCCGAGGATACCTCCGTGCCAAGGAACATACGCAGGGGGGCCACCGAGGCCAAGGAGAGGATCCAGCAGAAGGACGAGGCGTTGGATGTGAGGGCGGCCAGCGCCATCTTCATACTGGATGAGTTGGCCAACGACCCCAACATCCCGTTGCACGGGAGGACGCTCATCTGGAACATAATAAGTCAACTGGAAACGGTGAGCTGAGGCGCCCCTGCCGGGCAAAAAGAATTAAGCCCTGTTCGTGGATTCAGTGGACAGGCGGCCGTAGTCTAGTGGTTAGGACTGAGGCTTCCCAAGCCTTAAGCCCGGGTTCAAATCCCGGCGGCCGCATCTAGTTCTGATCGCCTGGACAACACCAGGTATATTATCAGCAGGATGACCCCGGGGACCAGGCAGACCCCGATTTCGCCCAGCACCGCCAGGATCCTAACCCATCTCAATGATGTTGCAAATATTGTTTGTTAGATGTAACACCCTTAAATGAGTGGAGGAAAAAGGGTGTTTATGTAAAATACTGTTCACAGATCCCTCCACCGTCTCCTGTTCCTGTAGGGGAGATCGCCCCTCTCCCACGGGAGCAGATCCTTCGCGACGGTCACCTCCCCCCCGTGGTGAAAGGTCCGGTAGTAGTTGTCCCTCATCATCAGGACCGAGATGGACAGGTAGGCCAGGGCGACCACCACGCTCAGCACCCAGCTGTAGGGAAGCAGGAAGGCGATACCGAGTATGGAGAGAAGGGTAAGGAAGATGAATCCGGACACGAACCGGGACAGGTGGCCGCGGGACCCCGGGGCCACGCCTATGCTGCTGTAGTTGGTGTGCAGGACCACCGGGTCCAGCTCCCCGTAGATCAGGGCCAGGAAGCTGAAGGTGACCAGCAGCCCGATACCGGCGGTGATCACGTGGTGGACCCCACCGGTGGCCACCACGCCGCAGATGATCAGGAAGTAGACCACCAGGGCCATGCCCAGCTTCCTGGGCCTGTGGTAGAGGCTGAGGGAGGAGGGCATGACCAGCTTGCTCACCGATCGTGAGATCACCCCGCCGCTGAATCTGAGGTAGGGGGGAAGGAGGCGGGAGAGGGCCCTGGTGATGGTGAGCGACCTCTTCATGAGGAAGGGGGTGATGGCGCTCATGACGAAGCAGAAGGCCCCGGCGAAGGGGTACAGCTCCGCGCCCCGGGTGGAGCCCACCGCCCTGCTGCCCACCGAGGCGTACATGATGGATTCCGCGCCTCGGCCGCATAGGGAGGTGCCCATGGACACAGCCCCCTGGGGCGAGAATCCGATGAAGAAGGCCAGGGAGGCGGTGATCAGCACATCGTTGATGATCACCAGGATCACGGCTATGACCACCAGACCCACCACCTGGGAGAACATGGAGGGATCGATCAGCATGCCGAAGGTGACGAAGAATATGGCAACGAACGCGTCCCTGAACGGGGCGAGTTTCTCCTCGAACCGTTCCGTCACCCTGGTCTCGGCGAAGACCATGCCGATGAAGAAGGCCCCTATGATCCCGGGAACGGCCGCCAGCTCGGCCGCCGCCGCCGACAGGAAGACGATGCCCAGGGCGAACAGCACGAACATCTCATCGCTCTTGATCGCCCTCAGCCTCTCCACCACCCTGGGGATGACCCACACCGCCAGGACGATGAAGAACAGGTAGAAGGCGATGATCCCCAGGGCAAGTGTCCCCAGGCTGTCGGCGGCGGTGCCCGTCTTCACCACCAGACCGCCCATGATGGTCAGGAGGACCATGGCCAGGAAGTTCTCCACGATCACCATGCCCAGGAGGAACTCGGTCTCCGGATTGGCCAGCCGTTTCAGCTCCATGAGGGACTTGGCGGTCACCGCCGAGGAGCTCATGGACACCACGCCGGCCAGGAATATGGTGTCGATGATCGGCCAACCCAATGCCGTTCCCAGGACGATGCCGGCGAACATATTCAGGCCGAGGTTCATCACCGCCAGGATGGTGGCGGGGCCCTTGGTCCTCTTCAACTTGGATATGGAGAACCCCAGGCCGACGAAGAACATGAGCAGGATCAGGCCGAGGCGGGACATGTACTCGATGAAGCCGATGTCCTCCAGCAGACCCCCGTAGACCACCGTGCCCAGGTCCAGGTGCATGTGCGGCCCGATGAGTATGCCGGCCACGATGTAGCCCAGGATGACGCTCTGACCGGCCCGTCTGGCGATCGCTGCCCCCAAGAAAGCCACGAGCATTATGGCTCCAACCTCGAACATGACGTTCTCGCCCGAGAGCATGTCCTCCACTCACCTCCGGGAGAATCCGGGGTCCTGGACCCCTATATCCCTCCGGGTATCAAGGGACCCAGAGGAAATCGAGTGCATCCCTCTGAGAGCATCCTGATGATGAGTATTAGAAGATTTCTGAATGGTTAGACGGGGGGGAATCGTACCGGGGGGCCGACATCAATTTTTTATCGGGCAACCGCTTGTACCCATCGATGGCGACGCCTTGGCATTCTTTTGGCAAGGAAGGGGTGCTCGAGCGGCTGGACGTCGACCATGAGGGGCTCTCCGAGGGGGAGGTCAGGAGGCGGTTGGAGGAGTACGGCCCCAACGAGCTCACCGACGAGGGGGGACCCTCACCCCTGAAGATACTCCTCGACCAGTTCAAGGACGCCCTGATCATCATCCTGATCATAGCGGCCGCCGTCTCCGCCGGGATCGGCATGGTCCAGGGGACCGGCGAGGAGCTGATCGATGCCACGGTGATCATGGTAATCGTTATAGCCAACGCCATCCTGGGCTTCTACCAGGAGCATAAGGCGGAGAGGACCATGCAGGCCCTTCGGGAGCTTGCGGCCCCCAAGGCCACCGTCATCCGGGAGGGGAAGGAAAAGGAGGTGGATTCCCGTGAGCTGGTCCCGGGGGACATCATCCTCCTGTCCACCGGGGACCGGATATCGGCGGATGCCAGGCTTCTGGAGACCTTCCACATGAAGGTCAACGAGGCCTCCCTGACCGGGGAGTCCATCCCCCTGACCAAGAACGAGGACAAGATGCTGGAGGAGGACGCGTACATCGGCGAGCGGGGGAACATGGTCTTCTCCGGCTGCGCCGTGGAGTACGGCCGGGGAAGAGCGGTGGTCACCGAGACGGGCATGTCCACCGCGCTGGGGGAGATCGCCAGCCTCATACAGACCACCCCGGAGCAGACCCACTTCCAGAAGAAGTTGGATCGGCTGGGAAGGCAGATAGGGATCATCGTGCTGATCGTCTCGGTCTCCATCTTCGGCGTGGGCATGCTGAGGGGGGTGGGGCCGGTGGACATGTTCCTCACCGCGGTCAGCCTGGCCGTGGCCGCCATCCCGGAGGGTCTGGCCATAGTGGTGACCGTCTCCCTCGCCCTCGGCCTGCAGAGGATGGCCAGGAGAAACGCCCTGCTCCGGAGGCTCCCGGCGGTCGAATCCCTGGGCAGCGCCACAGTCATCTGCACCGACAAGACCGGCACCCTCACCAAGGGCGAGATGAACATACGGGAGATCTACACCGGCGACCGGGAGATCCGGGTCTCTGGTGAGGGCTTCGATCCCCGGGGTGAGTTCGTGCTCTTGGACGGTGCGATGGATCCCCTGGAGGTGCCGGAGCTCCGTTGGCTTCTCACCGCGGGCACCCTGTGCAACGACTCCTCCCTTGTCCAGGAGGAAGGCCGATGGGGGATCAGGGGGGACACCACCGAGGGCACCCTCCTGGTCACGGCCAAAAAGGCGGGCCTGGACGATGTTTCCCTGAGGGAGGAGAGCCCCCGGGTGTTCGAGATCCCCTTCGATTCCTCCAAGAAGAGGATGACCACGGTTAACCGACTGGGAGAGGGGAGGTACGCCTTCACCAAGGGGGCGGCGGAGAGCGTGCTCCCCCTGTGCGACCGCATCTGCTTGAACGGGGAGATCCGGGATCTGGACGACTTCACCAGGGAAGGCCTGCTGGGGAAGGGAGAGGAGATGGCGGGACGGGCCCTTCGCGTCCTGGCGGTGGCCATGAAGCGTGTGGAGGATGAGGAGCTCTCCGAGGAATCCCTGGAGGGGGGACTGATATTCCTGGGCCTGGTGGGTATGATCGACGCCCCCCGGAAGGAGGCGATCGAGGCCATCAAGGTCTCCAAGAGGGCCGGGGTGAAGGTCAAGATGATCACCGGGGACCACGCCCTCACCGCCAGGGCGATCGCCCAGGAGATGGGGATCGCCGAGGGGGAGGACTTCCCCGTGCTCACCGGGAGGGAACTGCAGATGATGGACGACGGGGAGCTCTCCCGCAGGGTGAACGAGGTGAACGTCTTCGCCCGGGTCTCCCCGGAGCACAAGCTGAGGATCATCGACGCCCTCAAGGCCAACGGGGAGATCGTGGCCATGACAGGGGACGGGGTGAACGACGCCCCCGCGCTGAAGAAGGCGGACATCGGCGTGGCCATGGGGATCACCGGCACCGACGTCTCCAAGGAGGCCTCCGACATGATCCTCCTGGACGACGACTTCGCCTCCATCGTCTCCGCCACCGAGGAGGGCAGGGGCATATATGAGAACATCCAGAAGTTCGTGGGATTCCTGCTCTCCTGCAACGCCGGCCTGGTTACCACCGTCTTCATCGCCACCCTCATCTTCGTCGATCAGGAGTTCCTCCCCTTCCTGCTGCCGATCCAGATACTGTGGGTGAACCTGGTGATCGAGAGCATACCCGCAGTCGCCCTGGGGATCGAGAGGACCGAGCCGGAGGTGATGGAGAGGGGCCCGAGGGACCCGGGCGAGTCCCCCATCACCCACCTGATGGTGGCCAGGGTCGTGGTCATCGGTCTGCTGATAGCCGGCGTTACCCTGCTGGCGTTCCAGATCCAGTACTGGAGGGACGGGGACTTCCTCCACGCCCGGACGGTGGCGTTCACCACCCTGGTCCTCATGCAGATGTTCTACGTCTTCTCCATGCGCTCCGAGAGGAAGACCCTCCGGAGCATGGGCCTCTTCACCAACATGAAGCTCATCTACGCCGTCCTGGTCTCGGTTTCCCTGCAGCTGGCGATGGTCTACCTGCCGTTCTTCAACGAGGTATTCCGCACCACCCCGCTCGGTCTCCAGGAGTGGCTGTTGGTGATCCCCCTCGCCCTGAGCGCCTTCGTGGTGAATGAGGCGTGGAAGATGTACAGGGGGTCCAGGGGAGCGATCACATGAGGGCGGTGGACGTCGACGGTTCGCTCGGGGAGGGAGGGGGACAGATGCTGCGCAGCGCCCTCTCCCTTTCCGCCCTGACCGGGAAGGGGGTGAGGGTGAGGAACATCCGGGCCAACCGCCCCCGGCCGGGGCTCTCGGCCCAGCACCTCACCGCGGTGAGGGGGGTGGCCGCCGTGTCCCGGGCCGAGGTGGAGGGGGACCGGTTGGGATCGGAGGAGGTGACATTCCGCCCTGGCGACGTCCTGGGGGGAAGTCACCGCCTGTCGGTGGGTACCGCCGGCAGCGTCACCCTGGTCCTGCAGGCCTGCCTGCTACCCCTCGCGAGGGCGGACGGGCCCTCCTCCCTGGAGATCTCCGGTGGCACCAACGTCAGGTGGAGCCCGCCGGTGGATTACTATGTCAACGTCCTCTTCCCCCTGCTCCGGAGAATGGGGCTGGACATCGACATCGAGATCCCGGAGAGGGGATTCCACCCGGAGGGGGGCGGATCGGTGCGGGTGGGGGTGAGGCCCGCCCGGGAGCTGATGGGATTGGACCTGGAGGAGAGGGGAGAGCTGAGGGCGCTCAGGGGGGTGTGCTTCTCCCGGAACCTTCCAGAGCACGTCTGCAGGAGGATGTCCCACCGGGTGAAGGGGGACCTGATCGACCTGGGAGAGGTCCGGATCTCCAGTGACGAGGGGGAAGGACCCTCCACCGGGGCGGGGATATGCCTGTTCGCCGAGTTCGATCGGACCGTGCTCGGCTCCGACGGCCTGGGGGAGAGGGGTATGCCCGCCGAGAAGGTGGCCGACACGGCCTCCAGCGGACTGAGGGAGGAGATTGGCTCGGCCGCCACGCTGGACGTGCACGCGGCCGATCAGCTACTGCCCTTCATGGCCACCGCCACCGGGGCATCGACCTTCTGGACCAGGGAGATGAGCGGACACCTGAGGACACAGTTCGACCTGGTCAGTAGATTCCTGGAGGTGGACATCCAGGTGCAGGACGGGGTCAAGGGCCACCGGGTATGCGTGATGCCTACCCGTACATGATGGATTTCGGCCCGGGGGACTCCTCCCCCGCATTCTTGTAGACCTCCTTGAGGTGCTCCTCTATGATCTCCGCCTCCTTCAGCAGGGGCTCGGTGTCCAGCTCCACGTGGAGGAGGATCCGGTCTATGGCGGAGATGCAGGCGGCCGCCGCCCTGGCATCGGGATAGTCGGCTTGGGCGGTGGAGAGCAGGGAGATGACATCGAAATCCCGGTTCACCCCCTCGTTGAGGAGTACCCCGGCAAGACCCATGATCACGCCGGTCTCGAACGGGGGGATCTCGTAGTCGTCCAGGAGACTCCTGGCCGAATCGGTGGAGGCCACCCCGAAGGCTTGGTTCAGTGGGTACTCGAACTCCTCCGGGGTATTATCCTTGGGAATGGCCATACCCTCGGGGGAGATCAGCATCCTGCACTTGTTCTCCTCAATCCAGTCCATCATGGCGTTGGCCAGCGGCTTCACCGCGGCCGGGGGAGGCTGGAACTCGGAGACGAAGACCACGATCCGGTCCCGCTGTTCCTTCCCGATGTCCCCGGCGTACACCCGCACGGGGGAGTTGGGTCTCCTGTCCCGGATCATCGATATGGCGGGGAAGAACGGGGCGTCCATCACCGCTATCAGCTCCAGCTTCAGGAAGGTGACCAGGTAGTTGGCCGCGATCGAACCGACCAGCCCCACCGAGGGGAAGCCGTCTATCACGTAGGCGTTCTTGACCTCCCTCTTCCTGATGGGGATCACCTCGGTGCCGTGCAGGGGGCCCATTACCTCGCTGAGATCGGTATCGTTCATGCCCTTCATATCCCCCTACTGATTCTTAACCCTTGAGGGGAGAAACTATTTGAGTGGGCCATCTCCATCCCTCCGGGGAATGAGGCCCTTCGTCACCGTGAACTGCGCCATGAGCGCGGACGGGAAGATCGCCGGAAGGAGGCGTAGGCAGGTCACCATCTCCACCGGGGAGGACAAGTCCAGGGTCAAGGAGCTCAGGGCGGAGAACGACGCCATTCTGGTGGGGATAGGCACCGTGCTCTCCGACGATCCACATCTGACCCTGAAGGAGGGGAGGAACCCCGTCCGGGTGGTCCTGGATTCCAGGGGGAGGACCCCTGACGAAGCCAGGGTGCTGGACGGTCGGGCGAGGACCATCATAGCCACCGGCGAGGAGTGCGACCGGGAGTGGGAGGGGGCGGAGATGATCAGGGCCGGAAAGGAGAGGGTGGACCTCTCCCTCCTACTGGAGGAGCTCGCCACCAGGGGCATAAGGACCCTGCTGGTGGAGGGAGGGGGCGAGGTGCTCTGGTCCTTCTTCAGACAGGGTCTGGTGGACCGCTACTCGGTGTTCGTCGGTCCCCTGGTGCTGGGGGGGAGGACCTCGCCCACCCCGGTGGACGGGGAGGGCTTCGATGACAGGGAGGCGGTCACCCTCCGATTCCTGGAGTGCAGACGGCTGGGGGACGGCGTCCTCCTGGTCTACGAGGTATTCTGATGACCCGGGCCAGGTTCTCCCTGGACGAGATGCTGGGCTCGCTGGCCAAGTGGCTCAGGATCATGGGCTACGACGCCCTCTACCAGCGGGACCTGGGTGACGGGGAGATACTGAGGAGGGCCGAGGAGCAGGGCAGGATCCTGCTCACCAGGGACAAGGAGCTGGCCACGCGGGCGGGGGAGGACGGCCTCTACATCAAGAGCGACGATGTGATGGAGCAGCTCAGGCAGCTGGCCGCCGATCTGGACATCAGGCCGGACGAGTCTCTCACCCGATGCACGGTGTGCAACGGGGAGCTGGAGACGGTCGGCCCGTCGGAGGTGGGGGAGGAGGTACCGGAGGGTGCTCTGGAGAACAACCGGTGGTTCTTCCGGTGCACCCGCTGCGGCAAGGTCTACTGGAAGGGATCGCACTGGAAGGACATACGGGCCAAGATGGAGGAGATCGGGAATTCCGACCGGGATCATTCCCGGTAGTAGTCCTCGGAGATGATCTTTCCCGTGCCTGCGTTTATGATCATGACACCGTGGACCCCCTCCACACACCAGATGGGAAGGTAGAATATCCCCTCTGTCCGGAGGGAGATCTCCTCCGAGCTGGGGGAGAGTGTCTCCCTCTCCATGACGGTGGCGTGGCCCTCCTCCCTGATGAGCTCCCTCTCGTAGGTGTGCACGCGGACGACCTCCTCCCTCACCAGGCGGGAGGCCTCCTCGGAATCTATCATCGGCTCCATGCGCTGGTGGTTCAGCTCCACCGAGTCCACCGTCTCGAAGTCATCCCTCCAGCGCTCCACCTTCTTGGTGAGGGCGTTGACCGAGAGAGTGCCCTCCTTGGAGGAGAAGCTCTCCCCGTTCACGTACAGGGAGCAGGAGTACCCGAACACGTAGTAGGGGACCAGCTCCAAGCGATGGCGGAACCCTCCCACCGTCTGGCGGGAGATCTCCTTCACGTCGTTCATGTCCAACATGGGCCGCACTATCTTCTCCCCCACGTCCCCGCATTCCAGGGACTCCAGGTCCCTCGGGGAGATCATCCTGGGGTAATCGTCGGCCCAGATCTCGTCCACCAGGCCGTGGTCCTCCTCCCCCACGATCCTCTCGATCCTGGTCCTGCCGATCTCTCGCTCGATGGCCTCCCGGTCCCAGATGTAAACCTGGGGCTCCAGCGACTCCACCACCGGCCCCGGCAGACGGTCCAGGGTGGCCACGATCCGCCTCCCCTGGAAGTCGCTGTAGCGCTCCAGGAAGAGGTCGGCCTCGTCCTCGTCGAACTGTGGAAGCAGGCAGAATATCGCCTCCACCTCCCCCCTCCTCCCCAGGAGGCATCCCTGCTCCTCGGAAATCTCGAAATCCCGGGATAGAAGTATCTCTGTGATCACGCCCTTCAAAGAGGTCAAGGATGCACCTCGCCTAGAAAGAGAACGGGTCGATAAAAACCTTTAGATTTCACTCAGGTCGACTGGAATCGGGTGAAGGTGTGCAAATCTATATAAGGCTGGTCGGACAGACGATCAATATCTGGAGAGGGAACTGCTCCCGGCGATCGCCGCCATCCTGGCCGGATCGGCCCTGTGGACCCTGGCCCTGCTGAGCTTCATCGTTCCCTTCCCCTTCCTCCTGCTCATGGCGGCATTCACCCTCGTCTACTTGATCTGGAAGGGTCCGGAGAGGGGCCCCTCCACCGTGTGGGCGTTCGACGGGGGCGGGGTATGGGATCAGGTGGACCGGGTCATCCCACGGTGAGCCGAAAAGATTGATTACGCCGGACGCCCTGATTGGACCCGATGGGGAGCCGCCTCAGATACCTGGCCGGGGCCATGATCGCCGCGGCCCTGGTGATGATCGGTGTCGCCGCCGCCCTCGGCCAGATCGAGTTTTCCCTCTTCCTCATCATCCCCGTGCTGCACGGCCAGGGCCCCCTGGCCGCCCTCTCCATACTCCTGCTGTTCTCGGGCATCCTGGTCCTGTTCCTCTCCCTCATACCCTGGCACGAGGAGGCGCCCCACATCAGGGAGGAGGGGAACGACCTGACCTGGGAGTACGGGGACGGGAAGAAGAGATTCGGCGGCGTGGTGCTCATCGGACCGGTGCCCATAATCTTCGGGTCGGACTGGCGCATGGCCCTGATCGCCATCGCCCTGGCCATAGCCCTGATCCTGATCGCCCTGCTATTCCTCTTGTGAGACGGCCATCCGGGCCGCCTGGGACAGATCGACCTTCCTCTTCCTGGCGATCTCCCGCAGGCCCTCCACCAGGGCCTGGTAGCGCTGGAAGGGGAGGTCCCTGCGCCTCACCGCCTTTCCCAGAGCGGTCTCGAAGGGGAGCTTCTTGTTCCACCTCTCCAGGGCCTCCTCCAGTATCTCCAGGTCGATGTCGCTCAGCCCCTCCACTCCTCCACCACCCGCAGGAAGTTCTGGAATATCTCCTGACCGTGCTCCGTGTTCTCCACCTCTGGATGGAACTGCAGACCGTAGAGGGGGCGGCCCTCCGCCTTGACGGCCTGCACTTGGCAGTTGTCCGAGTGGGCCAGGACCCGGAAGCCCTCCGGCAGTCGGGTGACCTCGTCGTTGTGCGACTCCCAGACCACGAATCGGGGCGGGAGGCCCAGGAAGAGGTCGTCCTCCTCGTCCACGTACAGGTCGGTCCTGCCGAACTCGGAGACCTTGGCCGGGCCGGTGTCACCCCCAAAATGCCCGGCCATGAAGTGGAGCCCGGCGCAGATGCCCAGGACGGGGAAGTCGGCCCGGTCCAGGTACTCCCCGTTCCTCCCCATCCTCCCGGAGTCCATGGCCACCCGGGGGGCGCCCCCGGAGAGGACCAGGGCGTCCACCTCCCCCAGATCCTCGAAGGGGATGGAGTTGGGCACTATCCCGGTGTCCACTCCCATGTACTTCAGGACCCTCCACTCCCGGTGGGTCCACTGGCCCCCGTTGTCCACGACCAATACCTTCATCGTTTGGGGAAGGGGAAAAGGTCGATATAAAGTTTCGATGGGCGGTGAAAAGGGTTAAAGCGGGGGATATCGTTCCTTCTGGCCCGATGAAGGCGGTGATCTTCGACCTCGGCCACACCCTGATCGACTACTACACCGACTGGAAGGACCCGGAGGGCCGGGCCATTCAGGAGACCTTCAGGATCGCCCAGGAGAAAGGGTGCCTGGTCGGCCGTGAGGAGTTCCACCGGATCCTCTCCTACATGCTGGAGGAGGCCAGGCAGGTCCGGAGGAGGGAGATGAGGGAGGTTTCACTGGAGAGCTTACTGAACGAATTCTTCGAACGGGTGGGGTGCACCGTCCACCCGGACCTCATGGAGAGAAGCCTGGAGGCCTTCTACGGGGCCCTGCTGGAGCATCGGAAGCTGATACCGGGGTCCGGGGAGATGCTCGACAGGATCAAGCAGAGGGGGTACCGCATCGGCCTGGTCTCGGACGTGGCCTTCGGTCTGCCCTCCCGATTCCCCCTGCGGGACGTGGAGTTCTACGGTCTTGACAGGTACTTCGACGACATGGTGTTCTCCACCGATGTGGGTCTGAGAAAGCCCCATCCAGGGATCTTCCACGTATCGCTGGAGAACCTGGGCGTGGATGCCTGCGACGCCGTCTACGTGGGCAACTCCCTGCAGGCGGATATCCAGGGGGCGCTCTCCTCGGGCATAGGGGCGGTACTCAAAAGGTCGAACTTCTACTTCCACGACGATGGGATAAGGCCCCATGCCGTGGTGGACGAGTGGTGGGAACTCGACCCCCTGCTGGACTCGCTGCTGGGATGACTCACTCCCACTCGATGGTCCCGGGGGGCTTGTTGGTGATGTCGTAGACCACCCGGTTCACCCGCTCCTTCATCTCGTTGGTGATCCGGTTGGAGATCCTGTCCAGAACATCATGGGGGATCTTGGAGTAGGCGGCGCTCATGCCGTCCAGGGACTCCACCGCCCGCACGGCCACCGTGGCCCCGTAGACCCTCCTGTCCCCGTGGACACCGACGGACTGCACCGGCAGGAGGACGGCGAAGTACTGCCAGGGCATCTCCATCTTCCCCTCGGAGGCGGCCCTCTCGATCTCCTGCTCCACGATGGCGCAGGCCTTCCTGATGATCTCCACCGACTCCCTGGTCACCTCGCCGATGATCCGTATGGCCAGCGCCGGTCCCGGGAAGGGCTGCCTCTCCGAGACCTCCACGCCAAGGTGCCTGGCCACCTTCCTCACCTCGTCCTTGTACAGGTCGCGCAGCGGCTCCACCAACTCCAGATCCATCCTCTCGGGCAGGCCGCCGACGTTGTGGTGGCTCTTGATGGTGTCCCTGAACTGGTCCCCGCTCTCTATCCAGTCGGGGGCGATGGTCCCCTGGACCAGGTGATCGGCACCGAAGGCCTTGGCCTCCCGCTCGAAGATCCGGATGAACCTCTCCCCGATGATCTTCCTCTTCTCCTCCGGATCGGTGATGCCTTCCAGATCCCCCAGGAAGTCCTCGGTGGCGTCTATGCACTTGTAGTTCACGCCCACCCGGTCGAACGACCGGCGGACCTCCTCGCTCTCCCCTTCCCTCATCAGGCCGGTGTTCACGTACACCGTCAGCAGCCGGTCGCCGATGGCCTCGTTGACGATGGCGGCCGCCACCGATGAGTCCACACCGCCGGAGCAGGCGATGATCGCCTTTCCCTCGATCGTCCGCCTCAGCTCCTCCACGGTACTCCCCACGAACTCCTGGGGATCGAGCATCACTGGACCTCCTGGGAGTCCTGCTCCACCTTCTTGACCATCTCTGACCGTTGGATCCTCAGCTCTTCGGCCAGCTGGGGATCCTGGAGGGCCAGGATCTGGAGGGCCAACAGGGCGGCGTTCTCCCCCCGATCCAGGCCGACGGCGCCCACCGGCACCCCGGGGGGCATCTGGACCACCGAGAGGATGGAGTCCAGGTTCACCTTGCCGCTGACCGGGACACCGATCACCGGTCGGACGGTGGAGGCGGCCACCGCACCGGGTAGGGCGGCGGACAGCCCGGCGATGGCTATGAACACCTGGGCATCGCTGCCCTTGACCATGCTCTTCAGCCGGTCCGGCGAACGGTGGGCGGAGGCCACCACTATGTCGCAGGTCACCTCGAATCGCTGCAGCGTCTCCATGGCCTTGTTGCCCACGTCGATGTCGCTCTTGCTTCCCAGAATTATTAGGACCTCTGGCATTGAGAACACTCAGAGAGTGATAGGATAAAAAAATTTCTAGGGGTGGGGTTTCGGTCACGACTTCATTATGGCAAGCAGGAAGAAGCCCACTGCGATCAGGGCCCCTATCACCGCGGCCAGTATGTTGATGAAGGCGTCCCATATGACGTCGGCCAGCTGAACGTCGACGATGTCGGTGAAGCCCGCAAGGTATATCCACGCGATCCCCACCACCAGGCCGATGACCAGAAGCGCGACCCCGATGGCCCTGCTCCTACCGCTCCCGAAGTACGCCGTAAAGGCCCCGGCCAGCAGCATGAACAGACCGAAGACCAATAATAGTATGGTTATGAAATCCCAGATATCCTCCATTTCCAATCACCCGCTCAGAACTTTATTCCGGTCAGCGTCTTGGTGTCAATGACCCCGGCTATCGACCTGATCCTGTCCACCACCACCTGCCCGAGCAGGTTGAAGTCCTCGGCCTCGATCTTGGCTATCAGATCGAACTCGCCGAACAGGGGATGGAGCTCCACCACCTCGTCCACCTTGAGGAGCTCGTTGTAGACCTCGTGCTCCTTCGCCGGGGCGGTGCTGATCAGGACAAAGCCTACTGCCATATGATTACCGAACGCCCGTTAGGCCTTGATTAGTCTTAAATATTTCGTTGATGGTCCAACGCCCCCAGAAATTCCCCTTACCCTACCCAAGAAAGGGATCCGCCCTGGTAAGGACCTCTTCCCAACCAGGGACCTGAGAGAGACCGCCCTTCGCCTCTATGGCGAAGGAGGCCGAGGAGCCGCCGATCACGGCCGAGTCCCTCAGGCCGTACCCATGGTAGTCTCCGGCGTAGAAGCCCGCCCGGAAGGCGTCCCCTGCCCCGGTGGGATCGACCACCCTTTCTGGGGGGATGGCCGGGACCTCCTGCTGACCCTGGCGGTCCAGCAGCAGGCTTCCCTGGGAGCCCAGGGTGACCAGTACCAGTTCCACGTACTCCAGCAGCCCCTCCGCGCTCTGCACGCCCATGTACGCCATGGCCGTCTCCAGCTCCCCCCGGTTGGCGAAGAACGCGTCCGCCATGGGGAGGGCCCGGCGGAACCACTCCCCAGTCCAGACGTGGTGGATCTCCTGGGCGGGGTCCAGGGCCGCCCTCTTCAGGGGGCGGTCCATCAGCCGCAGGTAGTAGTCCGGCCTGCCGGTGTACACGTGGACCCACTCGGAGGCCAGGGCCATGGCGTCCCTGACCTGGTAGTCCCCCATGTGCCCCATCGGACCCTGGTAGACGTAGGCCACCTGGTTCTCCTCCGAATCGGAGACCACCCAGACGGTGGGGGTCTCCTCCCCCTCCACCCTCACCAGGTCGTCCAGCATGACCCCGTGGCGCTCCAGGAACTCCTGGTAGTCCCGTGGGAAGTCCTCCCCCACGTATGAGACCAGGGCGGTGGGCACCCCCAGGGCGGCGGCGCGGACGGCCAGGTTGGCCGCCGTCCCCCCGTAGTAGCGCCTCTTGTCCAGCACGTCCACCGAGGTGTTCAAAGGGGGGAAGTGGTCCAAGGAAAGGATGTAGTCCAGGGCCACATGCCCGTACACGCACAGGTGGGGGGGCATCAGGTACCCTCTCTCCACCCGGTGAGGTACTTCCTCTGGGCCTCGGTGAGCTGATCGATCTCCAGACCAAGGCTCCTGAGCTTCAGCTCGGCCACGGTGTCGTCCAGCTCCCGGGGGACGTTGAACACCCTGTTCTCCATCCCGGAGTGGTTCTTCACCAGGTGTTCCAGTGAGAGGGCCTGTATGGAGAAGCTCATGTCCATGATCTCCACCGGGTGCCCCTGCCCGGCACCCAGGTTCATCAGCCTGCCCTCGCTGATCAGGTAGGCCCTCCGGCCATCGGGGAGGGTGTACTCGTCCACGAACTCCCTCACCCTCCTGTGTTCCTTGGAGTTCTCCTCCATCACCTGGCTGGAGATCTCGTTGTCGAAGTGGCCGGAGTTGCCCATCACGCAGC
Organism: Methanomassiliicoccales archaeon; assembly: GCA_046540255.1. GTDB lineage: Archaea > Thermoplasmatota > Thermoplasmata > Methanomassiliicoccales > JAAEEP01 > JBKHFJ01. The sequence goes on along the minus strand of JBKHFJ010000004.1, from coordinate 36,852 downwards.
CGTCCTTGATCACCTCCAGGTGCTCCCCGCGGATGATCTCCTTGTCACCGGTGGCGGAGATGATGATGTCCGCCTGCGGGGCGGCCTCGATCATGGGCATGACCTGGAATCCGTCCATGACCGCCTCGATCGCCCTTATCGGGTCCACCTCGGTGACTATGACGTTGGCGCCCAGTCCCTTGGCCCTCATGGCTATCCCCCGGCCGCACCATCCGTATCCGGCGACCACCAGCCTCTTGCCGGCCACCAGCAGGTTGGTGGCGGTCATGAATCCGTCGAAGGTGGACTGACCGGTTCCGTAGCGGTTGTCGAAGAGGTACTTCATGTGGGCGTCGTTCACCGAGATCACCGGGAAGCGCAGGGTGCCGTCCTGGGCCATCGCCCGGAGGCGGACCACCCCGGTGGTGGTCTCCTCGTTGGCCCCCTTCACGGTCTCCAGCGCGTCCTTCCGATCGGTATGGAGCATGGTCACCAGATCGGCCCCGTCGTCCACCACGAAGTCCGGGCGCAGATCGATCACCGAGTTCAGGTTCTGGTAGTACTCGTCGTTGCTCTCCCACTTCTTGGCGAAGACCTCCAGGCCGTGCTCCTCCCTCAGGGCAAGGGCCACCGAGTCATCGGTGGACAGCGGGTTGCAGCTGGCCAGCCTGACCTTGGCCCCGGCCTGTGCCAGGGTCACCGCGAGCATGCCCGTCTTCGCCTCCACGTGCAGGGCCATTCCTATCTTGACCCCGTCGAAGGTTCCCTCGTCGACCACCCGCTCCCTGATCTCGGAGAGGACCCCCATATGGGCGTCGGCCCACTCCAACCTCTTGATTCCTTTCTCTAGCAGTTCACTCACTAGAACACCGGCCCTCCATAGCAGGGGGGGTGTTTATGCTTTACTACTGCCTCCCAAGACCTCCCTGATGTGATCGCAGAGGCGCTCGCCCACCGCACCCAGGTTGTCCTGGTTGGAGAATCCCACTATCAGTTCCCGCCTGCTCCCCGGGCGCGACCTCAGCCCTTCCAGGTGGGAGAGGATGTTGGGAAGCGCCCGGGTTACCTCATCGACGATGGCCACCGTGGCCGTCCGGGAGGTCCGGGAGAGGGGATTCAGATCGACGGCCAGGACCCTCTTGCCGGCGGAGACCAGCGCCTGGGCCCGGTCCCCGTCCTCCAGGGGGACCAGTACCACGTCGGCCGAGCCGATGCCCTCCCTACAGCACAGGGACCTGTCCGAGGCTATTCCCTCCAGGGCATCGTCCGGATCCCTGCCAAGCACCTCCGTCCCCCTCTCCTCCATGTGGGAGCACACGCTGTCCACCCTCTCCTCGGTGCGGTGGAACAGGTTGACCTCCATGACGGCCGGGATCGCCCGGGCCAGCTCGATGATCTGGTCCGCGCACAGGGCCGCAACGTTGCCGTTCACCGAGATCACCGGCCTCTCCGCCTCCAGCAGGTGGGCGGCGGACACCCTCTCCGCCAGGTCAGCCTCCGGCACCGTCCTCTCCCCCAGCAGGTAGTCGAAGGCCTCCCCCCTGCCGTGGGCGATCAGCCCGGTGTCCGCCACCACGCCCTGCCTCGTCAGGCGGGCCAGCTCCTCCCTGGTGGCCAGGGAGCGGTATCTGGGATGATCCTTCGATATCTCCACGGGAAAGGATAGGGCGGGGGAATATATTACTCCTGCTGTTATCCACGTCCAGACGTGATTACGGGGCTAAAAAATTATTAATCCTTTACGAAACTTTTATATACTTATTTTGAATTGTATGATTCGGTCGCCCGTGATATATAAACTTTGGTGAGAGTGTTGAGAGTTCTCGGTGTAGTCCAGGAAGTCGCCCACGATGGGAAGCTCATCGTCCGGGGAAGCGAGGCCCCCCGGGGAAAGGCCGAGGTGCTGGACAACCGCAAGAGGAGACTGGGCCGGGTGATCAGGGTCTTCGGCCCGGTGGACTCCCCCTACATCTCCGTGGAACCCCGCGGCGACCTGAGCCTCATGGGAATGATCGGAAAGCAGGTTTATTTCGAAGGTGGCGATGAATATGGCAAAGGCAAAGGAAAGCACCGAAGAGGTTGAGCGTTGCCCCGAATGTTCCAGCAGACATCTCGTCCGTGACTACGACCGCGGAGAGCTGATCTGCGAGGACTGCGGCCTGGTGATCGACGACCAGTTCATCGATCAGGGCCCGGAGTGGAGGGCCTTCGACGTGGAGCAGGGGGAGAAGAGGGCACGCACCGGGGCCCCCATGACCTACACCATCCACGACAAGGGGCTGTCCACCGAGATCTCCTGGAAGAACAAGGACAGCTACGGGAAGAGCATCCCCACCCGCAACCGGGCACAGCTGTACCGGCTGAGGAAGTGGCAGCGCCGCATCCGGGTCTCCAACGCCACGGAGAGGAACCTGGCCTTTGCCCTGAGCGAGCTGGACAGGATGGCCTCCGCCATGGGACTGCCCCGGAACGTGAGGGAGACGGCGGCGATGGTCTACAGGAAGGCGGTGAACAAGAACCTCATCCGGGGCCGGAGCATCGAGGGCGTGGTCGCCGCGTCCCTCTACGCCGCATGCAGGCAGTGCGGCGTGCCCAGGACGCTGGACGAGGTGGCCAACTCCAGCCGTGTGGGCAGGAAGGAGATCGGAAGGACCTACCGGTTCATGACCCGGGAGCTGAAGCTGAAGCTGATGCCCACCCGCCCCCAGGACTACGTGCAGAGATTCTGCAGCGAGCTCAAGCTCAGCGGGGAGGTGCAGTCCAAGGCCGCCGAGATACTGAAGGACGCGGCCAAGAAGGAGTTGACCTCAGGCCGTGGTCCCACCGGGGTGGCGGCCGCGGCCATATACATAGCCTCCATCCTGTGCAACGAGAGGCGCACCCAGAGGGAGGTGGCCGACATCGCCGGGGTGACCGAGGTGACCATCAGGAACAGGTACAAGGAGCTCACCGAGAAGTTGGGCATCGAGATACAGCTCTGAAAACCTTATAACCCGGGCCACCCATTTCGAGGGAGGAAGGGTCATGGACTGGAAGGCGATATCGCTCAAGCTGTCCGGGGCCTGGATGTTCGCGGGGGCCGCGCTCACCCTGCTCACCCCCGCGGCGCTGGTGGCCGCCGAGGAGATAGGCACGGTCATAGGGGTGATCCTGGTCCTGGTCTTCATCCTCCTGGCCTTCTACGGGTTCGGGGCGGCCCGGGTCGCTTGGAAGCGGGAGATGGGGGATGGGGAGGGGTGATCAAGGCCCTCCTCTTCGCCTTTCTGGCAAGGCTGGTACTGCTCTATTTGGCCGACGGCCTCTACCTGTGGACAAACGCCCTGCTGGGCGCCGGGGGCTGGGCATCTTCATCATGGTCTTCCGGAGCAAGGACCTGTTCCTCCCGGACGAGATGGAGGATGCCAAGATCAAGAAGATGTCCGGACCTACGATCAGGTCGGTGGCCGAGTGCCCCACCTGCCACGATGTGGTGGAGGTGGGATGGGATTCCTTCCCCTACTGCGGGACCAAGCTGCCCATCATCTGCGGCAACTGCGGCACCGAGCTCGGGGAGATGGACAGCCACTGCCCCGATTGCGGCACCCCGGTGGAGGGGCTGGAGGCGGTCGATCAGACCACCCACTCCCTCCGGTCGGCGCTGGAGGACGATGAGGCCCCCGAGACCCGGGCGGGAAGGCTGGGGAAGCTGGGGGACGCCTACCTGAAGAAGGGGGACAAGGAGGAGGCCCTGGGATCCTACCGGCGGGCGATGGAGGAGACCCGGTACGCCCGCAAGAAGACCTTCTTCATGGTCAAGCAGGCCACCGTTCTCAAGAACATGGGGAAGGGGGACCAGGCACTGGAGATACTGGAGGAGGCCCTGGAGATGGACCCGGAGGACTACGCCGGGGCGGGGCAGGTCAGGAACGGCATACATTTGCCCTCCAAGGGGAGGGAAGAGGAGAGAGGGACCACCGTTTAGGGCCGCACCCTCTTCAGTTTCAGGTAGTCCACCCTTTGATCTCCCACCGCACCGAACAGTATATCCTTCTTCACCCCGTGGGCCAGCCTGACCGCCCGGGAGATCTCCGGCCAGGAGGTCTCGTACCCGGCGGGAACGGCGTGCACCAGGTACCTGGCATGGATCTTGTGCGGGTCCTTCTCGTACACCCGGAAGTGGCAGCCGTACTTGAAGCCTGTCTTCACCACCAGCCCCCTCTTTCTCATGTCCCTGTAGGCGTCCAGACGAAGACCGAAGTCCGGCTGAAGCCTCTCCGCCCTCCTCTTGAATCCGTCCTTGGAGAGCCACCTGCCGGTCAGGGCGTCCCTCAGCCGGAGCTTCCCCTCCTCCATCAGGTAGGCCGTCTCCAGCAGCGACAGCTGGAGCACCTCGCCCGTCCTCTTTCCAAAGAAGCCTTCCCCATAGAGCCGCTCCCCCTCCTCCGGATCGAAGACCAGGACGCGGTCCTCCACCAGGTGGGCCTCGACCGATCCCTCTAGCCCGGGATCCTCATAGCCGTCGGGGTCGCTCCGGGAGGCCCGGTAGAAGGTGATGTCACCCTCTTCGTCCACCACCCCCAGGAGCAGTTCCTTCCTGGTCCTCTCCGCCCGGCTCAGCTTCTCCAGGTACGAGGGCACGTCGAATATCCACCTCTCGGAGATCGCCAGCACCCAATACTTGGTCTGTGAGTTCGAGGGGGTGCCCCCCCGAGGGAAAACACGGAAATCGAAGTCCCCCGAGTCGCCCTTGACCACGTAGCCCCTCTCCCTCAGGTCCCGGTAGACGATGAACTTGATCTCGAAGTCCTCGTAATTCCTGGCCGCCTCCCTGGTGAGGGTGGAGAAGGGCACCCCCTCCCCCCTCCTCTGGACCACCAGCCTGCCGCTCTCCACCAGGTACAGGCTCTCGATCAGGTCCAGCTCGAGGCCGCCGCCGGAGAGGGGAAAGCCGAAGAAGCCCTTGTTGTAGATCTGACTGGCCTCGCTCGGGTCCTTCAGGATGACCGAGTCCTCGATCAGCTCACCGGGCATGTTTCCCAGAAACTACCCCCGGTAGTTATAGTTATTTCCTGGACCGGTGGGCCCGGCGGTGGGAGGGATACATATATATACGGTGTGCCGCTAGAAAAACATGTTAACAACTGAATGTTAACTAAAGGGTGTTGATATGTCCAAGCTAGACGACCTACTGTCCATCGTGGAGAACCCCACCAGGCGGAGGATACTCCAGGAACTGGTGAGGGAGCCTCACTACCCCCTCCAGCTCTCCAGGGAACTGAGGATCAGCCAACAGGCGGTGATGAAGCACCTCAAGGTCCTGGAGGAGAACAACCTGGTGAAGTGCTACGCCGAGGACAGCGATCTGGGAGGGCCCCGGAGGAAGCTGTACGTGCCCACCACCCAGTTCAGTCTGGTGATCGACGTCGGCCCGGGGATGTTCAACGCCCAACTGGTCAACCTGAACCCCCGGGCACTGGAGGAGTCCGATTCGGAGGAGCACGGGGAGTTGGGTGCAGACCTCACGGACAGGTTGGAGGAGCTCCGGGAGATGGTCAGGGAGGTCGACCGGGAGCTGGCCTCCCTACAGAAGAGGAGGGGGCAGCTCCTCTCCCTGAAGGAGAAGGCTCTAGGTGAGGCCAAGAGGCTGGTGGAGGGGAAGGTGGACGACTACCAGCTGAGGAGGATCCTGTACGAGCACGTGCACAACCCCGGTCTCTCGGCCAAGGAGATCGCCAAGGAGCTGTCCCTCAGGGACGAGGTGGTGCGCGAAACCCTTAATAGGGTGATGAGGGGAGAGTGATTAATGATGTGGGACAAGGTAAGGCTGAGGAAGCTCACGGAGGACTACACCCAGGAGCTGATGAAGGTCGCCGAGGAGGCCGAGAAAAGGCTGGAGAGGACAATGGAGACCTTGGAGAATGTCTCCCATGAACTGTACTCCACCATAAGCGACGAGGCGGGGGAGACCAGGGAGGATGTCAAGCGCCTGGCCAGGAATCTGGTGGACGAGGTTAAGGAGGAGGCCCCCAGGATCACCGAGGACATGCGGGGGATGGAGAGGAAGATGAGGGAGAACCTCAAGAGATTGGAGGAGGAGCTCAAGCGGGAGAAGAGGGATTGACCGCTATCTTTATATAGAAGTTCAAACTATAAGTTAATTAGGATTGGGTTGTAAACCCAAGGTTAATATGAAAAGGAGGTGAGTGCATGATAAGAAGGCGAGACAGAGAAAGGGACAAGAGCGTTGTGCCCAGGGACTACTGGAGCCCCACTGCCCTGATGGAGGACATGGAGAGGATGTTCGACGACTTCAGGCTGGGCATGAGGGACTTCTGGCCTTCCTTTGTGCGAGCCGGTCCCAGGGTGCCCGCCATGGACCTCAGGGACGAGGGCGACAAGTACGTCATAGAGGCCGAGCTCCCAGGCATCAGGAAGGAGGACCTGGAGATCGAGGTCACGGAGACCGGACTGAAGCTACAGGGCGAGCACAAGGAAGAGAAGGAAGAGGAAGAGGAGGAAGGTTACCTCCGAAAGGAGAGGGGCTACGTCTCGTTCTACCGGGAGATGCCCCTGCCCGAGGACGTCAACAGGGATGAGATCGAGGCTTCCCTGAACGACGGCATACTGGAGGTTAAGCTTCCCAAGAAGGAGAAACCCGAGGAGAAGAGGAACCTGATAGAGGTCAAGTAAAACCCCTCTATCTCCATTTTTGGAGTGATTATCGATGTCAGAAAAGGTATTGAAGGTCGCGGAGGCGAAGTCCAAGGACGCCGGTCGAGGCATTGCCAGGATCGACCCGGCGGTGCTCGAGGTCCTTGGTCTCAGCGCCGGCGACGTTATTCAGATCGAAGGGAAGAAGAGGACCGTGGCCATCGTGTGGCCCGGTTACCCAGAGGACGCGAACAGGGGTCTTATCAGGATCGATGGTACCAACCGGAGGAACGCCGAGGTGGGCATCGACGACAAGGTGGCCATCCGCAAGGTGAGCGTTGCGGAGGCCAGCAGGATCACGTTCGCCCCCACCGAACCACTCAGGATAATGGGGGGCGAGCAGTACCTGACCCAGGCCCTGGAGGGAAGGGCCATGACCCGTGGCGATGTGCTGGAGATCAACGTCATGGGAAGGAGGATCGACCTGGTAGTGGTATCTTTCACCCCCTCATCCGAGGCCATCATTCTTCACCGTAACACCGAGATCAAGATCAGCGAGAAGCCCCCCAAGGAGACCGTGGGGGCCATACCCAAGGTGTCCTACGAGGACATCGGCGGTCTGGGCGACGAGGTCAAGAAGGTGCGGGAGATGATCGAGCTCCCCCTCCGCCACCCGGAGCTGTTCGACCGCCTGGGCGTGGAGGCGCCCAAGGGCGTGCTCCTTCACGGCCCGCCCGGCACCGGCAAGACGCTGCTGGCCAAGGCCGTGGCCGGGGAGACCAACGCCAACTTCATGTCCCTGGGCGGTCCGGAGATCATGAGCAAGTTCTACGGCGAGAGCGAGGAGCGGCTCAGGGAGATCTTCAACGAGGCGGAGGAGAACGCCCCCTCCATCATCTTCATCGACGAGATCGACTCGATCGCGCCGAAGCGCGACGAGGTCACCGGTGAGATGGAGAGGAGGGTGGTCGCCCAGCTCCTCGCCCTGATGGACGGACTCGAGTCCAGGGGCAAGGTGGTGGTGATAGGCGCCACCAACCGGCCCAACGCGCTGGACCCGGCCATCCGCCGGCCCGGGAGGTTCGACCGGGAGATCGAGCTGAACATACCCAACCGCGAGGGCCGGCTGGAGATACTCCAGATCCACACCCGAGGCATGCCACTGGACGATGACGTGGACCTGGAGCGACTGGCCGATCTCACCCACGGCTATGCCGGCGCGGACTTGGCCGCACTGAGCAAGGAGGCGGCCATGCACGCCCTGCGACGCATACTGCCAGATCTGGACCTGGAGATGGAGAACATCCCCCTGGAAGTTCTGCAGAAGATCAGCGTGGGGAAGAGCGATTTCTTCTCCGCCCTGAGGGAGATGCAGCCCGCCACCATGAGGGAGGTGCTCATCGAAGCGCCCAACCTCCACTGGGACGACATCGGAGGCCTGGACGAGGCCAAGATGGAGCTCCGGGAGGCCGTGGAGTGGCCCCTCGCCTACGGGGAGGTGTTCGATCACATGGACGCCACCACCCCCAAGGGCGTGCTGCTGCACGGTCCACCCGGCACCGGAAAGACCATGCTGGCCAAGGCCGTGGCCACCGAGAGCGAGGCAAACTTCATCAACGTCAAGGGCCCGGAGTTCCTGAGCAAGTGGGTGGGCGAGTCCGAGAAGGCCGTCCGGGAGACCTTCCGGAAGGCCAGGCAGGCCTCGCCGTGCATCATATTCATGGACGAGATCGACTCCATAGCACCCACCCGGGGCGGGGGACTCGACAGCCATGTCACCGAGAGGGTGATCTCCCAGCTGCTCACCGAGCTGGACGGCCTGGAGAGCCTGAACAACGTGGTGGTGATAGGCGCCACAAACCGGCCGGACATGATCGACCAGGCCCTGCTACGACCGGGCAGGTTCGACCGCCTGGTGCGCGTACCGTCACCCGACCAGGACACCAGGAAGAAGATACTGGAGATCCACAGCGAGAAGAAGCCGCTGGACGACGACGTCAATCTGGACGAGCTGGCCAAGAAGACGGAGGGGTACTCCGGTGCCGACCTGGCCGCCATGGTGAACGAGGCCGTGATGATGGCCATAAGGGACCTGGTGGCCGATGGCCACGAGATCTCCGTGAAGGCCCTCAAGGAGTACAAGATCGGCATGAAGTACTTCACCCAGGCCCTGCAGAAGGTAAAGCCCTCCTCCCGCAAGGGGCTGAGCCAGGCAGAGCCCCTGGTCTCCGACTACGAGTACGTGAGGTGATCCCATGAACGGTAACGATCGCAGGAGAAGAAGGACCCCCTGGGACGATCTGTTCGGCTCCGATCTCTTTGGCGACCTCGACGAGGAGTTCGAGGAGATGCAGAGGCGCATGAACCGGATGATCCGTCAGCTGATGCAGGGTGGCCTCACCCCCGATGAGAGGCAGAGCGAGCCGATGATCTACGGGTTCTCCATGCGCATGGGGCCCGACGGCAAGCCCCAGTTCCGGGAGTTCGGCAACACCACCCCGAGGAACAGGCAGCGGCAGGAATCGCTGCGGGAGCCTCTGACCGATGTCATCGAGGAAGAGGACAAGGTCAGGGTGGTCGCCGAGGTCCCTGGAGTGGAGAAGAAGGATATCAAACTCAACGTGGACGATCAGGCGCTGGACATCGAGGTGGACAACCCGGAGCGGAAGTACGCCAAGCGTTTGGAGCTGCCCTGCCTGGTGGACACCGACAGCGCCAAGGCCAACTACAAGAACGGCGTGCTCGAGGTCGTACTCGACCGTCGAGAGAAGAAGGGCGGCAAGAGCATCGAGATCGAGTGATCGTCCCGGGGTGAAAACCCCTTCCCTTTTTTATACTGTCCATTCGGGATAGGGATTTATATAGAGGATACGCCTGTTTTCGGGATGTGAAGCGAGAAGATCTCCTCAAGAGGGTGAGGTTCCTGCTGGCCCGGACCGGGTTCTACGTCTCCCGGCCACTGCCCAGGAGAAGCATCAGCTTCGACATGGTCGCCAGGAGGGACGATTCCCTCCTGATCGTCAAGGTCCTGTCCAACGTGGACGCCTTCTCCAGGGACAACGCCGACGAGATGAAGGTCCTGGCCGAGGCGCTGAACGCCTCCCCCCTTCTGGTGGGTGAGCGGTCCGGCTCCGGGCATGTGGAGGAGGGGATCGTCTACTCCAGGTTCGGGGTGGCCATCATCTCCCTGGAGACCCTCTCAGACTTCGTCATGGACGGCGTGCCCCCGTTCATCTTCGCCGCCCCCGGCGGCCTATACGTCAGGCTGGATGATGGCAGGCTGAGGGACCTGAGGGAGGAGAGGAACATCAGCCTGGGCACGCTGGCCAACATCGCAGGGGTCTCCCGGCGGACGATCCAGATGTACGAGTCCGGGATGGGGGCGATGATCGACGTGGCCGTCAAGATCGAGGATTACCTGGACGAGAGCCTTGTACTGCCCATCGATCCCTTCGACTACTCCACCGAGTCGGCCAACTACGAGATCGACTACCCGGACGTGGACATCTTCGGTCAGGAGGTCTTCAGCGCCCTTCAGGGAATGGGATTCTCCATAGTGCCCACGGTCAAGTGCCCCTTCGAGGCCCTGACCACCGACCAGAAGATCCTGTTCCTGACCGGGCTCGGTGCGGACGAGACCAAGCTGGAGGACAAGGCCATGATAGTGGGTGACATCTCCAGGATCACCGAGAGGATGTCCGTCATCTTCATCGAGAGGGTCAAGAGCAGGGTGAACATCGAGGGCACCCCCCTGGTCGGAAGGGACGAGCTCAGGAAGCTGGACGAGACGGACAAGTTCTACGACCTGGTCGAGGACAGATGCGATCAGAAGTGAGGGAGCTCGAACTCAACGGATCAAGGGTGCGCATCCTTCCCTGCATAAAGGGCCTGGTCTCCGAGGGGGAGAGGGTCCAGGAGGCGGTCGAGCATCTGGACCCAGAGGTCTTGGCCATCTCCATCAGCCGGGAGGAGCTCTCCGGGCTACGGGAGCTGGAGGAGGACTTCGAGTACGAGATGAGCGATATAGAACAGTCGTATGCGGACGGCCTCTCCGAGTTCGGCGAGGTCAGTTTGCCACCGCCCTGCTACACCTCCGCCCTGGAAGCGGCGGAGGAGTTCGGCATACCGATCATACCGATCGACATGAACGAGGAGCTCTACTCGGCCACCTACTGCGTCACCGTAGGCACCGCCGACCTGATCAAGGAGTCGTTCCTGTCCAAGAGGGTGGAGAAGGTGAGGTTCGACCTCTCCTCCCCGGGAGAGTTCGTGGTGGACTGGGATCGCAGGATCAACCGATCCAAGGGGTTCTCCTCCCTGCAGGCCAAGAGGGAGGAGCACATGGCCAAGGTTCTCCGCCGGATGTCCAAGCGCTACCGGAACATCCTTGCGGTGGTGGAAATGGAGCGGGCCGAGGGGCTGATCTCGTACTTGTAGAAAGTAAGAGGAAAGGGTTTACTCAGTAGGTGACCGTCCTTCCGATGCTGAGATCGTTTATCTCCGTGGATACCGTGTCCACGAGGAAGCGCTCCCACTCCGAGAGGTCGCCGTAGTTGAGTATGATTAGGATCTGGTCATCCGTTGCCATCACCAGATCAGTCTTCCCGTTGCCGTCGACGTCCCCTGCCTCCATGACCTTGTAACCGCTTCCATCGGCTACCTCCACATGCTGGAGCGTCTGGCTATAGGATCCCTCCGAGGTCTGTTCCACGAGATAGGTCTTACTCGTGGTGGTGATCGCCAGGTCCATCAGATCCGATCCGAGGAAGGTCCCGGCACCGAAGCCTATCGCATCGGAGATGAGTGATGGATTGTCTACGGTGTGCTCTTCCATCATGGGCATACCCTCACTCAAACTACCAGTGTAGATGGTCCCCTCGGAGTCCAGTATGGCCATCTCGAGTTCCCCGTCCCCGTCTAGATCCGCGATTTCGGTACCGATCACTGAGTCCATGGAGCCTTCCTCCAAGATCTTCGTCTGCACCTTCAGGTAGTCCACCCAAAGCTCGTCCGGGGTGTTATCAGAGGTCCTGTTGGTGTCCACGGCCTTTATGTATAGGGTTCCCGAGGAGGTGTCGGGTATGGTCGCCTCCAACTCGGAAGGAGCTGTCGATTCCACGGTGGTCAGCGGCTCATATGTCTCGTTATCGAAGCTGTACTGTAGCTCGTAGGTGTCACCCCCGGACGACCTGTTTCCCACGAAGGTCAAGGTATGGTGCCCCTCGTCCAGGTCGGAGAAGGTCCATACGTGCTCCAGCGATTGCTCGGAAATCTCCCTGCTGAACTCCAACGCCCAGTAGTCGAAGTACACTGAGGCTTTATCCGTATTCTCGAAGGTGAACTCCAGGTTGCGCAGGGCGGTGGTGTTGTTCACTCCCTCGAGGGGGTAGGGGCCCATGGTCTGCCAATCCTTGCTCTTTCCGATCTCCTCGATGACTTCGGAATCACCGTCCCGATCCCAAACGATCGAGTCGCCGGCGTTGTATTGCTTATCCGTCTCGTACTTGAAGTGGAATGAGACGTCCTTGACGCTTCCCGAGTATCCAGGATCCCCCCAAGAATAGTCTTCGCCCTTTATCGTCAAAGAACCGCCTTCCTCAACCTCAAAGGGATTCTCGGAATCTGGTTTGAGACTATCTGACGTGGGATATATCCTCTCGGTCCTCTGACCGGTGGTCTCCTCGATGACCTCGTAATTCCCGTCCTGTGAAGTGGTGTCGGTGTAATCGCCGGTGACGTTGCCTATGATCGAGGACTCCCCGCTCGCGGTGTCATTGGCATATGTGAAGTCGCCACCGCTGTAGGTCACCGCATCCCAGGTCCTACCGGCGTCATCATCGTTCTTGTAAATGGTCACACCGCCGGAATCCCTGCCCACCAATATGTCCGATGAGCGCGTTTCATCGGCCCCAGAACCATCCGAGTTCAGATTACCGACCGACATCGCAGTAACCTCAGGGGCCGCTTCGTCATCGACCGCTAACCTGGTCCACAGACCATCGTTCCTGAAGGCGGACACCGTTCCATCCGCGAATCCCACTATCAGATCCAGATCGTTATCGTAGTCGATGTTGCCTAGCTCCATGATGGTCGGTTCTGAGTAAACCTTGGCAATCTCCCTCCTGGCCCAGTCGTCTCCATCGTTGACATACAGGTACAGGGTCCAGTATTTATCCTTCTCATTGGCCACGGAGGCCACCACGTCCGTCTTGCCGTCCTCGGTCACATCCCCCAGCCTCACCAGGTCGGAGTAAGTTTTATCCGTGCCCTCCCGTTTGCCCTCGATGATCTCGGGCGGATCCCAGTTGTTGTCATTCTTGTAGTACTTGATGTTGTCCTTGGCCGACCAGGCAGATGGGCTCTCGTACATCACCGAGGCCACAATATCCTGCTTGAACTTGGGGGCATTGATCTCCACCAACCTGGAAAGGAGGTAGGTCTCCTCACCGGCACCGAACATGTCGTATCTCAGCACATAGGTGTTGTTACCCGGGATCCAGGGCTGCTGATCGGTGGAATTGGCCAGGTTTATCTGGAAGCGGTAGATCCCATCCTCCTCACTGACGGTCTCCACTGCGCCCACCGGACCGTTCCAGCCGGACTCGGGTGGCAGCCTCTTGATGTGGGTCTTCCACAGGAAGTCCCTCAGCTCGACGTCCCCGGCCCATCGATCCCATTCACCACCCTCTCCCTTCAGGTCCATTTCCACGTACATCCTGTCATTGGTGCTGAATGAACTGCAGGTGTTGTTGAAGTCCTCATCAGAATAGGTCTGTATGGTGGGTTGATCGACCCCAGAGCCCTCGATGGTGATCATCTCCTCGGCGAAGAACATGTTGTTTGGCGTCGAGCTGTCCCTGAGGGAGATGTAGACGCTGTGCTTCATCCCCGCGGTCAGCTCGTCAATGTCTATGGTCGCCGTGAAGATGTTGTACCCGGAGAAGTAATCGTATCTGCTGAACTCGTTCTTTGGGCTGGAAACCTCCTCTATGATTTCCTTTTTCAAATCCCTCACTTTGAGCTGGTTCTCGGTGTCAACGTTCTCCAGGAACCTGCTGGATACCACAGCGACTATGTCCTCCTCCCCATCGAACGTGGTCTTGCCGGTGGCATTGTACTCGTTCCGCTCCCAGTCGGACTCATTGAAGAAGGCGAATCCCTGGAATCCACTGTAGTTGAAGTTGCCGGGACCGCCTCCGCCCCAACTTCCTCCGCCACCGTTATCTGGCGATCGGAGCACGCTCAGCGCGGTCCTACCGGTGGCGTTCTTTCCGGTCTGATCGGACGCGTGAACGGTCACCTCCTCACCATCCCATGACAGGTCGGCGGTCAGAGAGCTGGATTTGAAGATGCCGTCGTTGTTGGTGTCGTTCAGCTGGATGTTGGAAAGGCCTATTGAACTGGCGTTAATGTAAACGCTGCCGGTATCGAGGTCCCCGTCCGGATCAACCACCTTGGCGTAGAAGCTAACGTTCTCCCCCTCATAGGTGGGCGAACTTGTCAGCCCTCTCTGCTTGATTATCGGGGCGAACTGACCCTGCCCGGTGTTCAGCTGGTTCTCCCAGATGACCGAGTTCTCCTCCACGTCCACGATCATCGCCCGGAGGGAGGTGCTGTTGGTCACGCCCTCCGCTTCGTGGGTCCAGGTCTGTCCGGTACTCCAAGATTCGTCCAGTCCACCATCGCTGAAGTTCAGGGTGGTGGGATCCCCGTCGATGAACAGGTAGATGTTGATGTTGAAGTACTTCAGGGTCTCCCCGCCCTCGTGGGTGATCGAGATGGTGGCGTTGCCGTCACCAATGGTGAGATCCGAGGAGAAATCGGCGTACACCTCCTCGTTTGGAGTAGGCATCGAGGACACGAAGTAGAGTACGCTGGAGAACAACGTGACCGTGATGGCCAGTATAAGCAGGTTCCCCACTATCTCGGAGACCCCGCCCCTGTCCCACTTCTTCTTAGGAATTATTCGCTTCATGTGGACCGCCAATTGGGAGCCGAACAGCTAGACTTCTTCCCCTCCTACCCTCCGTTACGGTATATATACCCTCCGTCACGGTATATATTTGTTGTGAGATAATTACCAATTCGTCATAATCGGTGGATCCACTGGCCCCCCCTCACTGGATTCCCTTCACCACTGAGAATGGGCCGGTCGTACTTATATATGCTTCCGCAGATGGAAACGGGGGTAAATTGTAGATCACCAACAGCGTCAGGGCCCTTCTGCACCTGTAAGACTGCTCTAGGGAGGCGGAAAGGACCTTTCCCTCCATTGCGCCAGGAAGGCATGGCCGATGCCCTTGACATAACCAGGACCCACGTTACCAGCGTGGTGAGGCCCCTGCTAGAGGAGGGGCTCGTGCAGGAGAGGAGGGCCCGCACCTCCGATAGGGAGAGGAGGCTGAAGGTCTACTCCATCACCTTGAGGGGAGAGGATGGGGAGGATGATAGAGGGTGCCGGGGAGATGTCCGTGACCGTGGTGGAGGGCGGAATGCGGAGGACCTCCTCGCCGCCCCAGGTGATAAGGGGGAATCCCCGGGTGCGCGCCCTAGACCTGATCGACTCCGCCGTGGAGGGAAAGGTCCTGCCGCTGTCCAGGGGAAGGCTGATCTATTCCGATGTACCCCTACGCCCCGGTGCTCCACGGCAGGGAGGGTGAGTTGGAGGAGGCCCTCGGATTCCTTGAGGGCGGCCCCGTCGTGATGGTCGTGATCTCCCACAGGGGCTTCGTATCCTCCGCCTTCATGAGGAAGGTGGCCTTGGACCTGTTCAGGGGCCCCTTGCTGTGGGTGGACCTGTCGGTGGCCGAGGAGATACGGGACCGGGTGACGAACCTCGCCTCGGAACCGGGGCATGCGGGCCCGGAGGGACTGAGAGAGGAGGGCACCCTCATGCGTCTGGACAACTACATGGAGGTGGATGAGGGGCTGAAGGATCAGTTCACGGAACTCGTGAACATGCTGGACGGCGGTCGTTCGAAGCTCATGGTGGCGATGAGGCCGGAGACGCCCTCCTACAACCGGTTCTACCGGAGGGAGGGGGTGGAGTCGGGGAGGGTCACCGAACTCCGCTTGGGGGGTTGAAGCCCGACCCTATAAGCGAGATGCTGGGGGGATCTGGGGGAGGAGAACATCAGGCTGATCTCCCAGATCACACAGGGCAAGGCGCTGGCCATCGAGCCCCTCCGCAGGGGGACGGGGAGAAGCTCAAGCGGCTGTTCCCCTCCGAGGAGGTCCGCTTCCTGATGCACCTCGCGGGCTGGGACTACTGACTCAGAACTCGATGCCCCTCCTGGCCCTGACACCTCGATCAAAGGGATGCTTGACCATCCTCATCTCCGTCACGTAGTCCGCCTCCTGGATCAGCTCTTCCGTGGCGTACCTGCCGGTGACCACCACCTCCACCTCCTCCAACCTCCCCCGGATCGCTTCCAGCGCTTCCTGGGCGGTCAGGATCTTGAGGTGCACGGCCACGTTCAGCTCGTCCAATATAACCATGTCGAACTTCCCGGAGGCCATGGCCCGGGCGGCGTACTCCAGCCCCTCCCGGGTCAGCCGCACGTCCTCCTCGGATGGCTCGCCCCTGACGAAGCTGCCGCTGCCGAACTGCCTGAGCTCCAGACCCTCCAGGTCCTGAGACGCCCGGTACTCCCCCGAGTAGGTGGTGTCCTTGTTGAACTGGATGACGCACACCCTGAGCCCCTGCCCCAGGGCCCTGAGGGCCAGTCCGAAGGCGGCGCTGGACTTGCCCTTGCCGTTGCCCGTGTAGACGTGAAGGAGTCCCAGCTTCGCCATACCGGGGGGTACAGGGCCCTCAAGGGAAATAACGCTTGCCCGGGGAACCCTTATCACGCCCCAGGAAGATAGGGGCGATCATGGAGATCGAGCTGAAGGTCCCCGATGTCGACCTGGAGGGGGTGGAGGAGCTTCTCTCGCGGAAAGGCGCCGCCTTCCTGAGGGAGGTGGAGCAGATGGACAGCTACCTCCAGCATCCCTGCCGGGACTTCGGGAGCACCGACGAGGCCCTGCGAATCAGGGAGGTGGACGGTGAAACTATCCTCACCTACAAGGGGCCCAAGGTGGACGCGGAGACGAAGAGCAGGGAGGAGAGGGAGGTGGCCCTTCCCTCCAGAGAGGGGATGGAGACGATCCTCCGATCCCTGGGATTCGCCCGTGTCATGGAGGTGCGCAAGACCAGGAGGAGCTACATGCTGGGCGAGGTGGAGATCGCCCTGGATCGGGTGGACGGTCTGGGGGACTTCGTGGAGCTGGAGTACAAGGGAGGGGACCCGGGGCCCGGTAGGGAGAGCATACTGTCCCTGAAGGACGAGCTGGGCCTGCGGGGGAACGAGAGGCGTTCCTACATGGAGCTGCTGATGGAGAGGTAGCTCACATCGACCCGATCTTCTGGATCAGGAAGGACTTGACCTCCTCCTCGTCGGGGATGGTCAGCGACTTCTTGAACCTCTCCGTCCCGTCGGGCAGGTAGTACCCGCGGGAGACGGAGATGAACTCGTTCTCCCCCTCCTCGTGATGGCTCTCTTCGTGGCAACCTCGATGAAGTTGTTCCTCCCGGAGATCTTGTCGGCCTCGATGGTGACAAAATCGACCCGCCTGGATCCGTCGTGCGCCATTTCTCCTCCAAAGAACTTGAACGGAGGAGTGCCCCTGGCGTACTGAGCTTTTTCACGCCTGTAATGATGGGTCCGTCGCACCTCCGGTCAGGGGCGCGTCGGTGCCCGGGGGGCTAGCGTTCGTGGTCCTCCGGGCGAAAGGCACCGACAGCTAGAAATATCCCGCTTTGGATGGAATCAGCATGAACGCGATGGGGCCGGCGGGGGAGAACTGCCCACAATGCAGGAACTCCGTCCCGGCCGGGGCCAACTTCTGCCCCTTCTGCGGGAGACCCCTCAGACCGGTCAAGTACACGCCCGCACCTCCACCGCGCCCCTCGCAGACCCTTTGGGACCTGGCCAGGGGCGTGGGCGCCTACTGCAGCCTGGTGCTGCTCATCCTGCTGACCGTCAACGTCCTCATTCTGATGTGGAGCATCGGGTTGGTGCTGCCGGAGACCTCCGGTTCGACCACCTACCTGTTCCTGGTCACCCCCTGGGTGATCAACATCCTGGAGCTGTCCGGAGCGACCCTGGCCGCCTGGCACCTGATCCTGGTGGGGGCGATCACCGCCTCCTTCCTGTGGATGATCAGGACCAGTTTCCCCGAGCTCCTGACGGAGCTCAGGGCAAGGGCGGTGAGCAGGCACAGTTCCCTGTACGTCATCGGCACGGTACTCTTCGCCGTGCTCTTCTTCAACTACGCCTACTATCTACTGCTGGGCTTCGGGGGCATACAGCCCGGCACCCCCTCCTTCTCCGGGGAGCTTTGGAAGCAGCTCTACTCCTTCGCCAACGCCTCCGTCTGGGAGGAGGTCATCACCCGGGTGCTGTTCATCGGCGTCCCCCTCCTCCTGGTCAACGCGGTCCAGGGCAAGAGGAGGGAGCTGTCCAGCTACTTCCTCGGCGGCGGGTTCAAGCTCGGCAGGCCGGAGGGCTTCTTCCTGCTGCTCTCGTCCGGCCTCTTCGCGGCCGCCCACATCTCCTCCTGGGACGCCTACAAGGTCCTGCCCACCTTCGTGGCCGGGTTGGGTCTGGGATACCTGTTCCTCCGGGTGGGGCTGTTCGCGGCCATCATACTGCACTTCTCCGTGGACTACCTGACCATACCCGTCGCGTTGAGCGATCAGAACCTGGCGGTGCTGTTGCTCATCGGCCTGGTCATACTGGCCTGGCTGGTGGTGGGGGCCGGCTACTTCGCCTACTACCTCACCCGGGGCATCGAGCTGGTGACCGGGAAGAGCCTCTGGCCCCCTATGAGCGGGGGTAAGGGCGGCATCGTGAGGGGGGACCAAGGGAGTTCCAGGTCCTTCCTGCGAAGCTCCAAGAAAGAACACGGGACCACCCCCGATCATGGATACCCGGGTTTCGGCTTCCGCTGCCAGTACTGCGGGCACGACGAGGCCCGCTACGAGAACGGCAGCTTCATCTGCACGCGGTGCGGGGGCAGGAACTAGGCCATCATCGCCTGGAGATTCTCCTTTCCCCGGAGGGCCTCGGGGAGGGACTTGGACTCGATGATCAGGTTACCCCGGTAGCCATCCAGGGCCTGGAGGACGGTGGAGAAGTCGATCGCACCCTCTCCCACGGGAAGATGCTCGTCCCCCTGGCCCGTGTTGTCGTGGATGTGGATGTTGGTGAAGGAGGGCGATCGCTCCATGAACCTGTCCACAGTTCCGGAGACGTGCGCGTGGCCGATGTCGAAGCACACCCCGATGTCCGTCCCCTCCAGGAAGTAGTCCAGCTCCCCCGGCTTGGCGCACATGGTGAACGGGTTGGCCGGCATGTTCTCCAGGGCCACATTGATGGACAGGTCCCTGGCCTCCTCGTCGATCCTGGCGATCGACTCGTGCGTCACCTCGTAGACGCGTTCCTTGCCCAGCATTCCCATGGGTGACCAGAAGCCCGGATGGAAGGTGTAGGTCCTCATCCCCATCCGATCGGCGGCCCTCATCCCCTCGATCACCTGGTCGACCGCCTCCCTTCGCACGTCCGGGTTGAGGCTACCGATGTTCACGTCGCTCATCGGCGCATGGGCGGAGAACTCCAGGTCGAAGGAGGGGGCCGCTTCGTGGAAGCGCTCCTCCACGCCAGGCAGGAGGTGCCTCCCCTCGCCCATCACCTCCCAGGCGTCGAAGTGCTGGTCGATGAATGCCATGGCCATCTCGAAATCCACCAAAGAGAAGACCGGGGAGGAGACCCCGATCACGCGATCTCCCCCTGGTAGGTGCGGGGTGCCAGGTCGTCGATCAGCTCCTCCACCGAGTCGTCCTCCATCACCACCTCGATGGATCCCAGGGGAACGGACTCCTCCACGAAGCTGACCTTCCCCATGAGGGCCACCTGCTTGTTCAGGGAGAAGACGGTGAGGCCGTCCCTCACACCCTTGAACATCATACCGCGGGCGGTGTCCAGTATCCTGAGCTCTCGCAGTAATTCCTTGAATCTCTCGGCGGACCGGGTCCTGGCCAGCAGGCAGTTCTCCCCGGCGACCACCTCGCTGGCCGGGAACAGGTTCAGTATGGCCTTCCTCACCTTCTCCGGGTCCTCGGTCGGGTGGCATTGGGCTCTGATGGTGATCTGGGACATTGGGCCGGGCTAAACGGAAGGGGTCCCTTAACCTTTTGGGTGCACCATTCTAGCTGGTCGCCCAGGGACACTCCCTCCGTCCAAGGGATAGATTAAATACGGGGCAGGCCTTAATCAGAGACGGTCATGAGGGGACAGGTTTTGGAGGCACTGGCCAGCGAGGGGATCCTCCTGGAGCCGGACGCGGTCGAGTTCGTTTTAGAGAAGCAGGATCCGGTGAGCTTCACCCGGCAGGCCCTCTCCACCATGGAGCAGAAGCCCCTCATAGTCACCCTGCGGGACCTGACCGATGGAGCGGACCTTGCCGGGGAAGAGATCCAGGAGGAAATGGGGGAGGAGCTCCCCGAGCCCTCCGGCCCCAGGGTGAGGGGGGAGGTGAAGGTCCTGCGGGACGTCACCGGGATCTCCTGCTGTGAGGGGAACATCCACGACTTCGCCCAGTACTTCTCCGACCGCTTCCGGACCATCAAGAGGATGCTCTCGAACCGGAGGGAGCTGGCCGGCAGCGTCCCCATCTCCAAGGCCCTCAAGGTGTCCAGGGACGTCAGGCTGATCGGACTGGTGAACGAGGCCCGGGCCACCAAGAACGGGCACGTCATGCTGGAGCTGGAGGACGAGGAGGACCGGATCAAGGTGCTCATACCCAAGAGCTCCGAGTTCATCAACGACTCGGTGGTGGCCGACGAGGTCATCGGGGTGGTGGGCAGCGCCGCCCAGAAGGGGGACCTGGTGGTGGCGGAGGAGATCGTCCGCCCCGATGTGCCTTTGAGGAAGGCGATGCGGCCCTCTGACTCCCAGTCGGCGGTCGCCTTCATGTCCGACATCCACCTGGGCAGCAACACCTTCCTGGAGAGGCAGTGGGAGCGCATGATGGAGTGGCTCTCCCAGGAATGGGAGAGGCAGGGGATCAACTACCTGGTCATCCCCGGGGACATCGTGGACGGCATCGGCATCTTCCCCGGACAGGAGGAGGAGCTGGTGATCGACGACGTGTTCAAGCAATACGAGGACCTGGCCGAGAGGCTCAAGGAGGTCCCGGACGGCATCCAGATGGTGGTGCAGCCCGGTAACCACGACGCCGTGCGGCCGGCGGAACCGCAGCCCACCTTCTCGGAGAAGATCACCGATCTGTTCGACTCGAGCATCATGTTCGTGGGGAACCCCTGCTGCATGGAGATCGAGGGGAGGGTCATACTGTCCTACCACGGGAGGAGCATGGACGATCTGATCGCCGGGATCCATTCCTTGAGCTACGAGAAGCCCATCCAGGCGATGGAGGAGATGCTGCGCAGGAGGCACTTGGCCCCCATGTACGGGGGGAAGACGCCCATCGCCCCGGAGAAGGAGGACTTCCTGACCATCGACCGGATACCGGACATCTTCGTCACCGGTCATGTCCACGGGGCCGGGGTCACCGACTACCGCGGGGTCAGGCTGATCAACGCCTCCACCTGGCAGGCCCAGACGGCCTACCAGAGGATGCACAACTTCAACCCGGACCCGGCCAAGCTGCCCATCGTGCACCTGGGCAACGGCCGGTGCGTGATGAAGGACTTCAACTAGTCCCACAGGAAGATGATGAGGATGTAGCCCAGTATGAGCATGAAGAAGGCCACGAACTGGGCGAACCGGATCATCAGCGCCTTCTTCCTCTTGGAATCCATTCCCTCGAACATCACTTCTCCGCCGCCTCCGCCTTCTGCTTGATGCGCTTCAGGCGGAAGGTGTTCTCCCTCTCCATCTCATCCAGGCGGAACTCGATGAAGCTCTCGGCGTCCTGAAGCTCCGGAATCACCCGGTACTCCAGGGCGTTCACCCGGCGCTTGGTCTTCTCCACCTCATCCAGAAGGCGCTTCATGGTGGTCTCGATCTCCGCGGCCTGGAGGATGGTCTCCACCAGATCCTCGAAGGCGTCCGCCGCCTCGTCGATGTAGGTGGAGGTGCCGATGACCCCGTAGCCTCGTTCGTCCACCTTGCTCTTCACCGAGGTGCACTCGATCTCCGGGACCACCAGGCCCATGACGTTCTTGCTGCGCAGCTTGGTCTCGGGGTGCCGCTTCAGGGCGAACGCCGCCGACTGAACGGCGATCACCCCGTCCACCGCCTTGGCCACGCCGATCTTGTCCATGGCCCTCTCGTAGTCATCGACCACCTTCTGGCGGATGTCCTTGGCCTCCTCCAGGATCTTGAAGAACTCCATGATCAGGCCGTCCCTCTTCATCTTCAGGATCTTGTGGCCCGACTGGGTGAGTTTGATCTTCTTCTTGATCCGGAGGAGCTCCGAGCGGGTGGGTTTGACCTCCTTCTCGGCCATGGTCACTCACTCTTGTGGTTGGGGTGGTACTTCTCGATGTGCTTCCTGTCGATCCTGGTCAGCTGACCCTCGGGCAGGGTGGCCAGTATCTCCCACATCTTGTCCAGGGTGACCTCGATGTCCCTGTCCTCGTCCGGCCCCTGCTGCACGATGTTCTTCTCGAACAGGTCGGCGAACTCCAGGAACTTCTGGTCCCTCTCCGACAGGGAGTCCTTGCCCACGATGACCACCAGTCCACGGAGGTCCCGCCCCTCTGCGTAGGCGGCGTAGCACTGGTCGGAGACCGCCTTGTGATCCTCCCTGGTATGCTCCGGACCGATCCCGGCGTTCATCAGCCTGGAGAGGGAGGCTCCCACGTCCACCGGCGGGTAGATGCCCGATCGGTGCATCTCCCTGGAGGCCACGATCTGCCCCTCGGTGATGTAGCCGCTCAGGTCGGGGATGGGGTGGGTGATGTCGTCCCCCGGCATGGACAGGATGGGGATCTGGGTGATCGAACCTACCTTGTCCTTGATCCTCCCCGCCCTCTCGTACAGGGACGCGAGGTCGGTGTACATGTATCCGGGATAGCCCCTCCTTCCAGGGACCTCCTCCCGGGCGGCACCGATCTGCCTCAGGGCCTCGCAGTAGTTGGTGATGTCGGTGAGGATGACCAGCACCTGCATGTCCTGCTCGAAGGCCAGGTACTCCGCCGTGGTCAAAGCCAGCCTGGGTGTGATGATCCTCTCGATGGCGGGGTCGTCCGCCAGATTCAAAAAGACCACCGCCCTCTGCAGCGCCCCGGTCCTCTCGAAGTCGTCCATGAAGTACTGGGCCTCCTCGTTGGTGATCCCCATGGCCGCGAAGACCACGGCGAACTCCTCCTCCTCGCCCAGCACCTTGGCCTGCCTGGCGACCTGCAGGGCGATGTCGTTGTGGGGAAGTCCTGAGGCTGAGAAGATGGGGAGCTTCTGGCCCCGGACCAGGGTGTTCATCCCGTCTATGGAGGAGATCCCGGTCTGGATGAACTCCTCCGGGTTGGCCCTGGCGAAGGGGTTGATGGCCGCACCCTCGATGTCCAGCCTGTCGTCCGGCGTGATGGGCGGCCCCCCGTCCATGGGATCGCCGGCACCGGTCAGTATCCTGCCCAGCATCTCGCCGGACACGGGCATCCTCATGGTCTCCCCCAGGAACTTCACCCCGGAGGCCTTCTCGATGCCGGAGGTCCCCTCGAATATCTGCACCACCACCAGGTCGTGGGAGGTGTCCAGGACCTGTCCCCTCTTGATCGACCCGTCGGGGAGCTGCACCGAGGCCAGCTCCCCGTAGCTCACCGGCTCGGTCCTCTCCACGAAGACCAGGGGTCCGGCTATCTCGCTGATGGTCCTATACTCCTTGGAAATCATGCGCTACCCCCCAGTTCCGAGAACTCCTTCTCCATCGCCGCCTTGATGTCCTCCAGCTCCTGGTCCACGTTGTCCTCGTACTTGCACTTGGCCAGCCTGTACCGCACGGACATGTCCGCCACCGTGTCCACCGGGACGTCGGCGTCCACCGCCTTCCTGGCCATCTCCCCGAACTTCTGGATGGCCTTCAGGAGGTTGTACTGCCTCTCCAGCGGCGAGTAGGTGTCCACCGGATGGAAGGCGTTCTGCTGCAGGAAGATCTCCCGGATCATCCGGGCGATCTCCAGGGTGAGCTTCTGCTCATCCGGGAGGGCGTCCGAGCCCACCAGCTGCACGATCTCCTGCAGCTCCGACTCCTTCTGGAGGATCTCCATGGTCCAGGAGCGCAGCTCGGAGAAGTCCTCCGCCACGTTGTCCTTGAACCACGAGTCCACGTTGTGCGTGTAAAGGGAATAGGAGGTGAGCCAATTGATGGCCGGGAAGTGCCTCCTCTCCCGGAGCTTGGAATCCAGGGCCCAGAAGACCCGGACGATCCTCAGGGTGTTCTGGGTGACCGGCTCGCTCAGGTCGCCCCCGGGCGGGGAGACGGCGCCCACCACCGAGATGGAGCCGTTGTCGCCGCCCATGGTCCTCACCCGGCCGGCCCGCTCGTAGAACTCGGAGAGCCTCGCCGCCAGGTAGGCGGGGAACCCCTCCTCGCCGGGCATCTCCTCCAGCCGGGAGGAGATCTCCCTCATGGCCTCCGCCCACCTGGAGGTGGAGTCGGCCATCAGGGACACGGTGTACCCCATGTCCCGGTAGTACTCGGCGATGGTGACCCCGGTGTACACCGAGGCCTCCCGGGCGGCCACGGGCATGTTGGAGGTGTTGGCTATCAGCACCGTCCTGCCCATCAGGGGATCCCCGGTCCTGGGGTCCTCCAGCTTGGGGAAGTCGGTGAGCACCTCGGTCATCTCGTTGCCCCTCTCGCCGCATCCAATGTAGACCACGATCTCGGCGTCGCTCCACTTGGCCAGCTGCTGCTGGGTGACCGTCTTCCCGGTGCCGAAACCGCCGGGGATGGCACCCGTTCCGCCCTTGGTCAGGGGGAACAGGGTGTCCAGGATCCTCTGGCCCGTGATGAGAGGGATATCGGGTAGGACCTTTTCGCTGAACGGCCTCGGGGTCCTGACCGGCCACCTCTGCAGCATGGTTATGTCTTTCCCATCGATCGAGCAGATGGGGTCGTCCACGGTGAAGTCACCGCTCTGGATGTCATCCACGGTCCCGCTGACGCCCTTGGGCACCAGGATGCGGTGCTCCACGTTCCTCTCCGGCACCGTCCCGATGATCTGCCCGGCCTGCACCCTGTCCCCCTTCTTGGCGGTGGGGGTGAAGGTCCATTTCTTATCGTGATCGAGTCCGGGGGCGGAAACGCCCCTCTTAATGAAATTCCCCATCTCCTCGACTAAAACGGGGAGTGGTCTCTGGATACCGTCGTAGACGCTTCCAAGGAGGCCCGGGCCAAGCTCGGACACCAGGGGCATCCCGGTGTCCACCACCTTCTCGCCCGGACTGACGCCAGAGGTATCCTCGTATACCTGAATGACGGTATTGCCGCCCACGATCTTGATGACCTCGCCCATCAGGCCCTCCTCACCCACCTGCACCACGTCGTACATCTTGGGTGAGATGCCCCTGGCCGTCACCACCGGGCCGGCAATCCTGAATATCTCGCCTTCCTTCGCCATTTCAATCCCTCTCGGTCCTATACAAATCAACGCCAATCGCTCTCTTGACCTTCTCCCGGAGGTCGCCCTCCTCACCGCCCACCGGCACCACCACCGGGGCGATGCTCTCCATCGCCCTGGCCTTGACGGTGGGGCCGATGGTCTCCAGGTCCTCGGACCGGACGGCCAGGACGCCTATCTCGGAGTCCCCCAGGAGCTCTATCAATCTATCCTCGTAATCATCTGGACCGGCCGTGTGTATCCTCTTCACGCCGGCCAACCTGAATCCCAGAACGAATTCCTCATTACCCAGGACCGCGACCTCCAATTACATCACCAACAAATTACGGATCGAATCAGGATCCATGTCGCTCTCCCTTCCCCTGGCAATGATCCTGATGTTGTCCACCTCGATCTTCTTCCTCAGAACGAAGTCCAGCACGAGCAGTATGGACAGGGGATGCATGTGGGAGAACCGCTCCGAGCTCCTTATCAGATGCCTCTGGACCTCCCTCATCACGTGGGTGAGGGAGCCGCCATCCTTCGCCTCCTCCAGCCCCTCGCTTATGTCCTCGAAGAAGCTGTAGGGGTTGAGCTCGTCCACCGTCTCCTCGAAGTCCTCCATTCCGGACAGGCGTGTCAGCTCGTGGAGGGTGAGCTCGTTCCCCCCATCGATGAAGAAGGAGGCCATCCTCTCCGGGGGGATCCTGGCCTTCTTCAGCTTCAGCAGGGTGCGCAGGTTCATCATGTCGATCTCCTTCCTTACGAAGGAGAGGAACAGCTTCTCCGGCTTGGACTTCGGCCTGATGTGCTCCAGCAGCCTGTGATAGTACACCTGGTCCAGGAAGTCCTCGATCGGCTGCAGTATGCCGGTGTCCTGGTACTGGTTCATCACCGACTCCGGTATGCACAGCCCCTCCCTCTTCCGGACGGCCTCCATGACCTCCTCGTTCGTCTCCATGGCCAGGAGGGCGTTCAGGTAATCCTCGGTCAGCTCCCCCGCGGGGACCAGGTCCTCCCGTATCTCGTCCACGGTGGCCCCGTAGAACTTGCCCCGGAGGATGGTCTTGATGTTCCAGAAGTCCCACCTGTAGAGGTAGGAGGAGATCATATCCTGCAGCTCGCCGGTGCAGAACCCCAGTATCTCCGAGTACACCCGGGCCAGGTTGCGGCTTACACCCAGCTCGATCAGGTTGACCCCCCCGTACCGGGAGGCCAGCTCGGTCATCTCCTCCTGGTACTGGGTCTCCCCCAGGAACCGTCCGATCTCGTTCGCGTCCATCATCAGGAGTTTGGGGTAGTTGTCCTTGGTCAGCAGCAGGCTCTTCTTGGCCTTGACCCTGGAGCATGCGTACGCGTAGTTCCCCTTCCTACCCCATTTGAGCATCATGCGTTCACCCGAACAGGATGTTGGAAACGTTCTTCAGCTCCTGCTCCCAGATGCCTTCCAGGAGGGTCCTGAAACGGTAGTCCACCCGGATCGATCCGTCCCCGCTCTCCAGGAGGAGGCCGGACTCGATGTCCGCTTCCTCCACCTCCTTCACGCCCTCCATCTCGGAGACTATCTCGGCCTCCCCCTTGGGACAGTACACCTTGGGATTCGGCACCACGTCCTTGGAGGCCTCGATCGACTTGCGGTAGATCCTCGACTTCTCCTTGGGTGGCATGGAGGACAGCTCCTCCAGGGCCTCCTCGAAGGTCCGGTCGAGTATCTCCTTCTTCTTGTTCAGGACGATCTTCTTCGACTCCAGCTCGGCACTGGAGATCTCCTGCCTGCGCAGCCGCTTCCTGGCCTCCTCCAGGTCCTTCTCGTGCCGCTCGCGCATCTGGGAGATGCTCTGATCCGCCTCGCCGAGGATCTGGTCCCGCTGCCGTTCAGCGTCCTGGACCAGGGAGTCCGCCTCCCGCTTGGCGCTTTCGATGATGTCCTTGACTACTTTGTCTAGCGCCATGAATCGGCCCCGTTGTCAAAGGTTCCGCCTATATCGTAGTCCAGAGCAGGATGGCGATGATCATACCGAAGATCACGATGGTCTCCGGAATCACGGTAAGGATCAGACCCTTACCGAAGAGTTCCTCCTTCTCGGCCATTGCGCCAATGGCGGCCGAACCGATGTCCTTCTCGGCGATTCCTGAGCCGAGAGAGGCAAGGCCTACCGCCAGTCCTGCACCCAGAGCTATCAGACCTGCTTCTATAGCCATTTCTTTCATGCCTCCGTATACTTTCTCATTATCCTCAGCGGATCGAACTTCGACCCGCCACCGTCGTAGAACTTGGTGAAGAACTCGACGTACTGCAACCTGATGCTGTGCAGACCCGCCGAGAGTATCGCCAAGATGAAGATCATCAGGTGCCCGAACGCGAAGATCCCGAAGGCGGCCGCTATCGCGATCCCGCCCGCCGGGGCGATCAGGCTCACCGATATGGTGTTGAACGCCAGGGCCATGCCCGCCTTGGACATGCCTATGGCGGTCAACCGGGTGTAGGAGAAGACGTTGCTCATCAATCCCGGCAGCTCCAGGATCGCCTGGCCGCCTTCCCCGATGAAGCCCAGCACGACGCCGATTACAAGGAGGGCGATGCCTCCCAGTACCTCCACGCTCATGAGCTCGAACTGGCCCCCAAGGATGAGCACATCCAGCAGGGCGAGGCCGAGGAGCACGCCGCCGGTGAGGATCAGTATCCAGCTGAGCTTCTCGTAGACCGCGTGCTTGAGCCCGTGCCTCATCGTCACGTTGACGAAGCCGACCGCCAGGCCGGCCATCAGGTGGAGGATGCCCACCCACACACTGATGTAGAGGAGTATCTTGACGTCGTGCAGCTTGCTGAACACGCCTATGGGTATGGCGAACGCCCCCAGGTCTATCTGGTGGGGAAGATGCACCCCCAGTAGGCTGGACCAGGTGATGTCCCCGTACTCCGAGGGGGCGAAGTGCATGCCCAGGGCCTCCCCGAACAGGAAGAACCCGAATATGATGGTGAATATCCCGCCGTAGAAGAGCATGGTGGCTACGGTCCGCCACTCGTCGCTGGTGCACTTCCTGAGGCCGAGCCATCCCAGGATCAGGAAGGGAATGCCGTACCCGATGTCCCCCACCATCAGACCGAAGAACAGCGGGAAGAAGATCGATACCAGCGAGGTGGGGTCCACCTCGTTGTACTTGGGCCGGGAGACCAGGGAGATCAGGAACTCGAACCGGCCCACCGTCTTGGGGTTGGAGAACCTCACCGGCACCTTGTCGGGGTCCTCCTCCTGCTTCTCCTCCAGGGCCTCCTCCTTTCCCCTGCGGTCCTGGTGGACGATGATCTCCATGTGGGCCTCGTCCCCGATCCGCTCGTTGAGGCCTTTCTCCACCTTGTCCAGGGCCTCGGTGGGGATCCACGCGTCCATGACGAAGGAGTGTTCGGTGCTCCCGAAACGGAGAGGGGTCTCCGCCTTCTCCACCTGTATGCTCAGGTGCTCCTCCGCAGCCAGCAAAAAGGTGGCGTGCTTCTCGCGGAGCTTGGCCAGCCTGGAGGAGACCTCCTTAAGCTTATCGTTCAGCTCCTTCTCCTCCCTCTCGATGGCCTTCAGTCGCTCGGAGGGCGACCCCTCGGCCTCTGGGATCCCCACCTCGGAGAACCCGTTCTCCACCAGGATGCGGTTGGCCTCCCCATCCTCCTCGTTGGCCACGAAGACGGCCACGGTGTGGCGGTCATCCGACCTGAAGATCTCGAACTCGTCCACCGACTCCTTCAGCTGGGGCTCCGGGTCGCTCCTGACATGACCGACGTAGACCGCCAGGGAGTCGTACCCCCTGTACATCTCCAGGTCCAGGGGGAGCTTCAGAAAGGGTTCCAGCTCCCTTCGCTGGGCCTCGAGGTCCCCCAGGGAGTGCTGGATATTGCTCTTGGAGTCCGCCACACCCGAGGTCTCCAGCTCCAGGGTGGCGAGGGCCTCCTCGAAGTTCTTATCGATCTCATCCACAGGGACGGTCCCCTCGACCTCATCCTCCTTGATCTCGAGATCCCTGTGCACCGCGCGCAGCTTCAGCAGCTTCTGCGATACTTCGGATGCCCCCTCGAGGGGAGAACCGAGACCCATCTCCTCCTCCTCGGAGGAAAAATCAACTAGATGGACGTTCTCCAGCTCGTAAAGCAGATCGATGGTCTCCCTGAGCCGATCGTTCGCCCCGACGATCAGGATCTTAGTCATTCTTTCCGGCAGTAGCATCTAGTGTCCTCTCGAACAATGATTTGAGGTGGATCTTGGCCTTGGGTATTCTCTCCTTCGCCTGCTCCTCCAGGGATCTAGCCTGCTCCCTGCCCTTCTTGAGTAGCTGCTCCCGGAGCTCGGCCACCCTCTCCTTCTCCTCGGAGAGTGTCTTGGTGTACTCCTCCCGAAGCCTCTCCTCCGCCTCCTGCTCCTTGCGGATGGCCTCCTTACGGGCGGAGGAGACGATCTCCTTCTGCCTCTCCTTGGCCTCGGATTTGATCTCCTGGGCCTCTTCCTCGGCGCTCTTAACCTGGGATAGTATCTCAGCCCTACTCAAGTGCCTCTCCCCGCAAGATTTCGCACGAAATATGTTCCTGATACTTATAGTATTTCCCAGGGTCTGAATATCGTAGCCAAACTATCTCAGGGAGGTCCCCGATGCGCCCGCCCGGTGTTGCCTTTACCCAGATAAGTAGGCGCAGGCACGCGAGGGCCGCTTTCCCGCTGGGCCCCGGCCCGCATCGTCCCCCCCATACCGATGACATTCGTAAAATGGGGCCCCTTTCACATTAAACATCGAAGTTTCGTTCCGCGATCCGACCGCTCACTCCAGTCTCCGAACCAGCACCTTGCTCTCCTCCAGAATGTCCTTGGAGAGCTGATCGACGTAGTCGTCCTTGAACACCACCTCCCGGATGCCCGCGTTGACCAGGATCTTGGCGCATAACACGCAGGGGAAGGCGGTGGTGTATATGGTCCCGTCCTTGATGCTCACCCCGAAGTAGGCCGCCTGGATCACCGCGTTCTGCTCCGCATGCACTCCGCGGCAGAGCTCGTGCCTGGTGCCCGACTCCACCTTGTTCCGCTCCCGCACGCAGCCCACCTCGAAGCAGTGCCTGAGTCCCTTGGGGGCCCCGTTGTAGCCGGTGCTGAGGATCCTCTTCTCCTTGACGATCACCGCCCCCACCTGCCTCCGCAGGCAGGTCGAGCGGGTACCCGCCAGTTCGGCCATCCTCATGAAGTAGGTGTCGTTGTCCGGCCTCTCCATGTCCGGGTCATCCCCCGCATCATATTTCCCCGTTTTGGGGATCGGCCCGCCAAGCAAAATAAGTATAAATAAGGAAAATCCGTTCTTTGGCCCGTGCCCCCAGATGACCGGACATGGAGGATCCCGTCCCCCCTCAAGGGGGTCATCGTGTCGGTGGTGATCATAGTTCTCATCATGTCCGGCCTGTTCGCCTACGCCGGGAACTGGCCGCCCCTGGTGGTGGTGGAATCCGACTCGATGCAGCACTCCTCCACACGGAGCTCCATCGGCACCATCGACACCGGTGACCTGGTGGTGGTCAAGAGGGTGGACTACGAGGAGGTGGAGACCTATCTGGAGAGGGTGCTCAACGGTCACGAGACCTACGGGCAGGCGGGGGACGTGGTCATCTACAAGCGATACGGAGACCCCCAGCTCACCTCGATCATCCACAGGGCCATCTGTAAGGTGGATTACAACTCCACCGGCGGAGGCTTCGACATCCCCGTTTTGAGGGACCTGCCCGAGGAGATGTGGTCCACCCCCCAGGACAGGTGGTGGAACCTGGACGGGGTGGTGACCCTGCACGATGTCGGCTACAGGGAGGTGGAGGTTCACCTGGACCTGTCCGCCATGCTCTCCTACTTCGAGGACCAGGGGAGAGAGCCCCACGGGGGCCTGATCACCATGGGGGATCACAACTTCGTGCTTCGGGAGGGAACGATGACCGGGCTGTACGATCAGCAGACCAACATCTGCCGGGAGCCCGTGAAAGGTGACTGGGTGACCGGCCTGGCCCGGGGGGAGCTACCCTGGTTCGGCCTGCTCAAGCTGTGGATATCGGGGGACTCTCCCCAGAACGTCCCCTCCAACAGCGTCACCAACCTGTTCGTCTCCCTCGGACTGATCATAGGGGTGCCGGTGGCCATAGACCTGTCCACCCTGGTGCTGAAGCGCAGGGGATGGGAGCCACCCTCGCTGGAGAGGTTCCACCCCAGAAGGCTGTGGGAGAGGTTGAGGAAGAAGTAATGGGGGAAGTATTCAGATCAAGGTGGTCTGGGTCTTCGGTCGGAAGTTCTTCAGGTCCTTGAGCATCTCGTCCTCCTCCAGTATCCTCTTGGTATCGTTGAGGGGCACGCTGCTCTCGATCTCCTTGGTCCTCCCTCCCCTGCCGAACGACTTCACCCGGGCGTGTATTATGCCCAGCATGTCCAGCTCGGATATGAGATCGGTAACCCTCCTCTGGGTGATCACTGATACCCCCGAGGTTCGGGCCAGCTCCTTGTAGGTCTGGTACACCTCCCCGGTGGTCAGGCGATCCTTGCCCTTCTCCTCGTTGACGAGGATGGCGTAGAGGACCAGCTTGGACTGGGCGGGGAGGGTCCGCAACGTCTCGGTGACGCAGTCGAGCTCGATCTTGTTCTTGGCCTTGGACACGTGGGCCTCGGCCACCATGTCGTCCCCGGCCCGCTCGGCGATCTCGGCCGCCACGCGGAGCAGGTCCAGGGCCCTCCGGGCGTCCCCGTGCTCCTGGGCCGCCAGCGCGGCGCACAGGGGGATCACCCCCTGATCCAGGGTGCCCTCGTTGAAGGCCAGCGTGGCCCTCTGCTCCAGGATGTCCTTCAGCTGCTCGGCGTTGTAGGGGGGGAAGACCATCTTCTCCTCCCCCAGCCGGCTCTTGACCCGGGGATCGAGGAACTCGGTGAACTTGAGGTCGTTGGATATCCCGATAATTGATACCTTGGCCTTCTCCAGATCGTCGTTGATCTTGGAGAGATGGTACAGGATGTCGTCCCCGCTCTTGTACACCAGCTTGTCGATCTCGTCCAGCACGATGATGGTAACCTTGCTGTCGTTGTCAATCCTGTTCCGTAGGATGTTGTAGACCCTCTCGGTGCTCCACCCGGTGAAGGGTATCCTCTCGTTGAAGTTGTCTATGAAGCGGTTCCCGATGTTCTGCAGGACCCCATACTGGGTATCCACCACCTCGCAGTTCATGTAGATGAAGGTGACCTTGTTGAGATCCGAGTCGGCCTTCCTGATCTCCTGCCCCAGGAACTTGACCGAGGCGGTCTTCCCCGTCCCGGTCTTCCCAAAGATCAGGACGTTGGAGGGTCTCTCACCCTTCAGGGCGGTCACCAGTATGGAGGCGAGCTGGTTGATCTCCTGATTTCGGTGAGGGAGCGCGTCCGGGATGTACGATGGCCTCAGGATCTCCCTGTTCTTCTTGAATATCCGGTACGATTTCAGATGCTGGCTGAATATGCTGTTCTCCAAAGATCGGCCCCCGTGAGCGGGAGAGGGAGATAGTGCCTCACCCCTTTATTTCCTGTGGAGACGCTCCTTGTTTTCCCGCTATTCTCGACTATCATTGACATGTCGAATCGGATAGATGTAGTTTGCCTCTACGCGGGCCCGGGATCATTTCCTCCGTTCGCTGGGTCCGCCGGACCCCACTGTCCAGAGAGGGACCCACCCCTTTATTTCCTGTGGAACCCTCCGGGCAATAGACAACATTGATATAAGGACGGGGCGATAGATTGGTGGGGATATCCATGGAGCATAGAGCGTCGGGCGATTTCCTGATGATCAAGCTGGATGATGGAGAGGACGTCCATTCCAGCCTGAGGAGCATATGCGAGGAACACGGGTTCAGGATGGGTTGGGTCCACTCCGGGATCGGCATCCTGAGAGACTTCGTGCTGGGCTACTTCACCGGCAAGGAGTATTTGAAGAAGAGGTTCGAGGAGTCCCACGAGCTCCTCTCCATGACGGGGACGGTGACCTTGGACGCGGACGCGCCCATACACCTGCACTGCTCCGTCGCCTCCAGGGAGTACCAGGTGATCGGGGGCCATCTGTTCGAGGGGACGGTGACCAATCTGAACGAGATAATGATCCAGAGGGCCCCACCGGACATCTCCTTGGGTAGGGTGTACAACCCGAAAACGAATAACTACGAACTGAGAGTGGAATGAGCTTGGAAGGGGAACGAACGGCCGTGATCGTCACTCTGTCGGAGGATCTGAGAGAGTTCGAGGAGCTGGCAGACTCGGCCGGGTACAGGGTGCTCTACGAAGTCATCCAAAGAAGGAAGAGCCCCCACACAGCCACTTTCCTGGGGAAGGGAAAGCTTCGGGAGCTTAATGAGCTGGTGGAGGAATGGCCGGTAGATGCCATCCTGATCAACGGTGACCTGAAGCCCACCCAACACTTCAACCTGGAGAGCGAGCTGAAGAAGGAGTGCGTGGACCGTATCGGGGTGGTGCTGAGCATATTCGCCTCCAAGGCAAGGGACAAGAAGGCCAAGCTACAGGTGGAGAAGGCCAGACTGGAATACGAGCTCCCCTTTCTCAGGGAGTGGATCCACAACGCCAGGATGGGGGAGCACCCTGGCTTCCTGAGCGGTGGCGAGTACCAGGTCGACGTGTACTACGAACTGGTCAAGAGAAGGATTAAGAAAATCAACGAGGAGTTGAAGACGATCAACCAGGGACAGGAGCTGAGGAGAGAGCAGAGAAGGAAGAGGGGTTTCCTACTGGTGAGCATCGCCGGGTACACCAACGCGGGAAAATCCTCCCTACTGAAGAGGTTGACCGGGGAACAGGTCAGCATCGACAGGAGGATGTTCTCCACCCTCTCCACCACCACCCGACGGCTGGAGGGAGTGAACAGAGATATTCTGCTCACTGACACCATCGGTTTCCTCCAGAACCTCCCTCACTTCATGATCGAGTCCTTCGCCACCTCCATTGAGGATATCTACCTCTCCGATCTTATACTGCTGGTGATCGACGCCTCTGAGTCCCTCGATTCGATGGAGAGGAAGATCGAGACCTCCTCCAAGATCCTCTTTCCCACGGTAGACACCAGCGAGGTGATGGTGGTCCTGAACAAGGTGGATGCGGTGGAGGGTGACCTTCAGCGCCGCATCGATCTGACCGAGGAACTGCTTCCCGGATGCAAGGTGATCCCCGTCTCAGTATTGGAAGATCATGGGGTCAAAGACCTGATCGGATCGATCGTCTCCTTCTTCCAGTACCAGTGCAGGATCGATTTCCTGGCACCGAACAGCTCCACGACCTCCTCCTTGGTCTCTCGTCTGTACGAGAAAGGAGAGGTGAGGAAGGTCGTCTACGGGAATCAGGTCAAGGTGTCGGCCAACTGTCGTATGAGGGACTACGATCGGTTCCTAGGCATGATAGCCGAGGCGGGTGGCGAGGTCCTGTACTCCACCTCAGGCGACTCGATTAGGACGGCGGCCTCCGGCCGGGCATGACCTCCACTTGAAACGAAGGGGTCCCTCTCATCGGTTGACCTTGAGCTCCTTCTTCCTCTCCTCAAGAACGACCTCGAAATCGCTCGGGAGTCTCCAGGCCAGGTACTCTATCTCGTCCAGATTCTTGATGAAGTTCGCCTTCTTCTTCTCCTTCAGGTACTCATGGAACCTGTTCACCCGTTTCCTGTAGTCCATGAACCAACCGACCCCCACGATCAGGAGAAGGATGCCGAGACCTAGAAGGAGGAAGTCCCCCATCCCGAGCGTGTACGATTCCGGGTATCCCATGCCCATGGCCGATATCAGGATGATCAGCACGGAGAGTGCGGTCATTCCCAGGGAGAGCTCGGGTGCCCTTTCGACGGTGATGGGCTTGCTCACGCCCCCTGGAAAGCACTCGGGATATTCAATCTTGCCGTTCTGGTCTCCACCTGCAATATAGGGGTAGGGGGGAGGCTGAATATGTCCCCGCGCGATGGGCTCCCGTGCACCTCGAGATGTCGGCGGGAAAGCTGGTCGCGTGCTCGGCGATCGCCATACTGGCCCTGATGGCCGTCTCCGACTTCAATCCCCAGGGATCAGAGAGCTTCGGGGAGCTGGAGGAGGGGCAGGTTTCGGTGTGCTGCGCCATCATCGGCTGGGAGGAGGTGGACGAGGGCCATATTCTCCGGCTGATCGACGAGGAAGGGGAGATCCTCAGGGCCTTTATTCGGGAGCCCCCTCCCTCCAACAGCACGGTGGTGAACGTCACCGGAGAGCTGGTGATGGACCCGGAACCCTTCCTCTTCGTCCGCACCCTGGAGGTGTGCGAGTGAAAGGATTAATACCTCCTCTCCCGTAGCCGGACCGGAACATGCCCGTTCACCTGGCCTTCGACGACACCGACTCCACCAGCTCCATGTGCACCACCTTCCTGGCCACCGAGGTGCTCAGGGAGACCGATCTGGACCTCATAGGGCTGCCCAGGTTGGTCAGGCTGAACCCGGCCGTTCCCTGGAAGACACGGGGGAACGGGGCGGTGTGCATGACCCTGGGGAGGGGAGGGGGAACCGGACGGCAGGTGGGGATCATCGGAGAGAGGAGGGTGCTCTCCTATCCCCATAGCCACGGGAGGGTGGCGGATCCCCACGAGGCGCTACGGGACACCGTCTCCAGGTGGGCCCGCGTCTCCGAGGGGGCCGACCCGGGGATGATCACCTCCTTCCGGAAGCCCCCGCAATGGCTCTACTGGAAGGGTGTCAGGGATCTTCTGGGACGGGAGGAGGTGGAGGCCGCCCTCCGGGGCATCTCGGCCAGGTACTCCGGTCTGGGCTCCTGCCGGGGGGTGATCGGCGCCGCCGCGGCCATGGCCTGGAGGCCCAGGGACAGGACCTACGAGCTTCTCGCCTACCGTCCCGAGGGGAGGTGGGGACTGGAGAGGGAGTTGGACCCGGGATCGGTGCGCGGGATGGACCGGGCCTGCCCCGGGACGTTCAACAACTGCGACCGTGAGGGGGCGGCGATCGCTCCCTCCTCCCCCTGTCCCGTGCTGTACGGGATCCGGGGTGACGATCCCCAGGAGCTGTTCAGGGCCAGGGAGATGATCCGATCGGAAACGGCCGAGCGTTACCTGCTCTTCCTGACCAACCAGGGGACGGACGATCACGTGCTGTGGAGATGGAACTCGCTGGTGCCCGGCCGGTCCTACTCGGTGGAGGGGGAGGTGACCGGGGAGGCTCGGGACCTCCCCGGGGGGCACGCGGTGGTGACCATCCGCACTGCCCAGGGGCGGCTGGAATGCACCGCCTACGAACCCTCCAAGGGATTCAGGGAGGTCCTGAGGTCCCTTTTCCCGGGCGACCGGGTGCGGGTGGTGGGGGAGCTCAGGGAGATCCCCCTGACGCTGAACGTCGAGAAGCTGGAAGTGATCTCCCTGGCCGAGTGGGTGAGAAAGACCGGAAATCCCCTATGTCCCTCCTGTGGTAGGAGGATGAAGTCCGTCGGCAGGGAGCAGGGGTACCGCTGTCGCCACTGTGGAACAAAAGCCCGAGAGGGAGAGGAGGAGACGGTGACGGTGGGGAGGGACCTGACCAAAGGATGGTACGAGCCACCGGTATGCGCCAGAAGGCATCTGAGCAGGCCTCTGAGCAGG
>JBKHFJ010000003.1:0-112877 GCA_046540255.1 Methanomassiliicoccales archaeon | reverse complement strand
ATGGTACGAGCCACCGGTATGCGCCAGAAGGCATCTGAGCAGGCCTCTGAGCAGGGGAAAGGGAGGGCGACTTCGTTCAAGGTCGAATACAGCTTCCGACAATTTTTTATAGACCCAAGCAATAGTCGCGCCTCGTTACCATTCAACGGGGGTGATTTAGATGGAAGAGACTGTCATTCTTAGTGCGGCGAGGACGCCTGTGGGTAAGTTCGGGGGATCGTTCACAAAGACCCCCGTTACCCGACTGGGGGCCGAGGTGGTGCGGGAGGCCGTGAAAAGGTGCGGGGTCGATGCCCGCCAGGTGCAGGAGTGCATGATGGGCATAGTGCTGCCGGCCGGGGTGGGACAGAACCCGGCCAGGCAGGCGGCCATATACGGGGGGATTCCCGAGGAGATCGGCTCCACAACGGTGAACAAGGTCTGCGGGTCCGGGATGAAGACGGTGATGCTGGCCTCCAACTCGATCAAGGCGGGGGAGCACGACCTCATAGTGGCTGGGGGCATGGAGAACATGAGCGCCGCCCCCTACCTTCTGAAGGAGGCCAGATGGGGTTTCCGGATGAACGACTCCAGCAGCGTCGACTCCATGGTCTACGACGGTCTGTGGGACGTGTTCAACGACATGCACATGGGGGTGAGCGGGGAGATCGTGGCGGAGCGGTTCAACGTCACCCGGGAAGAGGCTGACCGCCTGGCATACGAGAGTCACCGCAAGGCCAAGCAGGCCATCGACGACGGCAGCTTCGAGGAGGAGATCCTCCCCATCAAGGTCAGGAGGAAGAAGGAGGAGTTGGAGGTCAAGGTGGACGAAGGGGTCCGCCCCGACGTCTCCATGGAGGCACTGGCCAAGCTCCGCCCGGCGTTCAAGGAGGACGGCGTGGTGACAGCCGGGAACGCCTCCCAGATCAGCGACGGGGCCGCCGCCCTGATGGTGTCCTCCAGGCGGTTCGCCGACGAGCACGGTCTGCAGCCGGAGGCCACCATCGTCGACTATGCCACCTCTGGCACCAAGCCCGAGTACATCATGGAGGCACCGATCAACTGTACCAGGAAGCTGCTGGAAAGGAACGACATGACCATCGACGACATCGATCTCTTCGAGCACAACGAGGCCTTCGCCACCGCCTCCGTCGCGGTCAAGAGGGAGTTGGGCGTGCCGGAGAAGAAGTTCAACGTGCACGGCGGCGCGGTGGCTCTGGGTCACCCCATCGGATGCAGCGGCGCCCGGGTGTTGACCACCCTGCTGTACGCCATGAAGCACCGGGGAGCGGAAACTGGTCTGGCCACTCTCTGCCTGGGTGGGGGCAACGCCGTGGGCATGATCGTCCGGCGGTGAGCTCCCCCCTCTCTTACTTCTTCAAAATCCTGACATAAACAATTTATCGTCGTAGACCGTTGCCTTGCGGGATTCAAATGCCATCCATTGACGGGCTCGTGTCTTCCATCGATGACCGACGAGAGGAAATGATCGAGACGCTCAAGGAACTCCTCCGCATCCCGGCGATCGGACCGGAGAACGGCGGGGACGGCGAGTTCGAGCGAGCCAGATACCTGAAGGAGATGCTCGATGGATTCGGATTCGAGGACATCGAGATGCTCGATGCTCTGGACGAGCGGGTCCGTCTGAGGCTGAGGCCCAACATCGTGGCCAAGGGGGGGAGCCGGCCGGAGTCCACGACCTGGATAGTCACCCACATGGACACCGTTCCGCCCGGTGACCTGGACGCCTGGACCAGGCCCCCGTTCTCGCCCCGGGAGGAGGACGGCAGGATCTACGGCCTGGGTGCGGAGGACAACGGGCAGTCCCTGGTGGCCTCCCTCTTCGCCGCCAAGGCCCTGCTGGACCTCGGTATGGAGGGGGACAGGAACGTCGGTCTGGCCATCGTCGCGGACGAGGAGGGTGGCAGCGAGAAGGGGATCAGGTTCCTCATCGAGGAGGGCGTCTTCTCCAGGGACGACATCATATACGTCCCCGATTTCGGTGTGGAGGATGGATCCGTCATAGAGGTGGCCGAGAAGACCATCATGTGGCTGAAGGTTGAGGTGGAGGGGAGGCAGACCCACTCCTCCACACCCTCCGGGGGGATCAATGCCCTCAGGGTGGGGTCGGAGTTCATGGTCTTCCTGCTCGATCATCTGAGGGAGAAGTACCACGACATGGACCATCTCTTCCTGCCCCCCAGGTCGACCTTCGAGCCCACCAAGCGGCTTCAGACCGTTGGGAACGTAAACACCGTCCCCGGTCAGGACACCTGGTACATGGACTGCCGGATACTGCCCCGGTACGACCCGGAGGAGGTGCTGGAGACGGCCAGGAGGGCCGCGGAGATCTTCCAGGACAGGAGCGGGGCAAGGATCAACGTGGAGGCCGATCACCTGACCAGGGCGGCCTCCCCCTCGGAGAGGGAGGGCAAGGCGGTGGAATGCCTTCAAGATGCGGTGAGAAGGGTCCGGGGGATCGAGCCCCAGGCCAGGGGAATAGGCGGGGGCACCTGCGCCAACCTCTTCCGCCTGGAAGGGTACCCGGCCTACGCCTGGCAGACGGTGGACCGGACCGCGCACTCGGTGGACGAGTACTCGGTCGTGGACAACATGGTCTCCGACGCCAAGGTCTTCGCCATCGCCCTGGCCAAGCTCTGCTTCCCCTTCGATTTCCCGGAGGAATGGTGACTAGGAGAAGATGCGGTCCAGCATCCACTGGCTGTCGAACTTCACCATGTCCTCGTAGCCCTGGCCGGTGGAGAGGAAGGCTATCGGTCTCTGGGTGGAGTGGGCGATGGAGAGGGCCGCCCCTCCCCGGGCATCGGCGTCGATCTTGGTCAGTATGACCGCGTCTATGCCCACCTCCCGGTCGAAGGCCCTGGCCTGCTCGATGGCGTCGTTCCCGGCCAGGGCCTCGCCCACGAACACCACCAGGTGGGGCTTGGTCACCCGCCTGATCTTCTTCATCTCGTCCATCAGGTTGGCGTTGGTCTGCATCCGGCCGGCGGTGTCCACCAGGACCACGTCCTTCCTCCGGGCCCTGGCGTGCTCCACCGCGTCGTAGGCCACCGCCGCCGGGTCTCCCCCCGCCTGGTGCTTGATGACCTTGCAGCCCAAACTCTCCCCGTGTATAGAGAGCTGCTCGATGGCCCCGGCCCGGAAAGTGTCGGATGCGGAGAACACGCAGCTCATCCCCCTCCCCTGGAGGCGATGGGCCACCTTGGCTATCGCCGTGGTCTTCCCGGTCCCGTTGATCCCCACGAACATGATCACCAGGGGCCTCTCCCCTGAATCCACGAAGTCATCGAAGTCGAAGTGGTTCTCCTCCAGGATGCGCCTGACCGAGCTCTTGAGGGACTGGAGCACGAAGTCCCCCAGGTCGTACTTCCTCTCCAGCCTCTTGCCGGACAGGGCCTGGGAGACCCCCTCCTTCACCTCCTCCACCACGTCCAGGGCCACATCCGCCTCCAGAAGGTCTACCTCCAGGTCCCAGAGAAGCTCCTCGACCTCTTCCTGATCGATTTTCCTCCCTGAGTCGCTCAGTGCCTCCTCTGGCTTCTCCGGGATCTCCTCGGCCTTCTTCCGGAAGGACGAGAGCTTGCTCTTCAGCTTCTCGAACATCTACCCTTCAGCCCTGCTGACCCTGCTGTAGCTGCTGGTAGGCCTGCTGGACCTGCTGGGAGAGTTCCTGGTAGGTCTGCTGGACCTCCTGCCTCTTGCCCTGGACCTCCTGCAGGTTCTGGCTAAGCTCCTCCATCCTGCTGTCCAGGGTGCTCAGGGCGTCCTCCACGCTCTTCTCGGCGGTCACCCCGCTGCCCAGGCCCACCAGCACCTTGTCGTTCGCGGCCACCCGGGCGAACGCGAAGGAGTCCCCCCCGATAGGGACCAGCAGCTCGTCCCCCTCGGAGGACTCCCCTATGTTCTTGATGGTCTGCCTGGCCCTTTTGTTCTCCTCGTAGGTCATCTGGAGGACCCTCTCCCTCTCCTCCATGCTCTCCAGCTGGGCCCTGTAGTACTCAAGGGTGGACATGCTCTGGCGGAGCTCCTCCTCGTTCATTTCTCACCCTCCACCAGGTACTCCACGACCAGATCGCTGATTTCCTCCCCGCTGATCTCCTTGAGCTCGTTGATCCTGATGTAATTCCGGCGCAGCCTGTGCCTGCTGCCCAGGTTGGATAGCACCCGGTGGGTGGCTTCCTCCTGGTCATCGGCGGCCACCTCCACGGTGAACGGCTGCCACCTGGCCTTGGCGATCCTAAAGGAACCGCTCGCTCTGAAGGCTCTCATCGTCATCTCCATTCGAGAGGAAGCAAAAACAATGAATAAAGCTTTTGGTATGGTCTTGACGGTTCCATTGAGAGATATCGTCTTCTTTTACCCGGGCCGCTCCTTCCCCGCGGTATCCATCACCGGGAGGGAGTGCCGGCTGGGATGCGATCACTGCAGGGGTCGGTACCTCAGGGGTATGATCCCGGCCCCTGACCCCGATGGCCTGGTGCATCTGGCGAGGGAGCTGGAGCGCCGAGGGGCGGAGGGTATGCTGATCAGCGGCGGTCACGACGACCGCGGCCGTCTCCCCCTGGACAGGTTCACCGGGGCCATCGCCAGGGTGAAGGAGGAGACCGATCTGCTCATCAACCTGCACACCGGTTTCCTGGGGCGGGGGACGGCGAGCGACCTGGTCGCCGCCGGGGTGGACGCCTTCTCCCTGGACCTGGTCCAGGACCCAGGGGTCATCCAGGGGCTGATGCACCTGGACGCGGGCAAGGAGGATTACCGCGACCTGCTGGAGACACTGGAATCGGCAGGCGCCCGCG
Organism: Methanomassiliicoccales archaeon; assembly: GCA_046540255.1. Lineage (GTDB taxonomy): Archaea > Thermoplasmatota > Thermoplasmata > Methanomassiliicoccales > JAAEEP01 > JBKHFJ01. The sequence goes on along the minus strand of JBKHFJ010000003.1, from coordinate 108,078 downwards.
CCGTCCCCCACCTCTGCGTGGGTCTCCCAGGCTCCACCCCGGCCGGGGAGGGGGAGGCGGTGGCCCTGGCGTCCGATTTCCCGGTGTCCGGGCTCATACTGCTGGGCTTCCTGCCCACCCCGGGGACCCCGTGGGAGGGGGCGGATCCGCCGCCCAGGGGGAGACTGATCTCCGCGCTGTCCCAGGGGTTGGACCTGCTGGACGTCCCGGTCATGCTGGGCTGTATGAGGTCCCGGGCCGACAGGGCTCTGGAGAGGGAGTTCATCTCCTCCGGGGGCAGCGGCATCGCCGTCCCCTCTGGTGAGGTGCTGGAATGGGCCCAGGGCCGCCACAGGGTCACCGCGAGGCGGGTCTGCTGCGCCCTCAACGGTATATGGCCTTCCCGGCGTACCTCTTCTGGAGAGGCACGAGATAGGACAGCCAGCCGGCGTGGACGATGATGAAGAACAGGGCCAGTAGTGGAACGAGACCGGTGAAGGTGCCGGAGAGGTCCTGGTGCAGGGTGTAGGAGACCGCGTCTGCCTGGCTCCTGGTCTGGTCGAGCACCAGGTAGAACTTGCCGTACTCGGAGTCGGGGAACTCGAAGGTGGTGGAACCGTCCACCTCGAAGTTCTGGCCGTTGATGCGGAAGTACCTCAGCCGGTCGATGTCCTGGCTGTAGGCATTATAGTGATCTTCCGAGACCACGTACACCTGGGCCTCCTCCGTCGACCTCAGGGTGATGGACTCGGTGGAGGTGAGCCCCAGGGGATCCCGGTTCTGGAAAGCTTGGACGCCATCGACCGTCCCCTCATCGCTCAGTGAGTCCTCGATCGCGTTGGAGACGAAGGGTGCCAGCAGGACCCCCATCACAGCCGCGGCCACCGCGATGACCATCACGCTCCTCTTAATGGAGATCCTGGCCATGTAGAACTTGGAACTGTCGCTCTTGGACAGTTTCATCTCCAGACCCCGGAAGAAGAAGTTCTCCACAGCGAACAGGAGCATCATGAGGATCACGAAGTAGATGAAGGAGCCCAGGGGCAGGTAGAAAGGCCTGATCGAGAAGACGCCGGCCGCATCGATCAGGAAGACGGCGATGATGAAAACCAGGGCGAGCTGAACGGCGAAGAGGTACATCTTGGTCTGGCGCAGCTTGGCCATCCTGAACCCGCCCTCAAGGGCCTCACGTCCCCCCTCCATAGCCCGGGAACGATTAACGTGGTGGATAAATAACTTTCCTACGTGTTTCTCAGGCCAGATACTGATGACCCGCCAGGCTGGCCATTCCCCTGCACAGGAGGAAGAGGGCCGCCCTGGTGGGGACCTCCTCCCTGCCGGAGAGGGACAGCCTCTCCCCAGCGATCTCCATGTCCACCCGATCGTGCACCTCCACTTCCACCGGGTCATCGGTGAGCATCCCCGGCACGGCGTCCCTCAGGGGCTCGAAGTGATCCATCTCCTCCCTCTCCAGCGGTCGGACCACCATGCCGGTCTTGCCGTGCAGGGATCCCGGCAGGCGGATGAGCCGCTTGACATCGGAGGTCACCGGCTCGTCCACCTCCCCCACCAGTCGGGGCTTGATCTCCTCCTCCACCATGCGTATGAGCAGGGCCCGGTACCTCCGGTCGGACAGGTCCTCCAGGTTCCCCTTGTCCAGGATCAGGTCCTTGACCCTCCTGCCCCCACGGGGGGAGAACAGGTCCTTCAGCAGTCCCCTCACCAGGGCCTCGGAGGCCTCGGAGGCCGATCCGTACCTCCCCCGCACCTCGTCCACCTGGGAGCCCTCCAGCTCCTCCAACAGGGTCTCCAGACCCCGGCGCATCTTACCCCTCCATCCCCCGGCCTCCTTGCCGGGGACCAGCACCGATCGGTGCACCTTCCTCAGGTCCTTGATCCGCTTCTCGAAGGAGGCCCTCTCCGGGAAGACCCAGCCCATGTCCAGGTCCGTCCCGGTGATGTAGTCCACGATCTCCCGCCGCTCGTGGCTGCCCAGGTCGATGACGTCCTCCCTATTCACGTGCACGTGGTAGCCCCTCCCTCCGGAGAAGACGATGCGGAGGTGGGAGGCATCGAAGCCCAGATCGCCCAGCAGGAAATCGTCGATCAGATGAACGGCCTCCTCCTTGACCCTGGCCAGCATCTGGGGGTAGGAGAGGCCCTCCGCCCCGGGGACGTGATCGGCGTCCAGGTCGAAGATCAGGTCTGCCCCCAGCCACCCCTTCTCCGCCATGGTGGAGGCCCCCGGGTCCTGGTAGTAGGCGGAGGAGTGGTAGGCGTGGGCAGGGACCCGGTTCACGAAGAACTCCCTTAGGTCCGAGGCCCTGGAGAAAGCCAAATGCCTCTGGACGTAGCCGCGGTCCAGGAACATGAAGCCGAACTCCCTCTTGCCGAAGCGGGAGGGGGGACGAGGGGGGTTCTCCCCGTAGTACCTCCTGAACCAGCCCAGGATGAACTCCGTCTCCCCGCTCATCGTCAACGGAAGGGCGGAGGGCCTCTTATCATTTGCCGAGCCCGCCGAGGGATAACAGGGAACCAATTTTTAATATGAATCAGGGAGATTACGCCCCGCAGGCCCGTCGGGGCCTCGGGGGCGTTGCATGAAAGCCTACATCAAAGTCATATACTCCAGCGAGGGAGCCTCGCCGAGGGAGGTGGAGGAGGCGTTCACCGACGCGGACTTCCTCAAGGTAAAGGGCGGTCCGGTGTTCGAGGTGGACGTGACGGAGGAATCGGATCTCCAAGGGAAGCTGGAGGACCTGCACGACAGCCTGAGGGGGATGGAGGTGAGGTACATGCCGTCGGTGTCCCTCCCGGAGGAGGTCAAGGGAGGGGAGACCTCCTATCGAGAGAAGCTGGACAAGTGGAGGGCCCTGGGCATCGACGTGGACGATCTCCTGGAGGTCCTGGAGAGGGACGAGGAGGAGTTCAGGGAGAAGGCCAAGGACATTCTGGCCACGCACGTGGACCGGATAGCCGACGAGAGGATGAGGGAGGTCCAGGAGATGGAGGCCAGGAGACGCCTGGAGGAGACCAGGGAGAGGATCCTCGGGGAGGTGAAGGAGGAGGGTCGCACCTTCCATCAGCTGGTCAGTTCCATGGACATCGACGGGAGCATCGTCTCCGAGATCCTGGACGATCTCATGGAGAAGGGCAGGGTCCGGGCCGAGCAGAGGGGGAGGCAGGTCCTCTTCGTTCCAGGGGACTAGGCGTACCAGTCCACGAACGCCCTGAGCCCCTTCTCAAGATGGACCTCGGGTGACCATCCCAGCGATCGCCTGGCCCGGGTGTTGTCCCCCCAGGTGTGGGAGACGTCCCCGGCCTGCGCCGGCAGGTACCGGGGCCGGAGGTCCTCCCTACCCAGTATCCTCAGGATCATCGAGACCAGGCGGTTGATGGAGACGTTGCTGCCGCCGCAGATGTTCAGGGGACCGGTGACGCCGCGCTTTCCGGCCAAGAGAATGGCGTCCACCACGTCCCCGATGTAGGTGAAGTCCCTGGTCTGCTCCCCGTCCCCGAAGATCCCCGGTCTCTCCCCTCGCAGCACCTGGTCCACGAAGATCCGGATGGCCATGTCCGGCCGCTGCCTGGGACCGTAGACGGTGAAGTAGCGGAGGGAGATCGTCTCCAGGCCGTAGAGCCGGTGGAAGAGATCGCAGTAGAGCTCGGCGGACATCTTGGAGGTGGCGTAGGGGGAGACAGGGGAAAGACGGTCCTCCTCCTCCACGGGCAGTCGCTTAGCCTCCCCGTAGACCGATGAGGAGGAGGAGTTGATCACCCTGTTCGCGCCCAGGTCTCTGGCCGCCTGCAGCACGTTCAGGGTGCCCTCCACGTTCACCCGGTGGGACTTCATGGGATCCTGAACGGAGGCCCGCACGCCTGCCTGGGCGGCCAGATGGAAGATGGGATCGCAGCCCTCCAGGGCCCTTCCCAGCTCCACCCGGTCCAGGATGTCCACCCTTTCCAGGGCGAAGTCGTCCCGCTCCAGGTGGGGACGCAAAAACCGCATCTTCCCGGAGTAGTAGTCGTCGAAGTTGTCCACCCCCACCACCTCGTGCCCCTCCTCCAGCAGGCGATCGACCAGGGAGCTGCCTATGAAGCCCGCCGCGCCGGTCACCGCCACTCTCATTCCCTCATCCTCCCGATCTCCTCCCGGTGCTCCCTGAGGAAGCGGACCAGGTCCCTCAGGGTGATGAAGGGGACGGTGTAGCTCTTGATGTAGGAGCTCCCGGACGACCGGTCGTAGTGGGTGATGGGGATCTCGGCGATGGACAGGCCCTTGAGGGCCGCCAGGGGAAGGATGTACCGGTGGAGGCCCAGGTAGCCCTCGGGATCGAAGTCCATCCCCAGGGCCCTTCCCCGGAGGAAGGCCTTGAAGCCGCTGTTCTGGTCCCTCACGTCCAGGTGGAACAGCCTCCCGATGATCAGGCGGTTGTAGACCTTGGATATGATCCTCCTGGTGAGGTTGTCCGATCTGGCCACCCGGTTCCCGGTGACCACGTCGTATCCCTGGTCGATCTTCTCCAGGAACCTGGGTATCTCCGCCGGCTCGTACTGGCGGTCCCCGTCCATGATGATCACTACCTCTCCCAGGGACTCCCGGAACCCGGTCTGGATGGCGCGGGACCGGTTCAGGTTCTTCCGGTGGTGCACCGCCCGCACCCTGGCCTCCCGGTCCGCCAGATCGTCGCAGATCCGGGGGGACCGGTCCTCACTGCCGTCGTCCACCAGGAGGACCTCCCCGTCGATCCCCTCCCGGTCGTAAACCTCCAGGATCGACCTCGTCAGGGGCTCGATGTTCCCCTCCTCGTTGAAGATGAGCAGTACGGTGGTGCACCTCACTCAGGCATCCCTCTCCCGCTTCTCCAGGTCCTTCCGGCTCTCCTCCCGGACGTTCTTTATGCCGGTCAGGGCCATCGCCAGCACGCCGATGGGAATGGACAACCATATTGAAGTCATTGCCGAGAGGATCCCCGCGGTGGTGGCGGTGGAGAAGCCCACCCCGGCCGCGGTGAAGACGGCCGAGACCATCACCACGTTCCCGCTGCCGGCGGAAAGGAAGACGGCCGAGAGGGTGGCCAGGGCCGAGGCGATCATCATGGCCAGGAGGGGTGCGTCCGACCCCAGGGCCAGCATGATCAGGTAGAGGCGGGCCACCTCGTTCACCCAGATCAGGATGGTGAGCCCCCCGGCCAGCGTCAGCAGCCCCTTGTTCCCGTCCCCCCAGGTCCGCAGGGTGGAGTTGAACGATCTGGTATGGTTTAGTATGCCCTTGGAGATCCTCTGCCCGATGGTGTTGGGCAGAACCCTCTCGGAGACGCGGGACACCAGGCGACCGGTCCTCTCGATCCACCTGGGGCGGGAGAGGAAGATCAGTATGGCCGCGTTCAGCCCCACCGCTAGCGCCACGACGAAGACCAGGGAGCCCCGGACCTGCTCCACCAGCTCCGGGAACAGCAGGATCAGGCCGGTGGCGGCCAGCACGGTGATCAGCACCAGGTCCATCAGCCTCTCGGTGACGATGGTGGCCAGACCGGTGCCGGCGTTGATACCTTCCTGCGAGTGCAGGGTGTACACCCTGCCGGCCTCGCCGGCCACCCTCCCGGGGATGGCGTTGTTGAAGGCCTGCCCGATGGAGAAGTAGGAGAGGCAGTGTAGGTAGGGCACCTTCTTGCCGATGGCCCGGAGCAGGACGTACCACCTCCCGCTCTTCAGGCCCATGTTGGCTAGGTACAGGAGGACCACCATGCTCAGGATGAGGTAGTTCGTCTTGGCCAGCTCCTCCCCCAATTCGTCGGGCTGGGCCAGCAGCACGAGTGCCAAGATCAGCAGGGCCGAAAGCCCCCCTATGACCACCGTCTGCCTCCTCAATTCCTGTCCCCCTCGACGAACGAGGTCCCGGCACGGTCCCTGGCTCGAAACCTGATGTTCAATGGGTATTGCGGGTTTATTATAAAACTATCTTGAAATGTGAACATCTGCCCACCTTGCATCCCTGTCCAGTTATCGACAATGTGGCGTTGTTCATGGCGAAGGATTATATACAGCATCGCAGTTAAAACCGATTATATGGGAGTCGGATCGCGCACCGCACTGCTGTTCACCTTCATGTTCGGCCTATTCCTGGTTATAGGCTGGGCCGTAGGAGGATTCTTCTTCAGCAACTGGGTGGTCGGGGCTCTGATGTTCCTGGTCCTGGCCGCGATATTCAACCTGATATCCTACTTCTACGCGTCCAAGATCGTGCTGTGGTCCTACAAGGCCAAGATCGTGGACGAGAGCCAGGCGCCCAGGCTGTTCCGGAGGGTGCGCCACATAGCCCAGATGTCAGACATGCCCATGCCCAAGGTGGCCATCGTGCCCACCGACACCCCCAACGCGTTCGCCACCGGTCGGAACCCGGACAACGCGGTGGTGGCCGCCACCCAGGGGCTGCTGAAGCTGCTGGACGACGACGAGCTGGATGCCGTGCTGGCCCACGAGATGGCCCACGTCAAGGACAGGGACATCCTGGTGATGAGCATCGCCGCCACCCTGGCGGGTGCGATATCCTTCGCCGCCAGGTCGGTCTTCTGGGGCATGCTGTTCGGCGGCGGTCGGAAGGACTCCGGCGCCCTGATCATCGCGGTCATCATCGCCGTCACCGCCCCCATAGCGGCCATACTGATACAGTTGGCCATCTCTCGCAGCAGGGAGTACAAGGCGGACGAGGTGGGTGCCATGATCATCGGCAGGCCGATGAACCTGGTGAAGGCCCTGCGGAAGCTGGAGAAGGGTAACAAGAGGAAGCCGATCGAATACGGGAACCCGGCCTCCTCCTCCCTGTGGATCGTGAACCCGTTCAAGGCGGGGGGCTTCTCCAAGCTGTTCGCCACCCATCCCCCCATGGAGGAGAGGATCAAGCGGCTGAAGAGGATGGCCGGGACCATGGGGGAGCACTAGAGAAGCAGATCCTCTTCCAGACCCAGTCTTCTCACGAATCGGTAGGCCCTCTCCAGGTTGGATACCTCGGACAGGGTCCGGTGGATGTCGGTGCCTATCGAGATGCCCACCCTGCCACGGAACGCCCGAAAGTACCTCTCGGCGTGCTCGAAGAAGTACTTTCCCCCTCGCTGGTAGGGGAAGGCGGTGTTCACCTCGACGGCCAGATCCCGTTTCTCCAGCTCGACGGCCAGCTCCTCCGGCTCCAGGTGGTGGAACACCCTCTCGATGTCGGTGTGGGCCAGCACCACCTGGACTTGGAGGCGGGAGAGCAAGGGGTCCACCTGCTCCAGCGGTAGGCCGCACATGAGGGGATCGGAGACGTACTCCAGGAGGACCAGGTCCAGCCGGTTCACCCGGTCGAAGGGGAGGGACCACAGGTCGCAGCGGCCGGGGCAGGTGTCCAGCTCCACCCCGGCCAGCACGTTCAGGTCGAACTTCTCCCCCAGGCCCCGCAGTAAGGAATGGTACTCGGGAAGCCGCTCGGCGGGGAGGGAGGGGACCTTGAGCGTCTCGAAGTGATCGGTGATCGCCAGGTGGGTCAGCCCCTCCTCCGCGGCACGGGCCACCAGCTGCTCGGGGCTGAACCGGCCGTCGGAGAACCTGGTGTGCGCGTGCAGGTTGATCAGCGTACCTGTTCCCACTTCTCCAGCTCCTGCACTCCCGACAGCGTTCCGCCCCGCCTGATCTCCTCCCTGATCCGGTTCTCCCTCTCCTTGACGTCCAGGGCACGGTTGGCCACCTCCACCGCGCTCTCCTGGGGCACCACCACCAGTCCGGAGGAGTCACCGATGATCCAGTCCCCGGTGCGCACCGCCTGCCCGCCGCAGATGATCTCAAGACCGATGCCGCCGTGGCCCTTGGGCTCCCCCGCGTCCGGGGAGGTGTGCCGGGAGAACAGAGGCAGTCCCGTCTCACGTATGCCGTCGATGTCCCTGGCCGCGCCGTCTATCACCACGCCGCGGATCCCCCTGGTCCGGCAGCTCCAGGAGGCGAGCTCGCCCCAGACGGCGATGTCCGAGCTCCCGGCGTCTATGACCAGGACGTCCCCCTCCCCGGCACGGTCGATGGCCTCCACCGGCTTGGCCCAGTCCCCCTTGGCCGTCTGCACGGTGAGGGCGCGGCCCACCAGCTTGGGGTCGTCCACCCTGGGCACCAGTCCCCGCATCGCCCCCCGCTTGTGCTGCGCGTCCGCGATGTTCGGGGTGGAGACCCTGGAGAAGGCCTTTTCCAGCTCCTCCTCCGAGTACTTCTTGGAAACCTCGCACGGTCGAGCCTCCCCGGTCTCGATGGCCTCCTTGACCCGGCGGGCGGCTCCCCTCACGTCCTCGGCCTTGATGATCCCGCCGCCGACGATGACCACCTCGGCCCCGCACTGAACGAAGTCAGGGGCCGTCTCCGGGTTGATGCCCCCCGCGACCGCGATGGGGATGCTGAGGGCGGAGGCCACCTCCTTGACCATGTCGGTGGGCGCGCGTCCCCCCTTCATCTGCTCGTCCACCGCCACGTGGAGGCAGATGTATGAGGCGCCCAGGGCCTCCACCTCCCTGGCCCGGGCCACCTTGTCCCGGACGTTCATCATGTCGATCATCACCTTGGTCCCGTACTTGCGGCCTGACATCACCGCCTCCGAGATGGTGCCGTCGTCGGCCAGGCCCATGACCGTGACCACGTCCGCCCCGGCCTTGGCGGCGATCTCCACCTCGAAGCCCCCCACGTCCATCGTCTTCAGGTCGGCCACCAGGATGCGGTCCGGGAAAACCCTCTTGAGGGAGCGCAGCGACTCCACCCCCTCGCTCTTGATCAGAGGGGTGCCGGCCTCGATCCAGTCCGCTCCTCCCTCCACGGCCTCCCTCCCGATCTCCACCGCCCTCTTCAGATGCATCAGGTCCAGGGCCACTTGCAGGACAGGCTTCATGTTCCTCGTCTAGGCGGGCGGGGACGATAAACCTTTTCCATCGTTGTCTGGATCGGTATTGGCATACCAAAATTCTATAACCGTGGTGCGAATCAGCACCCATGACCAGGGAGAGGTGCGTCACCGGCATCGAGGGCCTGGACCGCATACTCGGGGGAGGACTTCCCGGATCCAGCGTCAACCTGGTCCTGGGCGAGTGCGGCACGGGCAAGACCTCTCTGGCCCTGGAGTTCCTGGTGCGGGGGGCCGAGAGGGGGGAGAAGGGCCTTCTCGTCAACACGGTGGAGCCCTTTGACAAGATGGTCTCCAACATCCCCAGGTTCGACTTCGTGGAAGGGGACCACTTCGAGGAGGGTAGCATCGTCTCCCTGCAGCTGCCGGACATCCTGGAGTCGGCCGGCATGATGGGGAGGACACAGCCGGAGAAGGGGATACGGGATCTGTGCGATCAGGTGGAGGGGAAGATCGCCGAGCGCGGGGTCAAGAGGTTCGTCATCGACTCTTTGACGCCTTTGCACTTCGAGATTGGGGACGAGAGGTTGGTGCACCACCTTCTTCGGAAACTGAGCCAGATCCTGTACGAGAACGATTGCACCGGCCTGCTGGTCTCCGACTCCGGGCCGCTGTCCGAGATCGGCAGGATCATCGCCGACGGCGTCCTGCTGATGGGCAACCACGACCGGAACGGTGATCTACTCAGGACGCTGCAGGTTATCAAGATGAAGGGGACGGAGCACTCCCGGTCCAAGTACGTCATCGATCTGACCACCGAGGGCCTGCTGGTGACTCCCATGCTCAAGGGGGGTGTTGGATGAGCGGCTCCCTGGAGGAGATCGCCTCCATCCTGGACGAGCTGGGACCCTCGGTCCCGGTGGCCATCGACCTCAGGATGGACGACTACTTCGATGTGGTCCGGGCGCTGGTGGACGGGTACTGTGGGCAGAGGGACCTGCAGTGCATCTACATCAACTCCTCCATTCCCGCGGCGACGATCTCCCACGCACTCCAGGTCCTGGAGATCGACACCGAGAGGATCCGGTTCATCGACTGCCTCTCCCACATGCTGATGGGGGACGTCACCCTGGGGGAGAGCGTGATATACGTGGAGGGGCCCACAATGTTGGAGAGCATCGTGCTCAAGGTGGAGTACTTCCTGAGGAAGGTGGATCACGCCCAGAGCCTGGTGGTCCTCGACTCGGTGGACTCCCTGTCCATACACAACGACGACAAGATCCTCTCTGAGTTCCTGCAGATCCTGCTGGGCGGCCTGAGGAATAGGGACGTGTACCCGGTGGTACTCACCATGTCGGAGCAGTCCCGCCCCGAGATCCAGGAGATGGTGCGGCTGGTCTGCGATCAGATGATCTCGTTGGAGGAAAACGAGGAAGGGGAAGAACAGGACGAATGAATCACTCTTCATGTTTACAAATATAATAGATGCAGGCGATACATGAGAGGGTTCAAGCACTATGCATCATCTGATACCAGCATGGAAATCTTTATATCTGTACTCGGGGAAATACCCCGCGGAGTAGGCAACGCCTACCCAGGAGGACAGAAAATGAAGAAAATGTGGAAGATCCGCAAGGACTCCGAGGGCGTGTCGCCCGTCATCGCCACCATCCTCATGGTCGCGATCACCGTCGTTCTGGCGGCGGTGCTCTACGTCATGGTGATGGGCTTCGGTGGCGGCGGGACCCAGACGCCAACAGGTTCATTCACCAATGTGGAGAAGGACGGAGACTCTTATAGAGCATATTTCGGTAGCTTCTCACCGGACACCGATTACGACGAGGTGACCCTGAACATCCAGGATGATGATAACAGCGATACATCTGATACCCTTAACGAGTACACAGATAACGGGGATGGTGATGATGTCGAACTCGGTGATGTTACATTCACCATAGACGTTACAGATCTCGCGGAGAATGATCGGATAAGTAATGGTGACTACATTACCATCAGTAGTGATGGGACTGAAGAGCCAACTGGAGAGTATACCATCAGGCTGATCTTCGAGGACACTGGTGACGTTATCGACAGCGAGTCATTCACTGCCTAGATGGTCCAGCAAACCCCTTCCTTTCTATTTCTCACATGGTCAAGGGATCACAGGTCCGATGCATAGGCGGAGGTCATATCGAAAGAAATGCCGACTGACAGCCAAACGGAAAGATTCCGTTGGGATCGGCAAGAAGTCCCGAACTGTTGATGTATCGGTGAGATCGATCTGATGCTTTGTAGTAGCAAGATAACGGCTTCTTAACGCTATCGTGAGCAAGGATATCGACAAACAGGGGACCAATTCCCATCAATTTACTTATCGCTCATCTGAATATGGAGCATGCAGTATGCCGGAAACAATAGATGATCACTCGTTCTCCGGCATCCTGGCCGGCTGCACCAGATCCTTCGGTCCCTTCTTCTTCGCCCCGGAACTCCTCTTCTTGATCCTGGCCAGCTCCGGCTCGTAGATGATCACCGAGGTGGCCGACACGCGGTCAACGAACCTCTGCCTGGGATCGTTGTCCATCGCCAGCCCCAGCAGCACGTCCAGGGGTAAAAAGGCGTACCAGAACAGCTTGGGGACGCTCCTGATCAGGGCCTGCCTCAGATACAGGTTCTTCCTGGTCATCGAGACGACCTTGATGTGCAGAAGACGCTTGCCGACGGTCTTGCCGTAGACGCCCTCGGCGATCCCGCTGTAGAGGAACCAGATCGCACCTGCCAGCACGCCGGCGATCAGGTCCTGCTGCACCGAAGGGAACATGACCAACCCGATCCTGATCGGTATGAATATGATGGCCGCGTCTATCACGGAGGCGGCGAGCCTCCTCAGCCAGTGTTTCCGCAGGGCGCGGCTGCTCTCCAGAAGGGCATATCCAGTGGGCATCCCATCTCCTGCGGATAATACCGGGCCCTGGATAATAAGCTTTGCTGTTCCGCCACGGGATGCTGCGTCACTCAGATCGCCCGTCTATCATCAGCGGTCAGCGAATTAGATTCCTCATCATCGTGACGCATGCACAACAAGCGAGACCGGGGACATAAATATATCGACCGCCCTGGGAGGGGGGAAGATGACCGTTCCCCTGTACGTTTACGATGAGAGGCAGTGCCACCCCAAGAAGTGCACCGCCCGCAAACTCGTCCGCTTCGGCCTGGTGGAGGAGCTGGAGTCCCTGGGGGACCTGCCCCCCGGGATCACGGTGCTCGATCCCCGGGCCGATAAGTCGGTGTCCAGGGAGGAGGCCGACTGGGTCCAGGAGAAGGGACTGGCAGCCATGGACCTCTCCTGGAAGAACATCGATGACTTTCCCCCGCTGCCCCAGAAGGCAAGGGCGAGGGCGCTTCCCCTGCTGTTCGCGGCCAACCCGGTGAACTGGGGCCGCCCCCAGAAACTCACCACGGCCGAGGCCCTCTCGGCCGCCCTGTACATCCTTGGATTCCGGGAGCAGGCCGAGCTGGTCCTGAGCAAGTTCAACTGGGGGGAACAGTTCATCGTACTGAACCGGGAGCCACTGGACCGCTACGCCCTGGCGGGGACCAGTAGGGAGGTGGTCGCTATACAGGAGGACTACCTGTGACTCTCCGGTAGGTACCTGATCGCCCGGGATGTCAGAACCTTTTTTACCGTTGAACCAATGACGTTTCTTCCCGCGGAGGGGAACCGCGCAAGGGGCGAGACCCTCCCGGGATAGCACAAGGGGATTCATTGGCCAGCGACTACTCCGAAGAGGACCTAATCAGCAGGTGGCAGGATTTCTTCGAGTCCACCGAGTACCGCCTCAAGGTCAACGATGTCCTCAGCCTGTACCCGGACATCAAGAGCATGATGGTCCGCTACTCAGACCTGGATGCGTTCGACCCGGACATGGCCGACAATCTTCTGCAGGATCCGATGGTCAGCCTGAGGGCGGCCAGGAAGGCGGTGGCCAGCATGGCCCACTTCGGTCGGGAGGCGGAGGTCCATGTCCGGGTGATGGATATGCCCAGGGACTCCCGGGTGGAGATCAGGGACCTGCGGGCCAAGCACATGGGGAAGCTGATCTCGGTGGAGGGGCTGGTGCGCAAGGCCACCGAGGTGCGACCCAGGATCACCACCGCCTACTTCATGTGCATGCGCTGCGGGGCCATCATGTCCGAGCCCCAGGAGGGGATGCAGTTCAAGGAGCCCATGGAGTGCTACAAGGACCAGGAGGGGTGCGGTCGAACATCCGGATCCACCAAGTTCAAGCTGCTGACAGAGGAGAGCAGCTTCATAGACACCCAGAAGATCGAGGTGCAGGAGAGCCCCGAGGGCCTGAGGGGCGGCGCCCAGCCGGAGAGGCTGGTCGGCTTCATGGAGGACGACATCGCCGGGCTGATCTCCCCGGGGGACCGGGTGATACTGAACGGCGTCCTACAGTCCCTCCAGAAGGGGACCAGGGAGAAGTCCACCCTCTTCGACATTCACCTGGACGTGGTCTCCATGGAGTTCGAGGAGCACGAGTACGAGGACGTCAACATCTCCCCGGAGGACGAGGAACGCATCCTGTCGGAGGCCGCCTCCCCGGACGTGTTCCAGAGGATCATCGCCTCCATCTCCCCCACCATCTACGGTTACGAGGCGGAGAAGGAGGCCATCGCCATGCAGCTCTTCGGGGGCGTGCCCAAGGAGCTGGACGACGGGACCAGGATACGGGGGGACGTGCACATCCTCCTGGTCGGCGATCCAGGGGTGGCGAAGTCCCAGATGCTCCGCTACATGTCCGAGCTGGCCCCCAGGGGGATCTACGCCTCCGGGAAGAGCTCCTCCGCCGCCGGGCTGTGCGTTGACCCTTTGAACCACATCATGGTAGACGGGGTGGACCGCCACATCGGGGAGTTCGTGGAGGAGCACCTGGATTCCCCCGAGGAGGTGGAGGAGGGCCACTGGAAGGAGGAGGTGCGGGCGGGCAGGGTGACCACCTACACCCAGGATGGGTCACTGGCCAAGGAGGAGATCGCGGCCGTCTGGCGTATAGACACCCCTTCATTTCTTGTGGAACTGGAGACCGACACGGGGCACTGGGTCCGCACCACCCTGGAGACGCGGCTGATGGCCCGCAGGAACGGGGAGGAGGGATGGGTCAGGGCGGACGATATACGGCAGGGGGATGAGCTGCTTCGCGTGGAGGAGAGGACCGGCGAGCGGAGGTGGGCCCCCATCGCCAAGATCATGCTCTACGGGGACGACCTGCCCGAGTTCGTGTACGATCTGACGGTGGAGAGGAGCCACTCCTTCCTGGCCAACGGCTTCGTGGTGCACAACACGGCGGCGGCGGTGAAGGACGAGTTCGGGGAGGGCCGATGGACCCTGGAGGCCGGCGCCCTTGTATTGGCGGACAAGGGGGTGGCCTGCATCGACGAGCTGGACAAGATGACCGACCAGGACCGGTCGTCCATGCACGAGGCCATGGAGTCCCAGACCGTCTCGGTGGCCAAGGCGGGGATCACCGCCACCCTGCAGTGCAGGTGCTCCATCCTGGGGGCGGCGAACCCAAAGTACGGGAGGTTCGAGGAGCACCAGTACATAGCGGACCAGATCAACCTGCCACCGGCCCTGCTCTCCCGCTTCGACTTGATCTTCGCCATGACCGACAGGCCGGACGCCAAGGTGGACTCGAACATCACCAACCACATCCTGAACGCCCACCGCCGGGGGCAGATACGCAGCTACCGGGACTTCGACGACGTCCTGGACATGTCCGCCGATCAGATCATGGAGGAGACCCAGGAGCTGTGCCCCGTCTGGGACCGGGACTTCTTCCGCAAGTACGTGGCCTTCTCCAAGCGCATCGTGCCCGTGCTGAGCAAGAGGGCGATGGAGATCATCCGGGACTACTACATGAGGATCAGGAAGCAGGGGGAGGACAAGGGCTCCTCGGTACCGATCACCGCCAGGCAGCTGGAGGCTTTCGTGCGCCTCTCGGAGGCGTCCGCCCGAGCCAGGCTGAGCCGCACGGTGGAGGAGGAGGACGCCAACCGCGCCGTGCGCGTGGTGGAGTACTACCTGAGAAAGATCGCCGGGAGCGAGGGGGAGCTGGACATCGACATCATCACCACCGGCACCTCCAGGTCCCAGAGGGAGCAGATCAGCGTCCTGAGGGACCTGATCCGGGAGCTCTCCGAGGGGCACAAGGGGGTGTCCATCGAGGCCCTCATCCAGGGGGCGGAGTCCGAGGGGATTGAGGAGGACAGGGTGAGGATGCTGCTGAAGAGGCTGAGCAACGCCGGGGAGGTCTACTCCCCCCACTCGGGCTACTTCAAGCTGGCCGTGGAGGGATGAGATGATCACCATCAAGCTCTACAGGTACGGGGAGGACGTGGTGCTGGCCGCCGCGGACAAGTCCCTGCTGGGGAGGACCATGAGGGAGGGCGAGATGAGGCTGGAGGTCTCCCCCTCCTTCTACGAGGGGGAGGACGGGACGGAGGAGATGCTCTCCAACCGGCTTGAGCTGGCCACCGTGGCCAACCTGGTCGGGGAGGAGACGGTGTCGATAGCGGTCAAGCATAAGTACGTGGACGAGGAATGCGTGCTCACGATCGACGGCGTGCCCCACGCCCAGATGGTGAAGATCTGATGTTCTGCGTCGAATGCGGCCGGGAGGGCCCCACCTACGAGGGACTGTGCGGCCCCTGCTACCTGGACAGGCATCGGTTCGCCCACATCGACGAGAAGGTGGACCTGTACCGCTGCGGCCACTGCCAGGAGTTCTGCATCGACGGGGAGTGGACCCAGATCGACTCCCTGGAGGAGGCGGTCTCCCAGGCGGCGGTCCGCGCCCTCAGGGTGAGGGAGGACGTCTCCGTCCAAGACATCCAGGTCTCCATCCACCCGCAGGACGGGAGCAATCTCCTGGTCCACCTGACCCTGGAGATGGGCTTCCAGGACCTGGAGAAGACCGAGGAGCTGGAGACCAAGGTCCGCGTGAAGGGCACCTCCTGCCCCCGCTGCAGCCGGATCAAGGCGGACTATTACGAGTCCATCCTCCAGATAAGGTCCAGGGACCGATCCCTGGGTCAGGAGGAGAAGGACGAGATACTGGACCACATCGGTTCCCGCCTGGAGGAGGAGTCGCGGGACAACCGGGACCTGTTCGTGTCCAAGCTGAAGGAGCTGCACGGGGGCCTGGACGTCTACCTCTCCTCCTCCCACATGGGCAAGACCCTCTCCAGGGAGCTGGCCGCCATGTACGGCGGCCAACTGAAGGAGTCGTCCACCCTGGTGGGGCAGAAGGAGGGGAAGGAGGTGTACCGCATCACCTTCCTGGTCCGCCTGCCGGCCTACCGGCCGGGGGACATCATCTCCCATGGGGCCAGGATGTATCAGGTGGGGGGAGTGGGCGCCAAGTCCACCAGGCTGGTCGACCTGGTCACCCACGAGGCCAGCAGGGTGGAGAACACCGATCTGCTGGATGTCATGGTCAGGGGCCACGGATCGGACATCGACGAGGCGGTGGTGGTCTCCGAGTCCGAGGGGGAGATGCAGCTGCTGCATCCCACCAGCTACCGCATGGTGGAGGTGAGGAAACCCCCTGGGTACAGGGGAGAAGGGGACACCGTCCGGGTGTTCACCAGGGAGGGGGAGGTCTTCCTCCTCCCTAATCGAGGATGAACTCGTCCTCCGACTCCTCGATCATCCTCTCCAGGTGGGAGGCGGCCCTCTCCACCTCCTCCTGATCCTCCCCCTTGATGATGATCCTGTTCCCCTTCTCCGCCCACTCGGTGGAGGGCAGGGAGGCGATCTTCACCCGGTACCTGCGAACGATCTCCTGGAACAGGGGTGCCATGGTGCTCTCCCCCCTGTGCCCCCTGATCTCCTTCTGGTGGACCCTCTCCCCCTTCACAAGGGGCAGGATGTACTCCTCGAACATGGGGAGCATCTCCTTGGGGAAGCCTGGAAGGCAGAAGATCCTCGTGCCGCCCTTCTCGGCGTCGATCCCGGCGGCGGCCCCGGTGATGTTCTTCAAGGCCCTCGCCCCCCGGGGCACGCGGGCCATGCGCTTGTTGTCCTCGGTCATCACCGGGCGGGCGCCGTACATGCGCTTCACCGCCTCGATGAACCACCCCTCGGCGTCCTCCCGCACCTCCAGCTCCGCCCCCAGGAAGTCGGCCACCACCTCCCTGGTGATGTCGTCCAGGGTGGGACCCAGTCCCCCGGTTATGATCAGGAGATCCACCCCAGCCTCCTCCGCCGACCGGAGGAGCCGCATGATGTCCCCGTAGTCGTCCCGGACCACGTTGATCATGTTGACGGTGGCCCCCTCCCTCTCGATGAGCTCGATCATGTCCCTCGGGTAGGGGTCTATCTCACCGGTGAGCAGCTCGTCCCCTATGTGCGTTATCTCGATCTTCATGTCCTCACCTCAGGCGGCCATCTCCTTCCTGTTGAATAGGAGTATCCCCAACACGATGGAGGCCACGGCATACACGATCATCACCACCACCGCGATGTCCACGTACGGTATGTACTGAATGAACTCCCCTTGGGGGGTGGGTATGACCGTGGAGTGCGGCGGGTAGGGGTCCTGCATCACGTACTGGATGGCGTCGGCGGAGAAGGTGGGGGAGAAGTCGGGGCGCACCTTGGCGATGGAGAGCACCCCCTCCACGATGGGGAACAGCAGGAAGAGCAGGGTGAAGGTGAGCACCAGCGATCCGGTGGAGCCCTTCATGAACGCGCTTACCACGTAGCCGATGCCACTGGCACATAGGGCGAAGAGGAGGGCCAGTCCCAGGGAGATCGCCGTCAGACCGGAGACCTCCCCCACTATGGCCAGCGACGAGGCCGAGACCAGCCCGTAGTAGACCAGCACCACGGCCACCATGATCCCCATGGTGGCGGTGAGCTTGCCCATGAACAGCACCCACCTCTTCACCGGGTTGGGGAAGGTCAGGTAACCGGTCCTGTTCTGGAACTCGGACACGATGGCGTCACCGGCGAAGAAGGTGGCCCCGATGATCAGCAGGATCTTGGTCCAAGTGTAGAAGCGCTCGGCGAACTCCGCCCCGTTGTCCGGGAATCCTCCCCCCAGCAGAGGGGGGATGGCCAGTATGAGCACGAAGATGGCCAGCTCGATGGCCATCATTCCCAGGAGCCTCTTGCTCCTCAGGTGCTTGACGATCTCGTACCTGGTGATTATGAGTAGTTGCTGGATATCCGAGGGTATCTTCCGCTCCATGGTATCACCGGGAGTCCTTGATCAGGGACATGTACAGGGATTCGAGGGCCACACCCTCCTCCCTGAAGGAGGTCACCTCTATGTCCATGTCCATGAGGTCCCTGAGCAGCTCGGCCTGCTCTCCCTCGCCTCCCCTGAACTCCAGGGTGAGCTGCTGCCTGGACAGGGGGGTCACCTTATCGACCCCCTCCATCCCGCCGATCCTTTCCACCAGCTCGTCGTCCATATCGGAGAGCGAGGTCACGTGCAACCGGCGACACTGAGTCATCTTGGTCAGCTCCTCCACCGAGCCGTGGGCCAGCAGCTTCCCCCGGTCGATCAGGGCCACGTAGTCACACACCTCCTGCACCTCGTTGAGCAGGTGGGAGGACATGAATATGGTGTAATCCTCCTTCTGCAGATCCTTGAGCAGCTCCCGCACCTCCACCATGCCCCTGGGGTCCAGGCCGGAGGTGGGCTCGTCCAGTATGATCACCGAGGGCTCATGCAGGAGCGCTTGGGCTATGGCCAGCCTCTGCTTCATGCCCTTGGAGAACTCCCCTATCCGCTTGTCCTGCACCTCGTGCAGTTTGACAATCTCCAGCAGCTCCACCGAGCGGGAGCCGATCTCCTCACGGGTCATCCCCCTGAGACTGCCCAGGTACATCATGGTCTCCATGGGGTTGAGGTAGGGGTAGAACTCCGGCGTCTCCACCACCGACCCCACCTGGGAGAGGGCCTCCTTGGGTCTCTTCACCACGTCCACCCCGTTCAGGTAGGCGGATCCCCTGGTGGCCCTGATCAGATTGGTCAGTATCTTGATGGTGGTGGTCTTCCCCGCCCCGTTAGGGCCCAGGAAGCCCATGAACCTGTTCCTCTCCACCTTCAGATCCAGGGAGTCCAATGCCAGGAACCCGTTGTAGTTCTTGGTCAGGCCGTTGATGGTTATCGGTTCTTCCATCTCTTCTCATGGGACTAATCGCAGAAGGCACTTTATATCATTTGCGAGCTTTTGAAATCGTGATGACGATGAGCGACTCGATACCCCATTTGGCCCTACCGCTGGAGCTGGTGGAGCGAGTGACGGTCAACCTGTTCCGGATCGCCGTGACCACCCTGCCGAGGGACGTGGTCGACGCCCTGGAGGGGGCGGCCAGGCAGGAGGGGCACCAGGTGGCAAGGACGCAGCTGGAGGCAATACTGGAGAACGTGAGGGTGGCCGAGAAAGAGGACGTGCCCATCTGCCAGGACACCGGTGTCCCCCTGGTGATCCTCCGGGGTCACTGCGAGAGCATGGTGGAGGAGGGCGTGCGCCGTGGAGTGGAGGCGGCCACAGAGGAGATCCCTCTCCGGCCAAACGTGGTCTCCCCCCTGGACCGGGAGAATCCAGGCAACAACCTGGGGGAGGGGCTGCCCCACATCCACTGGGAGCCCACCGAGGAGGAGTTCATCGAGCTCACCGTGATGCCCAAGGGGGCCGGCTCGGAGAACATGAGTCGCTTGGGCATGCTCAAGCCCTCCGAAGGCCTGGAAGGGATCAAGTCGTTCGTCCTCGACGCGGTGGTGGAGGCCGGGGGGAAGCCCTGCCCCCCCACCATAGTGGGGGTGGGCATAGGGGGGACGGCCGATCTGGCCGCCCACATGGCCAAGGAGGCCCTGCTGCGGCCGCTTGACTCGAGGAATCCCGATCCGCGACTGGCGGAGTTCGAGGAAGAGATGAAGGCCGCCCTGAATCGCACCGGGATCGGGCCCATGGGCCTGGGCGGGGAGACCACCGTGCTGGGGGTGAGGGCCAAGGCAGCCTCCTGCCACACCGCCTCCCTACCGGTGGCGGTGTGCTTCCAGTGCTGGGCCGCCAGGAGGGCCAGCGCCAGGATCTCCCAGGAGGGTACGGTGATCTACTGCAGGGAGGGGTTCCGATGAGGACGCCCATCCCCAAGGAGGAGGTACGGTCTTTGGGCATCGGGGACATCGTCCATCTGGACGGCACCCTGTTCACCGGGAGGGACGAGATGCACATCCGGGCCCTGGAGAGAGCCAGGGAGGGAAAGGAGCTGCCTGTCGACCTGGAGAACGCCGTGGTCTTCCACTGCGGACCCCTGGTGGTCCGCCATGGGGAGGAGTGGAGGGTGGTGGCCGCCGGCCCCACCACCTCGGCCAGGATGAACTCCCTGGAGCCGGACTTCATCCGGGAGTTCGGGGTGAGCGCCATCATCGGAAAGGGGGGGATGTCCTCCGCCACCGTGGAGGCCATGCGGGAGCACGGATGCGTCTACCTGGCCATGACCGGGGGGGCGGCCGCCCTGGCCGCCAGGAACATAAGGAGGGTGGTGGGTCTCCACTGGGAGGACCTCGGCGTCCCGGAGGCGATCTGGGAGCTGGAGGTGGAGGGCTTCGGTCCGCTGACCGTGGCCATAGACGCCCAAGGCAACAGCCTCTACGAGAAGGTGGGTAGGAGTGTCTCCGAAAGACTGCCGGCCATAAGGAGGGAGCTGGGGATCACTCCTCCTCGATGATCTCCTTCTCCAGCAGGTCGGGGTTCTTCTCCGCGCGGAACCGCACCAGCAGGGCGAAGGTCAGGGTGATCAGGGAGACGATGAGGCCCAGGATCATCAGGGAGTGGGGGAGGTCGAACCCGGGAATGAAGCCCCCCTCGTCGTCCGCCTCCTTCTCCAGGGTCACGTCCACCCTCTTGGAGTCGAAGGGCGTCAGCGTCACGGTCATCCGCTCCTCCACGAAGTCCTCCTTGGTGCAGGTGAGGGTGTAGTTGCCGGCCGGTGCGGAGGAAATGGAGTAGTTGCCGTTCGAGTCAGTGGTCACCTCTGTGGAGAACTGTTCCGAGGAGAGGGAGACCCGCACCCCGTCCAGACCGTCGTTCCCGTACTTCACCTTGCCCAGCAGGGTGGCCGCCTGGGCCTGCAGGGTGAAGTTGAGCTCCACCTCTTCCCCTCTCTCCACGACCACGGGTTTGTCGTGGTAGTGGGCCCAGTAGCCCTGCTTCTCCGCGTGGGCCAGGTAGGTGCCCGGTTCCACGTCCTCGATCTGGAACGCCCCCAGGGGGGAGGAGGACTGGGCGGTGTAGTTCCTCTCCTCGCTGGTCAGATGGATCTCCGCCCCCGGTATGGGAGCGGTGCCGTTGGTGACGTAGCCGGACACGCTTCTCAGGACCTCGGAGAGGGTGAAGTTGACCCCCTCCCTGGAGGGAGGCACCTCCAGGCCGTAGGTGGTGTTGCTGGTGTGGTTGGCCAAAGAGGCGGTCATGTTGTAGGTCCCATGGGGAAGGGAGAGGCGGTAGCTACCGTTCTCCCCGGTGGAGGTGCTGAAGGTCTCCCCGGTGGTCACGTTCTCCGCCGTCAGGTTGACCCCGAGCAGCGGTTCACCCTCGCCGTCCAGGGTGAAACCGGAGATCTCCCCCTCCATGGGCTGGGCGCCTGCGCCAGGCTGCAGCATGGTCAGGAGCAGCAGAATCATGCTGGCGAGGGCGAGAGACCTTATCATGTGACCGGCCTATCACCCTTCCCGATTAAAATTCTTGCGAATGGCGAATCTCCCCGGGAATCACCGAATCACTTCCGATTAGCCCCCCAAAGAGTTAATAGCCGAAGGGTCAATGGGAAGTGATTCCAGAGGACCGTCGATGGAGAGGATAACCGAGAGGAGTACCAAGGAGGAGGTGATGGACCTCCTCGAGCCCCTGGTGGCCGAGTGGTTCCAGGAGAAGTTCGATTCCCTGACCGAGCCCCAGTCCTACGCCATTCCCCTGATCCACCAGAGGAGGAGCGTCCTGGTCTCCTCCCCCACCGGATCGGGCAAGACGCTCACCGCCTTCCTCTCCATCATCAACGAGCTGTTCAAGTACGCCAAGGAGGGCAGGTTGGAGGACCGGATATACGCCGTCTACGTCTCCCCCTTGAAGGCGCTGGCCAACGACATCAACCGGAACCTGGAGGAGCCCCTGAGGGAGATGAGGGAGCTGGCCGAGCGGAAGGGCGTGGAGTTCCCGGACATCCGGGTCGGGGTCCGGTCCGGCGATACCTCCCCCTACGAGAGGCAGAAGCAGCTGCGCAAGCCCCCGCACATCTTCATCACCACCCCGGAGTCCCTCTCCCTGGTGCTGGCCGCCCCCAAGTTCCGGGAGCGGTTCTCCAGGGTGGAGTGGGCCATCACCGACGAGATCCACGAGATCTGCGACTCCAAGCGGGGGGTGCACCTCTCCCTCACCCTGGAGAGGCTGCAGGATCTCGTCCAGGACACCTTCACCCGGGTGGGTCTATCGGCGACGCTGGCACCGATGGAGAGGATCGCCGCCTTCCTCTCCGGTTACCAAGGAGGGGAGCAGAGGGACATCTGCCTGGTGGAGGCGGAGACCCGGAAGGCGCTGGACATGAGCGTGATCTCCCCGGCGGAGGACATGACCGCCCTCCCCTTCGAGATCGTCAGCTCCCGCATGTACGACACCCTGAAGGAGATGGTGGACCGGCACACCACCACCCTGGTGTTCACCAACACCCGCTCGGGCACCGAGAGCGTGGTGTTCAAGCTGAAGGAGCGCGGCCTCGAGGACGTGGAGGCCCATCACGGCTCCCTGAGCAAGGAGACCCGACTCGATGTGGAGGAGAGGCTGAAGCACGGTCGGTTGAAGTGCGCCGTCTCCTCCACCTCCCTGGAGCTGGGGATCGACATCGGCTCCATCGACCTGGTCTGCCAGATCGGCTCCCCCAAGTCGGTGGCCAAGGGGCTGCAGCGCATAGGGCGATCGGGCCACGCCTACGGTCAGACGGCCAAGGGCCGCATGCTGGTCATGGACAACGACGACCTGGTGGAGTGCGCCGTGCTGTCCAGGGCGGCCCACCAGGGTCGGGTGGACCGGGTGACCATACCGGAGAACTGCCTGGACGTGCTGGCCCAGACCCTGGTGGGCATGTCGGTGGAGCGCCGCTGGGAGGTGGAGGAGGCCTTCCGCCTGGTCCGCAGGTCCTACTGCTACCGGGAGCTGCCCAGGGAGAGCTTCATGCAGGTGCTCCGCTACCTGGGCAGCCGGGGGGAGTACGAGGGGATCTACCCCAAGATGTGGCTGGACGAGGAGGAGGGCCGGTTCGGCAGGAAGAAGGGGAGCAGGATGATCTACTCGATGAACATCGGGACCATCCCGGAGGAGGCCCACTACAAGGTGTTCACCGAGCGGGGGAGCATGGTGGGGGACCTGTCGGAGAAGTTCGCCGAGCGCCTCTCCCCCGGGGACGTCTTCGTCCTGGGTGGCAAGAGCTACCAGTTCATGCGGATCAAGGGGATGAAGGCGTTCGTCCGGGAGGCCCAGGGCAAGAAGCCCACCGTTCCCTCCTGGACCGGGGAGATGCTCCCCCGGTCCTTCGACCTGTCCATGGAGGTGGCCCGCTTCCGCCGGGAGCTGGCCGGAAGGCTGGAAGAGGACCAGGAGGAGGTGCTTAGGTGGCTGGAGACCTTCAACATCGACCGGGGATCGGCCAGGTCCATCCTCTCCTACTTCCAGGAGCAGGAGAGGGCCGCCCTGGTCCCCCACGACCGGAGGCTGGCCGTGGAGGGCTACGTGGATCCCGGTGGACGACACAACGTCATCTTCCACTACCCCTTCGGCCGGCGGGTGAACGACGCCCTTTCCAGGGCCTACGCCCACCGGATCACCAAGGAGTTCGGCTGCAACACCTCCGTCTCCGTGACGGACGACGCGTTCATGATCACCGCCCCCAGGAGGGTAGACCTGGAGGCGGTGAAGCACCTGGTGGACCCCTCCTCCCTGGAGGGGATGCTCAGGAGGGCCATCAAGGGCTCCGAGCTGTTCAAGCAGCGCTTCCGGCACGTGGCCTCGAGGAGCTTCATGGTGCTCCGGGCCTACAAGGGGAAGCAGGTCTCTGTGAACCGGCAGCAGGTCCGCTCCTCCTACCTGCTGGACTCGCTGCGGGGCATGAGGAACTTCCCGGTGATCGAGGAGACCTACCGGGAGGTGCTGAGGGACGTGATGGACCTGGAGAACGCCCAGGTGGTGCTGGGGCGGATCGAGCGCTCCGAGGCGGAGGTGGAGGTGATCGATTACTCCGAGACGCCCTCGCCCTTCGCCCACAACGTGGTCCTCACCGGCATCTCCGACCTGGTGCTGATGGAGGACCGCTCCGCCCTATTGAGGGAACTGCACCGCAAGGTGCTCTCCCGGGTGATGGCCGATGACCTGGACTCGTTCGAGCTGGACGAGGACGCCACCGAGAGGTACTTCCGCTCCCGCCGGGGGAGGGTGGAGGGGAAGGAGGACATCCTGGACCTGCTGGGGAAGGTGGGTCCGCTGCGCATCTTCAAGGACAGGGGAAGGAGCATCTACCCCTACTGCGACGCCGACCGGGAGGAGGTGGACCGGTGGGCGGAGGAGCTGCTCGCCGAGGGCAGGATCGCCTCGGTGCACATCGACGATCCCTACTTCGTGGCCGCGGAGGACCTGCCCATGTACGCCACCGTGCTCCGCCGGGACCGGGAGCTGGACGACACCGACCGGGAGGTGCTGGAGAGGGCGGACGGCTCCACGGCCAGGGCGATCGCCCGGGCCACCGGCCACTCCCCCGACCGGGTGAGGGCCTCCCTCAGGAAGCTGGAGTCGAGCTTCCTGGTGGGCAGGGCGGCCCGCAGGGAGGGGGAGTGGCTCTTCCGAAGGGGGGAGGTGCCCACCACGGACCGCCAGAGGGCCCTGGACGGGGCGGTGCTCCGGCACCTGGAGGCCTACGGCCCTTCCTCGGCGGACGAGGTGGCCTTCGCCTTCTCCGCCGATCGGGGGGAGGTGGAGCGCGCCCTGAGGGACCTGGTCCGGGAGGGTAGGCTGGCCCAGGGGAGGTTCCTGGTCTCGGAGCAGGAGCAGTTCATGCTCCAGCGGGACTACCTCCGGCTGAAGCACGGTGCCCAGGCCTACGACCACCACGCGGTGGACGCCTACCGCCGGGGCAAGCAGGACGGTCCCTTTCCTTCGATCAGGGAGTGCCTGGCCTTCTTCGGGGAGATGGGCCTGCCCTTCGACCTCTTCCGCCGGGTCCAGGGCTTCGACATGGGGGAGTGGGAGAGGATGAGGCGCTCCGGCGAGGTGCTACAGGGCCGCTTCCTGCGTGGCAAGGTCCGCTACGTCCTGGCCGAGGACGCCCCCCTCTTCGTGGCCGCCTACCGCCGGGACGAGCTCACCCCCAGGGACCGGGAGGTACTGGGCTACCTGGAGCGGTACCAGGGCCTCTCCATGAGGGAGCTGGTCTCCCTCACCGGCTACGCCAGGGAGCAGATCAAGGACTCCCTGGGGCGGCTGGACCGGAACATGCACGTGGTCCGGGGATTCCAGGGCAGGGAGGGCTGGGCCAGCGAGAACGTCTACCACGAGTTCGACTGCCCTCCTTATCAGGGCGATCCGGTGAGGGACCTGGTCCGCCGGTTCGTGCGGGCCCACGGGCCGGTCCCGGTGGAGGCCATCCGGCGGTACACCCGCTTCCCCTCCAGGGAGATACGGGAGGCCGTCCGGGATCTGGAGACGATCGTGGTGGGGGAGGAGCGCACCGAGATGTACCTGTTCCCCGAGGAGCTCCAGGGACTGGAGGCCGGCGGGGAGAGGGGGGAGGTGACCGTCCGCTCCCTGTACGATCCGGTGGTCCAGCCCCACTGGGCCGAGGTCTCCGCCCGCTACGGCGATCGGTGGATCTTCCCCCTGCTCCAGGGGAGCGAGCTGGTGGGCGCGGTGGAGAAGTGGAGCATGAGCGGCTTCGTGGAGGTCCGCGAGCTGGATCTTTTGGACAACTCCCTGCTGCCCCAGGCCCTGGGGGCCCTCGACCACCTCTTGGAGTACCACTCCATGAACGGCCTGGACGTGCTGCGGGTGACCGAGGTGATGGGCACCCCGGTGCCCGAGCTTCCCCCGGACATCCTGGACCTGTTCCGGGAGAGGGGCTACCACAGGGTGGGGGACCTGCTGGTCGCCGGGAACGCGGTGCCCCGTTCCTTCCCCGAGGAGGAGCTGATGGACCTGGTGATGATCAGGCAGCGCCTTCGGTCCGGGGATCACTTCGAGAACATCCTGGACGGTGTGAAGGGAACCGGCGGGTTCCGCTCGGACGCCGAGGCCTTCGCCCGCTGCCGGGTCCGGGTGCCGCTGGAGAAGATGAGGGAGCAGAGGCTGGTGGAGAAGGTTAACGCCGTCCCCGGCTACATGACCTACACCGACATGGAGTGGGCCTCCCTGTTCAACCGGGCCAAGGGCCACGAGCTCACCGAGGACATGTGGTCGCTCCTTCGCATCGTGAGGGAGAGGTCCTCCCTGTTCGAGGAGCAGCTGTACGATCTCTCCCCGGTGGGCAGGAGGCGGACCTACGAGGCGCTCCGCGCCCTCCGAAAGGGTACCTACCTGTACAAGGACCACCGCCGCCGCGTCCGGGCGGTCCCGGAGAGTGCGCTGGATCAGGGGGAAGCGATGGACAGGGTGATCCTCTCCCTGTTCGAGAGGTTCGGCACCTTCACCGCCGAGAACCTGCAGCGCTTCACCCTGAACGAGTTCCCCATGCGGGACCTGCGGGCCACCCTGGCCCGCCTGGAGCGGGAGGGCGTCCTGGTCAAGGGCTTCCTCCTCCAGGGGAACGGGTCACTCCACTGGATCCTCTCCGAGGACCTGGACCGGGTGGGGGAGGACTTCCTGGAGGAGTTCGTGCTCACCAACGAGGACAACCTGTACCACTACCTGAAGCCCTGGATCAAGGAGAGGTTCGATCGCTCCCCCTGCCTGATCATGGGCGGGAGCAGGGTGCTGGGCACCTTCCGCTGCAGGAAACGGGGGAAGTCCATCGTCCTCACCGAGTTCTCCGGTGGGAGGGAGGCGAAGCGGGTCCTGAACGCCCACATCCGGCGGATGGGCCTCACCGTACGGGGGGAGAGGACCGACCCCATCCCCGAGTGGGAGATCCAGGAGTTCTACGAGAAGACCCACTACGCCGGGGAGTGATCACCTGTTCATGATCAGGGAGGCCACCTTCTCCCCCGAGAGCAGCATGCCCCCGAAGATCGGGCCCATCCTGGGGGCGCCCATCACCGCGTTGCAGGCCATGCCAGCAACGTACAGGTGGGGGTAGACCTCCACGGTGTTCTCCACCGTCATCCTCTCGGCGACGTCCACCCACATGCTCTTCTCCCCCTCGATCCTACCCGAGGGGGTGCTCAGGGCCCCCACCTTCCTCTGCACCACCTGGCACACCTCGGTGTCGTGGCCGGTGGCGTCGATCAGGTACTCCGACCTCACTGATAGGGGATCGACGTGAAGGCCGGCCACCTCCACCGCGCTCCAGTTGATGACCACGCCGTTCACCCTACCCTCACGGATGATCACGTCCTCCACGGTGACGGCGTTGAACAGTCGTGCCCCGGCATCGATGGCCGAGGCGATCATCTTGGCCGAGGCCTCCACCGAGTCGGCGGTGTAGTACCCGTCACCGGCATCCTCCAGGCGGACACCGATCTCCTCCAGCAGGTGCCTGGAACCATCCTGGACCACCATCACCGGGAAGGTCATCCCCCCTCCCCACATGCCCCCTCCGGGGGAGAGCTTGCGCTCGAAGATGACCACCCTCCTCCCGGCCTCGGCCAGCTTGCGCGCGGCCGTCAGGGAGGCGGGGCCGGCGCCGGCGATCACCACATCCACTTCGAGGTTGTCCAGGAACTCCCGGGAGAAGCGCTGGACGATCTTCCTGGTAACCATGATCTCATCCAAAGGCATACAACGACCTCCAGTCTGGAATGGAGACCCATGATGATAAGAAGATATGATGTTTTTGGTCGGCCACGGGAGCCGCCCCGGGGATCGATTCTTGGCTTGGCGGGAACGAAGATTGAAAGGTTTTATTATTGTTAACTATGATGCGGGAGGCATGAAGATCCCCTGTGAGCTCATCGTTTGGTATGTCCTTCCCTCCATCAGGAGGGAGCTGGCACGCGTGCTGGTCGAGCAGCATGAGGTCAGCCAGGCGGAGGTGGCCAGGCGTTTTGGTGTGACCGATGCGGCCATCTCCCAGTACCTGAAGTCCAAACGAGGGACCAACGAGGAGATGGAGAAGAGCGGCAAGTATCCCGATTTCCGCTACGAGGTGGAGAGGGCGGCGGTCCGGATGATGGACGGTTCGGACATCGTCACCGAGACCTGCAACATCTGCAAGATGGTGAAGAAGAGCGGGATGCTGTGCAAGATATACGAGATCCAGGCGGGCGAGCAGGCTCCGGAGTGCGTGTGGTGCGAGCCCGACTAGTCACGCCATGTACAGGAACTCCTGGGCGTAGCCGGCGAACCTGCCGAAATGTTCCTGGGCGAACTCCCTCACCTTCCTATAGGGGCCCTCCACGCCGTAGTGCCTGCCGAGGGCCCTCTTGATCCTGACGTCCACGGGAAAGGCATTCAGATGCTCCAGGGAGAAGAGGGCGACGCAGTCCGCCACCTTGTCCCCCACGCCCTTGAAGCGCTTCAGCTCCGAGACGCAGTCCCGGTAGTCCATCTCCTTCAGGGCCTCCAGGTCCAGCTCCCCCCGGGACACGCTCCTGGCGAACTCCACCATGCGATCGCAGCGGAAGCCCAGACCGCAGTGGCGGGCCCTCTCCCCCCTCCCCACGATCTCCTCCGGGGAGGGGAAGGAGTACCTTCCGAACTCCAAGGGTCGTCCGAACTCCCTGCACACCGCCTCCACCATCCTCTGAATGCGCGGGAAGTTGGCGTGGGTGGCCAGCAGGTAGGAGAGGGAGCACTCCCAGGGGTCCTGCCGGATCAGTCGGAGGCCGTGATACCTCCGGACCAGGTCGGCCACCACCGGATCGGCCGAGATCTCCCGGTAGATCAGGCGCAGGTCGTCGTCCGCTCTAAGGTAGCGGCGCACCAGCTCCTCGGTCACCCTCCCCCGGATCTCCAGATGACCATGGCACTGGCGAAGCCACACCTCCCGGTCGCCCAGGACGCCGGACCACCACTCCCCCTCCCTGAACCACCTGAAAACCTGGCCGCATCCCAGGGTGTGATCCAGGTCCAGGATCATGCTCTCTCGGCCTGGAAGATCATCATCTCGCACTTGTCGGTGAACGGGGTGAAGGCGTAGTCGCCGTACACCTCCTTCACCCGGAATCCGCACCGCTCCAGGAGCTCCACCGCCTCCCGGTGGAAGATGTACCGGAGGGTGAAGGCGGCGGTCACCCTCCTCAGTTCCCTGTCCTGCCGGGAGATGTCGTAGAAGTAGTGCACCCGGGTGGTCTGGGAGGGGAAGTCGAAGCTCTGGCTCTCGAACTTGGAGATGATCTCCCCCTGATCGGTGACCTTGGTCCCGGAGTGGCGGACCACGTCCTCATGTCGCCGCAGGTCCGGGTTGAACAGGCTCAGGGTGAGCATTCCCCCGGGGACCATGTGGTCGTGGATGTTCCTGAGCGCCCTCTCCTGGTGCACCGTGTCCAGGAGATGGAGGAAGGAGTTGAATGGAATGATGGCCATGTCGAAGCTCTGGTCGGTGCTGAAATCCCGCACGTCCTCCTGGAGGATCTCGATCCTCTCCTGGACCTGGTCGGGCTGCAGCTCGATCTTCCTGGTGCAGACGTCCAGCATGGCCGGGCTCCGGTCCACCCCCAGCACCCGGTACCCCCTCTCCGCCAGCGGTATAAGGAGCCTCCCGGTGCCGCACATGCACTCCAGTATCGGCCCCTCCACCTGCCCGGCCAGCTGGAGGTAGAACCTCACGTCCTGATCGAAGTCATCGTACCAGATGTCGTAGTACTTGGCCGTGGACTCGTAGAGGTCCAGGGTCTCCCTATAGCTTGTATCCGATCCTTCTGAGAAACTCCTTTCTGTCTCTGACATGTCTATCATTCTCCACACCTACCGGTGTCTGACCGTCCACCACGCCGATCACCCCCCGGCCCCGGGAGGTCTCCGCCACCAGCACCTCCACCTGGTTCGCCGTGGCGCAGAACACAGTGCACACCTCGGGCAGCCCCTTGATGTCGTTCAGCACGTTGATCGGAAAAGCGTTTCGGATGATGGCCACGAACACGTGGCCGGCAGCGATGTTCAGGGCGTTCTCGGCGGCCAGCCCGGTCAGCCCCTCGTCGTTCCCCTCCCTCCTCACCAGCCTCTCCTGGGAGGCCTCGCAGAAGGCCACCCCGAACTCGATGTCGGGGACCGCGCCGGCCAGGGCCTCGTAGAGGTCCTCGGCCGACTTCATGAAGTGGGTCTGACCTATGATGACGTTGGTGTCGTCCGGCCTGTCGATGACCACCGATCGGATCTCCATTCTCGCGCCCACCATACATCCCCCCTCATCGGTAAAATAGGTTGCGAGGGCAAGTGTAATCTGTTCCGGGGGCCAATAATTCCCTCATGGACTGGTTCGATCTCCTGACGGAGGGGGAGCGGGAGAGGGTGAGGGAGCAGACGAGGTCCCGCTGGGTGGAACCCATGCTGGCCACGCTGACCCACGACCGCTTCTCCGATCCGGGATGGGTCTTCGAGCCCAAGCTGGACGGGGAGAGGTGCCTGGCCTACCTGGAGGAAGGGACGGCCCTGATGTCCAGGAACCGGAAGCCGCTGAACGAAAGCTACCCGGAGTTGGTCGACGCCCTCGAGGGCCGGGGGGAGATGGTGTTGGACGGGGAGGTGGTGGCCTTCCAGGGCGGGGTGACCAGCTTCTCCAGGCTCCAGGGGCGAATGCACCTCACCGGGGAGGAGGCCTTGGCGTCCGGGGTCAAGGTCTACCTCTACCTGTTCGACCCGTTGTGCCTGGACGGGTACGATCTGACCGATCTGCCCCTCCGCAGGAGAAAGGTCCTGCTGAAGAGGTCGCTGGACTTCGAGAATCCCCTCAGGTACGTCCAGCACAGGAACGAGGAGGGGGAGGAGTACCACCGGAAAGCCTGCGAGAGAGGATGGGAGGGGGCGATCGCCAAGAGGGCGGACGCCACCTACCAAGGGGGCCGATCGACCGACTGGAGGAAGTTCAAGTGTGTTCATCAGCAGGAGATGGTCATCGGGGGGTTCACCGATCCCACGGGGGAGAGGGAGGGCCTCGGCGCCCTCCTGGTCGGCCACTACCATGGGAAGGAGCTGGTGTACGCCGGGAAGGTGGGCACCGGATTTGACTCCAGGACGCTCTCCCTCCTGAGGGAGAGACTGGAGGGTCTGGAGACGGGGGAGAACCCCTTCCGGGGCGAGGTGCCGGAGGCCCACTTCGTGCGGCCGCTGCTGGTGGCCGAGGTGGGCTTCTCCGAGTGGACCGAGGAGGGAAGGCTCAGGCACCCCCGCTTCCTGGGCCTGAGGAGGGACAAGGATCCCGGCGAGGTGGTCAGGGAGGTGTGATGGTGGAGGTGGACGGCCGTCAGGTGGAGATCAGGAGGCTGGACAAGGTGTTCTTCCCCCGGGACGGGATCACCAAGGGGGACCTGGTGGACTACTATCTCCGGGTGGCGGAACACGCCCTCCCTCACTTGCGGGACAGGCCGATCACCATGCACCGCTTCCCCGACGGACTGGAGGGGGAGGGGTTCTACCAGAAGGAGGTCCCGGACCACTTCCCGGACTGGATCGACCGGGTGACCGTGGAGAAGAGGGAGAACGGTCGGCAGGAGCAGGTGATGTGCAACCAGAGGGCCACCCTGGCCTTCCTGGCCGGTCAGGCCTGCATCACCCCCCACATCTGGCTGAGCAGGGGCGGCCGGCTGAACAGGCCGGACAAGATGGTCCTCGACCTGGACCCCCCTGGAGACGATTTCGAGAAGGTGAGGGAGGGGGCGCTGCTGCTAAGGGATCACCTGTTGGAGCTGGACCTCTGCCCCTTCGTGATGACCACCGGGTCCAGGGGTCTCCACCTGGTCATACCTCTGGACGGGGAGAGGGGGTTCGAGTCCACAAGGGCGGTCGCCAGGGGGCTGGTGGAGGAGCTGGCCGCCCGTCACCCGGGGGAGCTTACCACCGAGACCAGGAAGGACAGGCGACGGGGGAGGCTGTTCCTGGACTACCTGCGCAATGCCTACGGCCAGACCTCGGTGGCCCCCTACGCGGTGAGGGCCAGGGAGGGGGCGCCGGTGGCCACACCCCTGGACTGGGAGGAGTTGGAGAGGGATCGGGTGGGCCCCAGGAGCCACCACGTGGGCAATCTGTTCCGCCGGCTGGGGCAGAAGGGGGATCCCTGGGCCGACTTCTTCGAGCGGGCCTGCTCCCTGGAGGGCCTGTAGCCGGCCGCAACCGACTTAATCCGGACCCACCATCCGATGACCATGTTGTACCTGGGGACCGCCGGCTATCCCAGGGACAGCAGGTCCCCCCTGGACGCCCTGGACTGGCTGTCGGAGAGGGGCCTGAACGCCCTGGAGCTACAGTTCGTCCGGCGGGCCCGGATGGGCAGGGAGAAGGCTGAGAGTATCGGGGAGAGGGCCAGGGAGCTGGGGATCCTGCTCAGCGCCCACGCCCCCTACTACATCAACTTCAACTCCAATAAGGGGGAGGTGGTGGAGAGGAGCGTGGAGTGGGTGATGAAGACCGCCCGGATAGCCTGCGACCTGGGGGCCTACGTGGTGGTCATCCACGCCGCCTCCTACATGGGGCAGCCGCCGGAAAGGACCACCCGATCGGTCATCCAGGGAATCAGGACCTGTCAGCATGAGATGGAGAAGGAAGGCCTAGAGGTCACCCTGGGCCTCGAGACCATGGGCAAGAGGTCGGCCTGGGGCAGGATGGACGAGATCGAGCGGGTGATGGAGGAGGTGGACGGCGTGATGCCCGTGCTGGACTTCGCCCACCTCCACGCGCTGGAGCCCCTGAGGGAGGAGGGGGACTTCCGCCGGGTGCTTGACCGGTGCTCCAGGATGTACCGGGGACACCTGCACTGCCACTTCAGCTGCGTGGAGTACGGGGATCGGGGGGAGAGGAGGCACCTGCCCCTGGATGCCCGGGAACCGGACTTCTCCTTTCTCGCCCCCTCCCTGGGAAGGTGGGAGAGCGGGGTCACGGTGATCTCGGAGACCCCTCCCCCGGAGGAGGGCGCTCTGGAGATGAGGTCCCTCCTGGCTGATTATCAGATTTGACCCGCATCGACAAATATATATTACCATCGGGGATAGTGTCCCCCTGTCGGGGTGAGGTATGTCCGGGGAAAACACTCCCAATGAGGGCGCGGAATTCGAGTTCGACTGCCCGGAATGCGGGACGCATATTGTTGGAGAGGTATCTCAGTGCCCCCACTGCGGTGTGGAATTCATCATAGAGGAGGTGGAGGGGCTCCGCTGTCCTGAGTGCGGGGAAGAGGTCCCGGAGGACGCCACCAGATGCCCCCACTGCGGTGTGGAGTTCGAGATCGTCATACCCGGGGAGTCGGAGGAAGAGAGCGTTGAGATCGAGGAACCCGCCCCGGAGGAGTCAGTCCAGGGGGAACCCGCCCCGGAGGAGCCTACCCGGGAGCCGGGGCCGAGGGAGCAGTTCCCCGCCCTGGTGGAGCAGGTGAGGCCAATGCTCGACCTGGCCCAGGAGTACGGGGTGAGAACGCCCCAGGCCAGGGCCCTCCTGGAGAAGGCGGCCCGGGCCGGCAAGCGGGGAGACCTGTCGGATGCGGTGGAGAGCATCAAGGAGTGCAGGTCGATGATCACCTCCGTTCTCAGGGAGAGGACGGAGTCGGACCTGGATAGGCTTGAGCAGATGGCCGAGATCGCCCGGCAGAAGGGGGAGGACCCCGGATCGGTGGAGACCGCCCTCAGGGAGGTAAGGGACCTCCTGGATCGGGGAGAGATCTCCGATGCTTTGAGAAGGGGGAAGGAGGGCATGAAGGAGGCCGAGCTGGTGGCCGGAAAGTACCTGGAGGCCTCCCAGATGGTGGAGAGGCTGGAGTGGATGTTGGCCAACGCCGAGAGGTTCTACATCGACACCTCCCGGGCCCGGGAGCATCTGGAGCAGGCCAGGGAGGCGGAGGAGAACCGGGACTGGAGCATGATGGGGATGATGGCCAAGAAGGGTAGGGGGGAGATGATGTCAGTCCTTCCAGAGGCCATCCAGGAGGAGCTCCGCAAGGCCAAGTCCACTTTGCTGGATGCGAAGGCCGAGGGGAAGGAGGTCTCGGTGCTGGTCCGCCTGCTCAAGGAGGCGGGTAAGGAATTCAAGCGGAAGGAGTACGAGAACGCACTGGACAAGCTGGTGGAGTTCAAGTCCGAGGCCCGCCACCTCTAGTTCGGCCGATCCTCCCTCACCACCTCCATCTCCCTCTCGATCACCGACCTCCTCTGGAGGTCCAGGCTGTAGGGGTTCATGCTCAGGAGGAACACCGAGTCGCTCTCGTGCACCCTGTCCACCACCGAGCGGACGAAGCGGATGACCCCCTCGAAGGAGGTGTTGCTTATCAGGTACTGGATGTCGTCCAGTAGTATGGCCTTGCTGCCCTGCCGTTCCAGGAACTCGTCGATGATCAGCATGGCCCTCTCCAGCGAGGGGCCCAGGGTCTCCTCCTTGTCCGACTCCTGCTCGGTCAGCCACAGGGTCCTGAGGTCGCCGTTCCCGCAGACGGACTGGAGGTAGCGGGGGTGGCTCCTGGTGATCGCCAGGCCCTTAAATCCCCTGGTGATCAGGGAGGCGGTCAGGCGGTGCGAGAGGCCCACCCCTCTCTCCTCCACCAGGTAGCTGTGTCCCCCCTTCAGCTCCTCCAGCTCCTCCTCGGAGGGCGTCTCCAGGGCCAGCACCTCCCTGGCCGTGTCCAGGTTGATCTCCGTACCCATCAGCGACGCGTACGCCATTACCTTGTTCATTCCGCCCTCCAGCTGCCTCACGTTGTCGGTGCAGGTGGCGGCGACGAACCTCAGCACCTCCTTGGGGAAGGGGATACCCCGCCCTTCCACCATGCTCTCCAGGATCGCCATCCTGGTCTGGAGGTCCGGCGGCTGCAGGTCCGCGATCAGCCCCGATTCGAACCTGGTGATCAGCCTCTCGCTGATGGAGGGGATGTCCTTGGGGAGGCGGTCGCAGGCCAGAACCACCTGCTTGCCCCCATCCACCATATCGCCGAAGATGTTGAACAGCTCATCCTGGGTCTGCTCTTTCCCGGCCAGGAACTGCAGGTCGTCCATCAGCAGCAGGTCCACCGAGGCGTACTCCTCCCTAAGACGGTCGATCTCCCCCGATCTCAGTGCGGCGACGATCTCCGACTCCAGCACCTCGGCGGAGGAGTAGATCACCGCCGGCCCCCAGGGCTTCTCCCCCACCCGGTGTCCTATCGCCTGCAGGAGGTGGGTCTTCCCCAGCCCGGACCGGCTGTGGATGAACAGGGGATTGTACGCCTCCCCTGGATTCCTGGCCACCGCCTTGCCGGCGGCCACCGCGAACCGGCTGTTCCTCCCCACCACGAAGCTGTCGAAGGTGTACCTGGGGTTCAGTGCCCGACCGAAGGAGAGGGGGTTTTCGGAGCATCCAGGGCACTGCCCGCTGGAGTCCAGCAGGGAGCCGCACCTGGGGCACTCCAGCTCCGGGCCCCCCTGGGAGCTCATCCGGTGGTAGCGCAGTATCAGATCGTAGACGGCGTCCATCTGCTCGTCCACCCTCTTCCGCCTCTTCCCCTCTTCGATCTCCGCTCCCTCGTCGCCAGGACCACCGATCCTGGCCTCCAACTCCTCCAATTCCTCCTCAACCTCGGTGGTCCTCTCCGGGTCAACGGTCCTGCGCAGGACCGATTCGGCCTCCCTCTCGTACCCCACCGTGTCCAGCCGATCCAGGCGGGACCTCAGCTCCTCCATCGAGCGCAGGTTGGCCTCGAAGTAGGGTAAGGCGGCGACCGCCTCCTCCCGGTCCCTCTTCCACAGTCTCACCAGCCCGGAGAGGTCGTACCCGTTATCCTCCCAGTCCGTGGCCGGGAACCCAAGATCCTCCCCCAGCTCCTCCAGCTCCTCTATCCGGGGCGGCGGACGGGGCAGCAGGGAGGGGGGAAGCAGGTCGGTCCGGACGATCTCCGATCTTGGGAACCTTCCCTGCAGGTCCTCGGGGGAGACCTCCGCGTGCACGGTCAAACGGGCCTGGGGGAACACGGAGTCCTCCCACATGAACTCCACCGCCCGCCGGCCCATGTACACCCGGCCGGCCCCCTCCCACCGGTGGGCGTACACCGCCATCAGCGGCTCCCCTCCACGGAAGGCCAGCAGACCCTCCGAACTGGTCCCCTCGCTCTCAAGCACGGTCCTGATGTACCCGGTGAAGAGGAATCTGCGGGCATGGGAGAGCGCACGCTGCATGGCGTCCTCTCCACCGCCCTGTTCGCTGACCATCCTGCCCTGGGGTAGACCCATTTCCGAGAGCAAGCCGATCGGTGGAAGGAGCTGCACCATCTCCTTTAACCCTTTCCGCCATCTTTCAGGATCTGATTCCGAACCCAAGCGGGCCAGTGGAAGAAAACTATAAATCGGGGGAAGGGTTGTTCACTTGCCGGGCCACTGTAGCTCAGCGGTAATCCCACTGGGATCGCTAAGGAGCGGCGGTTTCGTAAACCGCAGGTCGAGGGTTCGATCCCCTCCAGTGGCTCTCTAATCGTTCTTCCCCAGGTACTCCCTGAGGATCTTGATGGCGCAGACGTCCCCGCACATGGAGCAACCCTCCTCCTCGGCCGTGGAGCCCCTGGCCCGGTAGGAGCGGGCCTTCTCCGGATCGATGGCCTCCCGGAACATGCCCTCCCAGTCCAGGCCCTTGCGGGCCTGGCTCATGCGGAGGTCGCGGTCCCATCCCCTGCCCCGGGTGAGATCGGCCACATGGGCGGCCACCCTGGAGGCCATCACCCCCTCCTTCACGTCCTCCGGATCGGGTAGGGAGAGGTGCTCCGCCGGGGTCACGTAGCAGAGGAAGTCGGCCCCGTGCTGGGCCGCCACCGCACCGCCTATGGCCCCGGCGATGTGATCGTAGCCCGGGGCGATGTCGGTTACCAGCGGTCCCAGGACGTAGAAGGGCGCCCCGTCGCAGATGGTCTTCTCCATCTGGACGTTTGAGGCGATCTGGTCCAGCGGCACGTGGCCGGGCCCCTCCACCATGACCTGGACGTCCCTCTCCCTGGCCCTCCTCACCAGGTCCCCCAGGATCACCAGCTCCTGGATCTGGGGGCCGTCGGTGGCGTCGTGGATGCAGCCGGGGCGAAGCCCGTCCCCCAGGGAGAGGGCGAAGTCGTACTCCCGGGCCATCTCCAGCAGGTAGTCGTACTGCTCGAACAGAGGATTCTCCCTTTGGTTGTGGAGGATCCAGGCGGTGAGGAAGGAGCCGCCCCGGGAGACCACGTCGGTCACCCTCCCCGAGCGGCGGAGGGAGGCCACGCTCTCCCTGGTGATGCCACAGTGGACGGTCATGAAGTCCACCCCGTCCTTGGCGTGGAGCTCGATGCCGTTGAAGATGTCGTCCTCGTCCATGTCCACCACCGCGCTCTCCCTCGCGGCCCTCAGCCCGGTCTGGTAGATGGGAACGGTGCCCACCGGGATGGACACCTCCCGGATGATGGCCCGCCGGATGGCGTCGATGTCCCCTCCCGTGCTCAGGTCCATGACGGTGTGGGCGCCGTACCGCTCGGCCACCTTGGCCTTCTCCACCTCCCTCTCCATGTCCGGCAGGTCCCTGGAGGACCCGATGTTCACGTTGACCTTCACCGAGAGACCCTCGCCTATCCCTACTGGTCGGGGGGAGTGTATGGGGTTGAGGGGAATCACTATCCGCCCGCTCTCCACTCTGGATCGGACACTCTCCAGGTCCACCCCCTCGTCCTTGGCGACCTGCTCGATCTCCTCGGTGGGCCCCTCACGGGCCCTCCTCATCTGGGTCATCGCTCTCACCAAAATCCTCCAACATTATAAGGATTTGCGACGCCGGGCCTGCGCCGCTGCGATAAGGGGCCCCGATGGCCCGCCCCGCGAACGCCCTCGGAAAGGGGTGGTCTATTTAAATACCCAGATGTCCAC
Source organism: Methanomassiliicoccales archaeon (assembly GCA_046540255.1). Lineage (GTDB taxonomy): Archaea > Thermoplasmatota > Thermoplasmata > Methanomassiliicoccales > JAAEEP01 > JBKHFJ01. The sequence continues at coordinate 70,056 of JBKHFJ010000003.1, read as the reverse complement.
GAAGGGTATTAATAATAGTATACCATTATGAAGAAGATGGAAGGGATGGAACAGTTCAAGGCATACCCTGTTGATGAGTGAGCAATAGCCGAGCCCTTGAAGGGGCGGATCGAGGTCGATTTCATGGTAGATACGGATTATGATGTGGATGATATTCAAGTTCTAGAAGGCCTGCAGGCGGTGCGCAAGCGGCCCGGGATGTACATAGGGAGCACCGACCTCAGGGGCCTGCACCACCTGGTTTACGAGGTGGTGGACAACAGCATAGACGAGGCCATGGCCGGTCGGTGCTCCAGGATCGGGGTGTCCATCAACCAGGACGGGAGCGTGTCGGTGTGGGACGACGGCTCCGGGATACCCACCGGCATCCACGAGAAGTACGGCAGGTCCGCGGTGGAGCTGGTTATGACCACCCTGCACGCCGGGGGCAAGTTCGATAGGAAGAGCTACAAGATCTCTGGCGGTCTGCACGGGGTGGGCCTCTCGGTGGTCAACGCCCTCTCCGAGTGGCTGGAGGTGGAGGTGAGCCGCAACGGTAGGCTGTACAGGCAGAGGTACCAGAAGGGCACCCCCACCGGACCCCTGGAGGAGGTGGGGGAGACCCAGGAGACCGGCACGCTGATCACCTTCAGGCCGGACCCGGAGATCTTCGAGGGGACCGACTACGACCCGGACCTGCTGTCCCACAAGCTGCGCGACCTGGCCTACCTGAACCACCAGGTGACCATCGTCTTCAAGGACCTCCGGGTGGGGAGGGAGGACCGCTTCCACTTCGAGGGCGGGATCGTGGAGTTCGTCAAGCACATCAACAGGAACAAGAATGCCCTCCACCCCGAGCCCATCTACATCTCGGGGGAGAGGGACGATGTCCATATGGAGATGGCCCTCCAGTACACCGACTCCTACACCGAGAACATCCACTCCTTCGTCAATAACATCTCCACCATCGAGGGTGGCACCCACCTCATCGGCTTCCGCTCCGCCCTCACCAGGACCATGAACGACTACGCCAGGGGGAACAACCTGATCAAGGAGAACGGGGCCACCCTCTCCGGCGAGGACGTCCGGGAGGGCCTGACGGCCATACTGAGCATCAAGCTCCCCGAGCCCCAGTTCGAGGGGCAGACCAAGACCAAGCTGGGGAACTCCGAGGCCCGGGGCGTGGTGGAGTCCATCATGTCCGAGCGCCTCCGGGAGTTCCTGGAGGAGAACCCCAAGGTGGCCGAGGCCTGCGTCCAGCGGGCCGTCCTGGCCGCCCAGGCCAGGGAGGCGGCCAGGAAGGCCAGGGAGCTCACCAGGAGGAAGGGCTTCCTGGAGTCCACCACCCTGCCCGGGAAGCTGGCCGACTGCACCGAGAGGGACCCTTCCAAGGCGGAGATATTCATCGTGGAGGGGGACTCGGCCGGCGGATCGGCCAAGCAGGGGCGCGATCGTCGCTTCCAGGCCATCCTGCCCCTGCGGGGGAAGATCCTCAACGTGGAGAAGGCCCGGATGGACAAGATCCTGAGGAACGCCGAGATCAGGAACCTGCTCACCGCCCTGGGCACCGGCATCGGATCGGAGTTCGACATCGAGAAGGCCAGGTACCACCTGATCATCATCATGACCGACGCGGACGTGGACGGGGCGCACATCAGGACGCTGCTGCTCACCCTGTTCTTCCGCTACATGCGCCCCCTGATTGAGAACGGCTACGTCTACATCGCCCAGCCTCCCCTGTACAAGGTGCAGAGGGGGAAGCAGGAGAGGTACGCCTACTCCGAGCGGGAGAGGATGGAGTCAATACGGGAGCTGGGCAAGGGCGCCTCCGTGCAGAGGTACAAGGGGCTGGGGGAGATGAACCCCCACCAGCTCTGGTACACCACCATGGATCCTGAGGGCAGGATACTGAAGCAGGTGACCATCGAGGACGCGGTGAGGGCGGACGAGCTGTTCACCGTGCTCATGGGGGACTCGGTGCAGCCCAGGAAGGAGTTCATAATCGACCATGCCAGGGAAGTTGAGAACCTGGATGTCTAGGTGATCGGATGGAGGAGATCGACAGGTCAGAGGCCAACAGGGTCATCCACCGCCCCATCGAGGTGGAGATGCAGAAGTCCTACATCGACTACGCCATGAGCGTCATCGTTGGCCGGGCCCTCCCGGACATCCGGGACGGGCTGAAGCCGGTACACAGGAAGATCCTGTACGCGATGCAGGACATGGGGCTCACCCACAACAAGCCCCACAAGAAGAGCGCCAGGGTGGTGGGTGAGGTACTGGGTAAGTACCACCCCCACGGGGACATGGCCGCCTACGAGGCCCTGGTGAGGATGGCCCAGGACTTCTCCATGCGCTATCCCCTGATCGACGGCCAGGGGAACTTCGGCTCCCTGGACGGGGACAGCGCGGCGGCCATGCGCTACACCGAGTGCCGGCTGGAGAGCATCGCCGCCCTCATGCTGGCGGACATCGACAAGAACACCGTCAACTTCGTGGACAACTTCGACGGCTCCCTGCAGGAGCCGGAGGTGCTGCCCACCAGGCTGCCCAACCTGCTGGTGAACGGCTCCTCCGGCATCGCGGTGGGCATGGCCACCAACATTCCGCCTCACAACCTGGGGGAGGTGGTGGACGCCATCGTCCACTACATCGACCACCCAGAGGCGGACGTGCTGGACCTGATGGAGCACCTGAAGGGCCCGGACTTTCCCACCGGCGGCATCATCTACGGCATCAACGGCATCCTGGAAGCCTATTCCACCGGCCGCGGCCGTCTCAAGGTCAGGGCCAGGGCCGAGATCGAGGAGCTGGAGGGGAAGGACCGCATCGTGGTCACCGAGATCCCCTACCAGGTGAACAAGGCCAACCTGATAGAGAGCATCGCCGAGCTGGTGAAGGAGAAGCGGATCGAGGGGATCACCGACCTGAGGGACGAGTCCGATCGGGAGGGCCTCAGGATCGTGATAGAGGTCCGGAAGGACTACATGGCCGAGGTGGTGCTCAACCAGCTGTTCGCCCACACCCAGATGGAGGTGACCTTCGGGGTGATCAACCTGGCCCTGGTGGACAACCAGCCCCGGGTCCTGACCCTGAAGGAGGCGCTGCAGAAGTTCATAGACTTCCGCAGGAACGTGATCATTAGACGGACGAACTACGAGCTGGAGCAGGCCAGGAAGAGGGAGCACATCCTGCAGGGCCTGATGGTGGCCGTCGACAATCTGGACGAGACCCTGCGGATCATCCGGGCGGCGGAGAACGGGGAGGAGGCCAGGGAGGCCCTGATGGAGCGCTTCGAGCTCTCCGAGGACCAGGCCAAGGCCATACTGGACATGAGGCTGCAGAAGCTCACCGGCATGGAGATCGAGGGCCTCAGGCAGGAGTACCATGAGGTGCTCGCCACCATCGACGATCTGGAGGGAATCCTCTCCTCCTCGGAGCGGATCCGCGGTATCATCAAGGAGGAGCTGCTGGAGACCAAGGAGGCCCACGGGGACGACCGGCGGACGGAGATCGTGGAGGACGCCATGGAGATCGAGATGGAGGACCTCATCCCGGTGGAGGACATGCTCATCACCATCACCCAGGACGGCTACATCAAGCGGGTTCCCCTGGAGACCTACAAGGGGCAGAAGCGCGGGGGCATGGGCCTCAGGGGCATGCAGACCAAGGAGGAGGACCGGCTCTACGACATGTTCATCGCCTCCACCCACGACTACCTGATGTTCTTCACCAACTACGGCAGGGTGTACTGGCTCAAGGCCTACCGCGTTCCAGTCGGAGGCAGGCAGGCCAAGGGCAAGTTCATCGCCAACCTCCTCCCCCGTCTGGAGGAGGGGGAGAGGGTCAGCGACACCATACCGGTGGGCGACTTCGGCGGGGACCGCTACCTGGTCTTCGCCACCCGGGACGGGCTGATCAAGAAGACCAGACTATCGGCGTACTCGAACGTGCGGAGCTCGGGCATCATAGCCCTCACCCTGGAGGAGGGGGACGAGCTGGTGGAGGTCAAGCTCACCGACGGGGAGAGGGAGATCGTGCTGGCCACCAGGCGGGGCCAGGCGATCCGCTTCGACGAGTCCGATGTCAGGCCCATGGGCCGCCCGGCCCGGGGGGTGATCGGCGTCCGCCTGCAGGAGGGGGACCAGGTGGTCTCTATGGCCGTGGTGACCCCGGAGTCCTCCCTGCTCACCATGACCGAGAACGGCTACGGCAAGCTGACCAGGGTGAATGACTACCGCAAGACCAGGAGGGCCGGCCACGGGGTAATGACCATCCGCACCACCGAGCGCAACGGGTCAGTGGTGGTGGTCAAGGCGGTCTCCATGGAGGACGAGGCGATCGTCACCTCCGCCTCTGGGATGGTCATCCGCCTCCCGGTCTCGGACATCAGCGTGTACGGGCGGGCGGCCATGGGCGTGATCATCATGCGCCTCAGGGAGGGGGACAGGGTGATCGGGGCGGCCCGCCTCGCCTCCGAGGAGGACGAGAGGCGACACCAGGACATGGAATAGGTGCTGGCTCAGTATCATTTTCGGTAATGAACCCGCAAAGGTTTATTAGCGAGCAGCCCGTTGAAAATCCGCCTCTGGTGTTAGTGTCATGTTCAAGGATTCGCTGAAGGGGATGGACAAGATATTCCGCACGGACATCGGGCCGCCCAAGGTGATACTGGTCACCGGCCCCCCCGGCTCGATGAAGACCAGCTTCTGCTATTCGGTGATGTCCTCCTACCTGGAGAGCTCCGGGGAGAAGGGCCTGTACGTGACCCTGGAGGAGTCCGCGGACAGCCACCTGAATAACATGAAGAGCCTCGGATTGAGGGTGAGCCCGAACCTCCAGATATCCGATTTCACCGATCTTAGGGAGATCGATGATGTGGTGGAGGGCGACGGCCCCACCGATTACGCCCAGTTCGTGGAGCAGATGCTCGGCTACTTCAAGAAGAAGCACGGGGAAGGGTTCACCGTGTTCACCATGGACTCGTTGGGTGCGCTCTACTCCCTCATGGAGGACGTGGAGGGCATGAGGAGGAAGATGTTCTACTTCTTCAAGGCCCTCCGGGACCTCAACCTGGTCTCCCTCATCGTGATGGAAAAGCCCCATCAGGGTCCGGATGAGATGCTGGGCAACGAGGGCTACCTGGTGGACGGCATCATTGAGATGGGAATGGACCGGAGCAGGGGCAAGCTGGCCAGGTTCATCCGAGTGGAGAAGATGCGGGCATGCCAGCACAGCATGGAGAAGCACACCCTGGAGGTCGGGGAGAACGACCTCACGATACTGGGTCCCACGTTGACATAGGGTTGAAAGGGAACAAAAAGGTAACTGTTAACATGTCAGATTCAAAAAGGGAGGAAGGGGAGTTGACCGCTGAAGAGTCGACCGAAAGGGTCCAAATATGGGACGTCATCGAGGAGTTCAAGGACAAGATCAAGAACCAGGAGGCCGAGATCCAGGAGAGGAAGGAGAAGCTGGATCAGTGGGAGGGCGAGCTCGATGACAGGCAGAGTGAGCTGGAGGAGTGGAAGCAGACCCTCGATTCCAAGGAGAAGGAACTGGACGAGAGGGAGGTGGATCTCCGTCCCCGGGAGGTGAAGGTCAGGGAGACCGAGGAGAGGCTGGGGAATTTGGAGGCCGAGCTGAGGGAGAGCGAGGAGGAACTCCGGTCGGGCCGTGAGAACCTGGAGAGGCGGGAGAGCGAGCTCACCCGCAAGGAGGAGGAGATACTGTCACTCTCCCAGAAGACCTCGGAGTACGAGGAGAAACTCCGGGGGATGATGGCCACCATCCAGGAGACCGAGGAGAAGATCCTGAACGAGGAGAATCAGCTCTCCCAGCTGCTGGAGGAGCTGTCGTCCAAGAGGGAGGAGATCCTGGCCAAGGAGAAGGTGCTCACCGAGCAGGAGGACCTGCTGCAGGAGAGCAAGTCCCTCGTCCTGGAGGAGCAGCAGCGCTTCGTGGACTGGGAGAAGGAGCTGAACGATCGGGAGCAGGCGCTCTCGGAGAGGGATCGGGCCCTCCAGAGGAAGTCGACGCCGGGGGAGTCCGGCGAGGAGGCCCCCAGCGCGGAACCGGAACCCGAGGAGCCGAGCTTGGAGCCCCCGACGGAGTCCGTGGAGCCAGAGATCCAAGACTCGACCTCCGAGGGATCCGAGGTGGAATCGGAGGTGGAAGCGGTCGAGGAACAGGAAGTTCAGGAATCCTCCGGGGAGGACCTCGACGAGCCGGGATCCCAGGTCACGGAGGACTCCGATCTGAGCGATGAGGTCCCCGACGAGGAACCGGAAGCGGTTGAGGGGTCAGAAGAGGCCGAGGTGGACACCGAGACAGAACTGGAGGAGACCGCGGAGTCGGTGGAGACCGAGGCCGATGTAGAGGAGACCGCGGAGCCGGTGGGCACCGACCTGGAGGCCGAGGTCGAGCCCGAGACCGACGGCACGGAGGCCGAGTCTGCCGAACCTGAAGCGGTTCCGGAGGCAGAGGAACCCGAGTCCGATGGGGCAGAGGCTGAAGATGATTCGAGCGCACAGAAGAGGTATACCGAGACCTTCTGTCCCGAATGCAGGACCATCGTCGATGCGGACGCCGAGAGATGCTACGCCTGCGGGGCGGATCTCAGGCCCAAGGAAGAGGAGGCGGAGCAGGATGAGCGGACCGGGGAACAGAAATGGGACTCATCCTCCAAGCGCTCGGTGTCGATCAGGAAGATCATCAAGCGGAAGTAGAAACCTCTTCCCCAGGGCCCATCGGCCCCAGAGTCCCATTCTTCCCAACTATTATGAAAAATATTGCCCTCTGGCTATCACTTCCGTTTTTATTAAAAATTCTAACTGTAAAGATACGTATTTATAATCTCACTTTGTATTCAATCCAGTCCGGAATCGACCAGGTGGGACAATGAAGAAAAGCATTCTGCTAGGGAGATTATACAGTCTCTGCATCGCATTACTGATGATGACATCTACCCTGACGGGCTTGATTTTTATCGGAATGTCCGACAACGCCCAGGGATCACCCTCCGACTCCGAGGGGGATCTGATCATAGGGTCCGATTACGAGACCAGTAGCCTGAATATAACGGATAGGGTCCATTTCATGGATGGCAACCTGACCATCCGCGAAGGGGGCGTGTTGACGGTCGAGAACGGGGGGATCAGCTTCACCCAGGACACGGGTGTGGACGGGATCCCCGGAACGAGCGATGACCGCGTTTACAAGCTCACCGTGGAGGACGGTGGAAAGCTCATCATGAGGAACTCCACCCTTACCACGGAGCTGGATCAGATCAATGACTACCCCTCCCTGGGGATGATCGTCCAGAACGGCGGTCATGTGGAGATGAACGACTCCGTCATGAGGTTCCCCGGGCATCTGGCGGTCGACGACTCGACCTTCATCATGAGGAACTCGAACATCACCGGCCACTCAAGTGATGATATCGAGGAGTACTGTGATGAGGATTATTTCCCCAAGGACGCATTCAGCCATTCGCCGGTCACTCTCTTCATGTCCAGCGACGTCCGCCTGTACGATTCCGAGATCAGAAAGGTGTATGAGGGCAACTCCACCGTCGACAGTGACCCGCTGATCCACAACCAGACCTATTCCTTCGCCCGGGAGGACGGCAACAGGAGCACCGTCACCTACAACCTGTCCAGGAACCCTGGGGCCCTTGGCGCCGGGAACGATACCACGGGTGAGCTGGAGGACCTGACCAAGGACGATCTTGAGTACTTCGAGGTGGAAGACGGTCAGACCCTTGGGATAGACGAGATCGATGTGGCCGGCATGCTGTTCGACGACGCCCAGGTCACTTTGAACGTGAAGTATATAACCGATCCTGGATACGCCGGATCGGACGACTTCCAGTGGGGTTACGAGAACGGTCCGATGAGCGCCTCCGCACCGACCATACAGGATACCACGGAGGAGTACAACACCTCTGACAACCCGGACGAGGTGGAGAGTGCAGTTCTGGGGAACATGAGCTCTACGGACCTCAGTGACCTGAACATCACATACACCAACAACGGCGGCGAGACCGCCTACATCAACCGGGTGTGGGTAAGTGTGGAGGCACCGATCGACACCTACAGGAACCTCACCACCGCCGGGAATACTCAGTTCACCGCCGTGGACAGCTATCTCGGCGTGGACTTCTCGAAGACACAGGACGATCACAACCGCCTGGTGACCACGGACAACTCCAACGCCTATCTCTACGGGGCCCATGTGGACATGGAGGAGAACTCAAACCTTAATGACAGGGATCCGGCCTATGTTTCCCGCGAGTCCCGTATGAGCGCGTCCCCCCTGGCCAAGGGTCCGGAGGACAACACTGGAGAAGATATCAGCGATCTGATAGATGCAGATGATAGCTTCTATAATGTAGATAGTGGAAATGATTTGTCAATTGACAAATTCAATACCAGTGATATCGATGACAATTTAATTGGGGCTCATCTATCGGTGACGTATAAGACTGAAGCTGGCTATTCCGGAACAGATTATGTCAAATATGGTATTGAAGGTGAGCCCCTAAGAAACACATCTATTGGAATAGATAATGCTGAAACATCTACCACCGAGTCCTTTGACTTATATTCTAATGATATCGATACAATTCAGAAGATTAAGGATCTGAACATCACCTTCAGTAATACCGATGACGACAGCACTGTGAGTTTCGACGAGATCTCGATTGAACTCGATCTGCGGCCAACCATGTACCTCTACAGATGGGCATCGATCGACCTGAATGACAACCAGTCCCTACCGGTCGAGGGAGCGGTGATCAACGCAACGCTTCAATCGGATGACATACCGGCCTATTATCAGACCCCGGATGGCATCCAATCCACCCCACCTCAGGAAGTATTGGATTACCTTGGAAGGAATGCCACCAACTACAAGATGACCGATTCCTCCGGCAAGGCCAGGATTCCGCTGCTCACCGAGTACGTGGACGCAGGAACGTATCCCAACTCGGAGGTGATCGGCAGCTACGATCTGGACATGACCTATGTGAATGAATCCGAGTCGTCCTTCCACGCCTCTGCAAGTCCGGAGTTCTACCCATACCCGTCGTTGTCCGAGGGGAATCAGACCTCCTTGGTCAACGTCACCATGTCCGAGCTCGTTCTGGACAAGCCCGACCTGGTCGTCAGTTCGATCGAACTAGGTGCCGACCCGGTCTACGACGATGAAACAGTCATGATATATGCAACCATAGAGAACTTGGGAATCACCTCCGCGACCGACTTCGTGGTGCAGTTAACCGATCTCTATGAGGGATCGTCAACGGTCGTGGAGAACCTAACAGTGGATCTGCTGGAGGGGGGTTCTTCGATGGACTTTGTGGTTGAATGGGGCCCCACCCCTGATGGCAATCACACACTGACCGCTTTTGCCGATTCCAACGAGACGGTGATAGAGGACGACGAGGGCAACAACGAGAGGTCCATCCAGGTCGACGTCCTACCACAAATACCCGACCTTTCCGTCAGCTCGGACGACATCAACTTCAGCGAGGACCCCGCCCCGACCGGGCAAGAGGTCGAGATAGAGGCCAAGGTGAGGAACGCAGAGGGAAGGGACGATGCCAAGAACGTCACCGTGTCCTTCTTCTCCGCCACCGTCGATGACGAACACCTGATAGGGGAGACCGAGGTGAACGTCCCCAGGGGCGGTTCCAACTCCGCCACGATCACCTGGGAACCCTCGCAGATCGGCGAGTACCCCATACACGTGGAGGTGAACAGGCAGAGGGACATCCAGGAATACGATTACACCAACAACACCGCCCATAAGAACATCACGGTGGATCTCGATACCGACGAGTCCGACTGGGCGGTCGAGGGAGATACCACGGAATCCATTGTCGGTGGGTCCCCCGAAATCAAGAACAACGTAGTGGTGAGGGACAACGCCACCCTTATCCTGAACTCCACCGATCTGACCGTTTACCAGGAACGGGACAACCAGTTCCAGATCCTGGTGGAGGACAACGCGACATTGATCCTCCTTAACTCTAGCATTTCCTCCAACAACCATGCCCTCAGCCTTTACATGTTCGACAACGCCCAGGTGATCATCGATCCCTCGCTGATCGGGTCAGGGATCACCATACACCTGAACCACGAATCTGAGCTCACCATACTCGACTCCACCATCGAGGGGGATATAGTGGCCCCCTCGAGCTCGAACGGTGTCCTGATCGCGGAGAACACCACGTTCACCAAGACCTGGTCTTCGTTCGGGGGTAATGCGGAGGCCAATCTGACCAGCGTGAGCGCCCCGGCCCTGGTGGCCAGGGAGGACGCCGTGATCAGGCATTACCGCTGGCTGACCGTGGAGGTGAAGGATGGCAATGGATACCCACTCCCTGATGCTCAGGTGAGTATGGAATACAACAACCTCACAGGCACAAAGTACGACGAGAAGACCTCGAACTCATCCGGCGAGGTCCTGTTCAGGTCCTTATGCGACAGGATCACCTCCTCGGAGAAGGACTTCTTCGGCAACTACCTGCTGAACGCCACCTTCTGGTTCGATGGAGAGTCGTACGAGAGCGAAAACACCAGTGTCTCCTGGACCCCCTACTGGCCACCGGTGAAGAAGGACGATAGGAGGGCCGAGGTGACCATAGAGTCGGCCCTTCCCGACCTCGACCCGCCGTTCTTCGTGTCGAACGATACGCCGGCCAGGAATCAGGAGGTAAACCTGAGCGCCAACGTCTCCAACGTCGGAGTGGTCCCGGCGAACGACGTGGTCGTGAGATTCAAGGACAACGAATCGGTGATCGAGGACGTGACGGTGGAGGAGATCAACCCCGGAGAGACGGTGATCGTCAACTCCACCTGGATCGCCGATTATCCGCTGGGGTGGCACAATCTCTCGGTCATAGTCGATCCGGAGGACGCCATTACCGAGATGAACACCTCGAACAACCATAACAACACCATGGTGGATGTCCAAGGCGTGGTGTACCTGGCGCTCAGCCAGTCCGACGTGGAGGTCGACCCGCCCTCGCCCACGGTGAACACGTCGACCGCCGTGACGGTCACCGTGAGGAACACCGGGGACGTCGAGGCGAGCAACGTGAACCTCTCCCTCTACGTCACACCCGAAGGGGGTACGGAAACCCTAGTGGATAACTCCACGATCTCCTCTATCGCCGTGGATGGTAGTGGTGTCACCACCCTTCACTGGGTACCCTCCCAGACCGGACCCCACGATCTTAGGTTGAAGGCCGTGGACGAGTCCTCGACACCCGAGTTGGCCGATGACGACGACGAGCTAAACCTCTCCGTGACGGTGAAGGACTACGCCGATCTGGAGCCCAGCCAGCTGAGCTTCTCGCCCAGCGGGGAGGTGGAGGTGGGGAACAACCTGACCATGAACGCCCAAGTGAACAACCTGGGCGAGACCACCGCCAGGAACGTACTGGTGAGGTACTGGCTCGGGGGCATCTCCACCGGGGAGGTCATCGATGAGGTCACCGTCTCGGTCATCGAGCCGGGGGACACCAGGACCGCCTCAGGATCGTGGCTGGCCAACACCTCCGACTATCAGAAGTCGGAGAGCAGGACCATATCCGTGGAGGTCAATCCCGACCGTGACATCAACGAGACGGACTACACGAACGATCAGCTCACCGATACCATCAGCGTGATGGACTACAGGCCGGACTTCCTTATCATGGGGGACGTCAACGTCACCTCCGAGGATCAGCCGGTGACCAATGCCTCCGTGGGCGAGAAGTTGAACATCACCGCGGATGTGAGGAACGACGGCCTGGAGGCGGCGCTGGGAGTGACGATCAGTTTTCAGGCGATAGACAACGACAGCTTCTCCACCTGGATAGGCGAGGTGACCGAGGACTTCGGTCCCGGCGAAACGGTGACGGCCAACATGAACTGGACGGTCAACGCCACCGTGGGCGCAAACGATATCGTGGTCACGGTGAATCCTCAGAGGGAGATCCAGGAGAGGAATTACGACAATGACAACGCCTCCATCCCCCTGTCCATCGATCCGCCCAACCCAGACATCTCCATAGATCTTGGTGGCGTATACCAGTACGAATCGGACACCCAGGTATTCGTGCGGGGGACCGTGGAGAACAACATAAACGACGAACCACTATCCGATGTCCAGGTCAGTGTCATGCTGACCGATCTCAGCGGGAACCCCATCGGCGACGTTCAGACCGCCACCACAAATTCCAATGGGCACTTCGAGACCTCCATTTACATTCCCCCCGGCATCGAGGGGGACTATCTAATAGAGGTCCAGGTGGATGCGGGGGAGAGTACACACACCAAGTCGGCCGACATATCCGTGGAGCCAATATTCGAGGAGACCGCAATCCCATGGTGGGCTTGGCTGATAGTGATCGCCGTGGTCGCCGGCGTGGTGGTGGGCTTCTCGTACTACCTCTACCGCTACGGTCTCGGGAAGATGGTGGAGTGCGGCGAGTGCGGTGCGCTCATACCGGAGAACTCCAAGAAGTGCCCCAAGTGCGGGGTGGGGTTCGAGACCGGGACCGCCAAGTGCAGTGAGTGTGGTGCCTGGATACCTGCGTCGGCCACCGTCTGCCCCGAGTGTGGCGCCAAGTTCGTTGGCGAGGCCATCGGTGAGGAGGAGGACGAGTACATAAGGTCTATGCGGGAGCAGTACGAGGCCATGCTAGACGATCAGAGGGAGAGGGCCAAGGAGGATCTGGGTGACAAGTACTCCGAGGCCAAGTTCAAGGACTGGTGGAAGACCCAGCCCAACTACGTCTCCTTCGAGGATTGGCTGAGCGAGGAGGAGGAGCGCCGGAAGAGCAGCGCCTTCCCCTGCCCGGTGTGCGGCACGCTCAATCCGAAAGGCTCCAAGGTCTGCCACAAATGCGGCACCGTGTTCGAGGAGCAGGGGGAGAGGGAAGAGGCGGAGGAGAAGCCCAAGCGCAAGCCCCTGAGGCGCATCGTCCGCAGGCCGGTGGGCAAAGCCAGGGAGGGGACCGAGTCCGCCGAGGGAACCTCTCCCGAGACCGCTGAGGATACCTCCGCCGAGGGAGAGACCTCCAAGGAGGGGACTGAGGAGACCACCGAAGAGTCATTCGAGGAGGACGAAGAGAAGAAGGAGTGATCCCTCCTCCCCAAACACCTTATCTTCCTTTTATCCGCCCCTGCCCCACACCCACTACTCAAGAATGGTGCGGCATGTAATCGGTCACTGGCCCATCAACCCCATTGGTTGCGTGGGAGATGTAGAAGATGGATAAAAGGTTTCAATCCTGGAGCTTCTCCCTGACCTCCTTGATCACGCTGTCAGGGTCCTTGTAGTAGGCGGAGACGATCTTGGCCACCTGCCTGTAGTTGTCCACCCCGATCTTCTTCATGTACTCTAGGATGTCCACCCGCTGCTTGATCTCCCTTTCCATCTCCCTGGGGGACCAGTTCCTGATGGTCCTCACCTTCTCGTACACGTAGGAGTGGCCGGAGAAGCTGAAGCTGTCGTCCGCCGGGTTCCAGCTGTACGCCGAGTTGGTGATCAGCTCGCCGGTCTCCGGGTCCATTCCCACCACCTCGGTGAGCGACTTCACCCTCCGGGTCATCTTGGTCCCCACCTTGACCTGGGCCTGCAGCAGAACGATGTCCAGCGCGGTCATCAGGGCCCGGGGCAGGTTGATAGGATCGTTCTCCATCCTGTGTACCATGGACTGGACGTCCTCTGCGTGGAAGGTGGAGTAGGCGGTCTTACCGGTGGCCATGGCCTGGAAGACCACGTAGGCCTCCGCCCCTCTGACCTCGCCCACCATTAGGTACTGGGGCCTCTGCCTTAGGGAGGCGGTCAGCAGGTCGAACATGGTGATCGTTCCACTCCCGGTGCCGGTGGTTTTGCCCCCGAAACCCTCCCTGGTCAAAGCAGGCACCCAATTCTCGTGGGGGAGGTTCAGCTCCCTGGTGTCCTCTATGGAGACGATCTTCATCTGGGGGGGGATGAACAGCAGCACGGCGTTCAGGGTGGTGGTCTTACCGCTGGCCGTGCCACCGCAGACCAGCATGGAGCTGCCGTACTCGGTGGCGGTCCACAGGTAGGCCATCATGTCCGTGCTCATGGTGCGGAACTTCAGCAGGTCCACCGGGGTGAACGGGTTCTCCTTGAACCGCCTGATGGTGAAGGTAGATCCCCGCTTGGTTACGTGCCTCCCCATGGTGGTGTTCAGCCTGGAACCGTCCGGGGTGGTGGCGTCCAGCATGGGATCGGCCACCGAGATGTGCTTGCCGCTCTTCTGGGCCATCCAGATGACGAAGGAGTCCAGCTCCTCCTCGTTATCGAACCTGACGTTGGAACGTATGGACCCGTATTTCCGGTGGAATATGAACATGGGAATGGATACCCCATCACAGGAGGCGTCCTCCACCTCGGGATCGATCATCATCACGTCGATCACCCCGTAGCCGATGAAGTCCCTCCTCAGGTAGTAGAGGAGCCTCTCCCTGGACACGGGGTGGAGGCCCACTCCGAAGCTCTTCAGCAGCTTGTCCATCGCCTGCTCCAGGATATTCATCTTCTCCTGATCGTTCTTCTCCACTGCCAGATTCAGGGTCATCACCAGGGCGCTCTTCAGCACCTCGAGGAGGGTCTGCTCATCCTCGGTGAGCGGCGGTTCTATGACCTCATAGAGGAAGTCCCCCGCGGCGTTGTCGTAATTGATCCGCACGTAGGAGTACGGCTCCACTATGGGATTGATCTCCACCTCATCGACTTCCGGATCGGAGATCTTCGGTATGGGGGTGATCTCCTCGGTGGAGGCGGTCTGAACGCCTGAGGGCACCCTCACCCTCATGGGTCTGTCCTTAAGCTTGAGAAGCAGGGAGAGGTACTTGCTGGTGAATCCCTTGCCTATCTTCCTGCCTCTGTATTCCTCATCATCTTCAGTGAATCCTTCTATCGCCTCGGTCATACCTTTCCTCTCCTCAGATGAGCATGGTCCCTACCAGGCCCGCGGTGAGCATTATGAAGCTGTGCCTCATCCCGTTGGGGATCCTTCCGTTCTCCAACACCCCGGCCAGGATCCCGTCACCGAAGGCGTGGATGATGATCGCCACTATGAATATGACCTGCACTTGGGGTATCACGTCCGCCTGTATCGTCGCCGGCATGTTCGATATGTCGGCCTCCTCCGCCCCTTCTGCCACCTGTGAGCCAGCCTCCGCCATCTTGGGGAGGAAGGTGGAGTTCAGAATGAAGATGGTGGCCAGGAACACGAAGAAGGCGATGTAAATGACCACCATGTATGTGGACATGGATATCCGCCTCTCGCTCTGGGTCAGCATAGTCTCCCTGGCGTCGTGGGCCACCATGGTCAGGACGTCGGCCACGTTGCCTCCCGCGTCGTTCGCCTTGATGATGATGGACATCATCCGGTGCACCAACGGGGTGTTCACCCGGTTGGCGAACAGCCTTATGGCCTCCGCCGCCGGTACCCCCCAGTCTATCTGCGCGGCCATCCTCTGGATCTCCGGGGTGAGGCTTCCGTACCTTCCTCTGGAGGCGACGACGATGGCCTCGGCCAGGGTCATCCCGAACCTTCCCGCCTCGGCCACGTCCCGGAGAAAATCGGGCAGTCGACTCTCGATATCCTGGATCTTCTTGAACTGCCAGGAGGAGTAGAAACCGTAGGGGCCGCTGATGGCCATCAGGCCCAGGAAGACGTAGACCAGCCAGTTGAACGGGGTGTCCAAACCACCTATGGCGTCCAGGACGGCCACGGCGATCAGGATGCCCGAGGCCAGCCCGCTGACTATAAGGATGGTCCGTGAGTAATCGGACTTGCTGACATGAAGCTGTCTTATATCCACTACATCTTTATCCGACATCTCGCACCACCTACATCGACGCCTCCTTGGTCATGTTCCATATGGAGAAGATGAATCCGAACTGGGAGATGGGGATCATCAGTCCCACCACCAGGTAGAGCAGGGTCACGGTGAAGTCGGCGCTGCCCCCGCCGGAGGGCACGATGGCCATGATGGCCATGATGACCACCAGGAACAGGGGGAAGGCCACCACCACGGTGACGAAGGACTCCGCCATCAGTCCGAGCGTCTCCAGCTGGCTCCTCACATCCAGCTTGGACTCCTTCTCGAACTGCTCGGCCTTCTGCAGGAAGTACGGCTTCAGCTGCCCCCCCGAGGTGGAGCTGGTGACCACTCCCTGGAGGAACTCCTGGAACTTGTTCGAGGGGGTCCTGCTGGCGGCCCGGCTGATCGCGGTGAGGATGTCCGTACCCAGCAGCTCGGTGTCCCTGGTGATCCACTCCGCCTCGTTCTTGATCTCCCCGTATATCTCCTGCCTGGACATCTCCTTGAAGATGACGTCCACGTTAACGTCCGCGGACGCCATGGCCGATATGAAGCTCATGGCCGCCCCCACCCTTTTGTCGATGTCCCTCCCCCGGGACTTGGCCTTGGAGGCGGGCAGGCTGATCACCACCACGTAAGTGAGCACTGGCGGGATGGCCACCAGCATCACGCTCAGGGTAAGGACCAGACCGGGATCCACCCCCAAGAAGCCCCAGATGATCCCGCCGGAAGCCACCGAGGTGATGGCCATGGCGACGCCCACCAGGATGGTGGTCATCCAGGCGTAGGCGAGGTACTCCTCCTGCCTCATCCGGAAGTGGGCCTCCAGGAGCGATTGCTCCAGCTTGGGGTTGGGCTTCGCCCTCATCCTCACGAAGGCACCCAGGACCCTCCAGCAGAACTCTTGATACTTGGTGAGCTTGATATAATCGGGGGCGGCCCCCTGGGGGAGGCGGATCAGGTGGGGGCCGTACTGCTCCTCCCCCCTCTCAGTCCTCTTGGTCTTCAGGTACTCGGTCTTGGTCGATTCCAGCCTGGAGAATATGTCTGAATCTTCAGGAGACAGCTTCCACCCCTCCATCCCTCAGTTCCTTACGTACCTGCTCTATGGTCTTCTCCGGGTCCCGGTAGTAGCCGTTTATCAGTGACCACAGCTTCTTGTGATCGGTGATATCTTTTTGGACCATGTACCTGATCAGGTCCACCCGGTTGTCGAACTCGGTCGCCATTTCCTCGTGGGTGAGACTCTTCATCTCCATGATCTTGTCGAAGAGGAAGCTGTGGCCTTTGTAGACGTACTTGTCAGTGGCCTGGTCCCACTCGTAGACGGTGTTGCTGATCAGCTCGTTCGTCTCCGGCTCAAAACCCACGATCTCGATCACCTGCTTGATCCTCCTCACCAGGTCGGTCCCCACCCGCACCTGCGTTTGGATGATCACGTTCCTCAGGGCTGTGAGAAGTATCCTGGGGCAGCTGATAGGGGGATTCTCCAGCCTGTTCACCATGGACTTGATCGAGTCCGCGTGCATGGTGGAATAGGTGGTGTGGCCGGTGGCCATGGCCTGGAACATGATGTAGGTCTCCTTGCCCCGGACCTCACCCACGATGATGTAGTTCGGCCTCTGCCTGAGGGAGGCCCGCACCAGGTCGTACATGTCGATCTCCCCAGGCTTCTTGCCGTCCGCCCCCTTCTCCCCCGTCCCGATCCTGGTGGTCCCGGGGATCCAGTTCTCGTGGGGAAGGTTGATCTCCCTCGTGTCCTCCATGGTAACAATCTTGGCCCCCGGGGGTATGAAGAGGGAGACCGAGTTCAGGGTGGATGTCTTTCCGGTGGCCGTGCCACCGGCGATGATCATGGACTCCCCGTTCTCCACTCCCATCCAGAAGTAGGCCACCATCTCGGGGCTGGCCGTGCCGTGCTTTATCATGTCCACCATGGTGAAGGGCTTCTCCTTGAACCGACGGATGGTGAACGTGGATCCCCTGGTGGTGATCTCCCGGGAGTAGGTAGCCTGCACCCGATGCCCCTCCGGGGTGGTACCGTCCAGGATCGGGTTGGAGACGGAGAGCTGCTTCCCGCACCGCTGGCCCAGGGCGACCACGTAGGAGTTAAGCTTCTCCTCGCTGTTGAATCCGAAGGAGGTCTTGATGCTCTCGTACTTCTGGTGGAAGACGAAGAGCGGTATGCCCACCCCGTCGCAGGAGATGTCCTCCACGTTCTCGTCCCTTATCAGGGGATCCACCGGTCCGTATCCGACGAAATCCCTGATGATGTAGTACTCGATCTTCTTCCTGGTCTTGGGATCGATCTTGGTGCCCCGGGAGTCCACATAGCTCTGGACACTCTCGGAGAGGTACTCCTCCTTGTCCAGCTTGGTGAACTTGTCCCACTCGTATCCAAGGGTCCTGTGCAGGGTGTCTTTGATCAGGTCCAGGAGCTTCTGCTCTTTCTCGCTCATCCCTGGCTCTATGGTCTCCAGTCGGTACTCGATGACCGAACTGTCGAAGGTCACTCGGATGTAGGAATAGGGCTCCACCACGGGGTAGACCTCTATGGTCTCCACCTGGGGGTCCTCTATCGGGGGGATCTCGGTCACCATCGATCCCTTACCCTGGCTCCACTCCATCCTCTGGGCCATCTCCCCCCTGGGAATGCGGATCCTGGAGGCCCGATTCAGGGAGGCACTCCGCAGGAACTTGAGGTAGGAGTCCCTGAACTTGTCACGGATGCTGGTCTTCTTGAACTCGTCGAATTCCAGAAATCCGTTCTCGGGCTCCCCTTCGGTGCCCCTCTCCCTCATCGGCTCTGCTTCATCCATTTCATCATCTCTGCACCGAGGCGCTCACGTACGCCCTGTTGTAGTCCAAGGTCCCGCAATTGACCACCTTGAAAGTGATGGTGTGAACATCGGATCCGGACCTGCGAACATCCTCAAGCTCGTAGTCCGGATAGTTCCCCTCCCCCACTTCGGTCTGATTCTTCAATCCGCCCTCATCGCATATCCTCTCGAAGAACCTGTACCAGGCTTCGTTGTACTGGGTGGTTATGGTGAGGGTGACGTTATTGTTCCCGTTGTAACCCACATCGTACTCCTGGGAGTCCAGATAGGTCAGCTTCGTGTTGATACCCACCGATCCGGTGCCCGCCACCGAGTAATTCCTTCCCAGCAGGTCCATCTGGGTGAACGTCATGCTCACGTTGCCGTCTCCCAGTTTGTCCACCTCGATACTGGGATACGCCCTGAGGGACTGACCGTCGCTCTGCTTGATTATGATGGCCCCGTTCTCGAAGGCCACCCACTGCTGCACGAAGTATCTGTTTGGGGCATACAGCTCCAGCTTGCCCCCGCCGGACTCGTCGACCTCGACCTCCTCCCCGTCGCCATCCTCGTCGCTATCGTAGCTGAATGATATGGACAGCCCGCTCTCGTTGGTGGTGTCGGCGGGTTCGTACGACAACACCCCTACAGTCTGAGAGGCGAACACGGGTACGCCCTCCGCACCGAGGGTCACGGGGGTATAGACATTGATGGCGCTCTCGCCGGTCACCTGGGCGTTGACGATCATGCTGTCCATCCGGGCCTTGAACTCCCCGAACTGGTTCATGACCTCGTTCATATGGGCCTTCTCGTTGTCGGTCATCCACAGGGGGACGTAGGTGTTGGTGAACAGGCCCAGGAAGGTGAGGAAGACCAGGAGGGCCATTATCGTCCCCACGGTGGAGGCGACGGCCTCCTGGTCTCTCCTCATGAACTTCCGCTTGTCCGCTTTGGGCATTCCGCCGATAGAACCCAGTTCTAATCCCCCTTCTGTCCCTGGCTAGAGCGGGACCAATTTAGTAACATATAACTATTTAAAATCCACCACCCTCCGTCCATTCATTGAAAATAACTGACTCCCGGATGTCGGCGATCGGCCCCGGGAAAGGCGCTCCGTTCCAGGACTGGAACCGCCCAGGGAGCAAACTTTATTAAAAGGATAGCCTTTTCGTGAGCAATAGGCCGCGGTAACTCAGTTGGGAGAGTGCAAGACTGAAGATCTCCCGGGATTTGAAATCTTGAAGTCGCCGGTTCGAGTCCGGCCCGCGGCACATTCACCTCCTTCCGTAAGGAACTATCCTTTATAGTTGGAGATGGTTGTATACTACCTGACCTCATTGTTACGGGTGATTGGATGCAGATAAAGGGTTTCGAGGCCTCATCGATCGAGGCGAAGCGGTTCACCCAGTCGGGGGAGAAATCCAAGAACGTCAGGGTGGACCAGAACAGCTCTGTGACCGAGATCAACCGTCTGGATAACGAGACCGCCCAGGTTGCCTTCCGCTTTCTGATCAACTATTCCAACCGGGGATTCATCAAGATCGAGGGGAAGGTCACCGTGGTAGGGGAGATCGACCCCCTGATGGAGGAGTGGGGCAAGACCAACTCAATGCCCGTGGACACCGCCAACCTGGTGCACAACGTGGTGGTGTCGAATGCCCTGCCCATCGCCCTTCTGGTGTCCAGGGACGTCAAGCTGCCACCGCCCATGCCCCTGCCCAAGCTGAATTTGAAGAAGAAGGACCAGACCTCCGCCTCCAGCGGCGTCGAGGTCGCCTGATCAGCGTATGTGGTCCAGGGAGAACGACCCGATGGACAGACCGCTCCTGGTGGCGGTGTACCTAATGTAGGACCTGGACTGGACGTCGGTTATGCCCTTGATGGCGAAGAAGGTCTTCAGTTGATCCACCTTGAAATCGATCATCCCGTCCATCACCGATCCCAGCATCTGTATCTCCTGGTCCGAGTGCATCCCCTTCTCCATGGTGTACATCGACACCGCCTTCTCCCGCTTCCGCTTCCCGCAGAAGGGGCTCATGAACCGGAAGGTGGATATGGGGTCGGAGTAGGCGATCAGGGTGGACACCGAGCGGAAGGCCAGCCGGTAGACATCGTGTCCCTCTCCCTGCAATTCGCTGATGATCTCCTCCACCGCCTCTCCCAAACGTTTGTGGTCGGCGGGCTCCTCCAGGAATATGGCCAAGGGGTCCCCGGTGGTCTCCCCCATGCTCATGGAGTAGGAGTCCACGTACTTGACCAGACCGAGATTCTCGTACTCCTCGTAGCCGGAGAGGACGAACTGCATCTCGTTCCTGATATCGCCGGGGGTCTTGTCGGTGAGCACCCAGATGCAGGGTATGCCCTTCTTGAGGCCTTCGGCTATGAACTGGCCCACCAAGGTCTCCTTCCCGGTGAAGGGTGGACCGTGGACCAGGATGTTGGAGCCAAACGGTATGCCGCCCAGTAGAAGGTCGTCCAGCCGCCGGTTGCCCGTCTTCACCTTGGCCTGCTGGATCTCGTAGGCCCTCTCCTCCTCCCTGGTCTCGATCTCCTCCTCGATGATGCCCTGCTCCCTTTTCTTGAGATCCTGCTCCTTGGAGCTCAGATACTTCTCCCGGTTCCTCAGGTCCTCCTCCTTCTGGTTGATCTCCTCCTTGAGCTCCTCCAGGCGCCTCTTCATCTCGGCCTCCTCGATGCCCGAGGTCTCCTTCTTGGCCTCGTCGAAGCGGCGCCTCTCCTCGTCCAGGCGCTTCTCCCTGTACACGAGGTCCTCCTCTCTCTGGCTGAACTCCGACTCCTTGTAGGAGAGCAGCTCCCTAAGCTTCCTCAGCTCCTCGTCCTTCTGGGTGAGCTCGGCCTTCAGGTTCTGCATCTCCTTCTCCATCTGGTTGATGGATTGCTCCTTCTTATGCAGCTCCTGGTACTTCTCCTCCAGCTCCTTCTCGGCGTCTGGGCTCTCCATCTTGGCCAGGCGGAGCTCCTCCTCCCTCATCCGGTAGTCGGACTCCTTCTCCTGCAGCTGCCTCTCCAGCTCCTCGATCCGGCTGTTCAGCTCCTCCTCCCTGTTCTGGAACTCCTCCTCTTTCTCCCTGAGCTCCTCGTGATACCTGCTCTCCAGGTCCCCCTCCTCGTTGGACTGTAGGGCCCGCTCCCTTCTCTCCAGCTTCTCTTCCCTCTCCTGAAGTTCGAGCTCCTTGCCCAAGATGGATGCCTGATCCTCCGGCACCTCTTCGGATAGCTCCTTCATCCTCTGCCGCAGGGAACGGTTCTCCTCCTCGAGCTTCTTGGCGTCCTCCAGCTGGTCGGCCTGTTCCCCCTCAAGGTCCTCACTGGACCCCTTCAGCCAATCCGCCAGGGGCTCCTCCTCGTCCAGGAGCCAGTCCTTTAGGCGCTTCATGTCCTCCTGCTCCTCGCCGTGGGAGGGATATTCCTGGGCGGATGTCTCGGAATCCTTGTTCTCATCGGTCAAGTCCACACCATCGAGGCCTGAGGGCGTGGTAAACACGCCCCGGTGTCTATTTAAAATTTCGTCCACCGTTATGATGTTTGAGTTCATAATTCAGGGGGGCAATTCCCTTTCAAACGTATCCTTGATCGGCAGTGAGGGTCCAGAACGTTAGTTATTGGTTCGATTTGAGGAAAGGAGGGATAAAAAGATATATTCAGTCTGTCTATCTAATGAAAAGGCTCAGGCCAGGAGTTCCCGATGGAGAAGCATATCCACATCAAGATCGATAAGGGGAGTGACATCACCCTCAAGGAGGTGCTGAAGAAGATAGAGGAGATCCAGGCCGAGAACCCCGATCTTGATGTGTTCTTCGACGGGGACGAGTACGCCATCTGCAGTCGGCCCCGGAAGGGCCGTGAGTAGCCTTTTCCAGGGGGTATGCCATGGTGTCCAGGAGGGAACTGCTCAGGGAGAGGGTGCAGAGCGTGGACTTCGACCGGATCTCCACGGTCACCGACCTCATGGAGGCCTTCAAGGACAGCTCCATCCAGAGCAGGGCCCTGGCCACCTGCGCATCGGCCATGGAGAAGGCCTTTCGTGACCCGGACAGGCCCACCATCATCATGGGCCTCGCCGGCCCCCTGATAGCCGGGGGTCTGCGGAAGGTGATCGTCGACTGCATCAGGTACGGGATCGTCGACGCCATCGTGTCAATCGGGGCCATTCCCTACCAGGACTTCTACCAGGCCCGGGGTTTCCACCATTACAAGTGTGATCCGGACGCCGATGACCTGGCCCTGAGGGAGCACCACCTGGACAGGATATACGACACCATGGTGGACGAGGACAGGTTCAGGGAGACCGATGAGATGATCGGGGAGATCGCCTCGGATCTGCCGGCCAGGGACTACTCCAGCAGGGAGTTCATGGAGGTCCTGGCCTCCCATGTGGAGGACCGGGACTCCATCCTGGTCACGGCCAAGGAACACGGGGTGCCCCTCTTCGTCCCCGCCCTGAACGACTCCTCCGTAGGCATCGGGCTGACCGGTATGCACTACCGGATGAGGGGGAGGCCGCACATGCGGATAGATCCCATCAGGGACAACTGGGAGCTGACCCAGCTGAAGATCCACTCCCCCAAGACCGGCGTCATCTACATCGGGGGAGGGGTGCCGAAGAACTTCATCCAGCAGATGGAGGTCACAGCGGAGACCCTGGGATTCGACCGCGGGGGGCACCACTACGCGGTCCAGATCACCACAGACATGCCCTTCTGGGGCGGTCTCTCGGGCTGCACCTTCGAGGAGGCCCAGTCCTGGGGCAAGGTCAACCGCGAGGCCACCAAGGCGGTGGCCCACGTGGAGGCGACCATCGGTTTCAGTCTGCTGGTCGGGCACCTACTCCAGAAGGGTTCGTGGAGGCAAAGGGAGCGCCTGAGGATGGAGTGGGACCACGATCAGTTGGTATCGATGGAGAGGGGAGAGAGGGTGGGGTGATGTCCTTTGGAAGGGCCACCCTGGGGCTGTACAACTCCTACGATCCGGTGAAGTTCAGGGAGGCCCACAGGAGGGCTCTGGCCCGTGCGGGCGCACTGGCATCCGCCTTCCGTCTGAACCTGGCCACCTTCGGCTTCCCCTTTCCCGGTGAGATCTCCCTGCCCAGGGAGGCGGCCGATTGGGTGGCGTCCACCACCTCCATCGGGGAGGACGGCATGTACCTCAGGGAGCTGGCCCAGCAGGGCAGGTTCGACGCCTTCCCCCTCCCGGGGAAGGGCTTCCCTCCCCAGATGGGCGAGGTGGTGCTGACCACCAGCCGGCCGGAGGGGAAGAAGGAGCTCTCCCCCGAGGAGGTGGTGAAGTTCCTGCGATCCGGCAGGGGGGTGTGCCTGCTCTTCGGCCTCGGTCCCAAGGGCGTGCCCAAGGGGATCAGGCGGATCACCAGATACCACCTGGACATCACCGGAGACTCCCGGTCCCTGGAGACCTGCACCGCCATGGGGGCGGTGGTGGGAGTGATCGCCCACCTGCTCAGTAGGAGTTGAAGCGGGCCTGCAGGTGTGGGAGGTGCACTCCCTCCTCACTGGTCACTTTCCCCACCACCTTCGCCCCCTCCAGATGGCGGAGGGCCTCCTCGGCCTGCTCCTCTTCCAAAACCAGGGCGAAGCCCATGCCCATGTTGAAGGTCTGGTACATCTCCCGCTCCTCCACCTCCCCCAGGCTGGAGAGCAGATCGAACACCGGCTGGGACTCCATGGGATCGTCCAGCTCGAAACCCACCCCCTTCCCCAGCCTGAGAAGGTTCCTCACCCCTCCCCCGGTGATGTTCACCATGCCCTTCACCGGCACGCTCTCCAGCAGGGAGAGCACCTCTTGGACGTAGATGCGGGTGGGCTCCAGAAGCTCCTCCCCGATGCTCCTCCCCGACCCAAGAGGGGTCTCCCCGTACCCCACCCCCTGGTCCCGCAGGATCCTCCTGGCCAGGGTGAGGCCGTTGGAGTGGATGCCGGAGCTGGGCAGGCCCACGATGAGGTCCCCCGGGGAGACGGTGGAGCCGTCGATCATGGACCCCTTGGGCACCATTCCCAGGCAGGTACCGGAGAGGTCCACCCCGGAGACCATCTCGGGGAGCACGGCCACCTCCCCGCCCACGATGTCCATGTTGGACATCTCCGCCCCCTTCCCCAGGCCCACGCCGATCTGCCCGGTGATCTCCTCGTCCGGCTCATGGATGGCGATGTAGTCCACGAAGGCCACCGGCTCGGCCCCCACACAGATGGTGTCGTTGACGTTCATGGCGACGCAGTCGATCCCCACCGTCTCCCAGCGCCCGGTCTCCTCGGCAACCATCAGCTTGGTCCCCACCCCGTCGGTGCACAGGGTGAGGTACACCTCCCCGAAGTCTATCAGCCCGGTGAACTGGCCCTCGGCATCGACCATCCTCCCCTTCCCCTCCCTCCGGTAGGAGAGGCCCCTGGTGAGGCTCTCTATGGCCCTGGACTTCCTGTCGATGTCCACCCCGGCACGGGCGTAGGTCCATCCCCGCTTCATCTCCATCGGGTGACCATATCGACTGGGAACTGAAAAACCCTTGCCCGTCCAAAGGTTTTTTATCCGCGACCAGGATGGGTGCCCCGATGGGCAAGCGCTGGGTCCAGGAGAAGCGGAAGGACCAGTACTACAAGATGGCCAAGAAAAGGAACTACCGCAGCAGGGCCTCCTTCAAGCTGAAGCAGATTGACAGGAAGTTCCGCATCATGAGGAGGGGGGACACCGTGCTGGACCTGGGTGCCGCGCCCGGCGGATGGCTGCAGGTGGCCAAGGAGAACGTCGGCCCCAAGGGCAAGGTGGTGGGGGTGGACCTGCAGCGCATCCAACCCATCGATGGGGTGGAGACGGTCAGGGGGGATATGCGGGAGGAGGAGACCATGGACCGCGTGCTCTCCCTGGCGGGGGAGGCGGACGTGATCCTATCGGACATGTCCCCCAACATCTCCGGGAACTACTCGATGGACCACGCCCGATCGGTGGGCCTGGTGGAGACCGCCCTGGAGGTGTGCCGCCGGGCCCTGAGGCCGGGGGGCACCCTGGTGGCCAAGGTGTTCCAGGGGGACATGCTGGATGACCTGCAGAGGGAGGTGAGGTCCATGTTCGAGCAGGTCAAGCTCCACTCTCCCAAGGCCTCCAGGGACGCCAGCTCGGAGATCTACATCATAGCCCGGGGCTATCACGGCGGATAGACTTTTAACCGAGGGAGTGGATTATCCGAGTGATGCTCACCTATCTGACTGTGACCTTCAACAGCGATGGGGAGAGACCCTCAAGGGTGATGGAGGCCCTGCACAACCTGGGCTTCGAGGTCACCACCGGCAGCAGGGACTGCGTGTACCGGTGGGACGACCGGGCCACGGTGGAGGAGGCCCTCTACCTTGCCGACAAGGTCCATGCCACCCTCAAGGGGACCGGAGCCCTCTTCAAGCTGGAGACGGTCCAGGACTGAGTAGGAGTTGATTTCCATGAACCACGGCAAGATCTTCTGTATCGGATTGAACTATCACGCCCACGTCACCGAGAGCCAGATGGACCTTCCGGAGGAGCCGGTGGTCTTCACCAAGCCGCCCACCGCCCTGTGCGGGGACGGCGATCCCATCAAGTTACCCGACCTGGGAAGGATGGACTACGAGGGCGAGCTCGCCGTCATCCTGTCCAAGGGGGGGAAGGACATACCCGAGGAGGCGGCCATGGATCACGTCGGATCGCTGGCCGCTTTCAACGATGTCACCGCCAGGGATATCCAGTCGAAGGCCAGGAAGGCCGGGGGACCCTGGGCCATGGCCAAGGGGATGGACACCTTCGCGCCCATGAGCGATCCCGTGCCCATAGGGTCGGTGGACGACATCAACGACCTGGACCTGGAGACGCGGGTGAACGGGGAGAGGAGGCAGCACGGCAACACCAGGCAGATGCTCTTCAAGGTGGAGCAGCTGATCGCCCACATCTCCAGGTTCATCACCCTGGACAAGGGGGACATCATCGCCACCGGCACCCCGGAGGGCGTCGGCCCCATCGTTCCAGGTGACACCTGCGAGGTGGAGGTCTTCGGGGTGGGCAAGGTGAGCAACCCGGTCGAGCGGCTCTAGTCCCAGAACCGCTTGGTGCGGGCGTAGTTGATCTCCGCGCTGAGGATGTCCCGCAGAAACTCGTCCTCGTTATCGTGGAAGCTGGACAGGATCCTGGCGGCCGCGTCCGGCCCCACCCCCCGGCCGGCCAGGGCCATCAGGGCCTTCCGCCCGTACTCCTTGACCAGGTTGGCGTTACGGAACAGCCTCCTGATCTCCCTGGTCTGCTCCTGGTCCGGCCTCTCCACGTCCAGTAACTTCACGCTCTCTCGGTTGTAGGTGTGCAGGGCGGCCAGCATGTAACCCCCGCAGCGGGGGCAAACGATCTTCGAGTCCGCCCGCTGGGGGGTGATGCGCCACTGGTGGCGGCAGTTGAGGCAGGTGAGGTGCAGGGGCTCCTCCTGCAGCCTCTTCTTCAGGGCCATCAGGATGGAGTGGTCCGCCCTCTGGGGCATGATCAGCTCCCTGGACTGCTCCAGACCCGCCCTTCCGATGGGGGAGAGGCCGGTCACCTCCACCTCCAGCTCACCCTCCTGCAGCCTCCTGGCCACCTCCCTGGTCCCCTCCAGGTCCAGGTCCTCCCACATCACCTTGTCCATCGCCTCCCTGAGCAAGGGGCTGTCCTGGTAGGCGTCGATCAGCTTCTGGAAGCGGATGTTCCGGTGGTCCGCGTCCCTCTCGATGGCCCCGAACTTCTTGGCCACGTAGACGAAGCGCCACCTGAGGTAGGAGGAGTTCTTGAACACCAGCCTGACCAGGCTCTCCACCCCGTCCGGCCTGATCGACCTCAGGGTGTCCACCACCAGGGAGGTCTTGATGTCCCTGGGCAGCTCCAGGATGATCCTGTATGGATCGGTGTGCACCCCCACGCTCTCTCCCAGCCTGGCGCTGAGGAGCACCGAGATCATCTTGGACAGGGTCTCGTTGACCCTGGTGCCGAAGCAGGCGTTGATCACCATCAGCCTCTTCCCCACCTCCACGGTGATGGTCCGGTCCGAGGGCACCGGGTGCCTCTCCCTCTGCCTCTTCAGGAAATCCAGCAGTTTGCGGTAGGATCCCTGGTCTCCCGGGTAATCCTCCACCCTGCCCGTCCTCCTCAACGCGCCCACCTCCATGGCCACCTCCATCGGCACCGGTATGTCCTCCCCCACCCAGGAGGGGAGGGACCCGATCTCCTTGACCTCCTCCACCAGCAGCTCGTCCTCCCCCACCTCCACGATCCTCCAGCTCCGCCCCCGGGTGATGAAGGAGGCGAAGGGCTCGGCGAAGGTGATGACGAAGCTCTCGTCCAGCGATCCCACGATCGACCGGCTCCCCATGTCGCGGATCTTGAATGTCCTCTCGTCCGGGATCATGGAGATGTTGTCGTAGAAGTACCTCATCCCCCTCCTGGACCGGCGGTAGGTGTCCGGCCCCAGGTAGAGGAGGCCGATGCTCCCCAGCTGTTCCAGCACCTGGTCGAATTTCTCCCGGGTCAGGCGGCGGAAGGGGTAGGCCATGACGATGATGTGGAAGGCACGATCGATCTCCGTCTCCCCCACCATGGCCATGGAGACCAGCTGGTTCGCCAGCACGGTGAGGGGGTTCTCCCGGACCACCAGGGGCTCTATCCTCCCTTCCATGGATCGGCGGGAGATGACCAGGCTCTCCGCGATCTCGTCCGGGGAGGTGGCCACGATCGACCCCTCCGACACCAGGCCCACCCCGTGCCCCGCCCGCCCCATCCGCTGGACCAGCCTGGTCACCTGGCGTGGGGAGTTGTACTGGATGGCGAAGTCGGCCGAGCCGATGTCGATCCCCATCTCCAGGGAGGAGGTGGAGATCAGGGCCTTCAGCTCCTCCCTCTTGAACTCGTCCTCCATCTGGATGCGGATCTCCCTGGCCAAGGAGCCATGGTGAACCCCTATGGGGAAGTCCTCGTCCCATATGTGGTACCTGGCCGCCAGAGCCTCCGCCGTGTCCCTGGTGTTGACGAAGAGCAGGGTGGATCGGTGGTCCTCGATCAGGGACCGGCAGCGGCGCATGCAGGCCACCACCTGGGCGTCGCTCTGCAGGGCCCCGGCCAGGTTCCTGTCGTCGTCGCCCACCTCAGGGCTCTGCACCTCCACCCTCATCTCCTTGGCGATGTCGCCCTGGACGATCCTCACCTTCCTGCCCCTGCCACCGAGGAAGCGGGCCACCTCCTGGATGCTCCCCACGGTGGCGGACAGGCCGATCCTCTGGAACTCCCCGGCCAGCTCCACGATCCTCTCCAGACAGACGGACAGCTGTGCCCCCCTCTCGTTGGGGGCCAGCTCGTGTATCTCGTCCACCACCACGTGCCGCACCTGCTTCAGGTGCTCCCTCAGCCTCCTACCGGTGAACAGGATCTGCACCGTCTCCGGGGTGGTGATCAGTATGTCCGGGGGATTTCTGGACTGCCGGTTCCTCTCCGACTGGGGGGTGTCCCCGTGCCTCACCGCCACCGAGATGCCCAGCGCCTCCCCGAACTCCTCCATCCTCCGCAGCATGTCCCGGTTCAGGGCCCTCAGGGGGGTGATGTAGAGGCACTTGATCCCCTTCCCCTCGGTGTCCAGCAGCCGATCGAGTACCGGCAGCATGGCCGCCTCGGTCTTCCCTATGCCCGTGGGCGCCACCAGTAGGACGTCGCCCCCCTTCAGGATGGGAGGGATGGCCCCCCTCTGCGGGCCGGTCGGCTCCCGGATGTCCTTGCGGTCCAGGACCTCCCTGATCCGGTCGTCCAGAAGCTCGAAGACCATGGCCAGATTGCTCCACGGGATCCGCTTATATCAAACTATCGAACCATCAGTACTCGTGGTGCCTCTCGTCCAGATGCTCCAGGGCGTTCAGTATGTCGAACCTGGTGATTATGCCCACCACCCTCCTGGGGTCCTCCGGATCGACCACCACCATGCGGGAGATCTGCTTGGCGTTCATGGTCTCGAAGGCCTCCAGGGCCTCCTCGTTCGCCGAGATGGACTCGAAGTGGCTCTGCATGACCTGCATGACGGAAGAGTCCGGAAGGCGCTCGCCCACCTGCTCGATCCTCTCCCTGGGGGCCACCCCCAGGATCCTGTAGTTCTCGTCCACCACCGGGTAGAGGTAATGGGGGTCGTCCTTCGCCGCCCTCAGCGCCTCGGCTATGGTGGCGTCCACCGGGATGTTGGTGGGGTCCTTGACCATGACGTCCCTCACCCTGACCATGGAGAGTGTGGAGATATCCAATGAGAAGGAGCGCTGGGCGATCTGCATCTGGTAGATGGTGTTCCTGCCGGTCAGTATGTAGGAGATGACCGAGGCGATCATCACCGGGATGAGGACGATGAACCCCCCGACCATCTCGGTGATCATGATGGAGGTGGCCACCGGTGTCTTGGTCACCCCGGACATCATGGCGCCCATGCCCACCACCACAAACAGGGGCATATTTGCATGGCCGAACAGGACGCCTATGATCCCCCCCACGGCCCCGCCTATCATCAGGGAGGGGAAGAAGACACCCCCGGAGCCCCCGGAGCCGATGGAGAAGGAGGTGGCCACCATCTTCCCCACTGCCAGGGCCAGCAGGAACAGGACCGAGCTGATCCCACCGTCGATGAGGAGCTGGATGGTCTCGGCCCCCAGACCCAGGACCTGGGGGACGGCCAGGCCTATCACGCCCACCATCAGTCCGCCCAGCCCGGTGCGCAGGAAGAAGGGGACCCTGATCCGGTAGAAGACGTCCCTGGTGAAGTAGAAGAGGCGGATGAAGATCACACCCACCATCCCCACCAGGATGCCCAGCACGAAGATGA
The DNA here is from genome assembly GCA_046540255.1 of Methanomassiliicoccales archaeon. GTDB lineage: Archaea > Thermoplasmatota > Thermoplasmata > Methanomassiliicoccales > JAAEEP01 > JBKHFJ01. The sequence goes on along the minus strand of JBKHFJ010000003.1, from coordinate 39,541 downwards.
AGGGGAAGTCCGCCACCGTGAAGGAGAGGCCAGCGTCGGCTATCTCGAAGATGGGTTCCACCCCGTAGAAGGGAACGAACACCAGGTAGGCGACCACCGAGGAGACCATGGAGGGGATGACCGCGTTGTGCTCCATGTCGTTCTTGTAGGGGACCTCCATGGCGAACACGGCCGATCCCAGCGGGGCCTTGAATATGGCGGAGAATCCGGCCGCCATCCCGGCCACCACGAAGATGCGCAGGTCGGACCTGCTAAGCTTCAGCCTTGACCCCAGGGTGGAGGCTAGACCCGCCCCGATCTGGGCTATCGGCCCTTCCCTGCCGGCCGAGCCGCCGGTGCCGATGGTGAGCGCCGATGCGACCACCTTGACCGGGACCACCCCTATCCGCATCCTGCCGCCCTTGTGGTGGAGTGAGTCGATCACGCTGTCGGTACCGTGGCCGGCGGCCTCCGGCGCCAGCCTTCGTATGATCTGCCCCACCATCAGTCCGCCCGCGGCGGGCAGCAGCAGGATCAGGTACCAGGGCACCTGGAAGCTCTCGTAGGAGAGGGACCAGACGGCGTCCAGCAGGATCTGGAAGGCGATGGCCCCCAGCCCACCGACGATCCCTATGAAAACGCTAAGGGGCAGCCATTTCCGCAGGTACTCCCTGATGTTCAGGGTGAGAAGCTGGTTCAGCCGGCCCTCGATGATGTGGATCGGGCTTCGGTCATCCACTCCCCCGTTCATCCATGGTCCCTGCCTTACAGGCAGAGGAACTCATCGCAGGTATATCTTACTCTGCCCTCTCCTCCACCGGCTCGCCGCCCTTGACCGTCCCGGTCATCTCCTCCTCCGGCTCGGTCAGCTCGTCCACCAGCTCGGCCACGTCCATTATGCGGATGTCCGCCCCGATCTGCTCTGCCCCGTGCTTGAGGTTGAGCACGCAGAACGGGCAGGGGGTGGCGATGATCTCCGCCCCCACATCCAGGGCCTCCTTGACCCTCTCGGCGGCGATGTTGGTGGCGTACTCGTTGTAGCCTGACTTGTATCCGCCCCCGGCGCCGCAGCATATGGCATCCTCCCGGTTGTGGGCCATCTCCACGAAGTCCACACCGGGCATCTTCTTGATGATCTCCCTGGGCGGCTCGTACACGCCGCTGTGGCGGCCAAGATGGCAGGGGTCGTGGTAGGTGACCCTGGCGTTAAGCTCCTTGGTGAACTTGAGCTTCTTCTTCTTGATCAGCTCCAGCACGTACTCGGTGAAGTGCTTCACCTCGAACGAGGGCCGGGCGTAGTACCGCTCGAAGTCGGTGGTGATGGTCTTGAAGCATCCGGCGCAGGAGGTGACCATGGTGGGCGCCCCCCTCGTCTCGGTGGAGGTGATGATGTGCTCGGCGCATTCCAGGGTGTTGCCCGTCTGCCCCGTCCTCAGGGCGGGGGAGGTGCAGCACCACTCGTCCGGGCCCAGCACGTTCACGGCCACGCCGGCCCGGTGGAGCACCCTGACCGAGGATCGGGCTATCGACTTGGTACGGTAGGACCCGGTGCACCCGGCGAAGAATATCACCTCGGGGTGCTCCGACCTGGGCACCTCCTCGGGGAACCAGTCGTCCCGGCTCTCCATGTCCTCCCCGTAGGGGTTCCTTATCTTGGAGATGCGCTCGTCGATCTTCTGGTGGGCCTTCTTGGGTCCGGCCCCCTGCTCGACCAGCCATTCCCTTATCTTCTCCCAGAACTCGGCGAATTCGATGCCCACGTGGCACACCTCATGGCACCGGCCGCAGCCGGTGCACTTAAAGATGGCGTCCACGAACTCCGGGTCTATGTCCACCTTCCGCCCCAGGAGCCTGTCCATGGGAGACCTGTTGGCCAGCTGGGTGAGGTAGTAGACCTTCCCCCTGGGCGTGCAGGACTCCCAAGGCGTCTGGCTGTAGGCGGGGCATACCTTGACGCAGTATCCACACTGAAGACAAGCGAGCAATTCCCTGTCGATATCCGGCATTTTTACCATATTGTACACCCCATGGGGAACGGATCCTAGGGCCCACTTACGGCCGGGTCCTGATTCGGGCTAATGGATGAGTAGCGTATATTTATGCTTTCTGCATCTACACACTCAACCTCTCGAGATTTCTCCCCTGGCCAGTACCCTTCGGTCCCTGAAGGACTCTGGTCGGAGTAGAGGTCGATACAAGGGGCACCAGGGCATCCCCGGCCCAGGATCGGTACGAATACCGAAATCCCCTCCAATCACTTCATCTAGGTCCGGAATTTAAGTGGGTTGTTCGAATTGGGTTCCTTCCACTCTCCAGAATGGAAATGCCGAGTCAAGCATGACGAAACGTTTAATATTTTCACACCGAATCTATTTAATGACAACTGAAAGCCCATAAGGTTCGGCACGGGCCGCTTATCGAGGGGGAGATCTTGAACCCTGGACAGGCCCGGCCATGTGGGTAATCGACTTACAGGAGGAGAAAAAACATGTATGGATACTGGGGAAAGATGCTAAGGGTAGATCTTTCCAGTGGAGAAATATCCACTCAAGAATTCGATGAGGAATTCGCAAGGAAATGGCTGGGAGGCGCCGGTTTCGGGGCCAAGATACTGTACGACGAGATGCCGGCCGGGGCCGATCCGCTGGGCCCCGACAACATATTCGTGCTGGCTTCGGGAGCCATACAGGGTAAGACCGGGGTGCTGGGCTCCGGTCGGTTCACCTGCAGCTTCAAGTCACCGCTGACCGGTTTCTGGGGCCATTCCACCGGGGGCGGCCATCTGGCCGAGTCGCTGAAGAAGAGCGGGTACGACGCCATCGTGGTCAAGGGCGCCTCGGATAAGCCTGTCTACTTGTACGTGGACGAGGACACCGCGGAGCTCAGGGACGCCTCCAAGCTATGGGGCAAGGACATCAAGGAGACCGACAGGGCTTTGAAGGAGGAGGTGGGCGACGAGAAGGCCCAGGTGGCCCCCATAGGTCCCGGGGCGGAGAACCTGATCAGGTACGGCGCCTGGTGCATAGAGGACGGGCACGGCAACGCCGGCCGTTTCGGTGCCGGCGCGGTCCTCGGCTCCAAGAAGCTGAAGGCCATGGTCCTCCGGGGCAACAAGAAGATACCCATCAAGGACCCGGACACCCTTCAGGAGCTCAAGAAGAAGGCCAGGGACGGGGTGAAGGACACCGACTTCACCAAGGCCCAGCGCGAGCATGGGCAGGCCGTGGCCGTGATCGATCGTGAGCAGCTCTCCCTTCTTCCCATGAAGAACTTCCGGCTGGGTTCCTGGCCGGATGGGGCCAAGAAGATCGGCGCCGGCGAGGGGGACTTCAACAAGACCTTGAATCCCAAGCCCGACGCCTGCGCCAACTGCATCCAGTCCTGCCACAGGCGGGTGACCATCGACCAGGGATCGAAGTACGACATGGACGGGTACGGTCCGGAGTACGAGACCCTGGGGATGATGGGCAGCAACACCCTGGTGGACAACCTGTACGCCATCAACTACGCCGGGCACCTGTGCAACATGTGGTGCATCGACACCATCGAGTTCGGCGGCGTGGCCGCCCTCGTCATGGACGCGTACGAGAACGGGTACATCACCGAGGACGACCTGGGATTCCCCATGGAGTGGGGTGACGGCGACGCCATGATCAAGCTGCTGGAGCTCATCACCTTCCGCAAGAACGAGATGGGCCGCCTGCTGGGCGAGGGCATGAAGGTGGCCGCCAAGAAGCTGGGCTGCGAGAATCTGGCGGTCGAGGTGAACAACGCCGTGATCCCCGCGCACGACCCACGGGCGTTCTTCTCGATGGCGGTGAACTACGCCACTGGACCGAGGGGACCGTCCCACGTCACCGGTTTCTCCGAGGGATCCGAGCTGGGCGTACCATTCCCCGAGTACGACCTGCCCGGCATGGACAGGTTCGCGGTGGAGCTGAAGGGCAAGGCCGCCATGGCCTGGCAGGACGCGGCGATGTACAACGACTCGCTGACCTACTGCATCTTCTACGACTTCGGCGGTTACCAGCCCCAGTGGAAGGCGGAGATAGTCAACGCCATCACCGGATGGGACACCGATACCAAGGAGCTGATCGTGGAGACCGGCGGTCGGATCGCCAACCTGGCCAGGATGTTCAACCTGAAGCACGGTTTCGATCCCAAGAAGAACGACTACCTGCCCCCCAGGATGTTCGAGCCCCTCTCCGAGGGAGGCGCCGAGGGCAAGGTGCCACCGCTGGACACCATGCTGCAGGAGTACTACGAGGCCAGGGGATGGCCCGAGGGCATTCCCACCGAGGACACCCTCAAGAGGTACGGCCTGGACTTCGCCGTCGGCGACCTGCCCAAGTGAGCAAACCCCTTCCTTTCACCTTTTTCTTCTTTCGGTAGAATCGATCCATGGTCCCTTAGGGGAAGTTGGATCCCAAGGGATGGTGCATTAAGCAAGATCTACCTCGCTCCATGTGTGACCTTCTCGATCACCTGAGTGGATGATCCGATCGAACGGATACCTCCCCTCTGACATCGGGTGGGGGTCACAGGAACCCCTGATCGCTGAGCCGCCCCTCCAGGGAGTATCGCTCCTCCCGGTCGAGGGGCCTGATGGCCGGGCGCGGTCCCCCCAGGTCAAGCCCGAGCATCCTTGAGGCCGCCTTGAACCCGGCCGGGAACACCCCGTGGGACATGCAGGCGTGGAAAAGGGGGACCACCCTCTCGTGCAGTCTCCTGGCCTCCTGATGGTCGCCCTTCTGGAACGCGTTGTACAGGTCCACGGCGATCCCCGGGACGAGGTTGGGGGTGGCCACCATACCCCCTTGGCAGCCCACCTCCAGGCTGGGCAGGAGCAGGGGATCCAGACCCTGAAAGACGGCGAAGTCCTCCCCGGTCAACGCCCTGATCCTGGACAGCCTGATCATGTCGGCCGAGCTGTCCTTCAGGCCGACCACGTTGTCGTTCTCGGCGATCGATGCCACCGTCTCGGCGGACATCTCCACCCCGGTGGCCATGGGAATGTGGTAGAGCACCACTGGTATGTCCACCTCCCTGGCCACCCTGTTGAAGTAGTCCACCATCCCCCTCTGGTCCGGCTTCAGGTAGTAGGTGGTGACCACCACCGCTCCCTGGGCGCCGACTTCCTCGGCGAAACGGGTCAGCCTCAGGGTGGTGGGGAGGTCGGAGCTTCCCGTGCCCGGAAGGACGGGGACCCGTCCCCCGGCCTGGTCCAGCACCACCTCGATTGAGCGCTCCCTCTCCTCCGGGGACATGGCCGCGGCCTCTCCTATGGAGGAGGAGGGGAAGAGGCCGTGCACGCCGCCCTCGATCAGGCGATCGGAGAAGGTCCGCAGGGTCTCCTCGTCGAGCCCCCCGTCCCGGAGGAAGGGGGTGAGCATGGGAACGATGATCCCTTGGAATCTCATGGTGAGTCCATGATATCTCCCCGAACCGCTAAAGCGTTTTCCTAAAAGGTAAAGGGAAGGGGGTCCATTGGACCAACGGTGAGAGGATGGAAGGCGACACATCCCCGAGGGATCCGCTGTGGGAGCGGGTGAGGTCCGGTCGGCTGGACGACCTGCTCCGGCTGGCCGGGGAGTTCCACGGTCACTACTGCCCGGGACTGGCACTGGGCATACGGGCCGGGGCGGACATGGTCAACTGGATGAGGGCCGAGCACGAGGGAATGGAGGACGTGCTGGCCGTGGTGGAGACGAACAACTGCTTCTCCGACGGCATCCAGTTCTCCACCGGGTGCACCCTGGGGAACAACGCGCTGGTCTACAGGGACCTGGGCAAGACCGCGGCCTCCCTGGTCCGCAGGGACGGCTCGGGGATCCGATACTGCGTTCGTCCCGGGGGCATGGAGATCTGGGAGGAACACCTGCCCGAGTACCCCCGGCTGTTCCAGAAGGTGATCGCCCGCCGGGAGGGGAATAGGGAGGACATGGAGAGATTCAAGGAGCTGGGAAAGAAGGCCTCCTTCATGATCCTGGACATGCCCAGGGAGAAGCTGTTCGATGTGCGGGAGGTGAGCATCGAGGTCCCCGAGTACGCCCCCATCCATGAGAGCCATCTCTGCGCAGGCTGCGGGGAGAGCGTCATGGCCACCCGCACGGTGGATGTGGAGGGCGAGAGGTACTGTCTCCCCTGCGCCGGCGAGGCCTTCCTGGAGCTGACCGGGGAGGGCATACGCCCCCAGAGGTGATCACCGCCCGGTAGGGGCCCAGGGCGGCAATCCGGCAATGTGGTCGGTGCAGGCTGATGGCAGTTCGCCCACGTTCTCTCCCCACCGATGGGGCCAAGGGTTCGGCCGACGCTTGGAGCTCACGGGAGATCTGGAAGGGTCCCTGAATGTCTCCTGGAGAAGGCCTGCGCCTTGAGCTCCCAGTCAATGATCCCATCGGGATGGGGGAATGATCGGAGGGTCCCAGGGATGCCCTGGACTTGAAGGTGGGAGTGAAGTCCTGCACGCCTCTGAACGCCGATAGAGGAGAAGTGGTGGGCCCGGCCGGATTTGAACCGACGACCATCTGGTTTCCCAGGTAGATCTTATGAGCCAGACGCTCCAGCCAGACTAAGCTACGGGCCCCTGACGGCCCTTCCGTTATGGCCAGGTTCGATATAAAGGTGTTGTCCAATCCCAGCGATTATCCGAGTACGCGGTTCGGAAGGGAACAGTGAAATAGGCTCTCGTCGTTGGTCACGCGTTTCCATGAGCGCGGAGGAGGATCTATCGGAGCTGTGCTCCAGCGCCAAGTCGATGGGGGCCGCCAAGGTGTCGGTGCTCCCGGCGGGGAGCGTGGTGGTGGACGAGAGGGTGCGGCTGAAGTGCATGGTCCCGGCCTGCCCCAACTACGGGGTGAACCTGATGTGCCCTCCCCGGACCGTGGAACCCTCCCGGTTCTCGAAGATACTGGACGGGTACGCACATGCGGTCCTCATCCAGTATCCGATGGATGCGGAGGGGGAGCTCCCGGTTTCGGATGGCGGTGAGGGGAACGGGTTCCACCGGACCCTTAGGGAATTCAACCAGATGCTATGCGACCTGGAGAGGGAAGCGGTTAACAGGGGATACAGGTTCGCCGCCGCCTTGACCGGCGGGCCGTGCGTGCTGTGCGACCAATGCGTGGGGCAGAGTTCCGGTGCCCCCTGCAGGAAGCCGATGGAGGCCAGACCTTCCATGGAGGCCATGGGGATCGACGTGTTCCGCACCGCCGAGAAAGCCGGGATGCCGATAAGGGGAAAGGAGGAGCCGCTGTGGACCGGTCTCCTCCTGGTGGATTGATCCGGAAGCGCCGTCGGGCGGACTCGAACCGCCGGCCTTGTGGTTTCAATTCCCTTGGGGGGAATAACAGCCACACGCTCTACCAACTGAGCTACGACGGCATGGCTTATACTGCGCGTGTGGGAGAATATTGGACTTCTATTAATCCTTTGCGCCTTGGTGCCTAGTCCAGGGTCTCTCTCAGATCCCGGACGGTTCTGGTCATCTCGTCCAGTATCTCCCTCAGCTCATCCAGGAAGGGCTCCAGCCTCTGGGTGGTGACGGCCCCTTCCGGGGAGGGCTTGATCAGGCCCTCCTGCTCCAGGATCCTCAGGCTGTAACGGACCTTGTGCTGGGGGATGTCCAGCTGCTCCGATAGGCGGATTATCCCGATCGGCTCCCTGTCCCGGATCTCCCTCAGCATCTGCACGTGGCGCTGGAGGAGTTCGATCTCCCCCTCGATCTTGCCGGTGAGGACGCTGCGGCCCTTCGTTTTCCCCCCTCCGATAGACACGTGATAGCACTGCGCATATTTGACAGTATTGTAGCGGGCATCCAGATGCCCATGCCGCCCTCTTTGACCATGACGGATTGCACGAAGTTTGAACGGGTCAGAAAGGTTGAAATGCCCCAGGGGACAATCCGATCATGATGGCCAGACTGGACCCCCTCAAGCTCCATACCCGGAGGGAGGGTGTGGAGGAGGGGGAACCGTTGGAGGGGAGAAGGTACACCCTCACCCACTCGGACATGACCGGGGAGCTCTTCCTCACCGTTGCCCGGGACTTTGACCGGTCGAGGATGACCGGTCTCCGGTGGAGGCTGATGAGGGACGAGGTGATCGGGGAGTGGAGGGTGGATGACCTCCCGGAGCTGCACCTATACCTGCACGTCTCCGGAGGCCTGGTGCTCGGCTCGGCCTCCATGAGGGACCGCATCTTCCGGAAGGAGCTCCCCCTGGTGCTGGAGGCGATCAGGCTGGGCGATGATCCCCTGTTCCTTTCCCGCGCCGAGCTGGGGAACTCCAGGGTGAAAGTGCACTTCCGCTCCTCCAGGAAGGACTACGATCGGGTGGAGGACTGGGGAAGGATGGACGATCACCGGGTGCGCACCTGAGGGAGAGGGATTAAATAGACTCCGCAGGATGCACGGATGACATGCCCGCGATCGACGTGGAGGGGATCAGGAAGAGCTTCGGGGAGAACCGGGCCCTGGACGGAGTGTCCTTCCAGGTGGAGGAGGGGACCTTCTTCGGGTGCTTCGGGCGGAACGGCGCCGGCAAGACCACCCTCCTTCGCATACTGACCGGGCAACTGGTCCCCACCTCCGGCGAGGCGCAGATACTCGGCATGGATGTCGGTAAGGATTCCAGGGAGATCATGAGATCGATCGGCCTGGTCCCTGAGGTGGAGAGCCCTCCCAGCTACCTGACCGCCTCCGAGTTCCTCCTCTTCTCCGGGCGGTTGAGGGGTGTGGAGGAACTGGAGGGCAAGATAGAGGGGTGGATGGACTTCTTCGACCTGGGGGAGGCCCGTGGGGCCCTGTGCAAGGACCTCTCCAAGGGGATGCGGCAGAAGGTGATGCTCGCCTCCGCCTTCATCCACCAGCCGCCCCTGCTTCTCCTGGACGAGCCGTTCATCAACCTGGACCCGGTGTACCAGAGGAGGTTGAGGGACTACCTTCTGGACCTTAGGGACAGGGGCAGGACCATCTTCATGTGCTCCCACATCCTGGAGATCTCCCAGAGGCTGTGCGAGGAGATCATCATACTGGACCAGGGGAGGGTGGTGGCCAGGGAGAGGGCCGAGGACCTGAGGCGGAGGGGGGAGGACCTGGAGAGCGTGTTCCTGCGTTCGGTGGGGGATGCTCGTGTTCCTACTGCTTAGGCTGATGCTCCGGGAGGAGTACCGGATGCACGTCTCCCACTCCTCCAGGACCATCTTCATCGCCATACCGATCTTCGTCCTCACGGTGAGCCTCATGCTGGGGCTGACCCTGGACCGTCTCCTGGACACCATGCCCCTGGGGCAGATGCTCGGGCTGGCCAACATGGGGTTCTTCCTGTACGGCCTGAGCGTGGGCGCCTTCGGCTTCCTTGGCCGCACCTACATCGAGAGGAGCCAGGGGAGGCAGAACTTCCTGGTGGCCACCCCGTCGGTGCTCCCCCTCTCCTTCAGGAAGGCGTTCCTGGGAATGTACCTGAGGGACGTCGTGTTCTACCTTCTGATCATCATCGCCCCCGCAATGGCCGGGATGCTGGCATCCGTCCCCCTGGTCCACCACGACCCCATATCGGTGGTCTCGGCCTTCTCGCCGATAGTGCTCTCCTTCCTCTACGGCATCTCCCTCAGCTTCGCCATGTCCATCCTGTACACCAGGAGCCTGGCGGTCTTCCTGGTGGGGGTGGGGGCCTTCATCGGCACCATCGTCGGACACGGCTTCCTGGGCCTCTACGGCCTGGACCTGGTGCTGCCCACCCTGGGGCTCCAGTTCGCCCTGCCGCCGTTCGGATGGAGGCCACACGCGGTCATGCTCTACTCCGGCACCACCGGGCTCCTCATCCTCCTCTTCCTGGTGGTGGCCGTCTCCTTCGTCAGGGAGAGGTACGAATCGGTGCGGTCCAGCTTCGAGGAGCTGCTCCCGGCCTACCTGGGCAGGTTCCGATTCATCGGAAAGTACCAGGAGCTGGTGGCCAAGGAGTTCGTGGACCTGGTGAGGAGCGGCACCCTGTTCAAGATGTCCCTCTCCTTCGTGGCCCCCCTCTTCTTCCTCAGTCTGAGCACCTGGTACGTGAACGCGGGACTGGGCATACCGGTGGGGTTCAACACGGTGTTCTACGCGGCCATGGTGGGCTTCTTCGGCGTGCTACTGTACAGCTGGCTGACCAACGTCGATCTGGCGGACTACTACGGTACCCTGCCGGTCACCGTCCCCGACCTCATCCGGGCCAAGCTGCTGGTCTTCCTGATGCTTGCCCTGGGTATATCCACCCCATTCGTGGTGGGCATCTCCGTCCTGAACGGGGAAACAGGGATACTGTGGCTGGCCCTGCCGGTCCTGTACATCACCTCGGTCTACATGGTGGTGGCCACCGCCTACCTGACCGGGATAAGCCCCCAGTCCTTCCTGTTCAACCCCAACGTGCTGACCAAGTTCACCGTGGTCTCCCTGCTCCCGGACCTGGGGCTCACCATCCTCTCCTTCTCCCTGGACACCGAGCCGCTGCTGACGGCCGTGGGGATCTCCCTGGTCTGCTCCGTCCTGTTGGTGGGCACCTTCCTCTTCCTGGCCGGCATCGAGAGGAAGTGGTCCAGGACCTCGTTCTCCTGAGCGTTGCCTTTATATCGTCGCGTCCTATCCTGCCGACCATGGACTGGGGCAACCTGCTCCGCAGGATGGTGCACATGTGCACCCCCCTATTCCTGCTCTACTACCTCGCCCCCGATCCCCTGTGGAGCGGGGGTCTGAGCCCCCAGCAGGGCCTGGTCATTGTCCTGGCCATCGTCCTGGGTGTGGAGGCCCTGAGGCTGATCTTCAAGCCCGCCATACCTGGCATGCGGTGGTACGAGTACCACCGGGTCTCCGCGGCCACCTGGGCAGGGCTGGGTATCACCCTCTCCCTACTGTTCTTCCCCTTCCGCTACACCCTGCCCGTGTTCCTGGGGATGGGATGGGTGGACCCCCTGATAGGCGAGCTGAGGAAGCGGGGGAGCGGGCTGTACCCATGGCTCCCGATCGTCCTCTACTTCCTCCTGGCGGTCGGCTCCATGGCCCTGGTCATGGGACCCTCCCTCCAGGTGCTGGTCGCGGGTGGGGTGGCGACCGGCCTTGCCATATACGTGGAGTCGCTGCCCACAAAAATCGTCGATGATGACTTCCTGATGCTGGTGGTACCGCTGCTGGGGCTGGCGGGGACCTTCTGGCTCTTCGCCCAGATCTAGTGGCCGGCCCACCACTCCTTTGGCCATCTACTGACGCCGGTGATGATGGTCTGTATGGGGCCGTCGTGGCAGTTCATGGCCTTCTCCTCGGCATCGTGGGCCTTGCCGCACACCAGGCACTGATATATCTTCTTCATCTCGCTCCAGTAATCGAAGCACGTCTTTAAGTTTTATCCGTTGAACGGTGAGCCAACTTACGGGGGGAAAACCGGATGTCAGTACAGTTTTATATCTAGGAGAACCAATAAGGATTGGTATGAATAGAATCAAGGTCATCAACGAACCCTCGGAACTGGTGCCGATGTTAAGGGCTGTTGATACCAGGGTCAAGAGGGAGGTGCTCAAGGACGTGACCCTGGAATGGCGCACCGCTGCCGAGATAGAGGAGAGTTTCGGCCCCGAGGGAAGGGATGCCCTCACCTTTTTTGAGAAGATGAAGCTGGTGGAGACCCGTTGGCAGTCCTCCGACGGCTCCCGTCCAGAGAAGTCATATCACACCTACTACACCTCCTTTCACATCAACGCCTCTTGGCCGGTATACGAGATCTCCGACGTCCTGGCGGTGGCGATGATGCCCGAGGGGGAGTTCCAGGAGATCGAGGAGAGGATCATGGACGAGGTGGGGCCGGAGGGAAGGTTCGCCGGGGACGTGGCCGAGCAGATGGACATGACCTCGACCATGCTCCGCTCCCTGGTCAAGAGGTCCATCAGGCTGGACTACCGGGGCCACCGGATAGAGCTGCTGAAGGACTGATCAGGGAAGGCCGATGCGTGAAGTATGGGTGCTCAGGCTGGGTCACCGCCCCGAGCGGGACAAGAGGATCACCACCCACGTGGCTCTGACCGCACGGGCCCTCGGTGCCAGGGGTGTGATGGTCACCACCACGGATCCCGAGCTGGAGCGCGGCGTCAGGGACGTGGTGGACAGGTTCGGGGGCGACTTCCGGATAGAGACCGGGGTGAGGTGGAGGCCCGTGGTCAGGGACTTCGATGGCCAGGTGGTCCACCTCACCATGTACGGGCGGCACATCGACGAAGCCATGGGGGAGGTGGGATCCGCCAGGGTCCTGGTGGTGGTGGGGGCCGAGAAGGTCCCCCGGGAGATGTACGATCTGGCGGACGTCAACCTGGCGGTGGGGAACCAGCCCCACTCCGAGGTGGCCGCACTGGCCGTCTTCATGGACCGCCTGTCGGGCGGCGAGGGCCTCAGGCGGGACTTTCGGGGCAGGATGAGGGTGATACCGATGGATAGGGGGAAGAGAGTTGTCGAGGATCCCTGATCAGAGGGAATGCGTGCGGATGCTGGTCGAGGAGGGCTGCCCTCCCCGGGTGATCAGGCACTGCTGCCGGGTGATGGACGCTGCCGTGATACTGGCAAAGAGGTGCCAGTGCGACCTCCGCCTGGTGACGGCCGCAGCACTGCTGCACGACATCGGCAGGTCCCGGGACCACGGGATCGGCCATCTGGGAGAGGGGCTGGAGATCCTGAGGCGGAGGGGCCTGCACGGATCGGTGATCAGGACCGTGCAGAGGCACGTGGGAGGAGGACTGGACATGGAGGAGGCCAGGGAACTGGGCCTCACCCCGGGCAGCTACATGCCGGAGACCATCGAGGAGAAGGTGGTGGCCCACGCCGACAACCTGATGGGCGAGGACCGGGTCCTCTCCCTGCAGGAGGTCACCGACGCGCTCAAGGAGGAGGGACTGGACAGGGCGGCCATCCGGGTGGCCCACCTCCACTGGGACCTGGAGAGGCGCTGCGGTGAGGACCCCGCCTCGCTGCTGGCCAGGGAGGGTGCGGGGGAGAATCTCAGTGGACCCTGTGCCGCCTATGTCGACCTTCGATGAACTCGTCCCTCAACTTGTGATAGGCGGCGGCGTTCCTCTCGGTGGCCTTCCGGGTGGATCCCTGGTCTCTCTTGACCACCTTGCCGGGGACGCCCACCACGATCGATCCCGGTGGCACCTCCATGCCCTCGGTGACCAGGGCGTTGGCCCCTATGATGGAGTCCTCTCCCACCTTGGCCCCGTTCAGCACGGTGCTGTGAATGCCCACGATGCACCGGTCCCCGATCGTCGCCCCGTGTATGATGGCCCCGTGTCCGACCGAGACGTCCTTCCCGATGCTGGCCGGTGAGCCCGGGTCCACGTGGACCATCACGTGCTCCTGGATATTCGACCCCTCCCCCACCTCTATGCCGTTCTGGTCACCGCGCAGGACCGCATAGGGCCACACGCTGACTCCCTTTCCGATACTCACATCTCCAATGATGACCGCGGTCGGATCGATGTACCTCTCTTCACTCATGTTGGGGCCTTAGGCCGGACGGCCATTAAAAAGTAACTACACCTGGGGACCGGGGGACTTGGTGGTCACCCTCTTGGGGAAGTACTTCAGGAGGATGATGTCCCCCACCGACTGTATCCACCTGAAGGGGATGTTGATCGCCTTGGAATCCTCCACCAGCAGGGGATTTGTCTCGCCGATGAAGAGGCCGTCTATGCGCTTGTTATCCAGGTCGATCACCAGGTTGTTCACGTTCCCAAGGAAGATGCCCTTGGGGGTGTAGACCTGCAGTCCAATGAACTCAGAAGCTTCCTCCAACATCGGCACTCACGCCGGGATATTGTCATCAGTTCTTAAAAATCCTTCGGAAGTGGCGTCCTTCCCTAAAGACCGTCCAGAGGGGGATCAGTGGCGCCTTTCCCCCGTCCTCCTCAGCGCCCCGGCCAGGGACCTGAGAGGGTGGGCCACCACGTCCTCCACCGCCTTGGTGCCCACCCAGAAGCAGGAGCCGGCGAAGAAGATCAGGAAGGCGATCAGGGTCACCGCGTAGAAGGAGTGCAGGTAGCCGCCGCTGAGGTCGATCATGTAACCGAAGAGCATGGGCATGAAGATCGATCCCAGGTTACCCACCGAGGAGAAGATGGCCACCACCTGGCCACCGGAGTAGGAGAGCCTCTCATCCTTGGCGGGCAGGCGGAGGATGAGAACGAGGGTACCGGAGATGAAGAAGCCCGCCAGGAACACGCTGATCAGGGCGAGCGGGCCGGAGGCCAGGGCGATCCCCAGCAGGGAGAGGGACACCCCCATTCCCAGGGCACCCAGGAGAACGCCCTCGTCCCTCACCCGGTCGGAGAGCGGTCCCACCAGTGGACCGCTGGAGATGAACCCGAGGGCCAGGATCAGGGCCAGGGAGGTCTCCATGGCCTTCATCTCCAGGACCTTGGGCATCCATATGGTGAGGGTATCCCAGCAGCCCCCGGTGGCGATCATGAATATGGCCAGGGCCCACACGTACTTGTCCTTGAGCAGCAGCCAGAACTCCCCCGGCTTGGGATCGTACTGCCCGGCGTTCAGGCTCCTGGCCATGGACCACCACAGGACGGCCACGAACATGGCCACCAGGCTGTACATGACCAGCACGTAGCGCCAGTCGTTCCCCTCCAGCAGGAGAGGGGTCAGTCCCAAAGCCACCCCGGTGCCCACGGCGTAGCCGGTGGTGTACAGCCCGGTGGCGAAGCCGGTGCGGTGGGGCGCCCACTCCCGCACGATCATGGGGAGGCAGGGGAGGATGGAGGCCACCCCGGCCCCCAGGAGCAGCTGGCTGGCCATCAGGGCGGGGAAGTCCTGGGCGAAGCCCCGTAGGAGGGCGGCCGCGGCGATCAGCGGAAGGGAGATCTTCAGCACGGTCATGTACCCGTACCGGTCCCCGGCGATCCCCCAGGGGATCCTCAGGGCCACCATGGTCATGAGGACACCGGTGGATATCATCCCGAACTCGGCGTTGGACAGGGAGAGGGAGCCCATGATCCGGTTCACCATGGGGGAGGTGCTGTACAGGAGAAAGGTCATCAGGAAAGCGATCCCGATTGCCAGGAAGAGCATGACCCCCATGTACTGAACGCGTATGCTGAAGTGCAGCTTCATCCGCGGCATAACTCCGGCATCTCCTATTACTCTCTGTTTTGTCCTTCACTTAGATTTTTTCCCTCCCATGTACGTAGTATGTTGCTGGATGGTCCCCATTCGACCAACCAAGTATCGAGGGGTATCCACAAACTTTTTAAGTGAAATGGGGCTTTTGGTTTTTCACCCGCGATGCACAACCGGGGGTGTGAACATGGATGACGAGATCGAGAGGATCAAGAGGAAGAAGATGGAAGAGATGATGCAGGAGTCCGGCGGCGACGGATGGCCGGGCGAGCCGGTGGAGCTGGGTAACCCCAACTTCGACCAGTTCGTGCAGCAATACGATCTGGTGGTGGTGGACTGCTGGGCTCCCTGGTGCGGCCCCTGCAAGATGATCTCCCCGGTCATCGACGAGCTCTCCCGGGAGCTCCAGGGACGGGTGGCCTTCGGGAAGCTGAACACCGATGAGAACCAGGACATAGCCAGGCGGTACAGCATATACGCCATACCCACCCTCCTGGTCTTCAAGAACGGCCAGCAGGTGGACAACCTGGTGGGTGCCTATCCCAAAGAGCAGATAAGGGAGCAGCTCTCTAAGCACATGTAGATGGAGAACAGAGAGCAGCTGGAGAGGAGGCTGGCCTCCCTGCGGGAGGAGTTGGATACCCTGGAGAGGAGCAGGCCGGCCCACTCCACCAGCCCCGAGTTCGAGATGAGGATAGAGCGGATCATGGACGAGATAGACCGCATCCGCCTGCTCCTGGAATGAGACTTTCTGGACGGGCGATAGAAACTTCTAATTACGCCCGTAGACGTTAACCTCTTCGGTCGTTAGAGTGCGCACGGACATCCTGATCATCGGCTGTGGGCCCGCTGGTCTGCAGGCGGCCATACACGCGGCGAGGAAGAAGGTGAAGGTGACCCTAATCGGGCATCCGGGGAACAGCGCCATATCCGGTCACAAGGTGGAGAACTACTTCGGCGTGGAGATGGGCGATGGGGAGGAACTCGTGCGGGAGGCCATGAAGAAGGCCGAGCGGTTCGGGGCGGAGCTCCTGGAGGAGGACGTCACCGCCATGGAGCGGCTGGACCAAGGCTTCCTCGTCCGCACAGATCACGGCACCGAGGTGGAGGCCACCGCCATCATACTGGCCCCCGGCATATCCAGGAGGAAACTGGGGGTGGAGGGGGAGAAGGATTTCATCGGCAAGGGGGTGAGCTACTGCGCCAGCTGCGACTGCAACTTCTTCCGTGGGAGGCCGGTGGCCGTTGTCGGCGAGGGCAGCGAGGCGGCCTCCTCCGCCATGCTGCTCACCGGATACGCCTCTAAGGTGTACTGGGTAGCGGAGGAGGTGCAGGTGGCGGACCACCTGATGGATCGGGTGGAGCAGAGCCAGGTCGAGATGGTACACCCGGCCGAGGTGAGCAGGATAGTGGGCGAGAAGACGGTGACCGGCATCGAGCTGGAGGACGGCAGGACGCTGCAGGTGAACGGCGTCTTCATAGAACTGGGGGCCAAGAGCTCCATGGAGCTGGCCCTGGAGATCGACCTGGTACCCGACCCCAGCGGGCACATCCCGGTGGACAGGGATTGCCGCACCTCCATCGACAGCGTGTTCGCCTGCGGGGACGTGACCGGGCAGCCGTGGCAGCTGGCCAAGGCGGTGGGGGAGGGGTGCGTCGCGGGGACCAACGCGGCGGACCTGATCAAGAAGAAGTGAGGAAAGATGTCGCTGGTGGACGAGCTGGTCTCCGGGATCCTGCGGGGCCCCGGGGGTTTCCGGGACGCCCTGAAGAAGGTGCTGGAGGAGGACCTGGAGATCAGCATCCACGAGTTCTGCTCCAGGACCGGGCTCTCCCAGAGCACCGTCTACAAGATCATGCAGGAGAAGCGGGAACCCAACCTGAGGACGGTCCGCATGGTCATCTCCGCCGTCAGGAGGCTGGAGAACCATCCGGGCGGCAACTTCATCGCGGTCATCGCCTCCCGGCCGGTGCTCAACCGGATCGAGGAGCGCATAGTCAGGATCGGGGGGAAGGACATCCGGGTGAAGGAGTACCCGGCCACCACCATCGAGGAGGCCCTGATCGCCGCGGTGAACGCCGAGCGGGACGGCGCGGTAGCGGTGGTCTGCGCCCCCATCGTCGCCCCCACGGTGGAGAAGATACTGAGCATACCGGTGTCGGTGATCATCCCCACCGAGAGCATGCTGAAGGCCATCGAGGTGGCCGCCGAGAGGACCTCGTGATCGCCCTACTGCCCCGGAGGTATCTGCTTGGACTCTGTGACCTCTCTCTCCAGCTCGGCGAGTATGTTCCTCCGCAGGGAGGCGAATTCCACGCTGGCCCTGTCCCTGGGGCGATCGTAGGGCACGTTGAACTTGTCCTTGATCCTGCCCGGGCGGGCGGTCATCACCACCACCCTGTCTGAAAGGAACACCGCCTCGTCCACCGAGTGGGTGATGAACACCACAGTCTTCTTGGTCTCCTCCCAGATCCGCAGGAGCTCCTTCTGCATCAGGTTCCTGGTCTGGGCGTCCAGGGAACCGAAGGGCTCGTCCATCAGCAGTATGGCCGGATCATTGGCCAGGGCCCGGGCGATGCCCACCCGCTGCCTCATGCCCCCGGAGAGCTCGTAGGGGTGGGAGTCCTCGAAGCCCTGCAACCCCACCAGATCGATGTACTTCTGGGAGGCGGCGTTCCTCTCCTCCTTGGGAACCTTCCTGAGCTCCATACCGAACTCGATGTTCTTCCGCACCGTCCTCCAGGGGAACAGGGCGAACTCCTGGAAGACCATGCCGCGGTCCGAGCCGGGACCGCTGACCTCCTTATCCTCCAGCAGTATCTTGCCCGAGGTGGGTCGTTCCAGCCCCGCCAGTATCCGGAGGATGGTGGTCTTCCCACACCCGGAGGGCCCCAGGATGCACAGGAACTCCCCCTTGTGCACGTCCAGGTTGAACTGCTCCACCGCCACCAGCTCCCCCTCCTCCATGGGGAAGGACTTCTTCAGCTCCCGTATGGAGAGAACTACTTCAGACCCATCCATTTCGACACCTTCTTCTCAATGTACCCGGCAAACTCCGTGGTGCCAAGTCCCAGTATGGCGATCGTCACCAACCCGGCGTAGACCTGGTCCCACCTCCCCACGTTGGTCTTGAACAGTATGTACTGGCCTACTCCGCCGCCCACCGCGCCGATGAACTCGGCGGCCACTATGCACATCCATCCCACGCCGAGACCGATCCGGATGCCGGTCATAATGTAGGGTACGGTGGAGGGGAGGATCACCTTGGCGAACAGGTGCAGCCTGCTGGCACCCAGCGTCTTGGCCGCGTCGGTCAGTATGGGGTCTATGCTCTTGACGCCGAAGATGATGTTGGAGAGCAGCGGGAAGAACACCCCTATGAACACCACCACCGGTGGACCGAGGATCACTCCCAGCGCGGCGAGCAGGAGGGGGGCCCAGGCGATCGGCGGTATGGGCCTGATGATCTCCACTATGGGCTTTCCGAAGTCCTCCCCGAGATGGGAGAATCCCATCAACAGCCCCAGCGGTACCGCCAGCACGAAGGCCATGACGAAACCGATGAGCACCCTCTCCAGCGATGAGGAGATGTTATCCCACATGGTCAGACCGGTCAGCCGATCGACGGTGGTGAAGGAGTTCACGAAAGCCTCGAAAACGGCGTCCGGAGGCTGCAGGTAGTTGCTGTCCAGAAGTATGGCCAGGCCCCACCACACCGCGACGAAGCTGACCAGGGATACCAGGGTGATGACCAGGGTTCGCAGCCGGTCGATCTGCTGATCGTCCATCAGCTCCTCACTCCACTTCCCCCTGAGCTTGTCCAGGAGTCTTCTGGGTAGTCCTTTCGTCAGGCCTCTTCGGTCCGAGACACTCCCTCCCTGATGCTGTCTGGAATAGGATGAAAAATGAAAAAGGTTTGGTTCCTCCTTCCTACTTGGAGCGAACCTCGAACCCGTTCTCGGTGAAGTAGTCCAGGAACATCAGGTGCTGGATGGACGAGGGTCCCGGGGTGGCTATGGTCTTGCCGTCGAAGTCCTCCAGCTCCTGGATGGAGGGATCGACGAATATGGCGGACCCCTCGTTGTTCACCTGGGATATGATCACGGTATCGATGTCATCATTCAGGTGCCTGAGAATCGCCGGTGAGCTTCCCAGGTAGCCTATGTCCACGTTGCCCATGTCGAAGTTCTGCATCTCCACCCCACCGTTGGTGTATGGGCCACCCGGGGAGGTGGTCACCTCCACGCCGTAGTGCTCGAACAGGCTCTCCCCCTCGCCCCAGATCTCCTTGTTGTCCGCCACCACGCGGGCGAACTGGTGTAGATCCCCCGTCAGGTAACCGAGCTTGACGGGCTGATCCGTCAAAATGGTGTCGCTGGGTTCGATGTCCCGGGCCGTGTCCAACAGGGAGGAGTTCACGTACTTGGAGACGAAGTCGTCCACGTCATCGTACCCCCGGTTCTGGATGGTCTGCTGGCTGATCAGGCCCAAATCGATGTACTTCTGGGTGATGATCTCCATCCAGTCGTTGAAGTCCTCGGTGATGTTGTAGGCCAACCGCATGTGCTCCAGGGAGCTATCCACCACCTCGGTGCTCCTATCGGAGAAGTCGGCCCCCATCTGCAGCATCTGGGTGTAGTTGTCGCTGTCCGGGTTCTGCATGGTCTCCTCGATCCAGTCGGTGGCGATCATGTGTGCCTTGAGCACCCGCAGGACGATGTCCTGGTTGTCCTCCAGGTAATCGCGGTCCACCGCCATCACGCAGCACGGGTGGTTCTCCCAGATCTCACCGGACCACTTGTAGATCTCCGCGTCGGAGTCCAGGACCGCATCGGATGCGTATGGCTCCCAGGTGATCGCACCGTCGACGGTGCCAGACTGGTAGGAGGCCTTCTGGTCTATCGGCGGGATCTGTATCCACCGGACCACGTTGCCGTCGTCACCGTCGCCGAGACAGCCGGCCCCGGCCAGGCTGACCATCATCGTGGAGACGAGAATGGCCGCTAGGAATGATCTGAATCTCATCTTGATACACCGTGGATGATTGAACCCCCCTCCCGTATATATATCACTTTTCCATAATCAGGAATATGTTGTCCTGATTGTATAACAATCCTCCAGTTCTTGTACCTGCGTCATTGGCAGGGGTGCCGATTCGGGGGATCGTTGTGACCGTTATTCATTAAGCTTCATGCGATAGAAATAAATCTCTCAAGGATATTTGTGGTGGCAGGGTCCGATATGTTCGAACTGAACGTGCAGAGCAACACCCCGTTGACGCCCCTGGACGACGTGGACGATCTCGCCGTCCGACTGCTCAAGCAGATAGGTTACCTGCCGAGGGGATACGATCCCAAGACCGGGGCGAACGACGTCCTGGAGAGCGTCCCCTATAGGCTGTTCATGGACTGCTTCATGAGGAACAACCACAGGGCGTGGCTGGTGGACGAGCTGGCCTCATTCCTGGGGACCACACGACCGACCGTCTACCGTCACCTGAACAAGCTGAAGGCGATCGACCTGGTCGAGGAGGTGGAGACCGAGAGGGACGGTCAGATGAAGAAGGGATACCGGATCCGCTACGGGGACCTGCGCAAGGCTTGGAGCTTCACCGAGGCGAACGTGGAGATGGCCATGGAGAGCTACCGGAAGTCGATAGACCACTTCCAGGAGCTGATGGAGAGGGAGGAACGATGAAGGACATAGAACCGGCCTTCACCAAGGGCTCCAGGTACCGGGTGATGAGCCGCTACGGGCGGGAGATCCTGGAGTCGGAGGGGGAGTTCCTCGGATACGCCTCCTTCGGCAACGGTACGGCGTTGAGGCTGAGGCTGGTCGAGGACGGCACCATCAGGATCATCCCCCTGATGATGGTGCTGTCCGTCGACGTGGTGGAGAGCAAAGAGGAGGAGGGTGAGGAGGACCTGGAGGCCACCCGGGCCTACTTCGGTTGATCTCCCATGGACGGCAAGGAGGAATTCCACCGCAGGCTCATCTCCCTGATGATGGACGGGACCATCGGGGACAAGGACCAGCTGCAGCGTCACAAGCTCAGGCTCTGCAGGGAGCTCTCCCTGGGATCGGTGCCCCCGAACTCGGAGACCCTCTCCCGTGTCCGGGAGGGGGAGCTGCCCCGAGTGGAGGGACTGCTGCGCAGGAAGCCCGTGCGTACCATGAGCGGCGTGGCGGTGGTGGCCGCGATGACCTCGCCGCACGACTGCCCGCACGGGCGCTGCCTCTACTGCCCTGGAGGGGTCTCCAGCGGATCCCCCCAGTCCTACACGGGAAAGGAGCCGGCGGCCCGCAGGGGGGAGAGGAACGGGTTCGATCCCCACCGGCAGGTGAAGGATCGCCTGGACCAGCTGGCCGCCATCGGGCACCCCACCGGCAAGGTGGACCTGATCATCATGGGTGGCACCTTCACCTCCAGGCCGGTTGACTACCAGGAGGGTTTCGTCAAAGGATGCTTCGACGCCATGAACTCACAACGGACCAGCTCGCTTGAGGAGGCCCACCGGCTGAACGAGGGCGCCCCCCACAGATGCATCGGGATGACCGTGGAGACCCGACCGGACCACTTCGTGGGGGGGCAGGTCGACCTCTCCATGGCCCTGGGCGCCACCCGGGTGGAGCTGGGCGTCCAGATACTGGACGATGACATCCTGGCCGGGGTGGAGAGGGGCCACGGCGTCCGGGAAGTGGCGGACGCCACCAGGGCGGCCAAGGAGAGGGGTCTCAAGGTATGCTACCACATCATGCCCGGTCTCCCCGGATCCTCGCCGGAGAGGGACCTGGAGAGCTTTCGCACAGTGTTCTCCGATCCCCGCTTCAGGCCCGACATGCTGAAGATCTACCCCACCCTGGTGGTGCGGGACGCCCCACTGTACGAGATGTGGCGCAGGGGCGATTACAGACCCCACTCCACCCAGGAGGCGGTGGACCTGATCGCCCGGATGAAGTCCCTGGTCCCCCCCTACGTCAGGATTCAGCGGATCCAGAGGGACATACCCGTGCCCCAGATAGAGGACGGGGTGGACAAGGGCCACCTGCGGCAGCTGGTCCAGTGGAAAATGAAGGAGACGGACTCGGCCTGCCGCTGCATCCGATGCCGGGAGGTGGGGCTGAAGGGCATCTCCCCCGGGGAGGTGGAGTTGAACCAGTGGGAGTACCAGGCCTCCGCCGGGCGGGAGATATTCCTCTCCCTGGACACCCCTGAGGGGGCGTTGGTGGGCTTCCTGAGGCTCCGTTTCCAGAATAAGGAGGCCAGGGTGAGGGAGCTGAAGGTCTTCGGGCCAATGGTTCCCCTGGGGAGCAGGGGAGAGGCCTGGCAGCACAGGGGTCACGGTAAGCGTCTCATGGAGAGGGCGGAGTCCCTGGCCCTTGAGAGGGGCGCCTCCTCCATCAAGGTCACCTCCGGCGTGGGGGTCAGGCCCTACTACCGCGCCCAGGGTTATCGCAGGGAAGGGGCCCACATGGTCAAGCGGCCGTGAACTGGAATCGTTACCGTTTTATCTTCAGCCAATCATTCTGAACCGGTGTCGGGATGGTCTGTATAGGTTGTGGTACAGGGACCGCCGAGGGGTCGGTCCTCTGCGGGCGTTGCCTGAGGAGGATCGAGGACCCCCTGGCCCTGCTCCCCAGGAC
Source organism: Methanomassiliicoccales archaeon (assembly GCA_046540255.1). Classification (GTDB taxonomy): domain Archaea; phylum Thermoplasmatota; class Thermoplasmata; order Methanomassiliicoccales; family JAAEEP01; genus JBKHFJ01. Next base: position 16,778 of record JBKHFJ010000003.1, on the reverse strand, counting down.
CCTGGATCCGGCCTCCGATAGGAGGTACTGGCACACCTCATCGGCCGTCCTGAGCATAGGACCGGTCTCCTCCGCCGAGATATCCCCGGCGAAGGGCGTGGAGACCCCGGTCAGGTTGAACCATCTGAGGGAGGAAGATCTCCCCTCCCTGGTGGAGAGGCACCTCTCCTTCTTGGGCGTCCCCCTCCATGTGTGGGGGGAGGAGATCCTCCCGTACAGGGAGATCACCTGGCGACTGCTCAAGCGGTGCGAGGGGGAGGAATTCAGCACCCTTCCGTGGGCCAGGGCCTGCACCAGACTGGGCAACCTGCTCTCCCTGCTGCTGCGCCGGCTCTCCACCCTTCCCATCGAGAGGGAACCCCTTGAGAGGTACATGGGCGAGCTGGCCGGGAGGGCCAGGGACCTCTACTCCCGGGCCGACCCGTTCCCCCGGGTGAGGTGGGTGGCGGTCTCGAACCAGGCCCTGATGGAGCACTGGATCGGGGATCAAGATACGGCCATGGAGCTGGTCGACCTTGCCAGGAGCCGGGGGAAGGAGGGGGACGGGGACCTGGCCACCGTCAAGCGGGCGCTCATCCTGGAGGGGATGGGGAGGACCGAGGAGTCCCTGGAATGTCTTCGATCCCTCCCCCAAGATTTCCATCACCCAGCGGCCGATCAACTCTGGAGGGAGGCCCATGAAGACCCTTGACGAGCTCCTGGACGAGAGGATGCGGGAGAGGGTGATCGGGGCGCTCCGGGGACTGGACGGGAAGAGGTTCAAGGAGCTGGTGGTCCAGCTGCTGGAGAACCTGGATCTGGAGGTGACCGCGGCCGCCGTCTCCCGCGGGGTGGTGCACGCCGAGGCCGAGGGTGATGAGGGTCACTACCTGGTCTTCGTCTCCAGGGATCCGGAGGACGCCTCGGAGGATTCCCTGAAGAGGTTCAAGGAGAGGGCGGACTACGTGGACAGGGACCCGGTTGTCGTCCTGCTGTCCGAGCTGGACGAGGCGATGGAAGGGTACGCCGACTCCCTGGGCATCAGCCACGCCGACCGGTCCAAGCTGCTGCTCCTGCTCAGGAAGTTCGGCATGGAGGGTCAGCTCCTCCGGGAGAGGGACAGGCATATATTGGCAGAGGAGGGGAACAGATACCTGCCCAGCGTGGGTCGTTTCGACGGCCTCCTGCAGGAGGCCGAGGCTGACCGGAAGGAGGGCAGGTACAAGGAGGCCCTGGACAAGCTGGACGAGGCCCTCCGCCTCAAGCCGGACCAGGACCTGGTGTGGAGGAGGAAGGCCAGGGTACTGCTCTCCATGGGGGACCCGCAGGAGGCACTGGAGGCCTGCCAGAGGGCCCTGGGGATCAAGGAGGACGCCCGCACCTGGTACCTGAAGGCCCTGATACATCATCGTCTGGGGGATTACGAGGAGGAGGTGGAGGCCTACGACGGTGCCCTGAAGGCCGAACCAGGCATGACCCAGGCCCTGCTGAACAAGGGGGCCACCCTGTTCCAGCTGGAGAGGTACCAGGAGGCGCTGAGGGCGTTCGATCGCCTCCTGCAGATGAGGCCGAACGACGCCCAGGCGTTGAACAACAGGGCCCTGGTGCTCAGGGCCATGGGGGAGAGGGAGCGGGCCATGAAGAACGTGGAGAGGGCGCTGGAGCTCCGGCCGGATTACCGCGAGGCGCTGATCAACCGGGCCTCCCTCCTGGCGGAGATGGGCAGGCTGGAGGAGGCGGTCCAGGCGTACAAGGAGGTGCTGGCCAGGGACAGGGACCGGCCCGCGCTGTGGATGGAGTTGGGGGAGGTGCAGGAGCGTATGGGAAGGTTCGAGGACGCCGCCAAGTCCTTCTCGGTGGCCTCCTCCCTGGATCCGGATGACGAGGAGGCCGCGGTCCGGAGGGACCAGGCCATGGAGGCGGCCGGCCTGGTGGACCTGGCCGAGACCGAGGGGTCGGAGGAGACGCTGTGCGGCAGGTACTGGCAGACCTCATTGCTGATGGAGGCCCTGGGCCGCCTGGAGGGTGCCCTCAACGAGATCGGGAAGTGCTTGGAGCTGGACCCCAGGAACAGCCCGGCCCTGCACCGTCGGGCCCAGCTGCTGCTGGAGAGCGGCAACCTGGAGGAGTCGGTGGCCTCCCTGAGGGAGGGGATGAGGTGGTCCTCCGATCCCTGGGCGACGCTGGACCTGGAGGCGCTGATGTACCGGATGGGGAGGTACGAGGAGTGCTCCACCGTCCTGGACCGGGTGGACTCCCGGGAGGCCAGGAGGAGGGAGGCGCTGCTCCGGTTGGGAGAGAATGAGATCCACCTGGAGAGCGGCGACCTGGAGGAGGCGATCACCGCCCTCCACCTGATGATCGGGGGGCGCTACCGGAACTCACTGGAGATCTGGGATCGGCTCCTCAACCGCTTCCCCGACGCCCCGGAGATGCTGAACAACCGGGGCTCCTGCCTCCGCTTCCTGGGGGAGATGGACGCCTCCATAGAGGCCTTCCACAGGGCCACAGAGGTTCACCCCGGGTACGCCGACGCCTGGAACAACATGGGTTGCGTCTACCATCTGAAAGGGGAGTGCGCCGAGGCGGAGAGGTGCTTCCGGGAGGCCCTGCTGATCGATCACGATCCCAGGTACCTGACCAACCTGGGCATCTGCCAGCTGGGGGAGGGCAAGGTGGAGGAGGCCAGGCGGTCCTTCACCTCGGTGCTGAAGATGGAGCAGAACCCCGAGGCCATCAACGGAATGGGCATGGTGGCCGAGAGGGGGAAGGAGTACGTCAAGGCCATCGAGTTCTACGAGGCCGCACTGGAGAGGGAGCCCGGATTCCAGGACGCTCTGAAGAACAGGGACAGGGTCAGCAGGATGTTGAAAGAATAGAAGGGGGTCTTCAGGCGATGTTCATGACCACGACGTCCCGGACCGCCCTCATCTCGCTGAAGGGCAGTACCAGCCTCCCCTGGGAGTCGTTTCGGTAGAGGCGGGACTCGATCTCCTCGGCCGGTACCACCAGGACGTTCTGTATCTCCCCGGAATCGGTATCGACCACGAAATTGGATATCATTCCCATTATCTGACCGTCGTTGGTCATAACCGTCTTGCCTTTCAGTTCAGTGATAAATTTCCTCATCCCCGCACCTGCCAGATGGTTGTCTTCAGAGTTGTAAGATGAATGAGGCTGTCTCTATATAATGATGTCGATTTGTCACTCCCTCGCGGCACTGGCAATCAGCGGTAGGGTCCCAGGTCCTCGAACTCCACCTGCACCTTCTCCAGACGCCTGGCGATGTCCTCGTACTGCCTGACCACCTCCCCGTCGGTGGAGGGCTGAACCTCCTCCAGGGCGCTGAGGAAATGCTCCATGGTCACCCTCTCCGCCTCCTCGTCCTCCCTCAGGGCGTTCAGGGCGGCCTCCCTGCACAGGTTCTCCAGGTCCGCCCCCACGAAGCCCTCGGTGTGCTCCACCAGGTACTCCAGGTCCACCCCCTCCAGGGGCATGTTTTTGGTGTGGATCTCCAGGATGCGGCTCCTGGCCTCCGGGTCCGGCACGGGTATGAGGACGAGGTTGTCGAATCTTCCTGGCCGGAGGAGGGCCGGGTCCACGATGTCCGGCCGGTTGGTGGCCGCTATGACGGTCACTCGGTCCAGATCCTCCAACCCGTCCATGGAGGTGAGCAGCTGATTGACCAGCCTCTCGGTGACGTGGCTCTCCCGGTCGTGCCCGCGGGAGGGGGCGATGGCGTCCACCTCGTCCAGGAAGACGATGGCCGGGCTGACCTGCTTGGCCTTCTGGAAGATCTGCCTCACCGCCTTCTCCGACTCGCCAACCCACTTGGAGATGACCTCCGGGCCCTTGATGGAGATGAAGTTGGCCTGGGACTCGTTGGCCACCGCCTTGGCTATCAGGGTCTTCCCGGTGCCCGGCGGCCCGTACAGCAGGATCCCCTTGGCCGGCTTGATCCCCAGCCGCCTGAAGCTCTCCGGCCTCTCCAGGGGCAGTTCCACCATCTCCCTCAGCTTGCCCTTGACATCTAGCAGTCCGCCGACGTCGTCCCAGGTGACCATGGGGATCTCCACCAGCACCTCCCTCATGGCCGAGGGCTCCACCTCCCTCATGGCCCCGTCGAAATCATGGCGGGTGACCACCATCCCCTCAAGGACCTCGGAGGGGATGGTGTTCCCCACGTCCAGCTCCGGCACGATCCTCCCCAGGGTGTTCATGGCCGCCTCCCTGGCCAACGCGGCCAGGTCCGCCCCCACGAAGCCGTGGGTGGAGGCGGCGTAGTGGTCCAGGTCCATGTCCCTGGAGAGTGGCATACCCCGGGTGTGGATCTCCAGTATCTCCTTCCTCCCCTCCATGGTGGGGACGCCGACCTCGATCTCCCGGTCGAATCTCCCCGGTCGTCGCAGCGCCGGGTCGATCGCATCCTCTCGATTGGTGGCCCCTATGACGATCACCTGCCCGCGGCCGGTCAGGCCGTCCATCAGGGTGAGCAGCTGGGCCACCACCCTCCTCTCCACCTCACCGTGGACATCCTCCCTCTTGGGCGCGATGGAGTCGATCTCGTCGATGAACACGATGGAAGGGGCGTTCTTCTCCGCCTCCTCGAACTTCTCCCTCAGCTTCTCCTCGCTCTGACCGTAGTACTTGGAGATGATCTCCGGACCCTGGATGGAATAGAAGCTGGCCCCGGCCTCGTTGGCCACCGCCTTGGCTATCAGGGTCTTCCCGGTGCCCGGAGGCCCGTAGAGGAGAACGCCCTTGGGGGGATCGATCCCCAGCCGATCGAACAGCTCCGGGTTCTTCAGGGGAAGCTCGATCATCTCCCGGACCCGCTGCAGCTCCGGTTCCAGGCCGCCCACGTCATCGTAGGTGACCGAGATGGGGGCGGTCTCCTCCGACTCGCTGGGCTCGGTCTTGACCACCAGCTCGGTGGTGTCGGTCACCTCCACGATGTTGGAGGGCTGGGTGCTCACCACCACGAAGGGCAGGTAGCCGCCCATCAGGGCTATGTTGGGGATGATGATCTCGTCCCCCTTGATCAGGGGTCGCTTGATCAGCCCCTTCTTGAACAGGTCCTCCACACCCTGGCCGAACTTGACCCTCTTCCCCTGGGGGATCTTGGGGGCCACCACCACCTTCGCCGCCGGATGGGTCTCCGCTCCGCAGATGGTCACCTTCTCCCCGATGGACACACCGGCGTTGGACCTGATCATGCCGTCGATGCGTATGATGTCCTTCCCCTCGTCCTCCTGGGAGGCCCGGAAGACCTTGGCGGCGGTGGTCCTCTTTCCCCGGATCTCGATGAAGTCCCCCACCTCCATCCCCAGGGACTTCCGGGTCTTGGAGTCTATCCTGGCCCTTCCCAGCCCCACCTCCGACTGGTGATGGGCCCGCGCCACTCGCAGGGTCACGGTGTCTGGCATCTGCCCGCGAATCGCATGTGGTGCTATTAAACATATGGTCCCGCTTCGCCCTTCCGGTCACGGGCGAAGATTTCATCATCCTTCACGGGTTAACCGGGACCATGGAGATGACCGCGGAATGCGTGCCCTGCCTGCTGCGCAGGGTACTCTTCGAGACCGAGCTGGTGGCCCCGGAGAGGACCAGGGAAGTGATGGCCGGTGCCCTGGAGGTCATGGACCGTGGCTTCGTGGAGGGGGTCAACTCGGCCTCCCTGGCCACCGAGGTGCACAGGAGGGCCTACCACCTGATCGGGGACCGCGATCCATACCGCCGACTCAAGGAGGAGGCCGATCGGGTGGCCGAATCCCTCTATTCCAGGGCGAGGGAGTTCGTGGAGTCCTCCCCGGACGGTCTGAGGGCCGCGGTACAGTGCGCCATCGCCGGGAACGTCATGGACTTCGGCATCGGGAAAGGATTCGATCGTCCGGAGGACCTGGTGGAGGCGTTCGATTCGATTGTCAATCAGCGATTGGGGATCGATCACCTCCCCCGGGTCAGGAAGATCCTGGAGGAAGCGGACAAGGTCCTCTTCCTGTTCGACAACTGCGGCGAGGCGGTGTTCGACAAGCTGCTGATCTCCGAGATCCAGGCGATGGGCGTGAGGGTCAAGGGCGTGGCCAAGGGCCAACCGATACTCACCGACGTCACCCGAGAGGACGCCGAGCGGGTCTCCCTCGCCACCCTGGTCGACGGGCTCCTGGAAACTGGAGGGTTCGCGGTGGGCATCCCCCAGGACCCCGGGCCCCTGGGCGGGGAGATGGAGAATGCCGACCTCATACTTGCCAAGGGGATGGCCAACTTCGAGGCCCTCTCCGACTCCCCTTACCGTCCCATAGCGTATATCATGAGGGCCAAGTGCCGCCCGGTGGCGGAGGCCATCGGGGCCAGGCAGGACGACAACGTCGTGAGGCTGTATGAGTGAGATCGATGCCCTGGAGACTTTCACGGTCCGCATGCGGAGGCGGGAACCGTTCGTCATCGCCACCGGCAGCTCGGACACGGTGGAGAATGTCCTGGTGAGGATCACCTCCGGTGAGAGGGAGGGGTGGGGTGCATGCGCCCCCAACACTGTGACCGGCGATGACCTGGACAGGGTCATGGGTTCCCTCCGCCGGGCGGAGAAGCTGTTGGGAGAGGACATCAGGGATCCGGAGGAGCTTCACCGCTCCCTGGAGGGGATCGGAGCCACCCCCCGCTCGGCCCTGGACGCCGCATTCTACGACCTGTGGGCCAAGGAGAGGGGAGTCCAGGTGTGCGACATGCTCGGTCGCATCAGGGACTCGATCCCCACCTCGGTGACCATCGGGATCATGCCCCTGGAGGAAACGGTGGAGAGGGCACGATCCCTTGTCAGGGAGGGCTTCAAGGCGCTGAAGCTCAAGGTGGGGATGGACCTCGGGTCGGACATCGAGCGCGTGCGCGGGGTGAGGGAGGCGGTGGGGGAGACGGTCATCCGGGTGGACTGCAACCAGGGGTACGATCTCGACCAGTCGAGGGACTTCCTCCAGGCCGTGGATCCCCTGGGGTTGGAGCTGGTGGAGCAGCCCTTGCCCGCGGACCTGCTGGCGGAGATGGGCGAACTGGCGGAGGGCTCCCCGGTCCCGATCATGGCGGACGAGGCCGTCCACGGCACGGAGGACCTCTCCTCTCTACCGCCGTCAATCGAACTGATCAACATCAAACTGGCCAAGTGTGGGGGCATACACCGGGCGGTGGAGATGGCCCGCCTCTGCCATCGCCGGGGACTCCGGGCCATGGTGGGCTGCATGTCCGAGTGCCAGGCCTCCATAGCGGCCGGCCTGCACTTCGCCCTCTCCTCCCCAGCGGTCGCATGCGCTGACCTGGATTCCCACCTGTCCCTGATGGACGATCCCACCACCGCCCTTCTGACGAAGGGAGGACGGCTCTTCCCCACCGGGACGGCGGGCCTGGGCATAACCATTAATGACAGGAACCGGATAATGGGAACCGATCGAACCGGGCGGTGAGAACCACTCCCCGGGAGGATTCGCATGATCTGGATAGTGCTCCACCCGGAAAGCGGTACCCTTGTCCATCCACCTGGGTCGCTGGACGGGAGCACCCAGGTGCGGTTGGTGAGCCTGGAAGGCCGAGATGCCCCCTCCCACTATCCCCTGGACGCCGTGACCGTCCGGGAGGAGGACCTCTTGGATCATCTGAGGGATGGGCCGGAGGAGGACGTGGTGGTCATCACCAGGACGGGTCGTCTGGACCCCCTGCCCGGATTGCTGCGGGAGCTGGGGAACGGCAGTGAGCTCTCCATGACCGTTCCGGGGAACGGGAACGGATCCAGACCGTCCCTGCTCTCCCGCATCCTCTTCGACGGGCTCAGGGAGGTGGAGGACTCCCGGCCGGACCTGGTGGCGTTCAGGCGGGGGCTGCTCAAGGGGGTGGACTTCTCCGGGGATCTCCCCTCCCTGGAGGAGCTACTGATCCTGGCCAACCCCTCAGGGGTCTCCCAGGTGAGCTACGACGGATCCAGGCAGGATCGGGGGAAGGGCGGCGGCCCGGTGGAGACCTGGAGGCTCGGGTGGAGATCGGGGGAGTTCCTGCGGTTCTTCAAGTTCTGCGCCGTGGGCGGCCTGGGGACGGTGGTCAACCTCCTGGTCCTCTTCCTACTGGCATCGATGGGCCTGTTCTACCTGGCCGCCGGTATCGTGGCGATAGAGGCCGGCCTGCTGGTCAACTTCTTCTCCAACAAGGTATGGACCTTCAAGGACAAGCGGGTCTCCGGGGTCAGGGCGGTCCTCCGGGCCCTGGGGAAGGACCACATGGTCCGCCTGGGAGGCGTCCTGCTAAACATCGCCGTGCTGTGGACGCTCACCGACCTGGCCGGGATCTACTACATGATCTCCCAGGTGCTGGGGATAGCCGCCTCCACCCTCTGGAACTACGGGGGCAACAAGCTGTGGACCTGGGAGTGATCAGGAGAGCAGCTCCCTCTCCCCCAGCTGGGACCAGGCGGTGTAGACCAGTATGCCGTACACCCCAAGTGTGATGCAGATCGGCAGCAGCAGCTGTGCACCCTCGAGCGGGACGACGGGGTCGCCTCCCCCGACGGGCAGGCAGAACATGGAGGAGACCAGGGCGAGGACGAAGGCCAGGGCGCCGAGCCAGAAGTACCTCTCCCTCCTGGTGGCGAAGATGCACATGAACACCGCCGGGAAGAGGTAGTAGGGCTCGTGGATCTTGGGGAAGAAGAGAAGGAAGGGGAGGATGAGCAGGAAGCCGGAGAGGAGGGGATCCATCCGCCTCCACCAGGAGAGGAACCAGATGAGCCCCACGCCCGCCAGCATGGCCCCGGTGAGCAGGGAGGTGGGGACCTCGATGCCGGCCTGGTACAGGAAGTGCCACAGCGAGATACCGGTGGTCAGGTCCGAGGCGGACTGGTTGATGTAGAACTCCAGGAAGGTGACGGTGGCACCGATGTCCGCTATCGCCAGGGGAAGGAGGATGAGCCCCCCGATTGCAAACATGATCAGCAGGTGCCTGACCCTCTCCCGCCAGTCCCCGTCCCGGAAGAGCACCAGCGGGGTGATGAAGGCGGAGTACACCTTGGTCAGGGAGCCCAGCACGATCAGACCGGAGGAGAGGTCCCTCATTCCCCTGGCCAGGATGAGGATGGGGATCAGGTAGAAGAGGGCCACGATCACCTCGTCCTGCAGCAGTATGGATCCGGTGATCCAGGTGGCCGGGGAGAGCATGATGAGGAGGGCGGAGGCGTAGGCCATTCCGGGCCTGGACCGAAGAATGAAGTAGACCAGCAGGCCCATTATCATCGCTATCGCCCCGAACTCCACCGAGTAGGCCGCGGGGGAACCCCCCGCCAGCTGGGGCAGCACGAAGAACAGTATCACCAGGGGCGGGCTCTCGCATTGGAAGTCGTCGTAGGGGAGCTTGCCCTCCAGCAAGAGGTCCCCTCTCATCCTGTAGACGGTTAGGTCGGTGTGTGGACCTGCCACCTGGCCGATCAGGTCCCAGAACACAGTGGAGGTGAGGAGTGCGACGAGCATGTAGGTGCTCAGACCGATGAGCACCAGGGAGAGGAGACGGTCCCGGGGATCCATGAGGCTTCCCGCTCTCATGATGCCAGGAACCATACCTCCCTTTAGCAGGCGCTCGAGCCTTCTAAACGACACCATGACCATCGACGGTGCGGGGGACAGGATGCGGCCTATAAAATGTTTCCCGGCCCCCGGGAGGAAAACTATTTGACCTCATTCTGGATAGACCTTGACCGCTGGAGGTGAATGGTCTTGTCCGATCGAGTCGAGCAGGCGGTCGTCCTCGCCGGCGGGAAGGGGACCAGGCTGAGGCCCCTCACCCTCACCAGGCCCAAGCCCCTACTCCCGGTGCTGGGCAGGCCCTGCGTCGAGTACGTGCTGAGGTCACTGGATCAGGCCGGGGTGGGGCATATCACCATGGCCTGCGGGTACCGCTCCGAGGACCTGGTGGAGAGCGTGGAGGGTATGGACCTCCGCGCGGAGGTGGAGTTCGCCTTCGAGGACCAGCCGGCCGGCACGGCCGGGGCGGTCAAGCTGCTGGAGGAGAGAATGGACGACACCTTCGTGGTGGCCAGCGGCGATGTGCTGGCGGACGTGGACATGGCCGTCCTGGTCGACTTCCACAGGACCCGGGGGACGACGGCCACCATGGCCCTCACCCGGGTGGAGAGGCCGGAGGAGTTCGGCATCGTGGGGCTGGACGAGGAGGGACGGATCCAGAGGTTCAAGGAGAAGCCCGCGCCCCAGGAGGTCTTCTCCAACCTGGTCAACGCCGGCATCTACGTGCTGGAGAGGGAGGCACTCTCCTACGTGCCGGAAGGGAGGAACTACGACTTCTCCAAGAACCTGTTCCCTGGACTGCTGGAGGCCGGGGAACCGCTGTACGGCTCCCCCCTCTCCGGGATGTGGAAGGACATCGGTAGGCCGTCCGATCTCATCGAGGCCAACCTCCGGATGGCGGAGCGTCGGCCCCAGGAAGCGATTGAGGGCGCCGAACCTCCGTTCTTCTTTGGGAAAGGCAGCACGCTCGCAAGCGGAAGTCGCCTTGATGGGGCCGTCCTGGGTGAGAATGTCGAGGTGGGGGAGGGGTGCCTCATCTCGAACTCCCTGGTCATGGACCGCTGCCGGATCGGGGAGGGATGCCGGGTGGAGGGCTCCGCCCTGGGGGAGGGATGTGTCCTGGGTCCAGGAAGCACGCTGATCGACTCCGTCCTGGGGGACGGTGCGGTGGTGGAACCCGGTGCCCGGCTGGAGGGCGAGAAGGTCGAAGGGAAATAGGCGCTGATCCATTCTTCCATGATGAGGAGATCGATCCCATATTCTACACACTGTCCCGCTTCATCCTGGGCTCCCTGGTGTTGCTTCCCGGCGTGATCCTGCTGGGCAGGCTTGAGGTCGACATCCTCCGGGACAGGACGCTGTGGGCCCTGGGATTCGTCAATGCGTTGGCCATGGCCTTCCAGCACTTCGGCATCAAGTTGACCACGGCCACCAACTCCGTGCCCCTGGTGGATATCGAGGTCATCTTCGTCGCCCTGCTGGCCGCAGCCGTCCTGGGGGAGAGGTTGGAAAGGAGGCATGGGGCGGCCATGGCCCTGGGCCTGGCCGGGGGTAATCATAGTCACCATCGACGGCGACCAAGAGTCGGTGCTCTCCGGGACCCTGGTGGGGGACCTCTCGGTGTTCCTCTCCGGTCTCCTGTGGGCCTTCTAAATCTTCTACCAGAGGAAAATGATGATCACTCCCTGATGGTGGCCACCGCCGTTGTGGTCACATCCATCCTGTCCCTGGTACCTATGAAGCTGTCTTCGCGTGGACTACTCGGTGGGCAACACCGGTCTGGCCAGCCCATGCTATAAAGGTGTCTTCTGCACCGGCCTGGCCTTCCTTTTCTACTCCTTCGGACCGAGGTACGTCCGTGCCACGGCCTACTCGCTGATACTGCTGATGGAGATCGTGTTCGGATTCCCCTTCGCCCTGTTCCTGCTGCAAGAGACCCCCATCCCGGCGGTGGGGGCCCGCCGATCGTGGCCGCCATCATCACGGCGACGGTGGCGAGGTCACCAGTCGCCTAGTCCAGGTACTTCCACAGGACCTCATTGGCCTTCTCCATCTGATCCACCCCGAGGGCCATCCTCTCCACCGTGGAGCTGGAGCCCAGGATATACAGGGATTCCACGTTGATGCCGGCCTTGGCCAGCGTCTTGGTGATCTTGGACAGCTCCCCCGGCCTGTCCGGGAGTGAGACGGTCATCACGTCCTTCTCCGAAAAACTCATGCCGGCCGCCTCCAGCGCGTGCGAGGCGGTCTTCTCATCATCGGTGATGATGCGGATGCTTCCAGTGGCGGTGTTCATGCCCATGCATATTCCCCTGATGTTCACGGCATTCCTGCCCAGGATCTCCGTCACCCTGGAGATCTCCCCCGGCCTGTTCTGGACGCTTATCTCGAACTGCTTCATCATCCCATCTATTGTGGTCATCAGCCTAATAAATGTAGCCCGGTGGAAGAGTTTAAACGGCGCACGTTCATTCACGGTCCATGTCCCTGGGATCGGGCATCTGCGCCGTCGTGGTCAACTGGAACCGACCCGTGGAGACCATCGAGTGCCTCCGCTCCCTGGTGGATGACCGGCCGGACATCCGCCTGATCGTGGTGGACAACGGCTCCAGCGACGACTCGGTGGAGAGGATATCCGGGGAGTTCCCGGGGGCCCAGATCATCCCCCTGGGGAGCAACCTGGGCTACGCCGCCGGTGCCAACAGGGGGATCACCAGGGCCCTGGAGGAGGATCCCGAGTACGTGCTGCTGATGAACAACGATGCCTTCGCCGAGAGGGGCATGGTCGATTCCCTGGTGAGCGCCCTCCGGGAAGAAGGGGCGGGGATGACCGGCCCGAAGATACTGTACACGGGGGAGGACAGGGTGTGGTTCGCCGGCGGTTATTTCAACCGGGTATGGGGCTACACCAGGCATCCAGGGATGGACTCCAAGGTCCGCCTGGAGAAGAGGGAGGTCGACTTCATCACCGGATGCGCCATGATGGTGCGCGCGGAGGTCTTCAGGAGGGTGGGGGTGTTCGACGAGCGCTTCTTCATGTACATGGAGGATTTGGACCTGTGCCTCCGGGCCCGGGCCCTGGGTTATCGGTGCCTCTACGTTCCGGAGGGGAGGGCCAGGCACAAGGTCTCCGCCTCTTCGGGGGAGGGCGGAAACAGGATGACCCCCCTGAGGGCGTACCTGTACTCCCGGAACATGTTCATACTGATCTCGAAGCTGAGGGGCCCGCTGCTGATCACCAGGTTCATGGGGCAGTTCATGATCCGTCTGCCGTACTACACCATCGCCATCGCCGATCGGGGATTCAAGGGGGCGATGGGATGCTACTGGAAAGCCGTCCTAGACGGTCTGATTGCAATGATAGGGGGGAGGATACGATCACCTGGAATGTATCTGGCGTACCCGAGATGATCAAGGGCCACCTGAAGGGCATGGGGGCCCTTATCGGCCCCCTCCTGGTCCTCATCGTCCTGGGTATGGGGGTGCGGCTGATCCTTGCCCCCTGGACCTCCTGGACCTTCGACATGTTCCCCTTCTACAGCGCCTCCATGGACATGCTGCTGGGCAACGGGATGTACGGTCACGCCAACTTCTCCTATCCTCCCCTGTTCGGCATGGTGATGTATCCCTTCGTCCACCTCCTCTCCCTGTTCCTGGACCCGGCCCTGTTCGGCATGGTGGAACACTCGATGGTGGGGGTGTCCCAGACCACCAAGATGATCACCCCTCTGGTCACCCATCCCGCCTTCAACCTGGCGGTCAAGCTGCCCCTGATCATCGGGGACCTGATCCTCGGACTCCTCCTCTACCGGGTGGTGAAGGAGTGGAAGGGCGAGGTATGGGCCAAGAGGACCTTCATACTCTGGTTCCTGAACCCCCTGGTCATATGGATCAGCTCGGTCTCGGGCCAGTTCGACGTGCTGCCCGCCCTGCTCACCCTCTGCGCACTCCTCCTGTTCATCCGGAGGAACTACTTCCTGTGCGGTTTGACCCTGGGGATAGCGTTCCTTTTCAAGATCTACCCCGTCTACCTGATCGTGTTCTACCTGGCCATTCTACTGGCCTGGCAGATCGGTGCCAGGGAGAGGCCGTTCTGGGGGTACCTCAGGAGGACCGGATCCCTTATCACCGGATCCCTGGTCAGCCTGGTGGTCGTGATCCCCGCGCTGCTCCAGGGGGGATCCATGGTGGAATACGTGCTCAGGAGGACGGGCACGCCCAGCTTCGGAGGACTCAATCTCTGGTTCTTCGTGCCCGGCGCCTCCGAGATCGATTCCCCATCCGTCCTCGCGGGACTGACCACGGATATCACCCTCCTGGTCATCTTCATGGCGGTGGTCGCTTTCGTGCTGACCCTGCTGATAGTCCGTTGGCGGGGGAGGTGGGATATGGACTGGAGGGGATGCCTCGTCTGGGGTAACATCCTGGTGCTGGCCTCGGTCCTGCTCTTGCAGCCGGTCACCAACCCACAGCACCTCCTGTGGATCCTCCCCTTCCTACTCCTGGGGGCCCTGTGGGACGGGAGGATGGGGAGGAAGCTGTACGCTTTGACAGTGGTGGGTCTCATCTACTTCCTGGTCCTCCAGTCCTTTTACGCCTTCCTCTATCCCCTGGCGGTTTACACGCCCTGGGTGGAGATCGCCTCACTAAACGAATCGATAAGGGCGTTCTACCTGGGAGGCTGGCTGATCCCCCGTGCCTATCTGTTCATCTTGGCGTCCTTCGCCGGCGCACTCGTTCTTGTCTCCCTGTTCCTTCCCAGGAGGTACGACATCATCGAGAGGGCATACCAGGTATTGTCCAGGAGGTGTCGTAGTGGATAGGGCAAGGACGTTGCTGGCCGTTACGATGGTTACCCTATTCCTGCTGGCCATGATCGTTCAGCCCCACCCCGGCCCGGATTGCCGGGTGGAGGGTGGGGTGAGCGTCGAGGACGGGATCATGACGGTGGAGGTGGAGTACCAGATCGACCGGACGGAGTACGACAAGAACACCCACCTCCTCTGCTTCCCCGTTCAGAAGGACGTCGAGGGGCCCATATACATATACCTGGATTATCAGGATAGCGAGGACTACAGCCACCGAAGGGCCATCGGCCTCTACGACCACCTAAGGGCGGAGATGGCACTGATGGGGAGTGACGCCGAGATCGTCTTGGTGGAGGACGAGGAGCTGGATGAGGTCTTCAACGACCCGAACGCCACCCTCATCATGACAAAGGGAACTGATGGTGGATCCCTCACCGGTCTCAGGGCGCTCGACTGGGTCCACCGGGGAGGGACCATCATCGGCCTGGGGGAAGAGGCGATACCCTTCGTCGATCCTCCACGGGAAAAGAAACACCCCTCCTTCATGGAATTGAGCTATTGGAAGCTGGACTTCATCGGAGGGGAGGGAATGGAGGCCAGTCCCCCGGCGGCGGCCTTCGATTTCGACCTGGTGGCCCCTGCCGGCGCCCTGGACATGCGGTGGGTGGAGGCGAACGACGGGAGGCCGATCGGTTACCTGTACGACCGGGGGGCGAACCTCACCTCGGCGGCCATGTTCAGCATGGGAGAGGGCAGGGTGGTGGCTTTCGGCGGAAAACTGGACCCCCCCCAGATTACCACTGGAGAGGACGCGGTCGCCAACGACATAGCTCATCTCCTGATCAGTGGATACGTCTGGTCAACGGGGGAGATGTACTGGGAGGAGGTGGCCATCGACGGGGAGGAGAGTGCCGGCACCCTGTCCCTGGAATTCCCGAGGGCCGAGGGGGTCTCGTTGGCCCTGTTCGACACCGATATCTACGACAGGCTCTCCTGTTCCAGGACCGTGATGATCGATGATCAATCCAGTGACTTGGTGGATTCGACCATCCTCCAGATATAGGGATCCCCCCTGCCCAGTGCCACGTGCAGGGAGGCGTACGCCCTTGAAAGGAGCTCGAGGGAGGCCGCGAGCACGATCTTGTGCAGGGGGCCCCCCGTCCCCCTTATCGATTCCACGAAGGACTGGAAGACGAGGTGATTCTCCCCGGTGGGTACCTGGAAGTCGAACCTCTTCTTCATGTACTTCTCCCCTATGTTCACCCTGATCCGCTGGGAGAGGAAATCGGATATGGTGTCCGGACCCTTGTTCACCACCATCGCCCCGGGGGCGTAGACCACCCTGTATCCCCGGTTCTCCATCTCCATCCTTATCCAGTCCTCATCGGTGTTCACTCCCTCCGGGATCCTGAATTCGAGGTTCCTGAAGGCGATCAGCTCACCCGTCTTCGGTGTCCTGAGGGAAATCCTATGGTGCATGTCCCATAGCAGATTGGTGGCGAAACCGGCCACGCCGTCCCAGGAGTTCGTGGGGACTGGACGTCCTCCCACCATCCCCACGGAAGGGTCGGATAGCGGTTCCAGGAGCTGGGAGAATGATCCCTCCATCAGTTGATTGTCAGCGTTGACAAGGACGATCACCTCCCCCTTGGCCCGTGCGATCACCTCGTTGACCGCGGCGCTCTTGCCCCGCCTCTCCTCCTGGCGTACCAGGAGGACCCGATCATCCCTCTCGGAGAAGTCTGAGACGATCTGGTCGGTATCATCGGTGCTTCCCCCAGACACGGTGATGATCTCGTAGATATGGTGCTCGGTGGATTGATCGACGATGGACTCCAGGCACCGGTATATGTTGTTCCCCTCGTTATAGGCGCAGACGCCTACCGTGATGAGCACCATCTGAACTCGAATTCGAATTATATCAATGGTTCGCTTACGATGGAGACCCTTTAGGGAAGACGGATCCCAGCAGGTCCCAGGTGAAGGCCAGGCCGAAACCGAGTACCGTTACCAGGCTGTAGACCGCAGGGAATCCCTGGGAGAGGGTGTTGAACATGTAGAGCACTATCAGATAGCCCGAGATGGCCACCAGCATCAACTTCGCCCCGCCTAGTATAGTACCGCTATCGCTGAATCTCTTCATAAGGAACTCCGTGGCCAGGAGCACGTACACCAGGGCCAGGATGAAGGAGATGAAGGTGGGATAGATGAGCGAGGGATGCCATATCCCTCCCATGGAGGCGAACAGCCCCAGGGTGGTCAGCATCGCGATCAGAAGTGTGACCGAGAACCTGCCCATCATGCTGAGAAGGATCATGTCGGTCAGCTCAGCCAATCCCCTCCCGAAGAGCCCGCACTGCTTGAGTATGGAGAGCACTATGCCCGAGTCAAGCTTGGACTCCCCTCCCTCCCTGGTGCCGAAATCGAACGGGACCTCATC
>JBKHFJ010000002.1:0-139707 GCA_046540255.1 Methanomassiliicoccales archaeon | reverse complement strand
CCAAGACAAGGAGCGGCAAGATAATGAGGCGCATTCTGCGCAAGGTGGCCTCCGGCGACACCGGCGAGCTGGGGGACACCACCACCCTGGCCGATCCGTCGGTGGTGCAGGAGCTCAGCGGGGGAAACAGCGGCGGATCATGATGGGACCGGTTGCTCAGGGGGATTCCACATTCCCATCTCCCCTCTCTATTGATCTCAGATCAGCCATCCGGTGTGGAACATGAACTCCTGGCCCGGTATTCTCTTGTATCCGCTCATCCACTCCTTGTCGGGATCGGGCCTGTGCAGCCGGTCCAGGGGGACGCAGTAGAGCTCGGCGGGGTCCTTGGGGGCCCCGCCGGTCCCGATGACCACGAAGATCCCCTCGGGCCAGACGCGCTTCTGAAACTCCTGGTAGGCGCCCAGCTGCCACTCCTCGCACCAGATCACCCTGTCCGAGGGATCCCCGGTGCGGTAGCGGCACTTCACCCAGAACGACTCCCCCGAATCCTCGTGGCGGTAGTGCAGGTCCGGCCTGAGTGCCGACTCCATCCTTCCGTTAAGCTCGTCCCCTCCCCCGTTGGAATCGATCAGGTGGAAGCTGGCCTCGGGGAAGAGTCCCATCACGTACTCCTGGAAGGGTCTCCACTTGGCCAGGATGTCCTCCCGGAGGCCCCCAACCTCCTCCTCGGCCAACGATGAGAGGGGTCGGTCGCAGTTCTGGCAGAAAACATGGTTCTCGCGGTTCTCGGCACCGCACTTGGGACATAACGGCATTCCCGATACCCGCTCCCGTGCAAAGGCTACTAGTTCAAGTAATCTTCGCCGTTGGACCGGGGGATAGGACCGCTACTCCTCCCGATCCCGTACCGGACTGCGATGGGCGCAGGGGATCCCAGTCTGGCACAGCCCACAGGCGTGGACGTCTATGCCGTAGCGATCCTGTATCATGGGTTCCTGGGCGTAGACGAACCCGCCGCACTTCCCCTTGTCGTGACCATGGGGATCGATGGCGTTGACCGGGCAACGGGCCACGCACTCCATGCAGCCACCGTCCTGGAAGTACAGGCAGTCCCGGTGGATGTCCCCCGGCCTCTCCGGGGAGGTCAGCGGAAAGTCCACCACCACGCTCCCCAGCCGGTGCGCCTTTCCCAAGGGGGTGATCAACCCGTCGGACAAACCGAAGGTGCCCAGGCCGGCGGCGAAGGCCACGTGCCTCTGCGACCAGGTGGAGGCCTGTCCGTTCCGTCCCTCCATGGTCTCGAACAGCGGGCTCTGTTCCGGGGCCACGGCGAAGTGCCCCTTTTCCCTCAGGATGTTGACCAAATGGTTCTGGAGGGCCCTATTGAACCTCTCCCCGAACAGCCTGGTATGGGCCCACCGCTCCGAAGGCCCCTCGGAGCTGTCGGCGTTCTCCTCTTTGGTCGCGTGGGAGATGGGAAGGACGTATGAGATCACTCCCAGGGCCTCAGGTTCGCTCCCCATCTTCCCGGCGATCTCCCTCGGGGTCAGGTGGAATTCCTCCACCGCCTCCTTGAATCGCTCGAACACGGGGTCGTCGCCGGAGGCGAAGCCCACCAGTGGATCATCGAATATGCGGGAGCCGTCCAGGTACTCCAGTCGGTTCCCTGGATCGTGGCGCACGAATTCCAGGATCTCCTGCTCGATCCACTTCTTGAATCGTTCCTCTCTCATTCTCACACCGGACCGGGTAGGCGTTCCGTAGTTATAGGTTTGGGGCCTAGAAGCTGATCACGGCGTCGGCGTCCAGGGCCAGGTCGTTGAGGGTGGCCGCCCCCACCACCTGGACGTGGTCGACGAAGTCCCCCTTCTCCAGGCCGAACATCTGGGTGCTCTGCTCGCACACGTACATCTTCACCCCGGCCTCGTTGGCCTGCTCCATCACCTTGTCCAGGGAGGGGAAGTCCCCCATCTTGATCTTCTCCGCCTCGCCCCTCTTCATGGCGGTGATGCCCCGGATGAGGAAGTATATGATTGCCTCCTGATCCATGGCCGCGGCCGTGGTGGCCAGGATGAAGGGGGCGTACAGCTTGTCCGGCTGATCGGTCCCGGCGGTCTGAACGTACATGATCTTACTCATCGTTCCCCGGATTGGGGAGCAGGGCGTATATAACCCCTTTGAGGCCACGGTCCAAACTATTTATATTCGGGGAGGGCTAGGATTCACCATGGTCGAGAAGAAACCGGTAGGGAAGATCACCCACTACTTCTCCAAGCCCGGGGCGGCGGTGATCGAGCTGAGCGACACCCTGATAGAGGGGGACCGGATCGCCATCCAGGGCGCCACCACCGACATCATCCAAGAGGTGAGGAGCATGGAGATCGATCACCGGCCCGTGGAGAGGGCCGAGGGCGGTTCAGCCGTGGGCCTGAAGGTGAAGGACCGGGTCCGAGAGGGGGACGAGGTGTTCAAGGTCTCGGAGTAGCCCCGATGAACCTTTTATGATGTGCCCTGGCAATATCACCACCGGGTATCGATCTTGATGGTCCGATTCGAGGATATTGAGGTCTCCACCGGCGGTCGGATGGACCTGAAGGAGATCACCGATCGGGTGAAGGGGTTCGTGCGGGACAGCGGTGTGAAACAGGGGCTGTGCGTGGTACACACGGTGCACTCCACCGCGGCCATCGTGGTCAACGAGCCCGAGGGGGGCCTGATGGCGGACATCCAGGCCAAGGTGGGGGAAGACTTTCCCCGGAACGCGGGCTGGGAGCACGACCGGGTGGACGGCAACGCCGACTCCCACCTGGCCTCCACCTATCTAGGCCCCACCAGGGTATTCCCAATCAGGGAGGGGAGCCCGGTGCTGGGGACCTGGCAGGGGATCTTCCTGCTGGAGCTGGACGGTCCCAGGAGGCGGACGGTTGTCCTGGAGGCGATGGGGGAGTGACTATCCCCTCAGGTGCTCCAACAGCTCCTCCGAGACCCCGGGGACGACGCTGATGTCGTAGAACACCTGCATCCGCACCCACTCGTCGGAGGAATCGATCAGCTCCCGGTACCTCTCCTCCACCTTCTTGGGGGAGGCGGCGTGCACCAAGCGAAGGGACATGGAGTAGACCGACTGCAGGTCCGGGTCCTCCGGCACGGGGAGGGAGGTGACCGTATCGACCGTCTCGGAGGGGGAGAGGCTCCCCTCCCTCAGGGCCACGTTCAGCGCGCGCAGGGCGGCCGACCACTCCACCTTCTCCCGTCCGGAGAGCAGCTCCGATGCCCTCTCCCTGATTCGTCCCGGCTCCCTCCTGGCCACGCCGGCGAGGAGGGCGGAGGCGAACACCGCGGTCACCTCCTCTCGATCCTCCAGCAGATCCATGGCGCACTCCATTGCCTCCCGAGGATGCTCCTCCCCCGCCTCGATCAACCCCTTCCAGTACACCTCGCCGGCCAAATGGGGGCCGACATGGGATCCCAGCTCCCTGGCCAGGGCCGGGAACTCCTCGGTGCAGAGCTGCCCCTTCAGGATGTGGGAGATGAGCGGCAGCCAGTACCACAGGTCGGTGGAGGCCATGATGCGCACGGCCTCTCCCCTTTCCCCCGGTCCGGGCGAGCCCTCCTCCCACAGGGAGATCATGTCCCCGTCGGAGTCCGCCCCCTTGATCCTCTCCAGCAGTGCCTCGACCTCTCCCCGGGTCATGCCGCCCCATTGGAGGCGCCGGTTGATAAGGGTTACCTCCCCCGGAGGGCCCCCTTCATCTCTCTGGCGTGGGACCTCACCCTGTCCAGGGCCTCTGGGTCCCCCCCTTCGTAAAGGGATACCAGCTTGGATCCCTCCACCACCCCCGAGGCGCCCAGGGAGATCGCCTCCCTGGCGTGGGCGGGGGAGGAGATACCGAATCCCAGCATCACCGGCAGGGTGGCTCCCTCCAGGTCGAGGAGAAGCTCCCTGGCCGATGGGGCGAGGGAGTCCCTGGTCCCGGTGGTCCCGGCCACCGAAACGGCGTACAGGAAGCCGCTGGCCCTCTCCACGATCAGGGAGGCCCTCTCCCTCCCGGTGGTGGGGGTGACCAGACGGATCATGTCCAGATCGTGCTCCTCCGCCCTGGTCTCCAGCGGACCGGACTCCTCGGGGGGCAGGTCCACCACCAGGAGGGCGTCGCCGCCGGCCCCGGACAGTTCCCGGCAGAACCTGTCCAGCCCCCTCCTGAGGAGGGGGTTGTAGTAGGACATGACCACCACCGGCTGATCGTGCTCCTCCCTCATTGAGGCGATCAGGTCGAACAGGTGATCGCAGCGGAAACCGCCGGAGAGCGAGCGGTTCATGGCCCCCTGTATGGCCGGCCCGTCGGCCACCGGATCGGAGAAGGGCAGGCCGATCTCCACCAGGTCGGCGCCGCCCTCGCACAGCGCCCCGATCAGGTCCAGCGATCTCCACCGGTCCGGGTCCCCGGCGCACAGGTAGGGGACGTAGGCCCCCTCCCCCCTTTCCCCGAGAGAGGAGAGGACCTCGGCCACGCGGCTCACAGCACCCCCTCCATGCGTGCCACCTGCTCCACGTCCTTGTCCCCCCGACCGGAGAGGTTCACCACCACCAGCTCCTCCCCCTCCTCCACTACCTTGACCGCCTGGGCCACGGCGTGGGCGCTCTCCAAGGCGGGGATGATGCCCTCGGCCTCGGAGAGCAGGTGAAAGGCCTCCAGTGCCTCCCGGTCGGTGACGGCGGCGTACTCCGCCCTCCTGGAGTGGCTGAGGTGGGCATGCTCCGGTCCCACCCCCGGGTAGTCCAGCCCGGCGGCCACCGAGTGGGTCTCCAGTACCTGACCCTCCCCATCCTGCAGCAGCAGGGTGGAGGCCCCGTGCAGCACCCCCTCGATGCCGGCCACGGTGGAGGCGGAGTGTCGACCGGTGGAGAGACCATCGCCCCCGGCCTCCGCCCCCACCATCCTGACGCCGTCACCCAAGAAGGGGTGGAAGAGGCCGATGGCGTTGCTTCCCCCTCCCACGCAGGCCACCAGAGCGTCCGGCAGCCTGCCCTCGGCGGTCAGCACCTGCTCCCTGGCCTCCCTGCCTATGACCGATTGGAAGTCCCGGACCATGGTGGGGTAGGGATGGGGTCCCACCACGCTCCCGATGAGGTAGTGGGTGTGGTCGGAGGTGGAGGCGAAGTCCCTCAGGGCCTGGTTGATCGCGTCCTTCAGCGTCCTGGATCCGGTGGATACCGGGGTGACCCTGGCACCCAGCAGGTCCATGCGGAAGCGGTTCAACCTCTGCCTCTCGGCGTCCACCTCTCCCATGTACACCTCGCACTCCAGGCCCAGCAGGGCGCAGGCGGTGGCCGCCGCCGCCCCGTGCTGCCCGGCCCCGGTCTCGGCGATCACCCTGGTCTTGCCCATCGACTTGGCCAGAAGGGATTGGCCCAGGGCGTTGTTGATCTTGTGGGAGCCGGTGTGGGCCAGGTCCTCCCGCTTCAGGTAGATCCTGCCCCCCACCCTGTCGCTCAGTCCCTCCGCCAAATACAGTGGGGTGGGCCTTCCCACGTAGTCACGGAGCAGCGAGCCCAGATCTTCCTGGAAGGAGGGATCGGAGGACAGCTTGTGGTAGGAACTCTCCAGTTCCCCCATCGCCCTCACCAGGGTCTCGGGGACGAAGGCCCCTCCGTAGCGCCCGAATCGGCCCGCCATCACCTGCACCTCCCGATGAACTCCCTGACCTTCCCAGGATCCTTCCTTCCGGGGGAGGACTCCACCCCGGAGGAGACGTCCACTCCATAGGGTCCAAGTGAGATGACCTCCTCCAGATTGGTCGGGGTGAGGCCCCCGGCGATGATCCCCCTGGCGCAGCAGTCCAGCGGGACCAGCGAACGATCGTAACCGCGTCCGGTTCCCGGCACCCCGGACTCGAAAAGCAGGGCGTCCGCCGATCCGGCGTACCGGAGGGCCTCCTCCCGCTCCGGGGGCACGGCCCGGATCACCCTGGTCTCCTCCTTCAGATCGGAGAGCTCCTCCGGTCCCAGGGAGTAGCACTGCAGGGCGTCCGCCCCGCTCTCCCTCAGCATCCTTCCCGCCTCCTCCTTGTTCCGCGGGGCGCAGACCAGCACCCTTACCAGGTAGGGCCCCAGCTCACCGCAGATCTCCCTGATCCCTCCCAATGAAAGACTCCTGGACCTACCCGGGAAATGGACGAAGCCCACCGCGTCCGCCCCCGCCTCCTCGCATAGCCGGGCGTCCTCCAGGGAGGTGATGCCGCACACCTTCACCCTCATGCCCTCACCCCGGTGAGCTCGGCGATCTTGCCCGCCAGGTCATCGGCCCGCATCAGGCTGCCCCCGACCAGCACGGCGTCGTACCCTTCCAGGTGTTCGAGGTCGGCCCGGGAGCCCACCCCGCTCTCGGCCACCAGCAGCCTGTCCGGCAGGTCGAGGGAGTGGAGCACCGACCTGTCCACCTTCAGCGTGCACAGGTCACGGGTGTTCACCCCTATCATGGGCACCCGGTGGAAGGAGGGACATCGTTCCGCCTTCTCCAGGTCCCCCTGGTCGTGCACCTCCACGAGAGGCTCGAGGCCCAGGGAGAGGGAGCAAGAGATCAGCTCCTCCAGGGCCTCCGGACGAAGGGACTTGGCCACCAGCAGCACGGCGTCCGCCCCCAGGGCGGAGGCCCTGTCCACCTGCCGGGGGGAGATGACGAAGTCCTTGTAGAGCATGGGGAGGGAGACCATGGAGCGGATGCGCCGGAACAGTTCCTCCCCACCCCCGAAGAAGCGGTCCTCCGCCAGGACCGAGACCCCGGCGGCGGTGGAGACGCATTCGGAGAAGTACTCCGGATCCGGGGGCAGGAAGGGAGAGGAGGGGGAGGAGGGCTTGTACTCCGCGATCAGCGAGACCCCGGGGGAGGAGATGGAGGCGGAGAGGGGGGTCCCCTTCACGCTCACCGGTCCGATGGGTTCGTCGATCAGCAGCGCACCGGCCCGGCTCAGGGTGAGCACCGAGAGGACGTTGGGCCGGTCGAGCAGAGCCGGGTCCAGCCTGGAGAGCAGTGGATCGCCTCCCCCGGCCCTCACCTCCCTTTCCAGGTGGGCGGCCAGCTCCCCGGCCCGCTTCACCAGCACCTCCGGGGAGATCCTCTCCTCCAGAAGGCGGGCCACCGGTGCGTTGGACTGGTCCCGCCTCCTCCGCCTCTCCGTCAGCGACATGAAGGCCTTCAAGCGCTGCATGACCCTCCCCTCCCGGATGGCCTGGAGGGCCAGCCCTACACCCTCCTCCAAACTCTCCGCCCGCCGCACCAGGTACAGGGCGGCCCCGGCGTTCAGGGCCACCACCTCCGCCCTCTCGGGATCCCGATCCCGGAACACCGACAGCATGATCCGGGCGTTCTCCACCGGGCTACCCCCGGAGAGGGCGGAGGGTTCGACGAGGTCCAGTCCCACTTCGCAGGGGGAGAGGGAGTACCTGAGGACCGATCCTTCGTTCAGCTCCACCACCTGGCTCTCCCCCAGGGTGGTCAGCTCGTCCATCCCCTGGCCGTGGACCGCCATCACCCGGTCGCTGCCGGTCCTCCCAAGGACCCTGGCCACCGTCTCCAGGAGGGAAGGATGGTACACGCCGATCAGCTGCCTGTCCACCCCCGCGGGGTTGGCCATCGGTCCCAGGAGGTTGAACACGCTCCTCATGCCGATCTCCCTCCTCACGGCCTGCACATTGGCCAGGGCCGGGTGGAAGTGGGGTGCGAACATGAATCCTACCCCGCAGGCGGCCAGGCTCTCCTCCACCGACTCCTTGGGCAGCTCCACGGGTATGCCCATGGCGGAGAGGACGTCCGCCGACCCGGAGAGACTGGAGACGGACCGGTTGCCGTGCTTTGCCACCGGCACGCCGCAGGCGGAGGCCACGAAGGCGGCGGCCGTGGAGATGTTGAAGGTCCTGGCCCCGTCACCCCCGGTCCCGCACAGGTCCACCGATCCAGGGGGCGCCCGGACATGAACCATGGCCTTCCTAACCGCGGTCAGCATGCCGGCGATCTCCTCCTCGGTCTCCCCCCTCGCCCTCAGGGCGGTGAGCAGCGCGGCCGTCTGGGCCGGTGTGGCCCCGCCCCGGATCATCTCCTCCATGACCTTCCCGGAGGTCTCCTCGGAGAGGTGTCCCCCCTCCACGAGGTCGTTCAGGGCCTCCACGATCAGTTCCCACACCTCCCCAGGAAGTTGGCCAGTATGGCCTTGCCGTCGGAGGTCATCACCGACTCGGGGTGGAACTGCAGGCCGAAGATCTCCCGCCCCCTTACGCGGAGGCCCATGATCTGCTCCCGGGAGTCCCTGGCCGTCACCTCCAGGGATGCAGGCAGGTCATCCTCGGCCACGATCAGGGAATGGTACCTGGTGGCCCTCATGGGGGAGGGGATGCCCTCCAGCAGGCCGGTGCCACGGTGGAGGATCGAGTCGACCTTCCCGTGCACCACCTCCTCGGCCCTCTGTATCCTTCCCCCCAGGACATGGGCGATGGCCTGATGCCCCAGGCACACCCCCAGCACCGGGGCCCCGTACCCCTCCTCGTCCAGCAGCTCCAGGGACAGGTTGGTGTCCCTGGGATGCCCGGGTCCGGGGGAGATCACGTAGCCGTCCACCGAGCCCAGTCCCTTCCTGGCGGCGGGGGAGTCGTTCCTCTCCACTTGGACCTCCGCACCCATCTCGCCCAGGTACTGGGCGATGTTGTGGACGAAGGAGTCGTAGTTGTCCATGATCAGTATGCTGGTCATCTCATCCCTCCTCGCTCTGAAGGGCCTGCAGCATGGCCCCCATCTTGTGCTCGGTCTCCCGGAATTCGTTGCTGGGCACGGAGTCGGCCACCACACCCGCCCCGGCCTGCACTCTGGCCCGTCCTTTGGAGGCGACTATGGAGCGTATGGTGATGCCGAAGTCCATGGAGCCGGAGAAGTCGAAGTACCCCACCGCCCCGGCGTAGGGGCCCCTCGAGCACCCCTCCAGACGGTTGATGATCTCCATGGCCCGGATCTTGGGGGCGCCGGATACGGTTCCGGCCGGGAAGCAGGAACGGAGGGCGTCGAAGGCGTCGAATCCAGGGGCGAGATCGCTCCGTATGTTGCTCACCAGGTGCTGGACATGGGAGTACTTCTCCACCCCCATCAGCTCGGTGACCTTGACGCTGCCAGGCCGTGACACCCGCCCCATGTCGTTGCGGTGCAGGTCCACCAGCATCAGGTGCTCCGCCCTCTCCTTCTCGTCCAGCAGCATGTGCAGCTTGAGCTTCTCGTCCTCCTCGGGGTCCGGGGAGCGGGGCCTGGTGCCTGCCAATGGTCTGGTGGTGAGCTCTTTCCCCTCCAGCCTGCACAGCATCTCCGGCGAGGAGCCCAGCAGTTCCATCTCCTGAAAGTCCAGGAAGAACAGGTAGGGGGAGGGGTTCAGGGAACGCAGCGCACGGTACATCCTCAAGGGGTCCCCGTCCACCCGGAAGTCCATCCTCCTGGAGAGGACCACCTGGAAGATCTCCCCGTCCAGGATGTTCTCCTTGGCCTCCTGGACCATGGAGGTGTAGCGATCCTCGCCGATGTTCGCCCTGCCCTCGCCGATGCGAAGCGGTTCGGTGTCCACCTCGCCGGCGCTCCTCAGGGCCTCCTGGAGCTCCCCCACCTTCCCGTGGGATATGAGGAAAGTTCTCCTCCCAAGATGATCGACGCACACCAGGTGCTCCGGGAGGACGAAGTACATCTCCGGGAACTCCTGGTCGACCGGGATGTGCAGGTCCTCGAAGTAGCGCACCGTGTTGAAGCCCAGGTACCCCACCATGCCCCCGGAGAAGGGGGCCAGGCCGGTTTCACCGCATCCTATGGAGGAGAACAGCCCCTCCAGGAAGGAGTACGGATCGGGGGAGCGGAACCTCTGCCCGTTCAGCTCCACCTGGTCCCCGCTGGAGCGGAAGGTCATCAGTGGATTGGCACCGATGAACGAGTACCTGGCCGCCTTCTTGGGGCCCTCGGTGGACTCCAGCAGGAAGCATTCTCCCGGGAACCGGTCCCTCAAGCAGGTGAAAACGGAGAGCGGGTCGGGCGGATGCCCGTCCTCCACCCGGACGCTGGTCGTCAGTCTGGTCTCCACACCGAGATCACACTCGGTGAGGCCAAAGTAAATCCCTCTGCAAGGTCATGTTCCCCGTATAGAGTTGATGCTTTATTTAATACTTCGTTGTACGAAGTAATACGATATTGGAAATAGCTGCCCCCTCACTCCACCCGCAAACGTATCCAGCATTGGACTGGAAGCAATACCTTTATAGTTGGTTCCTGTATTCGATTTAGACGTCAAGGGTTAAACCGATTCCCGTGGGATGCACGAAGGAATTGCCATGTCTATCCAGATGGTGATCCGCATTTCTTCGAGAGAATCAGCCATTCACCCTGATCCTGTAAAGGCCACCCGGAGTGGGGACGATGAGATCAAACATGAATGATTCAAAGGGAGTGGACAGCCGTAGATCCAGGGGCAACGCGACCCTGAGAGTGGGGGTACTCGTTCTAGGTCTGATGCTACTGATCCCGATCCTGGCCACCACCTCCTCGGCGGTCAGCGGCAATTGGACGGTGTCCTACGTGGACAGCGAGAACGATGTAGGACAGTACTCCTCCATAGCGGTGGACTCCGAAGGGGCGGTGCACATCAGCTACTACGACGACTCCGTCCAGAACCTAATGTACGCCAACGATACATCGGGGTCCTGGACGGTGACGGTCGGTGACAGCGCGGGGGACGTAGGGCGGTACTCCTCCATAGCGGTGGACTCCTCCGATCATGTTCACATCAGCTACTACGACGACTCCAACGGCGCCCTCAAGTACGCCACCAATGCCGTGGACGGGTGGACCACCACCACCGTGGACGATGACTCCGGGGACGTCGGGCGGTACTCCTCCATAGCGGTGGACTCCGAGGGACAGGTGCACATCAGCTACTACGACGACTCCGAAGACGATCTGAAGTACGCCCACGGATCCCTGGACGACTGGAACCACACCACCGCGGCCTCCGACGGGGACGTGGGCAAGTACTCCTCCATAGCCCTGGACTCGGAGGACAGACCACACATCAGCTACTACGACGACTCCGAAGACGATCTGTACCACGCGAAGCTCGAGAGAGGGTCGTGGGATCGTTCACCGATAGACAGCAACGGGGACGTCGGGCGGTACTCCTCCATAGCGGTGGACTCCTCCGATCATGTTCACATCAGCTACTACGACGACTCCAACGGCGCCCTCAAGTACGCCACCAATGCCGTGGACGGGTGGACCACCACCACCGTGGACGATGACTCCGGGGACGTCGGGCGGTACTCCTCCATAGCGGTGGACTCCGAGGGACAGGTGCACATCAGCTACTACGACGACTCCGAAGACGATCTGAAGTACGCCCACGGATCCCTGGACGACTGGAACCACACCACCGCGGCCTCCGACGGGGACGTGGGCAAGTACTCCTCCATAGCCCTGGACTCGGAGGACAGACCACACATCAGCTACTACGACGACTCCGAAGACGATCTGTACCACGCGAAGCTCGAGGGGTCGTGGGATCGTTCACTGATAGACAGCAACGGGGACGTCGGGCGGTACTCCTCCATAGCGGTGGACTCCTCAGATGATGTGCACATCAGCTACTACGACGACTCCAACGGCGACCTCAAGTACGCCACCGACAGCCCCGGATCCTGGAAGACAACCACGCTGGACGATGGGGTGGAGACCGGGACCCACACCTCGATCGCAGTCGATCCGGATCAGCGGGTCTACATCTCCTACCGGAACGAGACATCCGGGGACCTGAATTGTCATATCGGCTCCTCGGGCAGGGATCAGATACAGGTGGTGGATCAGGAGGATGAAGTCGGGCTGTTCAGCTCGATCGCCATCGGACCGGACGGGAACGCCCACATATCCTACTACGACTCCACCCACACCGCGCTGAAGTACGCCAGGTCCCAGAACGAGCTCCCGGATCAGCCCACGGAGTTGGAGGCGGAGCCAGGGGACGGGTCGATATCCCTGGAGTGGGAGGCACCCCAAGATGAGGGATCCTCCCCCATCAGCGGTTACAACATCTACCGGGGGACATCGCCGCTCTCCCTCTCCCTGCACGACACAGTGAACGACACCGATTACCTGGACGGGGACATGGTGAACGGTCATTCCTACTACTACAAGGTATCTGCCGTCAACGATCAGGGCGAGGGCGAACTCTCGGATCTCATCTCGGCCATCCCCGGCACCGGTGAGGACGTCCCCTCGACGCCACAGAACCTAAACGCCACCTCTGAGGGCCTCTTCGTGGAGCTCACATGGGACGCCCCCTACGATTCCGGGGCCTCCGATATCGACAAGTACCGGGTGTACAGGGGGACCACATCCAGCTCCCTGGACAAATATAAGACCTTCGAAGATGAAGATGTGCGCTCCTTCAACGACACCCAGGTGGAGAGCGGGCAGACCTACTACTACAAGGTATCCGCGAGCAACTCGAAGGGATGGGGCCCCAACTCCAGCGAGGTATCGGCCACCCCCGTGCGGCCGATCACCCCCTCGGAGCCCTCGGAACCCCTCAACCTGAGCACGACCACCAGCGGGGATCGGATCTCTCTCAGTTGGGACGCTCCCGAGGACACCGGTGGATACGCCATTGATTACTACAAGGTGTACAGGGGCACTTCCTCCGACTCCATGACCCTACTGGCGAACAACGTGGCGTCGCAGCAGTTCAACGACACCTCGGTGGAGGAGGGTGAGAAGTACTACTACATGGTCACCGCCTTCAACCAGGAGGGTGAGGGCGATGGCGCCGAGGTCTCCGCCACCGCCTCCGGGGACAGCGGATCGGAGGGCCTTCCCTGGCTGTGGATAGGGATCGCCGTGGTGGCCGTGATCGTGGCCGTGGTGACCATCCTGGTGCTGCTGTACGGCGGCCGGGAGAAGGGTCCCTGGGAGTGAAACCCGAAGCCCCGCAAAGGGGCCTCTCATCTTTTTCCACAATCAATTTATCCCGGAGGAGCACCAATGCTTTCCTGGGAGATACATTGGAGGTCCAGGAAGCGATAGAGACCCGGAAGTCGGTCCGAGGGTACGAGGACACCCCCGTCCCGGAGGACATTTTGAACAGGATACTGGAGGCCGGTCGGATGGCCCCATCGGCCGTCAACAGGCAGCCCTGGCACTTCATCGTGGTGAGGGACCAGGGGATCAGGGACGAGCTGGGCAAGAGCAAGTTCGCCAGGCATCTGAGGGAGGCACCTGTGGTGATCGTGGGCTGCGGGGACAGGGAGAGGTCGCCCGACTGGTACCGGGTGGACACGACCATAGCCCTGCACCAGATGGTGCTGATGGCCACGGCCGAGGGCCTGGCCACCTGCTGGACCGGGGACTTCGACCGGGAGGCGGTGGAGAAGGTCCTGGAGGTGCCCGGTCACATGGAGGTGGTGGCCATGCTCTCCATAGGATATCCGAAGAAGAAGATGGACCTCTCCGCCAAGTTCCTGAGGGCGCGCAAGAGGCGGGAGATGGAGGAGATCGTCAGCCTGGAGAGGTACGGCGGGTGATCAGCCGAACCTCTCCCCGATCCAGCCGCTCATCAGGTCGAGGACCTGGGGGGAGAGGGTCTCCTCGATCCTCCCGTACTCATGGGGGAGGCCGGTCTTGGCCCTCTGCAGCAAATGATTCAGGTGGGGCATCACCTCCACCCGGTAGTCCTCGTTCCCGGCCGCCTCCAGGGCGTCCCTGAGTGCCCTGGCGTTCTCGTGCGGGCTCACCTGCAGGTCCTTCTCACCGAACAGTGCCAGCAGGGGACACCTCACCTTCCGGAGGTACTCCCTGGGATCGATGCGTATGTAGGTCCGGAACCAGGGGGAGGTGACCATCTCCATCTGGGCCTGCAGGTTCCCCTCGTTCATCATCAGACCCTGCTTCTCCTCCTCGTCCATCCCCTCCAGGGCATCGATGACGGTCTTCCTCAGGGCCTGCGCACCGATCTGCTCGTCATCCCTCAGGGCGGAGAAAAGCCTCTCCTGCAGCATCCGGTTCTTCACCACCGAGGCATCGCTGGCCCCCATCGCCCTGGCCACCTGGGCCGCCTGCATGTAGAGCACCTTCTCCCCCGGGAGGGCGGGGGCGGTCATCAGCACGGCGAAGGCGACCTCGCCCGATCGGGAGGCGACCATGGCCGCCACCAGGCCACCTTCGCTGTGCCCGATCAGGCCCACCTTCTTCGGGTCCACCTCCTCCCGCCCCTGGAGGAAGGAGAGGGCGGAGAGGGCGTCCTCCGCGAAGTCATGGGTGGTCGACGATCGGGCATCGCCCTGGGAGCCGCCCACCCCCCGGTCGTCCAGGCGGAGGACGGCCACCCCCTGCCTGGTCAGGTGGTCCGCCAGCACCAGGAAGGGGCGGTGTCCCATGATGGACTCGTTCCGGTCCATGGCACCCGAACCGGTGATCAGGTGGGCCGCAGGGAAGGGTCCCTCTCCCTCGGGCAAAGTCAGGGTCCCCTCCAGCTCGATGTCGTCCCTCCCGGTGACGGTCACCACTTCCTCCCGGTAGGGGAGATCCCCCTGGGGATCCTGGGGCCTGGCCACCCTCGGCGCCTGGTCCACCTTCTCCAGGTTCAGCGGGAACACCTGTCCGGACTGGTACCAGTCGCCCTTGATCGACTCACCGTCCAACTTCCCCTGGTAGCTGGCCTCCAGGGAGCCGAGGTCCATCCTCAGCGCCTTCCCGGATACCCTGATCCTGTCCACGCCTATGTTCAGGGCCCCCTGCTGGGGTATGTCCATGGCGGCGAAAAGGGATCCGTCCTCCCGCTCGTTGATCTTGAAAACCACCTCGACCTCGGTGCCAGATACCTCCAGGACCCCCTGCCAGATGCCGTTGACGGTCATTGCCACTACATCCATGGGGGATTACTTTAGGTTTTGGAAAATCGTATAGGCCGTTCAGTTCTTCCTGTCCAGGTTCCGGCGCTCGTCCTCCATGTACGGATCGCCGCAGGCCGGGCAGGCGCGTTCCACTCCTCCCTCTGCAGCCAGGAGTCGCCGCAGCCGCCGCAGGCCACCCTTCTCGTCCTGATGTCCTCCACTTCGGCGTTGGACATCATGATCTTTCCACTCCACCAGGGGCTATATTGACATTCGGAGCCCACTCAGAAGCGGACCGGATCGGTGTTCACGTCCAGCAGCACGGTCCCCTCGGTATCCCTGGCGGTCTCCAGTGCCGGGCCCAGCTCCTTCGGCCCGTCCACCCTTATCCCGGTGGCACCGCAGGCCTCCGCGTACCGGGCGAAGTCCGGGTTGAGCAGGTCGGTGCCGAAGTTGGGGTACCCCTCCATCTTCTGCTCCACCCTGATCATGCCCAGCTCCCGGTTGTCCAGCACCACCACGGTCACGGGGAGATCGTACTTGACGGCGGTCACCAGGTCGGCCATGGCCATGGAGAATCCACCGTCGCCGGTTATGCAGAACACCTCCTTGTCCGGGTAGGCCAGCTTGGCGGCCAGGGCGGCCGGGAACCCGAAGCCCATGGTACCCAGGTAGCCGGACATGGCGAACCTCTGCCTCTTCATCCGGAAGTTACGGCCGAACCACCAGCCGTTCTCCCCCACGTCGATGGTGATCACCCCGTCCTCCGGTATGGCCTGGGATAGCACCTTCATGATGTAGGGCGGCCTGATCGGCCCGGCATGGACGTCCGCCTCCTCCTCCAGCTGCTGGTTCCATGCCTCTTTCTCCCTCCTCATCCTTTCCATCATGGAATCGTCCTCCCTCTCCCTCACCCTCTCGAGGAGGCGGGGTATGACCAAACCGCAGTTGCCCCAAAGACCCACGTCGGTGGGGTACTTGCCGATCCGCATGGGATCGATGTCCACCTGGACGATGGACTTGCTTCTGGGGAGATCCGTCTGCTGGGAGAATCCCACCCCCAGGGTGATCATCAGGTCCGACTCCTCCACCAGGTCCTTGACGAAGGGAGGGCCCACGTTCCCGTGTATGCCGGCAAGGTTCTCCCCCTCCTCCGGGATGATGCCCTTGGCCCTCCAGGTGGTGACGATGGGAGCCTTCAGCCGATGGGAGAGCTGGAGGACCAGGTCCCCGTGCGTGTAGGCGCCCCATCCGGCCACCAGGACCGGCCTCTCCGCCCGGTCGATCAGTTCAGCGGCCTCCTCCAGCCTCCCCTCCTCCGGCAGGATGTTCAAATCGGTCAGGCGGCTCTCCGAGATGCACTCCCGTGCCTCCAGGGGCTCCTTCTGAACGTTGTTGGGCACCGAGAGCTGGGCCACACCCTTCCTCAGCTCGGCATGCTTGAGCGCCATGGTCAGAAGCTTCAGGGTCATGGTCTTGTCGTAGACGGTGTTGTTGTACACCGTCACCGGTCTGAAGAAGGCGTCCTGGTCGATCTCCTGGGCGCCCCCTGGACCGGAGTATTGGTAGCGCACCTGACCGTTCAGGGAGAGCACCGAGGCCCTGTCCTCCTTGGCATCGTAGAGCCCGGTGGACAGGTTGGTGGCCCCCGGGCCAGCGATCGTCAGGCACACCGCCATCCTCCCGGTGAGCTTGTTGAAGGCGGAGGCGGCCATGGCCGCGTTCCCCTCGTGCCTCATCACGATGTACCGCATGTCCTCCCTCCTCCTCACCGCGTCCACCAGTCCCAGGGAGGAGGTGCCGGGTATGCCGAACACGCAGTCTATCCCCCACTTCTGTAGAACGGAGACGATGACGTCGGATACCGTGGTCCCCGCCCCGGCGTGGACGTCCTCCTCCACCACCCTCTCGAACGCCCCCTTCCCGGCCTGGCATATGGGGCACTTCCAATCTTGGGGCAGGTCCTCGAACCTGGTCCCGGGAGGGGTGCCGGTGGCCGGTTCCCCCTGATCCTCGTCGTAGACGTAGGAACAAACGGTGCACTTCCATCTGGACATGGCGATCGATTCGATAGATTCGAGCCCGTCGGTATAAGTGAGCTCCGGTCATACCTGGCCACCCTTGACCGTTTCGATGAGATATGACAGCTCTCTCAACCACTGATACATCCGAGGGTGAGTTCATATCAGCTGGTGACCTGGGTCAGGATCCGTTTCCCCGAGCACACGAAGGACAGGGTGATCGCGGTGATGTCTCTATGGGGCCACTGCCCGTCCCCTCTCTCCGGTTCATGGAGTGAAGCGTTCTCGGATGCTGATGACTGCGGACCGGGGGTGGTGACGATCTTCCTACCCTCCTGCGTCCCGGGATCATGGTCATGAGGACCACCTTCCGGGCGGATGACCATAAAAAATGGGGGGAGGGTACGTTCACCCTCAGGAAGCGGCTTGACTTCCCGTGTATGGAAACGGGGGACGTGGTCCATATCCGTTCCGCCAGGAGTATACGTTCGAGAAGGGAGAGTAATTTCGGTAAGGACCACGCTCTTTCCATCTCTTCAGGATCCTTGTGCTCAATAGCGTTATATGAGAAACAGGCCAGATCAACAGGTGGGACCAGATCCCTACATCCATCCCCTGATCACGACCGATGGGCCGCATATCCTCCAAATTGTGGAGGTATCGACAAAGGTTTAGAGCGAGCAGGTGGATAGGGGTCAGAGGGTGGAGATGTCCGAGCTGACCGAGGAGAACGCCGTCGAGTATCTGGAGGGGAGGTTGGATCTCCGGGCCAACGGAGCCGAGGTGACCGCCCTGGGCGGGGGAATATCCAACCAGGTGATCATGGTTAGGTGGGACAACGGATGCGCGGTGCTGAAGCAGCCCTTCCCCAAGCTGAGGGTGGAGGAGGATTGGCCCGCGGACCTGAGGAGGATCCACATAGAGACCTCCGCCCTGCGCCTCTATGACCGTCTGGTCAGGGAATCGGGGCTTTCCCGGGTCTCCATCCCGGAGGTGTTGGATGAGGACAGGGAGAACCACCTGGTGATCATGGGCTGTATCCCCCCCGAGACCGCGGGGATGTGGAAGACGGAACTCCTCGCCGGTCAGGTGGACCTCTCGGTGGCCGAGAGGGTGGGCGAGCTCCTCGGAAAGGTGCAGGCCCGTTCCGCCCAGGATCCTTGGGTGAGGGAGGAGTTCGCCTTCAAGGAGCATTTCGATGAGCTCCGCATCGACCCTTACCATCGCACGGCGGCCGAGAACAATCCCGACGTCGCCCCCCTGGTCCGGAGGGAGGAGGAACGGATCATGGGCGTGGGAATGAGCATTGTCCACGGGGACTACAGCCCCAAGAGCGTGATGGTGGACCGATCGGTGGACCCGCCCAGGCTTTGGCTCTTCGACATGGAGGTGGCCCACTGGGGCGATCCCTCCTTCGACACCGGTTTCATGCTGAACCACCTGTTCATCAAGTCCATGCACCGGAGGGAGGAGCAGGAGGCCTACCTGGAGGCCGCCATGAGGTTCTGGCGGGCCTACGACAGGTCCACCCCATGGGACATCGAGGCCTCCACCGTGAATGAGCTGGGAGTGCTCATGCTCTCCCGGGTGGACGGCAAGTCCCCGGTGGAGTACATCTCCTCCCAGGAGACCTGGGAGGCCCTTCGGGAGGTGGCGAAGAGGTCCCTGAAAGATGACACACGGGATCTGGGATCCTTTGCCGACCTGGTGCGGGAGGTGAGCGCTTGATCGAGAGGGTGGAAGGATGGGAGGTGTTCGACTCCCGGGGGAACCCCACCGTCCGGGTGAGGGTGACCGCCGATGGCGCCCAAGGCGTTTTCACCGTGCCCTCGGGGGCAAGCACAGGTGCCAGGGAGGCCCTGGAGTTAAGGGATGGAGGCGACAGGTTCCTGGGCAAGGGGGTGCTCAGGGCGGTCTCGGCCGTCAACGGTGAACTGGCCGAGGCGGTGAAGGGCATGGAGGTCACCGATCAGGAAGGGGTGGACCAGGCCCTGGTGGAGCGTGATGGCACCCCCCTCCTCTCCCGACTGGGGGCCAACGCCGTCCTGGGGGTGTCCGGGGCCACCGCCCACGCCGCCAGCGCCTCCCTGGGACTCCCCCTTTACAGGTACCTGGCCGACAACCGCCCGGGAAGGATCCCCGCCCCCATATTCCAGATACTGAACGCAGGCCTGCACGCCAAGGGGGGCATAGAGGTGCAGGACTACTCGGTCATCCCCATGAAGGCCACCTCCCTAATGGAGGCAATGGAGGCGGTCAGGTCGGTGTACGAAGGGGTCAAGGAGATCATCATGGAGAGAGGTCATCAGCCCGTGACCGGGGAGGAGGGAGGGCTCTCTCCCCCCCTGGGAGGCATCGAGGAAGCCTTCCAATTGCTGGAGGAGGGGGTGGAGAGGGCAGGACACACCGCTTCCAGGGAAGAGGTGGCCTTCGCCCTGGACGTGGCCTCCACCCATTTCTACAGTCCATCCGAGGGCCTGTACGTCCTCCGCAGCTCGGGGGAATCCCTGTCGAGCGGCCGGATGGTGGACCGGGTATCCGAGTGGGCGGCCCAGTATCCCCTGGTCTCCATAGAGGATCCCCTTGCGGAGGAGGACTGGGAGGGTTGGAGGGAGCTCACCAGACGCCTTGGGGGATCGGTGCAGATCCTGGGGGACGATCTACTGGTGACAAACGAGGACAGGGTGAGAGAGGCGGTCGAGACCAAGGCGGCGAACTCCGTCCTGGTCAAGCCGAATCAGACCGGTACGCTCACCAGGGCCAAAAGGGTGAGCGAGATGGCCAAGGGGGCAGGGTGGGGGCGGGTGGTCTCCGCGAGATCGGGGGAGACCTGTGACTTCACCATCTCCGACCTGGCGGTCGCCCTGGACTCCGGACAGCTCAAGGTGGGATCGATCACCGGATCGGAGAGGCAGTCTAAGTACAATCGATTGCTGGAGATATGCTCGGAGTACGAGGGAGAGTGGGCGGGGGCCGCCGCGCTCGCGTTCAACCTACCCCGTGAATGGTAAGTAATCGGGTAGAGGTGAATATCTTCTACCAGGTCCAAGTAGACCATCTCGAAAACCGGTATTTCTGCCGATAATCGAAAATTAATGTTTAATATCCCGAGACAATACTTCCCTCTATCTGAACCGAACTGCCCTGGAGGATGGGATGCCAGTGAATTCGAAAGGACCGCAACAAGCTGCAAATCTTGTAGCGTACCTGTTGACGAATGAAATGATTCAGGGTAGAAATCGGGTCAACTAGAAGCGAAACCACATCGGGGTGAGGACCCTTGAAAGAACGGCAACACCAATCCGGCCGTCTGGCGGTTACCATATTGGTGGTAACCCTATCGGCTTTCCTCGTCGGGACGGCCTTCGGCAACATCGTAGGAGCGCAGGAACCAGGGATCGAGGACCACCAACAGGTCGAGTCCGAACAGGTCATTGAAGATGTTACACCTGACGACCTGATCACATCACACAAGGCCAGGGCTGGCGACATTCAGCAGCTGAGGGAGCGCCTTGGTGTTTTCCAGGAGGGTGGAGACTACAATCCCACCTTCCAAGGGTTGGGAACGGGGCTGGCCCCTCCCACCGAGCGGGATTGGGAGACGATGGAGGGCAACCTGAACATGGTGTCATCGGCGGAGGGTTCC
The DNA here is from genome assembly GCA_046540255.1 of Methanomassiliicoccales archaeon. GTDB lineage: Archaea > Thermoplasmatota > Thermoplasmata > Methanomassiliicoccales > JAAEEP01 > JBKHFJ01. The sequence continues at coordinate 119,204 of JBKHFJ010000002.1, read as the reverse complement.
GTGTCCGGCACGGACACCCTTGACCTATCCACCGATCCCTACTTCCCCCAGATAAAGAGCCAGGGCGGTCAGGGCTCCTGCGCGGCATGGGCCCTCACCTACTACGCCTACGGGTACATGGAGGCGAAGGACAACGGATGGACCGAAGCCTCCAGCGGAAACCCGGAACAGCTCATCAGTCCGGCGTGGACCTACAATCTCGCCAACGGGGGATACGATGGTGGCTCGTCCATCTACCGCAACGGTATGATCCTGGAGGAGTGGGGTGCACCCACGCTCTCCACCATGCCCTACGACCCTGATGACGCGGTTTCGTGGGGCGATGAGGAGTCCTGGAGGGAGGCACCGCTCCACCGGGCCCGTGACGTCCACACCATGAGCTACTCCGGGGAATCCACGGTGGAGGATGTTAAGGAACTGGTCTCCTCCGGGACTCCGGTGGTGTTCGGGTTCAACGCAAATGAGTACTCATCGGGCTTCTCGGACGGGAACTACATCCTGTCCTCCGAGGAGTATTCGGCCTCTACCATCAACCATGCCCAGACCGTGGTCGGCTGGGATGATTCCGTATCGGATGACGGAGAGACGGGTGCCTTCAGGGTGGCCAACTCCTGGGGTACGGACTTCGCCGAGGACGGCTACTACTGGCTGACCTACGATGCCTTCATGGAGATAGGTGATCTCCTGAGCCTCACCTACATGTCTGACCGGTCCGACTACCAGCCCGAGCTTCTGGGGACATGGGAGTTCGGTGATTCCCCCACCAGGGACGCGGTCATCGAGTTGGGCATGGGCGGTCACTCCTCTCCAATGGAAACCAGGAAACCTGAATATGTGGCGAACCGGGATGGTCACAACCCGACATTCCCATCGTTCATGTGCGCCGACATAACGGAGTTCAGCGACAAGCTCGAGGGGAGCACGGACTTCTATGTGGAGATAGGGAGCGCGACCTCCGGAGGGACGATCAACTCCTTCAAGGTCGAGAGGTACAATGACTACGGCGGTCAACCCACAGAGGTATCGGAACAGTCCCCAGACGTTCCCGTGTCCACGCCTGGATACGCCACCTGCACGCTGGGTGAGGAGAAAGCCTCCGTCCCTACAGCGCCCCAGAACCTCGCGGCGAGTGCCTCCGATGGTAAAGTCTCCCTCACCTGGGACGCCCCATCGGACGACGGCGGCGCCTCGGTTACAGATTATAAGTTGTACAGGGGGACCAGCTCCGGTCAACTGTCCCACTACGCGACTACCGGAAGCACTTCATACACCGACTCCTCAGTGACAAACGGCCAGAAGTACTACTACAAGGTATCCGCGGTCAACTCTGAGGGAGAGGGCCCCAAGTCCAGCGAGGTATCGGCCACCCCCGAATCATCGGGGGAGAACACCGTGCCATCTGAACCCGTGAACGTTCGGGCCGAGATGATCGATGGGTCGATCACTCTGACCTGGAATCCACCGGCGGACGACGGCGGCTCCGCCGTGTCGCAGTACAAGGTCTACTGGACGACCTCATCCATATTCTTCCACTACACATACAAGGTGAGTGGGACCTCATTCACCCTGGACAATGTGGACGAGGGGGAGACCTACATCTTCCGGGTGAGCGCCATCAACTCGGTGGGAGAGGGACCGAAGAGTGACAAGGTCTATCTGAACACCGACAACGTCGGGAGCATGCTGGATTTCACCACGATCGGAGTGCATCACACCTGGATGGAGACCGAACACTCACTTGACGCGGCCATGATCGATCTCAGGGTACGACTCTGAACCAAAAAACCCCTTTCCCTTTCTATTTATACCATTCCAGGCTGTTCTTGATGAACTCCAGGAAGGATTCGAAGAAATCCCTTGAGCCCTGCGCCATCTCGGTCCTGTCGAGGGCCTCCAACGCCCGATCCGCATGATCCATTGACATCTGCTTGGCCTGTGACAGAGCCCCGCTCTCCACCATCCTATCGCGGATCTCCTCGACATCGGCCCCGGGGTCACCGATCAACCGGGCGAAATCGGGCTCCCTCTGGACGGCCAGGATGATGTGCAGTGGCTTCTTGCCCTTGAGCACGTCCCCGCAGGGCTCCCGACCGTACTGGTCCTTGGAGGCGAAGGTGTCTATGATGTCATCCTGGATGTCAAAGGCATAACCGATATGAGTGGCGGCGTCCTCCAGCGGTTCCAGATCGCCCCTGGACGCGCCCCCCAGCACGGCCCCGGCGAGCATGGTGGTCCTGAACAGGGAGGCCGCCCTCCTGGCGGCCATGGTCTCCCACTGCTCCACCGTCGGTGACCGGTACTCGAACAGCAGGTCCAGGATCTGGCTCTCGTTGACCTCCCGGTATCCGGCGGTGATCAGGTCGACGGCCCGGGCCGTCTTCGCGGGGGAGAATCCGGAGTTGAGTATGGGCCGTAGTGCCAGGTTGAACATCATGTTGCCCAGGAAGACGGCGGAGCCCCTGCCGAATCTCTCGTCGTACTTGATCTCCAGACCGCGGTGCAGAGTGGGACATCCCCTCCTCATATCGTCCTCGTCCACCAGATCGTCGTGTACCAGGATGCTGTGCCTGAAGATCTCGATGCCACAGGCCACCCTCAGGATGCGGTCGTCGATCTCCCCGGAGTAGCCTTCGTAGGAGATCAGGGTGCTGACCGCCGCCAGCCTCTTCCCCTCCCTGAGAGTGAATTCCTGCAGTCCCTCGTAGAACTCCCCGATGATGGGGTCGTACCTGTATCCCTCCTCTACGGCGCAGGAGAAGTAGCGTTTGAGCTCCAGCTCTATGAACTCGCCCTTGTCGTCCAGGACCTCCTCGAAACCCATGATGGTAAAATGGGCGAGCTACCATATCAAATTCTCTAGAGGAGGTAGAGTACACCCAGCAGGAGGGGCTGGTGCACCAGGTATATCATCAGGGAGTACCTGCCCAGCCCGCAAAGGGACCTGACCGGCAGGTATCGGGAGAGGTCGGGGAGGGAGAAACCCCGCCGGTGGTTGGAGTAGAGGGTGTTCCCGGTGAACACTCCCAGCAGCACCACTCCGAACCAGGGGAGGAGTGGGAAGTAGTCCGCCGTGTGGAATCCAGACGGACGAAGCCCCATCCAGATCAGGTAAGGGTCCTCCACGCGGATCCCGCTGACCGCCACCCCGGCTAGGACGAGGGCCACCCCTAGGGCCAGGTTAAGATACCTATACCTAAGGAACGGGTAGGCGAGCACCACCGACACCCCGATGCAGTGCAGGACCCCGAAGATCACCATCTGGTCCCCGAGCACCAGGAAGGTGGCGGCCGAGACCACCATCCCCAGAATGAATATCTTCGCCCCCCTGGCCAGCACGTGGTCCCGGCTCTCCCCACCCCTCCTCCAGTGGCTGAGGGTGAGGGAGATCCCCACCACGAAGAGGAAGGTGGTGCCGATGGAGAGGGCGAACAGCAGGGAGGGTCCGGAGTAGAGGTCGATGTCCAGCATCCCCAGGAGGTCCAGGTCCCACAGGGCATGGAAGGTCACCATGGCCACGATGGCCGCCCCCCGGAGAAAGTCGATCTCCCAGAACCTCTCGGCCTTGCCCATCAATGTTCCACTCCTCCTTGGTAGTAGAAATAGTTCACGCTTTCAGGGGAGGAGAAGGCAGATGGAAAATTATATAACACATCGCCCTATTGATTGAGGCACAAGAGGTGAAAACCGCTTGAAAGGAAAAGTGATGAAGTGGCTCGGAAGCTACGGCTTCGTCGAGTCACCGGATTTTGCCGAGCAAGTCTTCGTCCACATCTCCGAGATAGAGGGACGGGACATGCTCCAGGAAGGGGAGGAAATCGAGTTCGACGTGATGAATACCTACAAGGGCCCCAGGGCCGTCAACGTTCAACTGGACAGTTGATGGTTAGGGGAGCCGGGGGCTTCATCTCCCCCGATTTTTTCTCCAAAGATCTTCGCGGTCAGATCTCCAGGGAAAGGCCGTCGTAGGCCACCTGGACATCGACACCGTCTCCCAAGAAGGCGACCTTTCTCCTGCCCTCATCGGCGTTCCCGAAGAACCAGCTTCCCAGGTGGGTGATCACGATGTGATCGGTGAATCGCCTGAACAGTCTCACCAGATCGGGGATGCCGTTGTGACCGAATAGCTGGCCGGTATCCCTGTCCTTCCTGATCAACCCTCCCTTCCTGATGAACGAGCCGTCGGTGATCACCATGTCTAGGTCATGCAGGAGATGATGATGGCACTTGTCGATCCATATCATGTCCCCCGTGTAGAGCACCCTGCCCTCACCGGATACCAGGTAGGCGACCGATCTCACCTTCTTGCTGTGATGGGTCTCGATCGGGGTGACCATGGTTCCCCCGTACTCCACCGCCCCCTCGATCACCTTTAGATCGGGAAGGCGTTGGGATCCCTCGGGGGCGTACACCGGGAGGCGGATCTCCGCCTTCTCAGTGACGAAGAAGGCGTGGTCCGGGTGGAGGTGGGTGATGAACACGATACCCGGTCTCTCCAGGAACTCCCCCTCCCCCAGGTCGAGCAGCACCTCGCCGTCCACCAGCACCCCGGAGTGCCTTGAGTGGTAGGGGGCCGACCTCTCCACGTTCCCCCTGGTGCCCAGGAACTCGATCCTCATGGTGCTTGGATGGGCCCCAAGGTACAAGTGCTTCTGCCCCATCTCCCAAAAATTTACATAATGGAGCATGTTGGCAAGATGGTACAGAGGTCGGAGATATGAAGACGGAGAAGGACCTGAGTTCCACCCTTGGCAGGATCGACGGAAAGGGCTACAAGGCCTACAAGGACATCAAAGGATCGTACGACTTCAGGGATTACGTGCTGATAGTGGACCACGTCCAGGGGGATCCCTTCGCCGCGCCCAGCCGGGTGAGGGTCAAGGTCCCCCAGGAGGTGGCCCGCTTTCCCGAGGACACCTACGAGGGGCGAAGCCGGAACGTCGCCCTGAGGGACTACCTGACCAGGCAGTTTCACCAGGCCTGTCGGAGGCACTGCAAGGGCAACCGGGGAAGCGGGAAGAGCGGCACCATCTCCATCGACCGTCCCTCCCAGGAGGTGCTGGAGAGGACCTCCATGTTCGTGGACGACGGTTACGTGGAGGCCAGGTTCACCGTCGGCCTTCCCGCCTTCGGGAGGAAGGTGGCCGGCGTGCAGGCCAGGGCCATGTTCACCGAGGAGCTCCCCAGGATCGTGGAGTCCGCCCTCCTGTACTCCAGCCAGAGCGAGAAGGTTCTTTACCGGCACATCCAGGTGGTGGAGGACGCCGACTTCCTGCGGGGCGAGCTCAAGGGCATGGGCCTGGTGGCCTTCGTCGCCGACGGCTCTATCCTGCCCCGGGCCAGTGGGATCGATCCCAGACCGCTCAGCTCTGGCAAGGTGATACCCTTCGAGTCCCCCGAGTCCATGAGAATGGAGATCAACCTTCCCAACCAGGGGCCGGTGAGCGGCATGGGTATCCCAGAAGGGGTCAACCTCATCGTGGGTGGAGGCTACCACGGCAAGTCCACACTGCTCAACGCGCTGGAACTGGGGGTCTACAACCACCTCCCCGACGACGGCAGGGAGTTCGTGGTCTCCGACCCCTCCTGCATGAAGATCAGGGCGGAGGACGGCAGGAGGATCGAGAGGGTGGACATCTCCCCCTTCATCAACAACCTACCCTTCGGGAGGGACACGGTGGGCTTCTCCACCGAGGACGCCAGCGGCTCCACCTCCCAGTCCGCCAACATCATGGAGTCACTGGAGACCGGGACGAAGCTTCTTTTGATCGACGAGGACACCTCGGCCACCAACTTCATGATCCGGGACCAGCGGATGCAGGAGCTGGTGTCCAAGGACAAGGAGCCGATCACCCCCTTCGTGGACAAGGTCCACCAGCTCTACGACAACCTGGGCGTCTCCACCGTCCTGGTGATCGGCGGCTCCGGCGACTACTTCGACGTGGCCGACAGGGTGATCTGCATGTTCAACTACCTGCCCTACGACCTCACCCAGGAGGCCAAGAGGATCGCCGAGGAGCACCGATCCGCCCGGAGGAACGAGGGCGGGGAGTCCTTTGGTAGCATCACCCACCGGGTCCCCAGGGCCAAGTCCTTCGACCCCTCCAAGGGAAAGAGGGACGTCAAGATCTCCCCCAAGGGTCTCCAGTCCATCCAGTTCGGCAGGCACTTCATCGATCTGGGAGAGGTGGAGCAGCTGGTGGACATCAGCCAGACCCGGGCGATAGGGGACGCCATAAACCATGCCACCAGGAAGATGGGGGACGGCGTCACCCTGACGGACATACTGGACAGGGTTATGGAGGACGTGGAGAGCGAGGGACTGGACGTGCTCAGCCCCAGGCCGGTGGGGGACTACGCCCGATTCCGCAAGCAGGAGCTGGCCGCGGCCATCAACCGCCTCCGCACGCTCAGCGTGGATCAGCGGGAATAAGGGGAAAAGGGTTAATTCCCCCTTCCCTTTCCCCGGTGCATGTTGCTTGCCCTCAGGGTGGTCCAGAAGGAGGACGAGGAAGGAGGATATATACAGATCGCCAAGAGGCACTCCCCCACCTGCGGCACCCTGATAGGACAGGTCAGCTTCGAGGACCGGGACGAGAAAAGGTACCTGCTGAACCTGCTCACCGAGGGTCGGTCCACTGCCGACGTGAGGGAGAGCACCGAGCCGTTCCCCTCCAAGTGCCCGGTCTGCGGGGCGGAGGGTTCGGTGAGGCTCGAGTGAGCATAACTTAATTATCCCCGGTTCGATGAGGGACCGATACGATGAACTGCCGGGTAGAGGAATTCATGACCCCCAAGAGGGAGATCGTCACACCCGACGACTCGGTCATCTCAGCCGTCGAGCTGATGGTGGAGAACGACAAGGGGAGCGTCGTGGTGGTGGACGACGAGGACAAGGTGGTGGGGGTGTTCACCGAGAGGGATCTCCTCCGCCGCTACCTGATGAGCCAGTCCAAGTTCCTCTACATGGGGGTCTCCGAGGTGATGAGCTCTCCCCCGGTGACCATCTCCCCGGAGGACGACCTGTCCAAGGCCTTCTCCCTTATGGCGGAGAGGGACATCCGTCACATACCGGTGGTGAACGACGACCAGGAGATGGTCGGCTTCATCAGCTGGAAGAACATGTTCGAGTTCTGCTCGGCCAAGCTTACCGGCGACTGATCACTCCTCCAGGGTGGAGACGTCCCCGGTCTCCTCCCCCACCTCCCAGGACTTCAGCAGCCGCCTCATTATCTTTCCGCTCCTTGTCTTGGGCAGCTTCTCCCGGAACTCGATCTCCCTCGGCTTGGCGTTGGCCGCCAGCCGCTCCTTTACGAAGTCGGATATCTCCTCCTTAAGGTCCTCCGAGGGAATGTACCCCGGTCGGAGGCTGATGAACGCCTTGATGATCTCCCCCCGCAGCTCGTCCGGTTTGCCGATGACTCCCGCCTCGGCCACCGCGGGGAACTCCAGCAGGGCGCTCTCCACCTCGAACGGCCCCACCCTCTCCCCGGAGGTCTTGATGACGTCGTCCGCCCTGCCCAGGAACCAGAAGTAACCCTCCTCGTCTATGTAGGCCATGTCCCCGGCCACGTACCAGCCGGGCACCCGGAAATAATCCTTGAACTTGGGGGCGTTCCGCCAGATGCCCAGCATCATGGAGGGCCATCCGGGTCGGAGGGCCAGGTAACCCTCGGTATTCGGCGGCAGTTCGTTCCCGTCCTCGTCCACCACGGCGGCCTGCACCCCGGGTACGGGCTTCCCCATCGAACCGGGCTTGATCCCCAGGCAGGGGTAGTTGCAGATCATGTGTGACCCAGTCTCCGTCTGCCACCAGGTGTCGTGGATGGTGAGACCCAGGGTCTCCTCCCCCCACCTGATCACCTCCGGGTTCAACGGCTCCCCCACCGAGCATATGTGGCGCAGGGCGGAGAGGTCGTATCTGCCGACCAGATCTTCACCCACCCTCATCAGCATGCGCAGGGCGGTGGGGGCGGTGTACCACACGCTCACCCCGAACCTCTCCAGGAGGGAGTACCAGGTCTCCGCGTCGAATCTGCCCGCGTAGCAAAGGAGCGATGATCCCAGTAGCCAGGGGCCGAAGATGCCGTAGGAGGTGCCGGTCACCCATCCCGGATCGGCGGTGCACCAGTAGGTGTCCTCCTCCCTCAGGTCCAGCACCCATCTCGCGGTGAGGGCTTGCTGCATCATTGCCCTGTGCCCCAGCAGGACGCCCTTGGGCTTGCCGGTGGTGCCCGAGGTGTAGTGGATGATATAGGGATCGGTGGGGGACATGTCCTCCGCCTCGAACTCCGGGGAGGCCTCCTCCACCAGGTGGTGGAAGCTGTGGCATCCCTCCGGGATCTCCCAGTCGTTGCCCACCATGATGATCGTCTCCAGGTTGGTGAGCTCGTCCATGATCCCCTCTATCCTCTCGTACAGGTACGGCTGGGTGATGAGGAACCTGGCCCCCGAGTCCAGCACCCGGTCCTTCACCGCCTCCGGGCCGAAGGCGGAGAACATGGGGCCGAATATACCACCCATCTTGACGATCCCCTGCGCGGCCTGATAGACCTCTGGGATCCGGTCCAGGAAGACCAGCACCCGGTCCCCCCTCTCCGCCCCCATTCCCCTGAGGGCGTTGGCCACCCGGTTGGAGAGGACCTTCATCTCCCCGAAGGTGTACTTCCTCACCTCGTCATTCGGCCCCACCCAGTAGAGCGCGATCTTGTTCTTTCTCCAGCTGTTGGCGTGCTTGTCCACGCTCTCGTGGGCCAGGTTGAACTTGCCTCCGTTGGACCAGTCGAACTCCTTCTCCACGGACGCCCAGTTGAATTCCTTGCAGGCCCGGTGGTAGTCATCCAGGTTGTACATGGCCTCGGCTGTATCATGATGTTCGGACATGATGGGTTCCCCGTATCCCAAGGGGGGAGTGAACGATTATTTAATACAAAATATTATCGAATTCGCTATTCGACGATCGGTTAACTCTTTTACCCAAGGACCGTCCCTCGTATGAAGCATCTGTGGACCAATACCCATAAATCCGGCCACGCACTTCTCCGCCGGGATGGCCGGGAGAACCTTCGCCCAGAAAGTCCTGTCCATGGCCAGCGGAGAGGAGGCCCGTCCCGGGGACGTGGTCAACGCCCGCATCGACCTGGCCATGTCGCACGAGAGTGCGGCACTGGTCATCCGCTCATTCCGGGAGATCGGTGCCGGAAGCGTCTGGGATCCGGAGAGGGTGGTAATACTCTTCGACCACAGGGTGCCCGCCTACTCCACCAAGGCGGCTCAGACCCATCGGGAGATACGGGAGTTCGTCAAAGAGCAAGCCATCGGCAACTTCTACGACCTGAGGGCGGGGATCTGCCACCAGGTGCTGCCGGAGAAAGGCCATGTCCTTCCAGGGGATCTGATTGTGGGCACCGACTCCCACACCACCACCTACGGGGCCTTCGGCGCCTTCTCCACCGGTATCGGGGCCACGGAGATGGCCGGGGTGTGGTCCACCGGGGAGCTGTGGATGAAGGTCCCGGAGACGATCAGGCTACGTCTGGAAGGGACTCTTCAGGACCGGGTGACCGCCAAGGACGTGATACTCCATTTGATCGGATCCCTGGGCGCGGACGGTGCCGACTACAGGTGCGTGGAGTTCGTTGGCCCGGTGGTGGAGGAGATGAGCGTCTCCGGCCGGATGGTCCTCTCCAACATGAGCATGGAGATGGGGGCCAAGACGGGGGTGTGCTTCCCAGACGGAAAGACGGCGGGGTGGTTGGCCCGGAGAACTCTAAGGGGCATCTCCCCCGTGCTGTCCGATCCATCGGCGGAGGTGGAGGAGATCCGCTGCCATCTCTCCGACATGCCCCCGCAGGTGGCCAGACCTCATGGGGTGGACGACGTGGTGCCGGTGGATCAGGCGGAGGGCGTGCCGGTGGACCAGGCCGTCCTCGGCTCGTGCACCAACGGCCGTCTGGAGGATCTGGAGGCGGCGGAAGAGATCCTGCGGGGAAGGGAGGTGAACCCATCGGTCCGCCTCATCGTCGTACCGGCGTCCACCGAGGTGTACCTGGAGGCCATCGGGAAGGGGATCATCTCCTCCCTTGTCAGGTCCGGAGCGGTGGTGGTCAACCCGGGATGCGGCCCCTGCCTGGGCGGCCACCAGGGACTGCTGGCCCCGGGGGAAAGGTGCATCTCCTCCACCAATCGCAACTTCAAGGGCAGGATGGGCAGCCCCCAGGCCGAGATCTACCTGGCCTCCCCCCACACGGTGGCGGCCAGCGCCCTGAAGGGGGAGATCACGGATCCCAGGAGGGTGTGATCTGGGCCGCATCTGGAAGTTCGGGAACCATGTGAACACCGATCTCATCATCGCCGGGCGGTACCTGGACGATTACAGCGTGGAGAGCCTGGCCGAGCACGCCATGGAGGACCTGGATCCCTCCTTCTCTTCCAGGGTGGGGGAGGGGGACGTCATCGTGGCCGGGAGGAACTTCGGCTGCGGTTCCAGCCGGGAGCAGGCGCCCCTGGTTCTGAGGCACAAGGGGATCAGGGCCGTCTTCGCCCTCTCCATGGCCCGCATCTTTTACCGGAACGCCATCAACATCGGTCTGCCGGTGGTGGTTCACCCCGATCCCCCGAGGATGCTGGAGGACGGAGAGGAGGTGACGGTGGACCTGGAGGGGGGTACGGTCAGCAGGTCCGACGGGACCGTGATACGCTTCGACCCACTCCCGGACCACCTGCTGGAGATCCTCTCCCATGGCGGCCTGGTCCCCTATCTCCGCTCCAGGTTAGGGTGACAGCATACTGGTGCTGAGACTGGTGTCCATGAGGACGTCGAACGCGATCCTGTCCGTCCAGCCGGTCCGGGAGAAGACCTGGTTGAAGCCCACCCCGATGATGCGCGGGCGACCGCCCAGGTCCTCGATCATCCTCTGGATGTCCTCTACCGGGGAACCGAACTTGGGCATGGCCAGTCCCCCGAGGAGGACCACGGCATCGGGGTCGCCGGGGTCGCCGGTCCCCTCGCTCACCTGAAATCCCACCCCGTCCACCTGGACCATCCTCTTGGCCCTGGACGGGTCGCCCGTGGGCAGGTAGAACATCTCCTGGAACTGGGCCCTGACCGAGTAGGCCAGGAGCTCGATGAAGGGGGTGCACACCCCCACCGAACCGGCGAACACCGCCTTACCCTCCAGACCCTCCAAGGCCTCCCTGAATCCCTTGGTGAAACCGCTGATACCCTGGTAATCCGACATCTCCATCACCGTTGGGGGAAGCGAAAAGGGCCACTTCAACTTTGGCACCCTGAAATTATTAAGTGAACGGGGGGACATTGAGGTACTGAGTCCATGACCCACGTCGATCTGAGGGACAAGGACCTGCTGTGCCTGGTGGACGGAGAGCACTATCCCCCGGTGATCGAGTGGTGTCTGGACCATCTCGGTGAAGGCCCTGGTCTTCCTGGGGGGCAGCGAGAAGGTGGGGAACGCCGCGGAGGAGTTGAAGGGGGAGTATCTGGTCATCCTGGGAGGCGGTTCTTTCGAACGGACCCTGGCGATCATCGGGGAGTCGGTGGACCGGACGCATCCGGACATGGTGGTGGACCTCTCCGACGAGCCCGTTCTCACCTACCGGGACCGGTTCCGGATAGCCTCGGTGGTCCTCAGGAGGGGGGTTCCGTACATGGGGGCGGACTTCATGCTATGGCCCCCGGAGGCAAAGGACCTCCTGGACAGGCCGAGCCTGTCCATCATAGGTACCGGCAAGCGGGTGGGGAAGACGGCGGTGAGTACCACGGTGGCCCGCATCCTGGACTCGGCAGGGCACACCCCGGTGATCGTGGCCATGGGCCGGGGCGGGCCCCCCGATCCCGTGGTGCTCCTGCCCCAGGACCTGGACGCCTCCCCCTCCCACCTTATCGATGTTTCCCTCCAGGGCGTGCATGCCGCCTCCGACTACTGGGAGGACGCGGTGCTGGCCCGGGTGCCCACCATCGGATGCAGGCGGTGCGGCGGTGGCATGGCCGGCTCCCCCTTCCTGTCCAACGTGGAGGAGGGGGTGGAGAGGACCAGGGATCTCCCCTCCGACCTGGTGATCATGGAGGGTTCCGGCTCCACCCTTCCCCCGGTGAGGACGGACCTCAACCTGCTGGTGGTGGGCGCCGGTCAGCCCCTGGAGTACATCACCGGGTACCTGGGGGAGTACCGGGTGCTCCTCTCGGACATGGCCATCGTCACCATGTGCGAGGAACCGGTGGCCGATCGGGGCAAGGTCGGATCGATCCTGGAGGGGCTGAGGGACCTGAGACCGGACATGGAGGTGGCATTGACCGTGTTCCGCCCCCAGCCCCTGGAGGATGTCTCGGGCCGGAGGGTGTTCGTGGCCACCACCGCCCCGGCGGAGGTGGGGCCCAGGATCAGGGATCACTTGGAGGGACAGGGTTGCGAGGTGGTGGGGATGAGCCATCACCTTTCCCACCGGGGGGCATTGAGGGACGATCTGAAACAGGGCCTGGCCCGCGCCGACACCCTGCTTACCGAGATCAAGGCCTCCTCCATCGAGGTGGCCGCCACCGAGGCCACCCGGGCCGGAGCGGGGGTGGTCTTCATGCACAACCAGCCCGTGCTGGTGGGTGGGACGGTGGACGACCTGGAGGAGGCGATAGTTACTTTATGGGAGAGGGCCAATAGATGGGAGGAGGGGTGATCCACTGGTGCACATCGTGAAGGGCGATCAGCGGTTCCCGTTCTCCGAGGGCATCCTGGCCAAGTCCCTGTCCAGGGCGGGACTGCCCCACGACGAGGTCTATGAGCTGGCGAGGGAGATACACCGGGACCTGGATGAAGAGGATGTGCTGGAGCAGGGGGAGCTGGCCAAGATGGTCTCCCGGTATCTTCTGGAAAGGGGCTACGAGAGGGCGGAGAGGTACTACCGGGTGATCAACAGGATCCGGTACCTGGAGACGCCCATGGTGGTGCTCATCGGAGGGGGCACGGGGGTGGGGAAATCCTCCATCGCCTCGGAGGTGGCCCATCGGCTGGGGATCACCCGTTCCATCGGTTCGGACGGCATAAGGGAGATCATGCGGTTCATGATGCCCCGGGAGCTGATGCCGGTGCTCCACGAGTCCAGCTTCGCCGCCTCCCGGCACGTCAAGGACTCCCTGATCAAGGATACCCTGATCTACACCTACTCCCAGCAGGTCTCCCTGGTGGCCGCCGGGGTGATGTCCTTCATCCGGCGGGGGATCAGGGAGGGGCTGCACACGGTGATCGACGGCATCCACCTGGTGCCAGGTTTTCTGGATATCGATACGGAGGAGCCCTCCTGCTACCTGTTCCACTATGTCCTCCACCTGGAGGACAAGGATCGCCACATCCAGCACATCTACTTCCGGTCGGAGGGCAGCCTGAGGAACCCGGAGAGGTACGTGAACCAGATAGAGAACATCCGCCGCATCCAGGAATTCATCGTGGAGAGCGCCGAAAGCAAGGGGGTGAGGGTCATCGAGAACGAGGATTTCGACGGGACTGTCCAGACGATACTGGACGATATAATCATGAGGCTGGAGCACGAGGTGTAGAGATGCGGTCGACCAGGGATTTGGACGAGCCGGTGAGGAACATGGTGACCAAGAAGCTGATCGGGGTGGAGGCAGGGACCTCCATCCAGGAGGGCGCCGGGAGGATGGTGGAGTTCGGCATCGGCTCGCTCGTGGTGACCGAGGGCGGGAAGGTCGTCGGCCTGATCACCGACTCGGACATCAGGAGGCTCATCGCATCCGGCATGTCGGTGGACACCCGGGCGGAGGAGGTGATGACCGAGGACCCGGTCACCGCGGACATCAACACCCCGGTGAAGGACGCGCTGGAGATCATGTACAGGCGACGAATAAAGCACCTTCTGATCACCGAGGAAGGAGAGATCGAGGGGATAGTCACCCTGAGGGACCTGGAGGACCTGGACAGGCTGAGACTGGAGACCTACATTTCCAGGGAATGAGGATGCGCATATTCCACATATCCGACACGCACGTGGGATCGGAGTCCCACTTCAACTCCAAAGCACTGGAAGGGATCGTGGAGGAGGCCAACTCCGGGGACTACGACCTCCTGATCCACACCGGCGACCTTACCCAGTCAGGTCGGGTGGAGGAGTTCGAGCGGGCGAAGGAGGTCCTCTCCCGGCTGGAGCCACCTTACATCGTCATCCCCGGAAACCACGACGCCCGATCCGGGGGGCTTTCCCTATTCGAGAGGTACATCGGGCCGACCAGCGGGGTGAGGCTGCTGGAGGACACGGTGATCATCCATGTGAACAGCGCCTTCGCCGACAGCGACCAGGGTCGGGTAGGCATGGTCAAGTTCAACATGATCCGGGAGGCCCTGAACAGGTACAGCGAGAAGGGGGTGAAGGTGGTGGCCGTCCATCACCACATCGTTCCCGTGCCCAGGGGTGGGAGGGAGAGGAACATCCTGTTCAACGCGGGGGACATGCTGGACCTGATCACCAAGGCGGACGTGGACCTGGTGCTGTCCGGTCACCGCCACTACCCCAACATATACCGGATCGGGAACACGGTGTTCCTGAACGCCGGGACCGCTTCGGCCAGGAAGACCAGGTACGGGGACCTGAACTCCTACGATTCGGTGAGGATCGGGGAGGGGGAGATGTGGGTCACCTCCAAGCGGGTGGACGGAGCGGTCACCCTCCAGTCCTTCCCCCGCGGGGAGAAGAGGGTGTTCTCAGACCTGGGGAAGAGGCTCTTCCGGCTGGTCCACATCTCCAACACCTTCATCACCGATTCGAAGGGCTTCCTCGAACCGCACTTCGACAACGCCATGGCCAAGATCCGGGACCTGGGGCCGGATCTGATCGTCCACTGCGGGGGGGTGGTGAGGGAGGGGATACCCCATGATTACGAGAAGGCCATGGAGAAGCTGTCCTCGGTGGACGGCCCCATGGTGTTCACCCCGGCGGGAAGGGACATCAACTACCTGGGCTACCACCTGTTCGAGAGGACCTTCGGTCCCTTCGATCAGTCCTACTCGGACGGGGAGATACTCCTGCAGGGGGTCTCCTCGGCCCAGTACGACTCCCCCACCGGCATCGTTGGGCCGACCGAGAGAAGGGAGCTCCTGGAGGCCCTGGGATCCTCCAGCGAGAGGATGAGGGGCGTCTTCCTGCATCACAACGTGTTGCCGATACCCCACAGCCGGGAAAAGGGGCTGCTGGAGGACAGCGGGGACCTGCTGAAGAACCTGGTGGACGCCCAGGTGGACATGGTGCTCACCGGGACCTCCTCCCACCCCCACGCGGCCAGGGTGGACCACACTGTGGTGGTGAACGCCAACTCCCTCTCCAGCGTCTACCAGAGGAGCCTGTTCGGGAATTCCTTCAACCTGATCGACATCTACGAGAGGGCGATCGCCGTCTTCGAGGTGAACTCGCTGTGGGGAAGGCGGAGGCTACTGGGCCTGTGGGAGCACTCCAGGTTCGAGCTGCCCCGGCCCCCGGAGTGAGGGGCCAGTCACGCATCGAACTGAGCGGGATTCTGCAAAAGGTTTATAAGGGCCATTCCAATATGGGGACACTCCCTTGACGGTGAATCCATGGAGTATACCAGGTTTGAGAAGGCGCGCATAATAGGTGCCAGGGCACTCCAGATATCACTCGGCGCGCCGATGATAGTGGATGTCCTCGAGGACATGATCGACCCCATAAAGATCGCCATGATCGAGTTCGACAAGGGATTGATACCGATAACCGTGAATAGGGAAACATGAGGTAATTCGATGAACGATGAAGAGACCACTGAACTTCTGGTACCAGAGGACGTTTATCTCACATCAGGGGTCCACATCGGCACTCAGCAGAAGAGCGCCGATATGAAGGAATTCATCTTCAAGGTGCGATCGGACGGGCTGTACGTCCTTGATGTGAAGCTCACCGATAACAGGATCAGGGCTGCGGCCAAGTTCCTTGCCAACTACGACCCCGAGAGGATACTGGTGGTATCGGCCAGGCAGTACGGGCAGAAGCCGGTGAGGACCTTCGCCAAGACCATCGGGGCCATGTGTTTCCCCGGTCGTTTCGTCCCCGGGACCCTGACCAACCCCGAGGTCCCCAAGTACGTGGAGCCCGAGGTTCTCATGGTCACCGATCCGGCGGCGGACAACCAGGCCCTCTCCGAGGGGTTGAACGTCAGCATCCCCATCGTCGCCCTCTGCGACGCCAACAACGAGACCAGGAACGTGGACCTCATCATACCCACCAACAACAAGGGAAGGAGGGCACTGGCCTGCATCTACTGGCTCCTCACCAGGGAGTTTCTCAAGGAGAAGGGTCTGATCTCGGAGGACGAGGACTTCAAGCTGGAGATCGAGGATTTCGAGGCCAGCCTGTAGAAAAGCTTGATATAGGCCCCCCATCCCTCTACGATATCATGAGGTATCCGGCCGTCGCGGGAATGTTCTACTCCGACGATGAGGAAGGTCTTCTGCGGGAGGTGGAGAGGTGCTTCCTCTCCTCACTGGGACCGGGGGAGATACCCGATCTGAGGAAGGGCGAGAGGAAGGTAAGGGGGGCGGTGTGCCCCCACGCCGGACTGGCCGCCTCCGGCCCGGTCGCAGCCCATCTGTTTCACGCGCTGGCCAAGGACGGCTTCCCGGAGGTCTTCATCATCATAGGCCCCAACCATCAGGGGTTCGGGGCCGCCGTCTCCACCACCACCCAGGACTTCCAGACCCCTCTGGGGGTGGCCCGGGTGGACAGGGACCTGCAGAGTAGGCTGGAGAAATGGGTGGACGACGAACCGTTCACCCATCAGAACGAGCACTCCCTGGAGGTAATACTCCCCTTCATACAGTACTTCTCCAGGGACGTTCCCTTCGTGCCGCTGCTCATGTCCCTGCAGGACTACGAGACCGCCAGGGACCTGGGGGCCCAGATCAGGGAGGCCATCGGGGACCGGGACGTGTTGGTCATCGCCTCCTCGGACTTCTCCCACTACGTGCCCCAGAAGGAGGCGGAGGAGAAGGACGGGAAGGTGATAGAGCGCATCCTGAACCTCGACCCCGAGGGGGTGTACGAGACCGTGGTCCAAGAGCGGGTGTCCACCTGCGGTTACGGCCCGGTGATGGCCATGCTCGAGGCGGTGCAGGGATCGCAGGCCCGCCTGATCAGGTACGGCACCTCCGGGGACGTGATGCCCTCCCGGGAGGTGGTGGGCTACGCGGCCATCGTGGTCGAGTGACACTCTAATCATTTATTTTATCTATTAAGAGAGGGATTCCGTCACCTGACAATCTAAGGGGGATTCTATAATGGCAGATGAGAAGACCTGCCCGAACTGCAAGAGGCTGGTGGACGCCGGTGCCGAGTGGTGCCCCAACTGCGGGGCCAACCTGGCCTCGGTGGGGCCCGACCAGGGCCCCCAGGCGCCCCAGCAGCAGTGGCAGGGACAGTACCCTCCTCAGCAGCCCCGTGATACCTCCCCGGAGGGGAGGATCAGGGAGGCGGTTAGATGGAGGTCTAGCACTGACGAGGAGCTCAGTCAGATCTGGGCGTTCCTCCCGGTCCTGGCGGTGGTGCTCAACATCGCGATCGTGGGAGGCGTCAGCCTCCTGGTCGGTCCGGGTGATTGGGCCGTCATGACCGGAGTGGGCATCGCGGTGAACATAGTCGTCCTGGTGCTGTTCGTCCTACTACTGTACAAGCTGTTCAATCGGAACAACATGCACACCCGCCGGGAGGGGATGCTTCGGGAGGCGGTGATCGACTACTTCAAGAAGAAGGGGACGGAGACAGGCGTCTCCGACCAGATGTCCTCCCAGATCCAGACCATGGAGAGCATCCACTACGACTCCAGGAGCAACGAGAGCGAGACCAGCCTGGTATGGGCCATCCTCCCGATCATCCCGCTGGTGGGGTGGATATTCCTGCTGATCGACCTGTACTTTTTGACCAAGTACCCTCCGGAGCACGACAGGAGATGGCACGCCTTCACCCAGCAGGTGCAGGCGGCGGGCTCCCAGCTGGGAATGACCGTGGTCCTTCCATCGTGGAAGACCCTTCCCAGCAGGTCCTTCGCCATCTATCTGATACTGAGCATCGTGACCTTCGGGATATTCATCATCTACTGGTACTGGATACTGATCAAGGACATGAACGATCACTTCCGGGCGCAGTGGCAGTTCGAGGACCAGCTACTCAACGAGATGCAGTAGGCGATCAAAGGGGCCCTTCGGCCTCACTTTCCATTATTTCCTCCAAATCCCCCTATGGAGGGCCACTGCTGGCGTTCCGGCTGATGTCATCCCCCTGCAATACGAATATATACTCCGGCGCCCCATCTATACTACTGGGGTATAGGAGGACATGGTGGAAGAGACGCCCTACGAGGAGCTGATCGACGAGACCTGTCCCAGCTGCCGCGTCACCGTCCCTGCGGGAGCGGCTGTCTGCCCCAACTGCGGATACAGGATCCGTGCGGAGGAGCCCAAGGAGATTCCGGCCCGGGAGGCGAAGCCTCGGTCGGTGACCACCGGCAAGGCCGGCCTGGGCGGGGCCCTCATCCTGATCTCTGGAATTCTGGCCATACTGACCGGACTGTACATGGCAGCCGACGCCGCCGCGTTCGTGGAGATGTACGAATCCCTGAGCGAGGGGCTCGGCTACGAGATCACCACCGACCTCATCCTCGCGGTCGGCGCGATCACGATCATCTTCGGTGTCATCGCGGTCGTCGGGGGATACATGGCCGTGAAACGACGGAGATGGGGGCTGGCCGTGGCCGGGGGCGTACTCGCCTTCTTCGCCTCGGGAGGCTTCTTCCTGGGCACCCTGCTGGGGCTGATAGGACTGATCCTCGTCGCGATATCCCGGAAGGAGTTCAGGGATTGACCCTTCCCAAACCACTTCCTCATATCCTTTTCATCTTTCCCAGGACCGGCTCGTAGATTAGACCCTTGTCCAGGAGGGAGTTGGTGATCTCCTCCAGATCGGTCTGCCCGATCCCGACCTTCTCCGATTCCTCCATGATCTCGTCCCACGGGGCACCCTTCTCGTTCCTGTCCAGGGCATCTATGATCCCCAGGACCTGCTCCTCCCGGTCGATGTCCTCCTCTTCCTCGACCTCCTCGACCTCGATCTCTTCCGGGGATTCCGGCTCCCCCTTGGGCACCTCCATCTCCATCTCATGCTCGGGGAGCAGGTAGCGCAGGGCGTCCACCACCATCTCCCTGTAGGTGCTGAGGTTCACCCCCACGTAGTGGGAGAGGCTCTGAACCACTCCCTGGGCCAGCCTCCTCTCGTGCCCCAGCTTGACCAACTCTTCCACCGACGGCTCCTCCATCTCCAGGGCGTCCTCCATGGCCTCGATCCGCTTGACGGTGGCCTGCCCCGCCTCGAGGACCCAGTAGTCGCGTATCTCCTCCTCGACCACCTTGACCGCCTCCGGCCTTATGGACACGTACACGGTCCCCTCCTCCGGCGAATAGGTGCGGGACTTGCCCACCACGGCCACGAAGGCCGGCGGCTCGATCTTGGACACGGCCAGGGCCGCCTCGGGCTGGTACTGTCCGGCGGAGATGTAGAAGATGCCGGAGGGATCGGAGATGCGGGCCCTCCACAGGGGCTCCTCCTCGGTGCCGATGTTGTCCTTGTCGGTCATCACCCCGACCACGAAGAGGCGGTTCACCATCGCCCCCAGGGGCGTGACCACGTAGGAGGGGGCCCTCTCCCCCTCCCCCTTGATCTCCAGGTCCGAGGAGTTGTACTCCCCGGCGAACACCCTCCAGGCTATCTCTCTGGATATCATGGATCAGGCCTCCAACTTGGCCAGGAGCTCCCTGGCATCCCCCGTCACGTCCTCCTTGGGGAAGCGGGCTTCGTTCACGATCATCATCAGCCCGAAGTCGTCGCTGATCACGTTGCCCTGGACCCACAGAAGGTAGGCGAGCATCTTCTCCTCCATCTCCTCCTTGATGATCTCGTGGTCCATGGCCTCCCTGGCCCTCTGAAGGGCGGAGTCCAGCTCGATGCCCAGGAGCGCCTCGGTGACCTCCCGGTTGATTATGCCGGTGAGCGTCCCGGTGCCGTCGTCCACCACCGCCTTGATCCTCAGGTCGGGCTGCCCCTCCACCTTGCCGTGGACGCGGCAGGTATTGGACTGGACCTGGCGGTTGCACTCGGGGCAGCGGAAGATGAGTCCGCTCCCCCTCTTGATGTCCACCACCACGCCCTTGACGGCGACGTCCACGCCCCCGCCCACCCGCTCCAGGTCGGCGATCTTCCTGACCCTGGAGGGGGACAACTCCTCCGTGGAGGGAAAATCGATGTCCGGTCTGGTTACCTCGGAGCGCTCGTTGACGTTCAGCTGGGGTATCCCCCTCCAGCTCTTCACGTAGGCGTTCTGGATCTTGACCACCTCTCCCTCCTTCAGGCCCAGGTCGGTCCAGGAGGTGAACTGGGACTTGGCGGTCTCGTCCGCCACCACGCCGGACCAGATCGTCTTGGTCTCCCCCTTGGCGTTGACCTCCCTCTCCTCCAGGGAGAGGATGCGCACGGTGACGGTCACGGAGCTCATGCCCTCCTGCAGCTGGGAGAGCCCCACCTCGCCCGCTGGGGCGGAGGAGTATCCCTCCGGCATGGAAAGGGCGTCCTGGTCCTCCTTGGTGGCCACGGATCTCTCGTTCAGATTGATCTGGGGCTTGTTCTGGAACTCCTTGACGTATGCGTTCTGTATCTGGTAGACCTCACCCTTCTGGAAGTCGAACCTGTCCGGTTCCCAGACGGTGAAGGGCACCGTTCCCGTCTCGTCCCCGAAGATGCCGTAGTTTATCTTCTTCTGGGTCCCGTCCTTCTTGTCGATGGTCCTCTCGTTGACGGTGACCACCCTGACCAGGAGATCGACGCTCCCGTCGGTGGTCCTCAGGGAGTCGATGGTCCTCCTCACCCCCTGGGTCAGCATCCCGGGGTCGCCCCCGTACTTACGGACTATCCCCCTCTTGGCGGTCTCCAGGTCCACCTTGTAGAGGTTGATGTAGTCCTCGAACTCCTTCCAGATCTCCTGCTCCTCCACTTCTCCTTCCAGCACCCTGGTTATCTCCTCGACGTGGGGTGCAATTTCTTCCTTTTTCATTTGATTGCCTCCGCCCGAGAACACGGATGGTATCGGATATCCGGTTTCCGCTTAAAAGTATTGTTCGAGGTGGTCACCGAAAGTGACCATGCATCACTGGGTGAAGGTCTCTCCCCTCTCGTAGTTCTCCTTGAGGTGCTTGATCAGGAGCTCCCGGTTCCGGCGCAGATGGGACTCGTACCATGCCTTGATCACGTCACCCAGCTTCTCGTGCAGGTCGTCCATGTCCAGCTTGGACACTTCGTTGTCGTAGATGATGAACTGGGCGAATATCCTCTTCCAGCCGGCGTACTTGTAGTACTGCTCACCCTCGCAGTACTCGAACACCATCCTGATCCTGGGAGTGGAGTCCTCCGAGTAGTGGAGCACGCTCAGGGAGTCCCCCATCCTTCCCTGCTCCTGGGTCCTGTCCACGAGCTGGACCTTGTTCACACCGGCGAAGTTGAAGGATTCCTTGAACTTCCACTCGTTGGGGAACTCCTCGAACTGGGCGAAGGCGCTGTAGGAGGGCTCCATGGTCAGGTGGACGTTGATCTTCCCGAACCTCATCAGGATCTTCCAGAAGTCCTCGATAAAGGTCTGGTTGATCTCCCTCTTCTGGTTGCTGAGTTCGACAACATCCTGTGTGATGGCCTGGGTCTTCTTCTCCAGCTCCTCATCCAACTCTTGAAACCAATCGTCCGATTTTCCACCCGTAGACGCCATCGTAAATCCCAGTGTGCGTAATAATAATACGTGCATAAAAAGCTTCCTCAGCGCTTCCATCGACTGGCTACCCGGAGAACGAGAGCTACACGGAGAACGAGAGATTCCAAGTGTGCACTCACTTCGAAAGAGTTTTTACCGTTTGATATGTACCCCTGGCAACATGGACCCGTTCCAGGCCCTCATGGACTTCCTGTTCCAGTACTCCACCGATCCGATCATCTACTCGGTGCTATTCTTCATATACGGGATACTGGCGGCGGTCTTCCTGCCCATACCGGTGGAGCTTGGGCTCATCTGGAGCCCCGCCACCCCCTTCTTCGTCAAGGCCCTCATCCTGGGAGCCGGCAAGTGCGTGGGCAGCATCTTGGTATTCTACCTGGGCATTAGGGTGGAGCCCATGGTCCGCCGGTGGGAGAGGTGGCCCTGGTTCACCTGGTTCGTGGAGAAGTCTGAGAAGCTGGTGCAGAAATTCGGCTACGTGGGCCTCCTCATCCTCCTGTCCATACCGGGGATGGTGGACACCATCCCCATCTACCTGTTCTCCATCTTCAACAAGGAGGGGCGCGTCCTGGAGATGAGGTACTTCGCCCTGGTCAACTTCATCGGCGGCGTGATCCGTGCCTGGTCCCTGTTCATCCTCCTGGAGTTCTGCGGAATCAACCTGTTCGGATAGCCAGTAGGATTAGAAAATTTTATATATCCCATTGATATGCTGAAATATGGTTCCAAAGGATAAGATCCTCGGCATTCTCGAAGATTACGATCGGGACGACGTGGTCATCGCCACCCTCTGCTCGCACTCCTCGCTTCAGATATTCCACGGCGCCAGGTCGATGGGATTCAAGACCCTGGGTCTGGCGGTGGATCAGAGGACCAAGTTCTACGATGCCTTTCCCATGGGAAAGCCGGACGAGATACTCAGGATGGACAGCTACGACGAGCTCATGGACCGGGCGGAGGAGCTCACCGACAGCAACGTGATCATCATCCCCCACGGATCCTTCGTGGAGTACCTGGGCCACGAGAGGTTCGAGCGCCTGGAGGTCCCCATATACGGCAACAGGGCGGTCCTGCACTGGGAGTCCGACCGGGAGAAGGAGAGGGAGTGGCTGGAGTCGGCCGGGATCAGCATGCCCGATAAGCTGAGCGATCCCGAGGACATCGACCGCCCGGTGCTGGTGAAGTACCACGGGGCCAAGGGCGGCCGGGGCTTCTTCATCGCCAAGGACTACGCCGACTTCAAGCTGGGGATCGACTACTCCCAGCCCTACACCATCCAGGAGTACATCCTGGGGACCAGGTACTACCTGCACTACTTCTTCTCCCCCGTCCGGGAGGACGGCTACCGCACCTCGGACGGTGCCCTGGAGCTGCTGTCCATCGACAGGAGGGACGAGAGCAACATCGACGAGATGTACAAGCTTGGCGCCCAGGAGGAGCTGAAGAAGCACGGCCTGTTCCCCTCCTTCGTGGTCACCGGCAACATACCGGTGGTGGTGAGGGAGAGCCTGCTGCCCAAGATATTCGAGATGGGGGAGAAGGTGGTCGCCCGCTCCCAGGAGATGTTCGGTGGGATCACCGGCCCCTTCTGCCTGGAGTCGATCGTCACCGATCAGCTGGATTTCAAGGTGTTCGAGATCTCCTCCCGCATAGTGGCCGGGACCAACCCGTTCGTCTCCGGGTCGGCCTACTCGGAGCTCATCGAGCCCAACCTCAGCACCGGAAAGAGGATCGCCCAGGACATACAGTCGGCCATGGACAAGGGGATGCTGGAAAGGATAATCAGCTGACTACCAGCCCCTCTCCTGGAGCCTTTCCTCCTCCACGATGCTCTCTATGGTGATGCCCACCATGGCATCACCCAGGTTCTTGGAGATCTCCGCCAGCACCGAGGGGTCGTCGTAGTTGGTGACCGCCTCCACGATGGCGCTGGCCCTGGGCTGGGGGTCCTTGGACTTGAAGATCCCGGACCCCACGAAAACGCCGTCGCTTCCCATCTGCATCATCAGGGCGGCATCGGCCGGGGTGGCCACGCCCCCCGCGGCGAAGTTGATCACCGGCAGCCTCTGCCTCTTGGCCACCTCCCTGACCAGCTGGGGAGTGGCCTCGATCTCCCGGGCGATGGTGACGAGCTCCTCCTCGTCCTTGCCCTTGAGCTCCCGGATCTTGCCCATGATCTGCCTCTGGTGCCTCATCGCCTCGATGATGTTCCCGGTGCCTGCCTCGCCCTTGGTCCTGATCATGGCGGCCCCCTCGTCGATCCTCCTGAGGGCCTCCCCAAGGTCCCTGGCACCGCACACGAACGGGACGGTGAAGTCCCTCTTGTTCACATGATAGAAGGGATCGGCCGGGGTGAGCACCTCCGACTCGTCTATCATGTCCACTCCCAGGGATTCCAGTATCTGGGCCTCCACGAAGTGACCGATCCTGCACTTGGCCATGACCGGTATGGTCACCGCATCCATGATCTCCACGATCTTGGCCGGGTCGGCCATACGCACCACGCCGCCCTCGGCCCTGATGTCGGCCGGCACCCTCTCCAGGGCCATGACGGCGACCGCGCCGGCCTCCTCGGCTATGGAGGCCTGCTCCGCGTTGGTCACGTCCATCACCACTCCGCCCTGCTGCATCTGGGCAAATCCTCTCTTCACCAGCTCGGTTCCGTGGCGGAGACTGGTCATGTCGAGTTCAAACGGCATTTCTACTCCCGTTCAGCCTTAGCTCTGGACGGTTATTTAGCACTTTCGTAGCCCCCTTCATCGGACGGTCCCTCCAGTCCATGCGGAAAATGAATAAACCTTAGACTCGATAACGGCGAATCGATGGTCGCCAAACGCATGGGGTACATGCCCGAATCTGGAACGGTAAGGATCGCCAACATGGTCTCCAAGCTGAAGGAGAAGGGTGAGGACATACTCTCCTTCTCCATGGGGGAGCCGGACTTCACCACGCCAGAGAACATCCGAAAGGCAGCGATACGGGCGCTGGAGGAGGGGTACACCCACTACACCCCCTCCGCCGGCTTCCCGGAGCTGAGGGAGTTGGTGGCGGAGAAGAGCAGGGAGGAGAACGGCATACCCTGCGACGCCTCCAACGTCCTGGTAACGCCCACCAAGCACTCCATATTCATGAGCATCCTGGCCATGGTGGACGAGGGGGACGAGGTGATCCTCCCGGACCCCGCCTGGGGCACCTACGATGCCTCCATCCGCCTGGCCGGTGGCGTGCCCCGATACGCCGTCCTCGACCAGGAGAACGGCTTCCGGATGACCCCCGAGACGGTGCAGGAGCTGATAGGTCCCAAGACCAGGATGATCGTGCTCAACTCCCCCTCCAACCCGGCCGGATCGGTGCTGGAGAGGGAGGACGTGAAGGGCATAGCCGACCTGGTAATCGACAATGACCTCACCGTGCTCTCCGACGAGGTGTACGAGAAGATCGTGTACGAGGGCGAGCATCACTCCATCGGCTCGATGGACGGCATGTTCGACCGGACCATCACGGTCAACGGCTTCTCCAAGACCTTCGCCATGACCGGATGGAGGCTGGGGTGGATGGTGGCCCCTCCGGAGATATTCAAGGCGGTCAGCAAGATACAGTCCCACTCTGTGACCTGCGCGGTACCCTTCGCCCAGATGGGAGGCATCGAGGCGCTGAAGGGTCCCAGGGACGAGGTGGAGGAGATGGTGAGGGAGTTCCGGGCCAGGAGGGACCTGGTCATGGACATGATGGATGAAATCCCCTCAGTGGAATGCCAGCGGCCCAAGGGGGCCTTCTACGTGTTCCCCTCCTACGACTTCGAGATGAACTCCGAGGATTTCTGCACCTACCTGCTGGAGAACGCCAAGGTGGGGGTGACCCCGGGTTCGGCCTTCGGTCCGAACAGCGAGGGACACTTCCGTATCTCCTACGCCGCCAGCCGGGAGGACCTGAAGGAGGGTCTGGAGAGGATCAAGGAGGCCCTGGAAAGGCTGTGAATCAACCGTCCTCCGGCGGGAGCAGGTTGGGTATGGACTCCTCTATGGGATAATCGATGTCGCATCGGGGACAGCGCAGCCTCCCCTCCACGATGTCCCCCTTCTCCTTTTTCTCCACTTCCAGCTCCAGGGGGTGATGCTTGCACACCGGGCAGGCCAGGATGTCGAGTAATTCCCTCTTCATCGGTCGAAGGAATGGCCTCCCCCATTTATATCCCTTCTTGGTCGAGGGTATCAGTTACATATTTAAGAGATATCGCTTTTCGGACAGAGTGAGCCGGATGAAGACGATCGATCTGAGGAGCGACACGGTGACCCTGCCGACCGACGAGATGATGGACAGCATCGCCCGGGCCAGGCTGGGGGACGACGTCAGCAGGGAGGATCCCACCGTCAACGAGCTGGAGGACCTGGCGGCCCGCACCTTCGGTACCGAGGGGGCGCTCCTCTTCCCCAGCGGCACCCAGTCCAACCTGACCGCGCTGATGGCCCACTGCGATCCAGGGGAGGAGGTGATCATGGAGGCCGAATCCCACGTCTACTACTACGAGGTGGGAGGGATGTCCGCCATCGCCGGCCTGATCCCCAGGCTGGTGGAGGGGCGCAGGGGGGTCTACACTCCGGATCAGGTCAGGGAGGTGTACAGGGGGGACGATCTTCACTTCCCCAGGAGCTCTTTACTGGAGATAGAGAACACCCACAACCGGGCCGGCGGAACGGTGTGGACGGTCGATCAGGTGGCCGCCGTCGCCGACGAGGCCAGGCGGCGGGGTATGAAGGTCCACATGGACGGGGCCAGGGTGTTCAACGCCGCGGTGGCCCTGGGGGCGAAGGTGTCCGACTTCGCCAGGCAGGTGGACAGCGTCTCCTTCTGCCTCTCCAAGAGCCTCTCCGCTCCGGTGGGATCCCTGCTGGTGGGCAGCGAGGAGTTCATCGAGCGCTGCCGGAAGGTCAGGAAGATGCTCGGCGGGGGCATGAGGCAGGCCGGTATCATCGCCGCCCCCGGGCTGGTGGCCATCAGGGACATGGTGGACCGTCTGGCGGACGACCACCGGAACGCCCGCCTGTTGGCAGAGGGAATCCAGGGGATGGGGCTGGGCCATGTGGATCTCGAATCGGTGCAGACCAACATCGTGGTCATGCACACCGACGATCTGGAGATGGACGCCCATCAATTCTCCTTCCGGGCGGCCGAGCAGGGCGTCCTGGTATCGGTCTTTGGGCCCCGCAGGGTGAGGTTCGTCACCCATCGGGGGATAGGGAGGGAGGACATAGAGGAGGCGCTGTCCAGACTGGAGGCCCTGCTCCAGTGAATGCCGGAGATCCGGCCCCCAAGAATCGGAAAGTTTATAAGCCCATCCTCTTTAACGGTCAATCGATATGATACGCGGTCCCGCGCCCGGCGAGCATGGTTTCTCCCAGCTTTCGGCAGATGGTGCGCTGGGCAGGGCCCGCGGTCCCGTATCCGGGGTCGGAAGCGGATGGGGATGTGGAGGATCATCGCAGATGCCCTCCTCCCCGGCCCGCTCCTGATGCGGTCCCGGAAGATTTCTGGAGGGTGTCTGTGACTCATAGATTATTCACTGTAGGTCCTGTCGAGGTCCGTCAAGAGGTCCTGGACTCGATGTCCAGGCAGATGATCACTCACCGGAGCCAGGAGTACAAGCGGCTCCACGAGGGTGTGGTGGAGAAGCTCCACCGGGTGCTGGAGACGGACATGCACATCATATTGGCCGCCTGCTCCTCCACCGGATTCCTGGAGTCCTGCGTCAGGTGCGGGGTGCATCACAGGATGGTGGGGGCGTCCAACGGCGCCTTCGGGGAGAGGTGGCAGAGGATCGTCCAGGCGAACGGCAAGGAGGTCGACAGGGTGGAGGCACCCTGGGGAAGCCCGGTCAGGCCCGAGCAGGTCGCCCGGGCGGTGACCCCGGAGACGGAGGCGGTGGCCCTGGTCTCCAACGAGTCCTCCACCGGGGTGTTCAACCCGATAAAGGAGCTGGTGGACGCTGCCCGGGAGGAGCATGACCCCCTGGTCTTCGTCGACGGCGTGACCTCGGTGGGGGGCATGGACCTGGACATAGACTCCCTGGACCTGGACGCCCTGGTCTTCGGGAGCCAGAAGGCGCTGGCCCTTCCCCCCGGTCTGGCGGTGATATGCGTCAGCGATCGACTGCTGGCGAAGGCGGAGGAGGTGGACGCTCGGGGGTACTACTTCGACCTGGTGGAGCTGAAGAGGTACGCCGACCGGGGTTTCGCCCTGACCACCCCGCCGGTCTCCCTCCTTTACGGTCTGGATTTTCAGCTTGACCGCATGCTGGAGGAGGGCATGCCCACCAGGTACGACCGCCACCGCCGGATGGCCGAGATGGTGAGGGGATGGGCAGATCCCTTCCCGGGGCTGTTCGCCGAGGCCGGGTGCAGGTCCAACACCATCACCGTTGTCAACGACCCCGAGGGGGACTTCGAGAGGATCCAGGAGGGCCTGGGCCGGAGGGGGATCGAGATCTCCCCCGGCTACGGGAAGCTGAAGGACTCCACCTTCCGTATCGGCCACATGGGAGATCTGACCGTGGAGGACGTCGGCCATCTCCTGGACTCGCTGGAAGAGGTCATGGAGGCATCATCATGAGATTGCTGGTTACCGATCCCATCTCCGAGGAGGGCCTGGCCCTGCTGGAGAGGGAGAACGACGTCCAGGTGGACGTGAAGCCCGATCTGGGCCACGAGAGATTGCTGGAGGAGGTGGGGGCGTACGACGCCCTCATCGTCAGGAGCGGGACCAAGGTCACCGCCGACGTCATCGACGCCGGGACCCGGCTCAAGGTAATCGGGCGGGCCGGCGTCGGCGTGGACAACGTGGACATCAACCACGCCACCAGGAGGGGCGTGCTGGTGATGAACACGCCATCGGCGAACATCCTCTCGGCCGCGGAGCACACCATGGCCATGATGCTCACCCTGGCCAGGAGGATCGTGTGGGCCCACAACTCCCTGATGGAGGGGAAGTGGGAGCGAAAGAGGTTCACCGGGACCGAGCTGTCCGGGAAGACCCTGGGTATAGTGGGCATCGGCCGGGTAGGCGGGG
Organism: Methanomassiliicoccales archaeon; assembly: GCA_046540255.1. Lineage (GTDB taxonomy): Archaea > Thermoplasmatota > Thermoplasmata > Methanomassiliicoccales > JAAEEP01 > JBKHFJ01. Next base: position 90,310 of record JBKHFJ010000002.1, on the reverse strand, counting down.
AGGTGGCCAAGCGGGCCAAGGCCTTCCAGATGAGGCTGGTGGGCTACGATCCCTTCATCTCCCCGGAGAAGGCGGTGAAGGTGGGGGTGAGGCTCCTTCCCCTGGACAGGGTGCTGGAGGAGGCGGACATCATCACCGTCCACGCACCCCTCACCTCCTCCACCTACCACCTTCTTGACGAGGAGAAGCTCTCCCGGGTCAAGCCCGGGGCACTCCTGGTCAACTGCGCCCGCGGGGGCATAGTGGACGAGGACGCCCTGCACGACACCCTGGCCGAGGGAAGGCTGGCCGGGGCGGCCCTGGACGTCTACGAGGAGGAGCCGCCTCAGGACCGCAAGCTCTTCCAGCTGGACAACATCGTCACCACGCCCCACCTGGGGGCCTCCACCAGGGAGGCACAGGAGAAGGTCTCCCTGGAGATGGCCGAGCAGGTGATGACCTTCCTAAAGAGCGGGAGGATCAGCAACGCGGTGAACGCCCCCCGGGAGAAGGTGGACCCCAAGGTGGCGCCCTTCATCCCCCTGGCGGAGAAGCTGGGGGCCTTTGCCATCAACCTGTTCGACAATCCGCTGGAGAAGGTCAAGGTCACGGTGTGCGGGGACCTGGCAGGCATGGAGACCGGCATCCTCCGGATCTCCTCCCTGATCGGGGTGCTCTCCAACATCACCGGGGAGAACACCAACATCATCAACGCCGAGGCCGTCGCCAAGGAGAAGGGGATCAAGGTGATGGAGTCCAAGGTGGACGAGTGCTACCACTACGTCAACATGATCTCGATCACCCTCCAGTCGAACGGGGAGACGGTGGAGGTGAGGGGGACGGCCTTCCCTTCCAACGAGCCCCGCCTGCTGGGCGTCGACGAGTTCGACATAGACATGCCGCTGGAGGACGACTTCATACTCACCATCCACGAGGACGTCCCCGGGGTGATCGGCAAGGTGGGGACCATCCTGGGCAGGCACGGTGTGAACATCGGCCGGATGCGCGTCGGCCGGAAGGAGAGGGGGGCCAGGGCGCTCATGCTCATCGGGGTGGACGAGCCGGTGGACAAGTCCCTGCTGGACGAGCTTATCAAAGAGTGCGGCCTGACCGACGCCCGCTACCTCAAGCTGAGCCACATGGAGACCAGGGAGTACATGCAGATCTAGCGGTCCAGCCTCTTCATCACACTCTCGGTCTTCGAGGTAATGGCGTCCTCCCGGCCCTTCCTGTCGTCGATCTTGATGGAGGTGATCACCCGATTGGACATCCCCATCACCTTCCGGTGGCACTCCATGATGGCGTCCATGACCTCGGAGGTCTCCCCCTCTACCACGGTGGCCATGGGGGTCAACTGGTACTTCAGGCCCCTGGATTCGAGGATCCTGACGCACTCCGCCACGTACTCGCTAACGCTCTCCCCCGCACCGATCGGGGTCACGCTGAACTCCGCCAACATCTTATCAGGTCTAGCTTGTCGTCCATACCTCTTAAGATTTTATGAATGGATGGACTTAGCTAAGTAGACATTCAATTAGCAAATCTGCATTGGACGCCAGTTGATGAATCTCACACAATGTTTATATATACCCCCTATAATGGATTTTTAGTGCCGATTGGAACGGGTAACGACCGGGGGTTCTAGTTTATGAAGCTGGATGGAAATGGACACTCCACCCTGACCGTGGAGCATTTGACGCACGCGATCAGGAGGAGCATAGACAGTAGCGGGATGCCGGAGGAGCAGGCCAGGGCTATGGCCCAGCACGTGCTGAACTTCTTCGGCTACAGCGAGCGCATCATCGATAACATCCTCGAGCCGGAGGACAGGGACGCCTTCTATATGCTCGAGGACACGGGCATCCTGACCACCGAGAGGGAGGAAACCACCCTCTACGACGGCCGGGAGTGGAGGATACACTACTGGCTGTTCAGGAAGTCCAGGATAAGCGAGCTGGTCTCGGAGAACGGTCACGCGGTCTACGCCGAGGAGGACGGGGACAGCGTGTACGACGAGATCCCGGAGGAGATCTGGCAGAGGGCCTGATCCCGACACCATTTTCAACCACCCTTCCGAAATGTTATTCCGTGGAATCCACTGGATATGAGGGGAATGCGTCTGTTCCCCTACACCCCCCGCCCCCATCAGCAGGATTTTGTCGATCTCGTCTCCAGGACCGTCAGCACCGGCTCTAACCTGGTGCTGGAGAGCGGGACCGGGACGGGCAAGACGGTATGCTCCCTCTGCGGCGTCCTCCAGGAGACGATGGGGAGGGGCGGGAAGCTCCTCTACCTCACCAGGACCAACTCCCAGCAGAGGCAGGTGATGCTCGAGCTGAGGGAGCTCTCCCGGCACTCGGATGTCTTCGGCACCGGCCTGCAGGGGAGGAGGATCACCTGCCCCCTGGTGCGCAACGACCCCTCCCTCAAGGGCACCCCGGAGGAGCTTTCCAAGCTGTGCGGGGACCGGAAGAGGAAGACAATGGAGGGCCGGGAGGGGGGCTGCCCCTACTACGGCAGGACCCTCTCCACCCCGTTCGACGAGGTGGAGTCCTTCGGTCGGAGGGAGATGCCCACGGTGGAGGAGTTCCTGGAGTACTGCGACTCCCTCGGGGTGTGCCCCTACGAACTGATGAAGGAGCTGGCCCGGGTGGCGGACGTGGTCACGGCCCCCTACCCCTACTTCTTCGTCCCCTTCATACGCAATTCCCTCCTGGACTGGATGAACGTGCCCCTGGAGGAGATCGTGGTCATCGTTGACGAGGCCCACAACCTTCCAGAATACGCCCGGGAGACCCGGTCCTTCGCCCTTTCCAGGAAGGCCCTCCCACAGCTGGAGGGGGAGGTGGAGCGGTACGGTGACCCGGAGGTGGCCGATGGGGTGAGCGTGATGGACCTGGTGAGGGAGATGGACTCCCTGCTGGACGCGGCCCTCGACGAGTACCTGATTGACGATGACGGCCTGATCCCGCCCTCCTTCATCGAGGAGGGGCTGATGTCCGCGTTCCGCATCACCTCCAGGTCGCTCGACGGGGCGGCCAGGGCGCTCAGGGTCCAGGGAGAGATCATCAGGGAGAAGAGGAAGGAGCAGGGGCTGCTGCCCCGGTCCTACATCCACTCCCTGGGGGGATTTCTGGAGGCCTGGGTGAACATGGACCAGGAGTGCTTCGTCAAGGTGGTGGTGGGCGGGGAGAACCCCGCCCTACAGGCCTACTGCCTGGACCCCTCCCTGGCCTGCTCCCCCCTGCTCAGGTGCAGGGCCACAGTGCACATGTCCGGTACATTGCGGCCGCTGGAGGAGTACCGGGACTCGGTGGGTCTACCCACGACCACGGTCACCAGGTCCTTTCCCTCACCCTTCCCCCGGGACAACCGCCTGGTGCTCTACCATCCTGAGCTGACCACCAAGTATCCACAGGTCTCGGGGGAGGGGGGGATGGTGGACCTCTTGGAGGAGGAGGCGGTCTCCCTGGTCAACGCCACGCACCGGAACACGGTGGTCTTCTTCCCCTCCTACTCCCTGATGGACCGATTCCTGCAGGACGGCCTGGAGAATAGGATCGACCGGAAGGTGCTGATGGAGCAGAGGGGAATGTCCCAGTCCGATCTCATGGAGACCGTGGAGGAGTTCCGGGGGCAGAGGGGGGAGGGCGGCGCCCTCCTGGCGGTGATGGGGGGGCGCATCTCCGAGGGCCTGGACTTCCCGGACAGGGACCTGGAGGTGGCCGTTCTGGTGGGCATCCCCTACCCGAAGCCCACCGCCAGGCAGAGGGCCCTACTGCACTACTACGAGCTGAGGTTCGGTCGCGGTTGGGAGTACACCGTTCAAGCGCCGGCCATGCGGAAGACCCTTCAGGCTGTCGGCCGCCTGATCCGGAGGGAGAGCGACATGGGAGTGGCGGTCATACTCGACTGGAGGGCGGAGAGGCTCTCCCACCGGATGGAGATGCGCCCCTCGGAGCGGCCGGCGGAGGATCTCCAGGCCTTCTTCCGGGGGACGAAAAGCACTTAATCGCCAGCGGCAATCCACCACCGATGGAGGTCCCGTTGATCCTGAGCGGTCTCTGGCTGATGCTGCCGGCCCTGCTCCCCAACTCGGCGGCGGTGCTGTTCGGAGGGGGAAGGCCGGTGGATATGGGGCGGTCCCTGGGGGGAAGGAGGATCCTGGGGGACGGCAAGACCTGGATGGGCCTGGCGGGCGGCTGGGCGGCCGGGGTCTCCCTGGGCATCGTCCAGCTGATGATCGCCCTGCCCTTCGATCCCGCCGGATTCTGGGGCTTCGGCCCATTCCCGGGGAACCTGCTCCTGGTGGCCACCCTGTCCCTCGGCTCCCTGATGGGGGACATGGGAGGCTCGTTCCTCAAGAGGAGGTTGGATCTCCCCCGGGGGGCCCGGTTCCCGGTGCTGGACCAGTACGATTTCCTGATCGGTGCCTTCGCGCTGGCCCTCCTTCACGGGGACTGGTTCTACCGGAGCTTCCTGGAGGGCGACTCCCTCCTGGCCCTGGCGGTGCTGCTGGTGGCGGTCCCCCTTCTGCACCGGGCGGTTAACATCGTAGGGTACAAGATGGGGAAGAAGGATGTACCCTGGTGATCCCATGGAACTCGAATCGGCCCTAAAGGAGTGCGGAGCCCTGCTCTACGGCGAGTTCACCCTCTCCTCCGGGGAGAGGAGCGACTACTACCTCGACATCAAGAAGGCCAGCACCAGGCCCGAGGTGCTGAGGGAGATGGCCGCCTCCATGGCCGCCCTCATGGAGTCCAGGGGGCTCGGCTGCGACAGGCTGGCCGGTGTGGTCCTGGGCTCCATCCCCCTGGTGGTGGCCCTCTCATTGCAGACCGGCCTCCCCTACCTGATGGTCCGTGGGGGCAGGAAGGCACACGGGACCGGGAGGAGCGTGGAGGGCGAACTGGAGGCAGGAGAGCGGGTGATCGTGGTGGAGGACGTCATCACCTCGGCCGGCTCGGCCGCCGGGGCGGTGGAGGAGCTTCGCGGCCAGGGGGCGACGGTAACCGACCTGCTGGCCGTGGTGGACAGGGAGAGCGGAGGAAGTGACCGCCTGAGGGGAATGGGCGTCACCCTGCACCCCCTGCTCACCGCCTCCGTCCTCCTGGAGGGAAGGGATGGAGTTTGACCCTGACTGCACACGCTGCCCCCTGAGCAGGGATCGGACCAACGTGGTACCGCCCGACGGGGACAGGCGATCGCCGGTGGCCCTGGTGGGCGAGGCACCCGGGAGGATGGAGGACCTCCAGGCCCGCCCCTTCGTCGGCCGGGCGGGGAATATGCTGGACCGCATGCTGGAGGAGGGAGAGGTGTCCAGGGAGAGCGTGTTGATCACCAACACGGTGAAGTGCCGTCCGCCGGACAACCGGGTGCCCAGGGCGGAGGAGCGCCGGGCCTGCTTCCCGTACCTGGAGCAGGAGCTGGAGGGAAAGAGCCTGGTGGTCACCCTGGGGAGGACAGCCTCCTCGAACATCCTGGGGAAAGGGATCAACCTGTCCAGGGACGCCAACGTGAAGGTCCAGGCCAAGGTCAACCACCTGGAACTGGTGGTGATGCCCACCTATCATCCGGCCGCCTGCCTGTTCAACCTGACGGCCCGGGAGGGCCTGAGGGAGGCGATCGGGATCATCAAGAAGGAGCTATGACCTGGAGAACCTCTTCCTCCACAGGAAGGCGAAGTTCCTCCTGCCGTCCTTCCAGGAGGAGAGCTTGACCTCCCCCCTCCTCTGCCGGTAGCAGATGGGCACCTCCTTCGCCCGGACCTTCTTGAACGCCTCCACCTTGATCTCCTCCGACAGGGGCATGCCATCACTGGTCAGCTCGAGCCGCTCAAGGCAGGAGGACCGGAACACCCACATGCCGCTCTGGGAGTCCTTCAGGCGCAGACCGAACAGCAGGTTCAGGGTCATGGTCAACACCCGGTTCCCGAATCGGTGGGAGGGCTTCATGGCCCCCGCCTCCATGCGACCGAAGCGGTTGGTGGTTATGAAATCGAGTTCCTCCTCGATCAGCATGCCGCACAGCTTGGGGATCTCCTCGGCCGGATAGGTGCAGTCGGCGTCAAGGGTGGCTATGATGTCCCCCTGGGCGTTCTGAAAACCCGTCTTGTACGCCCTGCCGTACCCCCTGCGGGGCTCGTCGATCACCCTGGCCCCCTTGGACTGGGCGATCTCCCTGGTACGGTCCCTCGAGTCGGTGTCCACGATCATGGCCTCGTATTCCAGGGAGGAAGAGATCATGGCCGTGGCCACCTGGTCGAGAACGGTTCCTATGGACTCCTCCTCGTTCATGGTGGGTATGATGACCGAGACCTTCAGGATGACACCGGCCCGGGATTCCCCTGACCATATAGAGTTTTATCTGTTCTATTTCAGGGAGATGGTGTAAAATATGGGAATGGGGGAGAGGGGCCATACCGTCCTCTCCTCGTGCCGTTCTTCCGCCGAGAGGCGTATACCTCACGGTAACCAATCATCTCGAGGATGATCCGTAGTTTGAAGAACGAAGACTGACGCCTTACCCGACTTCCGACTACTCGATTACTTCGACGTTCACGGCCTTTGGTCCACGTGGAGCGTTCTCCAGTTCGAAGGAAACCCGCTGACCCTCGGACAGCCGGCCCTGCGATCTCACTTCCGACTCGTGGACGAACACGTCGTCGTCGACCTCATCGGTCTTGATGAAGCCGTACGATGTAAGCCATTTCACTACTGTTCCTTCCATAGTATTAACCTAGACATGTGCAGGTAAGACCACCTATTAAATGTTTGGTTTATTTTCGATGTCTTGAGTGGGATGTCTCTCCGATCAAACATATGATTTCAATCTTTTAAACCGTATAGGTAAAAACCCGAGTGAATCGACTTCCGAACTCCAAACTCGGGTCAGTCGAATTGAATCATTTGATGTGATCCAAATAATGAGATAATATCCTTCTAATCAGGATATTAAATTACGCCAATATCAAAAAATTGAGTCCACTTTTAGCACCAAATTAAGAAACAGTTTTACATATTTGAAAATGCAATCTAAAAGAATATAAATCATTTTCCCGTTCGCTAAATGGGGTTGGAAAAATCGAAGGATCTCAAGAATACCAACACCAGCAGAATACTAAGTTCTGCAAGAATTGTGGGGAACAAATCGACGCGAGAGCAGAGATATGTCCTAAGTGTGGAGTGAGAGTCGAATCTGCGCCAAGTCAGATGCCTGTCAGTACAAAGAGTTCTGGTTTGGCGGCAGTTCTTTCTCTCGTTATTCCAGGGGCCGGGCAAATCTATAATGGTCAGATTGGGAAGGGACTGCTGATTCTGATAGGGGTTCCCCTGTTAGTCGTTTTTTCCTTTTTAACCTTATTTATTACCCTAATTGTGGCTCTCGTCGTTTGGCTCTGGGGCATCTTTGATGCCTACAAGACAGCGGAAAGGATTAATTCAGAAGCCTACCGGACAAGCAATCAGAACTATCCCGGCTATTGAACCCCTCAATTCGCAAACCCATTTATTTTTATATATCATTTAAATATTATTATCGGGTGAAGATGGAACATCCATTTCATCAAGATATTCCTCATCTGAGAATCAATCGTAGGGACCGCGGTCCCCGAAGAGCTTGAAGCCCAGGTATCCGGTGATGGCGCAGGCCAGTCTGAGCAGGGACCAGGAGTTGACCTGCTGTCTGAACATCCTCAGGGGATCGTAGGAGTCCCACAGCCTCCCGTGCTTCAGGGTCAGCTGCTTCCTCCCGGCCCCGTTCCAGAAGGCCTGGCGAAAGAATCCGTATATGTCCCCCCTGGTCCGGTGGTACACGATGCATTTGGGGTTGTAGGTCAGTTTGTACCCCGCCTCCACCGCCCTGTAGTTCATGTCGATGTCCTCGGCGGTGACGAACCAGTCGTCGAAGCCCTTGATGTCCTCCAGCACCTCCTTCCGGTAGGTGAGGTTGCAGGTGGGGAAGGAGATGTCGTAGCCCTTGTGGTACAGCTCCACCCGCTCCAGGTCCTCCCAGGCCTTCAGCCCGATGTTGATCACCTTGCCTGCCACGATGTCCGCCCCGGCCCGCATGGACTTTCGTATCTCGGAGGCCCAGAAGGGGTTGGCTATGGTGTCGCCGTCGATGAAGGCGATCACCTCCCCCTCGGCAACCGACACCCCGTAGTTCCTGCTCTTTCCCCGGGTCCCCCCCTTGACCAGCAGCTTGATGAAGGGGTACCGCTCCGAGTACCGACGCACTATCTTCTGGGTGCGGTCCCTGCTGCCCGCGTCGACCACGATTATCTCCAGGGGCTGCTCCTGCACGATCATGGTGTCCAGGAAGTCGGAGATATTCCTCTCCTCGTTAAGGATGGTGAGGACAACGGATAGCTTCATCGGCACTGGCCGAATGGCCCGGCCGGCTAATCATACTTTCGACCCCCGCGCAAAGATGAAGGACTTCCCCGGGAATGGAGGCCCATGGACATCGTCTACCGCCCCATCGGGACCGTTCACTCACCGCTCTCCCCGGGGGAGGCGCCCCGCCAGCCCCGGTTCGCCCCCGACATCGAGGGGGAGATCGAGATCCATCCCTCACTCCAGGAGGGGCTGAGGGACATCGACGGTTTTTCTCACATCATGATCGTCTTCCACATCCATCGGTCCGAGGGGTACGAGCTGGTGGTGAGGACCCCATGGGACGAGGAGCCGCACGGCGTGTTCGCCACCCGCTCCCCCCGACGCCCCAATCCCCTCGGTGTCTCGGTGGTCCGCCTGCTGGGGAGGGAAGGGTCCCGGCTCCGCATAGGGGGACATGACATGATCGACGGGACCCCGGTGCTGGACATCAAACCCTTCGTGGGCGAGGTAGAGGAGGAGGTGAGCAGGGGATGGATCGGGAAAAAGGTCGACCGTGACCCTCTGGATCGGGACCAGCGCTCCCTCAAGTGATCTTCCCGGGCTCACGGCCCACCGTCCACTATGAGAGGATTCGAGAGGGCTCGATGTTCGCCCGATCGCTCATTCCAGGATGACCAAGGGAGAGCTCACTCCCTCCGAAGCTCGGACCGGATGTAGTCGAGCATCTCCCTGGGATTGATGGCCCGGAGCAGGAAGTCGAAATCCCTCCTGGTCACCTCTCCAGAAAGGGCGAAGAGGGAGACGAACAGGCCCAGGGATAGCAGGCCGTACATCAGCAGGGCGATCGGACCCGCGGGCGACCAGACCTCTCCCAGGAGGTACAGGAGGCCCGAGGCGAGCAGGGCCCCCGGGACCATCCTGAGGAGGTGGTGGTTGGGGACGACGCCGGCCAACCTGAAGACCGCGAACCGGATCATCAGGAACAGGGCCGAGAACTCCACCAGCTTTGCAATCGCCGCCCCCTCGGCCCCCAGTCCGGCGGTGGTGAACCCGAACAGACTGGTCGGGACCAGCAGGAGGAGCACCCCCACGTTGATCGCCAGTCCAAGGAAGCGGAGCTTGGCGGCCAGCTCCGGGCGGTTCATGGCGTTGATCTGGCTGACGTGCACCTCGTTGAGCAGGTTAAGGAATATGGCCAGGGCCAGGAACCTCAGTGGTGGCCCCACCTCCCCCGCCCCGCTCCCCAGGAAGAGGGTGGCGATCTGTGAGGGGAACAGGAAGAGCAGCACCACCGCGGGCAGGGCCAGCATGGCGATGTACCTCTCGGCCTGGGCGGTCTTCTCCTTCACCTCCTCCAGTCGTCCCTCGGCGTACAGCTTGGAGAGGAAGGGGAAGATGAGGTTGGTGATCGCCACGCCGATGATGGAGAGCATCTCCACCATGCGCAGCCCGGCCGCGTAGCTGCCCACCGAGGCAGAGCTCCAGAACAGACCTATCAGGATGCGATCGATGTTCTCGGATAGGACGGTGATGATGATTATGGTGGCGATGGGGAGGGCGAACTGGAAATAGGGCCTGAACAGGGTGGGCCTCTTCCAGACGAACCCGTCCCTCATCAGCAGCACCTGGGCGGTGACGGCGAATCCCAGGCCCCCGATGACGTAGGTGAATGCCAGGGCCGTGTCGGATAGCCCGTAGAGGGCCACGATGACGATGAAGGGCAGTCGGAGAAGCGGGTCCATCAGGATGGAGAGCTGGGCCTTGGCCGACTGCAGCTTGGCGTCGAAGGTGAAGGTGGCTATGTGGGCGATGTCGTGGAAGACGTGGTAGAGGACGAACAAAAGGATGATGTCCATAGAGGTGTCGGTGAGGGTGTTCCCCATCATGGTCCAGATGCTCACGCCCCCCAGGACCAGGAGGGTCATCGACCCGGTCAACGCCAGCTTGGTGACCACGAAGGTGGACAGGCAGTCGGACGGATCCCTCCCCTCGGACACCCTCTTCAGATGGGCGTGGTTGAACCCCAGGTCGGCCACCGCGTTGAAGGTGGCCACCAGGGACAGGGACCACTGGATGGTGCCGTAGGTCTCCTGCCCCAGGTAGCGGAATATGAACAGCAGGCCCACGAAGGCCAATCCGTTGGCCAGGAGCCTGGAGGTCATTATGAGGACCGACCTGCGCCCGATCAAGGTATCCCTGTAGCGATAATCTGGACCGTATTTAACTCTGTCTTGTTGCCTCCGGTGGGGCACGACAGGCGGCCAGCGTCCTTTACTGCGCCATCAAAGGGTGGAGCCAACTATTATATACCCAGTTCACAATATTACTGGTGTCCGACATACTGTCGGACCGCGGATGGGATGCGAGTTAGGCCTGACCTATCACTCGATCGCAGCTTCCGTTCCGGGGGCCCCACCATGTACCTCAGGCAGATCGAGCTGGAGAACTTCAAGTCGTTCGGTAAGAGGTTGACCATCCCCCTGATGGAGGGATACACAGCCGTCACCGGACCCAACGGATCGGGCAAGTCCAACATCTCTGACGCCATCCTCTTCGTGCTGGGGCCGAAGAGCTCCAGGGCCCTGCGGGCGGGGAAGCTGACCGACCTCATCTTCAACGGGGGCAAGTCCAGGGATCCGGCCAGCTTCACCAAGGTCTCCCTGGTATTCGACAACCGGGACAGGATGATCCCCCTGGAGGCGGACACGGTCAAGCTGACCCGGCTGATCAAGCTCACCCAGGGGGGAGAGGGCTACAACTCCTACTTCTACGTCAACGGTCGAAAGTCCACCCTGGCCGAGTTCGACACCCTCCTGTCCAACTCCCGCATCTCCGCCGACGGTTACAACCTGGTGCAGCAGGGCGACGTCACCAACATAGTGGAGATGTCTGACCTGGAAAGGAGGAGGATACTGGATGATATCTCCGGCATCTCCCGCTTCGACAACGACATCGCCAAGGCGGAGGGGGAGAGGGACCAGGCCGAGCAGAACATCGAGCGCATCTCCATCATACTCACCGAGCTGCAGAGACAGATCGAGCAGCTGGAGGAGGAGAAGCGGGCGGCGGAGCGCTACCTGGAGGTTCGGGACCTGCTCACCCGGTCCAGGGCGGAGATGGCCCACAAGAGGAAGGAGTCCACCCTGAGCGAGATCCAATCCATCAAGGAGCAGATCCAGGAGTACGACCGGGAGGTCGAGGCCCTGAGGGAGAGCAAGGGGAGGTTGGAGTCCGAGATCGAGGGGATCGACAGCAGGACCTCGGAGATCGAGGAGCGCATCCAGGCGAAGGGCGGGGAGGAGTACCAGGATCTCAAGGAGAGGATCGACCAGGCCAAGATAGAGCTGGCCCGAACCCAGGACAACCGGGACAGGTATCTGTCGGACGCCGAGGAGATCAAGGAGAACCTTGAGGAAAGGAAGAACGAGGACATCGCCTCCGAGATTCAGGGGATGGAGTCCCGGCTGGAGAAGAAGGGATCGGCCCTGGAGGAGAAGAAGCAGGAGCTGGAGGGGAAGAGGGAGGAGTTGGAACAGCTCAACCAGAGGATGAGGGCCTGTGACGACGAGGTGCAGTCCCTGGAGGAGGAGGTGGACGGCCTCGACCGGGAGCTGAAGGAGAGGGAGGGCGAGCTCCACCGCCTCAACCTGAACAGGGAGCGCCTTGAGGACAGGAGGGAGCGGCTCCAGGTGGACGTCGCCGAGCTGGAGGAGGAGTACAAGAACATCGAGTTCGAGATCAGCGACATCGACTGGAACATCAAGCAGATCAAGGGGGAGGCCAAGGACTATTCGGAGAGGCTGAGGGAGCTGAGGGAGCAGTTCCACGAGAGGAAGCGGCAGGAGGACAAGCTCTCCCGCCAGTCGGAGGAGCTGGAGCAGGCCATAAGGCGGATGACCAGGGAGTACAATCACCTGAAGGCGGAGGCGGAGGCCGCCGAGAACGTGGCCAAGGGGTACAACCGCGCGGTGAGCTCCATACTGGAGGCCAGGGATAAGGGCCGGATCAAGGGCATACACGGGACCATCGCCGAGCTGGCCAAGGTAGAGGACAGGTACGAGACCGCCCTGAACGTGGCCGCCGGATCCCGGATGCAGTCGATCGTGGTGGAGGACGACGAAGTGGGGGCGGAGGCCATCGAGTTCCTGAAGGGGAACAAGCTGGGCCGGGCCACCTTCCTGCCCCTGAACAAGATGCGGGTCTCCAGGCCTAGGGGCAAGGCCCGCATGGTGGTCCACAGGACCATGGGGTACGCCATCGACCTGATCGATTTCGACGAGAGGTATCGGGCGGTGTTCTCCTACGTCCTGGGGGACACCATGGTGGTGGAGGACCTGAAGAAGGCCAGGGAGCTGATGGGCGGCGTCCGCCTGGTCTCCCTGGACGGGGAGGTGATCGAGGCCTCCGGGGCCATGGCCGGCGGGAACCTGGGAGGAGGCAGGCTCAAGTTCGGCGGGTCCTCCAGGGGAAAGCTGGAGGAGCTGGGCAGGGAGCTGCAGGCCATGACCGCCGAGTCCGAGAACGTCAACCAGGAGCTCCAGCAGGTCCGCCAGGAGATGATGGAACTGGAGTCCCAGATACGGGAGCTGGGGGGCTCGGGGGACCTCAAGGGGGACCGGGTGAAGAACCTGGAGTCAAGGAAGGGAGAGCTCAGGGATAAGCTGGGAGGCATCAAGGACGAGCTGGCCAAGAAGGGGGAGGAGATGGACCGGTTGGGGGAGGAGATCTCCACCCTGGAAGGCACCGAGAGGGAGCTGAACGAGGAGATGGAGCGCCTGCGGTCCGCCAGGGAGCGGAGGAGTTCCAGGATCATGGAACTGGCCCCCAAGGAACTCTCCTCCGGGCTCAAGGAGCTCCAGGAGGAGGTCCATCGGCTGACCGGTCAGGTATCGGAGATGAAGGGGGAGAAGGAGAGCCTGGAGACCCAGCTGCGCCTCCTCAGGGAGCGGAGGGACGACTTCGAGAGGATGGAGAGAGAGGCCCAGCAGAAGATCGGGAATCTCCATCGGCAGGCTGAGGAGGCCGAGGGGAGGGAGGAGGAGCTGAAGAAGGACCTGGCGGGCCTGAGGAAGATAGAGGACTCCATGGACCAGGAGATCAAGCGGCTAAAGGAGACCAAGGACCAGCTCTTCCAGAAGAGGACCAGGCTGGACGCCGAGAGGGACAAGATCCAGGGGAAGATCGAGACCTCCTCCGACTTCACCATAGGGCTGAGGACCAAGCTCTCCATCGCCGAGGAAAGGCTCAAGGAGGTGGAGGAGGAGATCTCCCAGTACGAGGTGGAGGTCTCCTTCCCCCTGCCCACCCTGGAGAAGCTGAAGCAGACCATCAGGGAGTGCGAGACGGCCATGTCCGACATGGGGGCGGTGAACCTCCGGGCCATCGATGACCACCAGGAAAAGGTCAACCGGTACGAGGAGCTGAGGGGGGAGATGGAGCGCCTGGAGTCCCAGAAGGGCGATCTCCTGGAGCTGATGGAGGAGCTGAACGAGAAGAAGAAGGTGCGCTTCCTGGAGGTGTTCGAGGCGGTCTCGGAGAACTTTAAGAGCGTCTACTCGGAGCTCTCCGATGGGGGGGAGGCCAGTCTGTCACTGGCCGATCCCGAGGAACCCTTCCAGGGAGGTCTGATAATACGGGCCAGGCCCAAGTCGGGCAAGTCCACCCGCCTGCAGGCGCTTAGCGGGGGGGAGAAGAGCCTGACCGCCCTTTCCTTCATATTTGCCATCCAGGAGTACCAACCCTCCCCGTTCTACCTGCTTGACGAGGTGGACATGTTCCTGGACGCGGTGAACGCGGACATGGTGGCCAGGAGGGTTCAGAAGGCCTCCAGGATGGCCCAGTTCGTGCAGATCACCCTGAGGAAGGTGACCATGAACAAGGCCGATCATTTGATCGGGGTGACCATGCGGGACTCCGGGATCAGCAAGGTGATCATGAGGCCCCACATGGAGGACCAGAAGATGTTCAAGGAGGCCCCGGAAGAGGCGGAGGGAGCGGCATGATGGTGGAGGAGAAGGCCGAGGCTGCCCTGGACCATTTGATGTTCCACCAGGCCATCATCGACGAGGGGGAGCGGTCCAGGAAGATCGAGCGCTACATGGGCATCCTAAAGGACTTGGACTCGTCCGACCGCTACTCCTGCAGCAACCCGGTGGACCGCTCGATAGAGATGGTGTTCGACCTCGTCCTTGAGGAGCAGCTGGACCCCTGGGAGATCGACCTGATGGAGTTCTCCAGGCTGTACGCCAGGAGGATGAAAGAGGAGGAGATCGACTTCATAGTGGCCGGCAAGCTCCTCTTCATGGCCTGGAGCATCCTAAAGAGGCAGAGCGAGCGAATCCTCACCACCCAGGAGAGGGAGGACCAGGGTGAGCCCTTCTTCCTGGACTGGGAAGTGGAGAATTTGGACCTGCTCTGCGAGTGGGAGGAGGAAGATTACTTCCCGGAGATGGGGGAGGAGCCCCCCCTGGACCAGGCGGTGAGGCGTCACACCAGGAGGCCGGTCTCCCTGGTCGAGCTGCTGGACGCCTTCGACGAGGCCAGGAGGGAGGCCAGCAGGAATCTCAGCCGTCCGAAGAGGGCCCCCAAGAAGAAGGAGGAGTTCGACGAGAAATCCCACAAGGAGGAGCTTGAGAAGGACATGGAGGAGATCTGGTGCCGCATAGTCCACTGCGGCGGTGGAGCGCTGCCCATGGACGACCTCTGCCATGACCGCAAGGAGGACATGGTCAAGGTCTTCGTCTCCCTCCTGTTCCTGGCCAGGATGGGGAGGATAGACGTCTGGCAGGAGGACCTGCCCCACGGGCAGATCTTCCTGGAGGTGAACATCCCCTGGGACATCGGCAAGCTGGTAGACGCCGGTCTGGAGGACGTGGCCGACGAGCACCTGGTGATGTGAATTGGATTCCAAGAGTGTGGTGGAGGCCGTCCTGTTCTCGGCGGAGAGGCCCCTTCGGGTGGTGGACATAGCCCGCGGCACCGGGTACAGCTCCCAGACCGTCCGGAGGGCGATCAGGGTCCTGGGGGAGGAGTACGAGGAGAGGGGTTCCGCCCTGGAGGTGGACAAGGTGGATTCCCACTACTCCATCAAGCTGCGGGACGACTACCTCGAGGTGGTCTCACCTTTCGTGGAGAAGGAGGTCCCGGACGAGGCCCTGAAGGCGGCGGCCATGATCGCCTACCGCCAGCCCATACTGCAGAGCGATCTGGTCAGGATGCTCGGCGGTGGGGTCTACGAGCACGTGCGCATCCTGCGCTCCATGGGACTCATCCGGGCCGTGAAGAAGGGGCACACCCTCAGCCTGAGCACCACCAGGAGGTTCTCCGAGTACTTCGGGCTGGAGAGCAGTAAGAAGGAGGACATCAAGCGGTGGATGGAGGAGCGCCTGGGCACCTGATCACCAGGCCTGGGAGAAGTAGGCGGCGATCACCAGGACCATGAGCATGACCGTCCACATGCCGATGGCTATCCATGTGGACCTCTTGGCCTGCTCGGCCTCCCACCATATCCGGGGGCGGACTCCGCTGGCCAGGAAGACCACCACCCCGGAGAGGTTCACGCATATGAGGTTGATCAGGAACAGCAGCATGGCGCCCATGGCCAGGTCCACGTAGCCGGCGCCCAGGAGCAGACCGAAGGCGACCAGGCCGGGCAGGAGGGCGACCGCCACCATCACTCCCACCAGGGCGGTGCCCACCCCCACCGTGATGGAGATGGCCCCCGCTGTGCCGGAGGCGAGGGCCAGGACGACGTCCCCCACCCCCACGGTGGTCCTGCTGCTGATCTCGAAGTTGGTGGGGTCCACGTTGAGGAAGAGACCGATGACGATGGAGAAGGCCAGGGCGAGTCCTATGGCCGTCAGGTTCGCCTTTCCGGCCAAGCCGGCCAGCCTCTTGTCCCCCAGGGTGGTGGCCATGGAGAACGCCACGTTCGGCCCCAGGAAGGGGGCGATGACCATGGCCCCTATGATGACCGCCACGCTGTCCGAGTAGAGGCCCACGGTGGCCACCAAGGCGGAGAGGATCACCAGCATGATGAAGCCGGTGGAGACCTTGGTCATGGCGCTGACGTCCGAGTAGAGCTCCTCCCTGCTGATCCTGGTGGCCGCCTTCTTCTTCTTTTCCCTCTCCTCCTCGTCGACCTCCTCTTCCCCTTCTTTCTCCTCCTCTTCCTCCTCGGGTCGGGGCAGTGAGGCCTCCACCGGCAGGATCACGATGCGGAAGCCGTCTATCCAGGACAAGTGGCTCTCCAGATCGTCCAGGAGCAGCTCGGTCTGGTCCCCCTTGGTGAGGATCCTGAAGAGGGTGCGGTCGTCCACGCACTCCTCCTCCCACATGTCCAGATATCCGTTCTCCTCGGCGATGTCCCTGACCCGGTGGGCCCGGCTGGTGGGGATGACGATCTCCAGGAGACGCTGTTCCATGTGCTTCATTGACTAGATAGTTATGGTCGGGGATTAGGCTTTCGTTCACCCGCCCAGGGGCTGAATGATAAGGAAAGGTTTAAATCCACCACAGTAGTTGGCAGGGCAGTGATAACATGGTGATGCCGCTGGCGTTACTTGAGAAATCGATGGATAAGAAGATCTCACTCCTCCTGAAGGACAACCGGATACTTGAGGGGAAGCTCACCGGGTATGACGATTACATGAACATGGTCCTGGAGGAGACCGAGGAGAGGACCTCTGAGCAGACCAGGAGGCTGGGGACGGTGGTGCTCAGGGGCAACAACGTGGTCAGCATCTCACCAATGTGATGGCCGCGCGCCCGTGAGGCGGTCAGAAGCCCGAGCAATATTTATTCTGGCCTGTCGTTACCGGCGTCATGGGAGCACCTATGACGGAGAGGCTTTTCGGCACCAACGGTGTCAGGGGGATCATCAACCAGGACATGACCGCCCAGCTCACCCTCGACCTGGGCAAGGCCATAGGCACCTTCATGGGGGGCACGGTGGCCCTGGCATCCGATACGCGGACCTCGGGGCACATGCTCAGGAGCGCCGTCTCCGCGGGCATGACCTCGGTGGGGGCGGAGGTGGTGGACCTGGGGATGATGCCCACGCCCGCCCTGCAGTTCTACGTCAAGCGGAACGACGTCTCCGGAGGGGTCATGATCACAGCTTCCCACAACCCCCCCGAGTTCAACGGGATCAAGTGCATCGACTCCGATGGAACGGAGATGCCCAGGGAGAAGGAGGAGCGGATAGAGCGCATCTACTTCCAGGGGGGCTTCGCCCTCAAGGGCTGGGATCAGGTGGGGCAGATACTGCCCCGTCCCGGCGCCACCCATTCTTACTCAAGGGCAGTCCAGGCTCAGGTGGACGGCCGGGCGATAGCCGAGGCCGATCTCACCGTGATCCTGGACTGCGCCAACGGGGCCGGATCGGTGGTCACTCCAGATCTGCTGGACGCCCTGGGAGTAAGGGCGATCACCCTGAACTCCAATCCGCAGGGCTCCTTCCCCGGTCATCCCAGCGAGCCCACCCCGGAGAATCTGGAGGGGCTGATCTCCGCCGTGAGGGGATCGTCGGCCTCCCTGGGGATAGCGCACGACGGGGACGCCGACCGCACCATATTCGTGGACGAGAACGGCTCCTACGTGTACGGGGACAAGACCCTCGCCCTGGTGTCTAGGGAGATGGTCCGGGAGGAGGGGGGCACGGTGGTCACCCCGGTGTCCTCCTCCTCCTGCGTGGCGGACGTGGTCAGGGAGCAGGGTGGCGAGCTGGTCTACACCCAGGTGGGCGCCCCCGTGGTCGCCCGCAAGATGATGGAGATCGGGGCCACCTTCGGGGGGGAGGAGAACGGAGGGCTCATATTCCCCTCCCACCAGTACTGCCGGGACGGCGCCATGGCCGCCGTCAAGGTGCTGGAGATCGTGGCCAGGAACGGCCCGCTGTCCAGGCTACTATCCACCATCCCGGACTACTTCCTGGACAAGAGGAAGGTGGAGTGCCCCGAGGGGAAGAAGTCGGGGATACTGGCCAGGCTGGAGGGGGAGGACCTGGAGGGTGAGGTGGAGACCACCGACGGGGTGAAGGTGTTCTTCGAGGACGGATGGACCCTGATCCGGCCCTCGGGGACAGAGCCTATCGTCAGGATCTACTCGGAGGGCAGGACCAGGGAGGCCGCCCAGGCCCATGGCCGGGAGTTCGAGGCGCTGGTCAAGCGGCTACTGGAGCAGTAGCTGGACCAGGAACAACGCCCCGAAGGCCAGGAAGACCAGTCCGCTACCCAGCCTCAGGTACCCGGTGGACACCCGCTTCCTCAGCTGCCATGCCAGGACCACGTTCAAGGCGGTCAGGAGAACCAGTGCGGAGGCCGCCCCGATGAAGGTTGCTAGGGGCGCGCCCGACTCCGCGGAGAGGGCGATCACCGCCAGCTGGCTCTTGTCCCCCAGCTCCATCAGGGCGATCAGGGAGAAGGCGGTCATCGCCCCTCCCCACCATCGGTTCGACAGCGGGACCTCCCCCTCCTCCTTCCATATGGTGTACGCCCCCATCGCCAGGAACAGCAGGGCGACGAACAGGGTCACCCCAGCCCGGGACCAGCCGGTAGATGGCCCCGCCCAGGGCCACCCCCACGGCGGTGAGCAGTAGGAGGGCGGTGGCCGCCCCCACGAAGACCTGGCGATGAGGATGGCGGCAGGACAGGGTGATCACCGCCAGCATGGTCTTGTCCGCCATCTCGGTGAGCAGGAGGAGCACGAAAGCCGGGAGGACGGCCCCAGGGTCCAACCCCTCACCTGGAGACCGCCAGCACCTCCCTGACCAGCCTGGCTGCCAGGGCTGCCGTGTTCCCTCGGTCGTAGGGAGGGGCCACCTCGGTGAGGTCGAAGCCGACCAGCCTCTCCCCCAAGAGGTCGATGATCAGTTTCACCTGGTAAGGATCCAGTCCAAAGGGCTCCGGCGTACCGGTGGCCGGGGCGTAGGCCGGGTCGATGCCGTCGATGTCCAGGCTCAGGTAGACCCTCTCCCCTGGCAGGTCATCCAGGGCCCGCTCGATCGCCCCCTCCCCCTCCTTTCGGAGGGTGAAGGCGTCCAGGTAGGGAGGGGTGCCCTCACTCTCCTCCGGGGAGATCGATCGGACGCCCACCACCAGCACCCTCTCCCTCCCCAGTTGCTCCACCGCCCGTCGGGTGACGCAGGCGTGACTGTGCCTCTCCCCCAGGTACTCCTCCCTGAAGTCGAGGTGGGCGTCGATGGACACGAAGGTCAGGTCCTCCATGGCCCTCAGGGCGGGGATGGTCACGCTGTGCTCCCCTCCCAGCAGCAGGGGCCTCTTCCCATCCCCCAACATGCTCTCCACCTCCCCCTGGACGATGGCGACCATGTCCCCCACGCTGCCGAACTCCTCCAGGTTCCCGGCGTCGTGGTAGGGGACCTCCCTCAGGTCCACCTGATGCTCGAATAGAAAGGTCTCGAAGTTGTAGGAAGCCTCCCGGATGGCATTGGGCCCGAACCTGGAACCGGGTCGGAACGAGGAGGTCCGGTCGAAGGGGACCCCCAGAATGATCCAATCCGACTCCCGGTAGGTGGAGTCGGCGTCGGCGAAGGAGAGCCCCGGGATCATGATCCTATGTCCTGGTGATCTTCTTCTTCCCCATGGCTTCCATGTACATGATCTCCTGCCCCTCGTCCATCTGGCCCTCCAGCTCCTCGGGCAGGGGAAGGTTGAAGGTCTCGTAGTTCTCCAGGTCCATGAGCTGCACCTCGCTCCCCACGAACGAGAGCACCTGCGCCTTCCTCTTGTCAATGATGGGGACCCTGATCTTGTGGGTGACGGGCTTCACGATGTTCCTCTTCTGCCCGTCGAACACGCCAACTGCCTCTATCCTGGCCTTGGCCTCACCGTGCTTCCCGGGCTTGGATGTCGATATGCTGGTGATCCTGCTGGGTTCATCGTCGATCATAACGTACCTGTTCTCCTTGAGCTCTCTAACCTCGGATTGGGTCCACGACATGACAATCGATTGAAGGATATGGCCTTCAACATAAAAAAATTGCTCATTTCCCCCGCTTCTTCCTCTTCTTCCTGGGCGGGGAGGGGTACTTCCTCCTCACCTCCTCCACACGAGCCTCCATATCCTCCCTCAGCCGGTCGCCCATGTACTCCCCCTGCCAGTGATCCACCTTGGCGGCGATGGAGATCTTCGACCCCAAGGTGCGGGAGATCTTCCCCCTCTGCCAGTGGGGGGAGCGGTGGACGGCGGGGTGCTGGAATATGATGCCGTGCTTGGGCGGCTTCTTGTTCGCCCTGAGGTGCTGAAACATCGCCTTCTCCGCCCCCAGCAGCTGAACGGTGGAGGAGGGCAGCCTGGACAGCCTCTCCAGTCCCCCGCCCAGGGAGATCAGCCTGGCCCCCAGGTTCGCGCCCACCAGGGCGGTGAGATTGGGGGCGCAGTCCTCCATCCTGTCGGAGACGTAGGACTCCAGCGACTCCTTCCTCGAGTGCAGGTCCAGCACCTGCCCGGCCATCTCCATGATCACCTGCAGGTCCCCCTCCTCCATCTCCCCGCCGATCGAGTCCACGTCCATCTCCAGCGCCTCGGTCACCCTCTCCCGGTGACCGTGCTCGTGTATGGCCCTCAGGTACTCGATCTCCCCCACCATCCCCTCCAGCTCGGGGAAGTGCAGGCCGTACCACTCGTGGATCCTCTCGCTCATCAGGTTGATGGTCTCTATTAGATCGTCGATGGCCCGGATGGCCTGCACGATGGCCGCGTCCGGGCCCACCGCCTCCCTGGTCCGGATCTTCCCCAGCTCCACCATGGCCCTCTGTAGCAGGCCCGGATCGACCGAGAAGTCCTCCGGCCTGATGAAGGAGGTGTCCCTCTCCACCACCTGCCCCATGGAGGAGATCCTGGGTTCGGTCACCTGCACGCCCTCGCCGGCCATCTCCCTCTCCTCCGGCAGGATCCCCCCCTTCTGGATGGTGGCCATCTTCTGCGCCATGGCCTGGGGATCCTGAGGGAACAGGCGGTGATCCTTTACCTCCTGCCCCTCCAGGAGGAAGACGCCGAACCACTTGGTGACCAATATCATCACCGGGAAATCGACCCGGTGCTTAATCCTTTTTCTGCTGGGCATTAATACCACCTTTACCATTCCCCCTTAGTCATGCCCCGGGACAGGCTGTACCTCATGAGGCACGGGCAGACGCCCTGGAACCGCCGGAAGGTGTACCGCGGCCGGTCCCAGGTCCCCCTCTCCGAGCTGGGGAGGGAGCAGGCCCGCTCGGCGGGGGAGCACCTCGCCGGTCTGAACATCGACAGGTTGCTGGTCAGCCCCCTGGCCCGGGCCACCGAGACCGCCCGGATCGTGGCCCCCTTCCTGGGCCTGGAGCCGGAGGCGTGGGAACTGCTGATCGATCCGGACGTGGGGGAATGGGAGGGCATGGAGGTCACCCGGGTGATGGAGGAATACCCCGAGGAGTTCAGGGTCCAGAGCGAGACGCCCTCCGTGTTCCGATTCCCAGGCGGGGAGAGCATCCAGGAGGTGGCGGACCGCACCGACCGCTTCCTCCGTCAGGCGGCCGGGATGGAGGGGAACGTGCTGGCGGTGACCCACAACTGCCTCTGCCAGATAATGACCGTCCAGGTGCTGGGCGGGTCCCTGGACCGCATGTACCACCTGGCCCAGGACCACTGCGCCATCACCGAGCTGAGGCGCGGCCGGAGGGGGATGGTGCTCAGGACCTTCAACACCAACCACTACCTGGCCGAGAGGACCAGGTGATTCAGGGCCGTAGCCTCCTCAGCTCCTCCTCCGGCAGCTCCCTCACACCGCCCGAGGAGCCGGCGATCACCTGCACCCGGGCCAGGAATTCCATCTCCTCCAGCCTGTTGAACGCCTCCTCCAGATCCCTCCCCACGGTGAGGGCGCCGTGGTTCTCCATGAGATAGGCCACCGCCTCGTGGGAGGCCAGGGACTCGGCCAGCTCCTCCGTTCCAGGGGTGCGGTAGGGCACCAGCGGCACCTTTCCCAGGATCAGCACGCCCTCGGGGACCATGTCGGTGGCCAGCCCGATGCCGGATACGGAGAGGGCGGTGCAGTAGGGGGGATGACCGTGGACCACCGCCCCCACCTTCCGGGAGTACATGGCGGTGTGGAGGGGGGTCTCCATGGACGGCCGGCCTTTGCCCAGGCACTCCCCCGTATCCAGGTTCACCCGGATGATGTCGTCCTCCCTCACCTCCCCCTTCCTCAGACCGGAGGGGGTGATCAGGATGCTCCGCTCGTCCAGCCTCACGCTGAGATTCCCCCCGGTGGCGAAGGTAAGATTCCTCTCGTACATCAGATGGCAGTACCTCACCAGCTCCATCCTCAGGGCGGTCTCCCTGTCCATCATCTCTCCTCCCCCATCTCGGCCACCTGATGAGGCCTGAGGATACCCCTCTCGGTGATGAAGCCGGTCACCAGGTGTGCCGGGGTGACGTCGAAGGCCGGGTTGAACGCCTGGGAGCCCTGGGGGGCCATCGGATGTCCGCAGGGGGAGGTGACCTCCTCCGCCCCCCGGTGCTCGATCTCGATCCGGTCACCGTTCTCCAGGTCCAGGTCGAAGGTGGAGACCGGTGCGGCCACGTACAGGGGTATTTTCAGCTCGCGGGCCACCACCGCCTTCTCATAGGTACCGATCTTGTTGGCGAAGTCCCCGTTGGCGGCGATCCTGTCCGCCCCAGTGATGACCAAGTCGACGCCCTGCCTCATGAAGTGACCGGAGGCCCCGTCGGCGATGATGGCGTGGGGTATCCCCTCGTTCACCAGCTCCCAGGCGGTCAACCTCATCCCCTGCATCCTGGGTCGGGTCTCCGAGACGTAGACGAAGAGCTGCCTTCCTTTCCTCCAGGCCACCCGGATGGGGGCGAGGGCGGTCCCCACGTCCACCGCGGCCAGCGCGCCGGCGTTGCAGTGGGTCATCACCTTGTCCCCGTCGGCGATCAGTGAGGCGCCGTGCTCCCCTATCCTCACGCACCGGTCCACGATATCCTGCGCGTAGGCCTCGGCCGCCTCCAAGGCGTTCCGACCGGATTCGATCTCCCCGATCATGTGGTCGACCGCATAGAACAGGTCGTTGGCGGTGGGCCTGGCCGATCTAAGCAGTCCGCCGGCCTGCTCCGGGTCCTCCCCGGCGGCCACCGAGAGCGCCATGCCGTAGGCGGCGGCCGCCCCGATGGAGGGTGCCCCCCTCACCACCATGTTGGCGATGGCCCAGGCCACCTCCTGGGTGTTCCCCAGGTCCACCACCTGGAACCGCTGGGGAAGGAGTCTCTGATCGATCATCCTCACCCGGTGGTTCTCGAACCACACCGCCCTCATCTCCATCTCCCCATGGGGGGTAACCACTCGCAGACGCTCACCCGCTCCCTTGATTGGCCCCGGAGGATAGAAATGTATCGTCGAGGGGAAGGGTATATCTTGGCCGGAGGACGATACTCCCCTGGATCCGATGAGACTTGCCATCAGGGCCAGGAAGTACTCCAGGAAGGTGGGCTCCCCCCCGGGATCGCTGATCCTTACCGGGGAACCCAGGGCCGACAGGACCACCGTATCGGTGCTGGACTTCGACGAGATCGGGGTAAAGGAGATCTCCCGTCCCCTGGGGGAGCTGAGCTGCCTGCGGGGAGGGCAGACCGTCTCCTGGATCGACGTGGAGGGCCTGGTGGAGGTGGAGAAGATCCGGGAGCTGGGGCAGGCCTTCGGCCTCCACCCGATGATGCTGGAGGACATCCTGAACACCGGGCAGAGGCCCAAGGTGGAGGAGTTCGGGGACCACATCTACCTGGTCCTGAAGATGATACGCCTGGATGGAGAGGGGGAAATCCAGTCCGAGCAGGTCAGCATGGTCCTGGGGGACGGCTACCTGATCACCTTCCAGGAGGCGCCCGGGGACGTCTTCGATCACGTCCGGGAAAGGATCCGCACGGGGAAAGGGAGGGTGAGGAGGATGGGCGCCAGCTACCTCGCCTATGCCCTCATGGACTCAATCGTGGACAACTACTTCCTGGTGCTGGAGAAGATGGGTGACCGTATGGAGGGACTTGACGCCCTCATATCCGGGGGAAGCTCGCCCCAGGTCCCAGGGATGATCAACGAACTGAAGGGGGAGATGATCTTCCTCCGAAGGTCTTCTTGGCCGCTGAGGGAGATGGTCAACGGCCTGATGAGGAGCGAGGCCCCCTACCTGGACGACGGGCTGACGGTCTTCCTGAGGGACCTGTACGACCACGTGGTGGAGATCAGCGAGACGGTGGAGACCCTGAGGGACGTCCTGTCCGGTCTTCTGGACCTTCACATGTCCCTGATCGGCAACAGGATGAACGAGATCATGAAGACCCTGACCATCATAGCCACCACATTCATACCCCTCACCTTCGTGGCCGGCGTCTACGGGATGAACTTCGCCCACATGCCGGAGCTGTCCCTGGAATGGGCCTACCCTGCGGTGTGGGGGGTGATGATCGCCATCGTGATCATCATGATCATCTACTTCCGGAGGAAGGGATGGCTTTGAACTGCCTCATACATCTGGAAAGGGTTGATCCATAAAGGTAAAAGAGGTCCCGACCGGGACGATAGCTATATATCGCCGGGAGTTCTTCAACAGCGGGAAAGAGAATGAAGAAGTCGGCCTTCGACGTCTACTCAACCACTTCTGGACTCAAGCAGGTGTCGAATCCGGTCAGGCAGAAGATCCTGTCGGAGCTGCAGAGAAAGGATCTGAGTCTGAGCGAGATCGCCAACCTGACCGGGAAGGCCCAATCCACCCTCTCCGTCCATCTGGACAAGATGGTGAATGAGGGACTGGTGGCCTCCAAGGACGACCCATCGGACAACCGGAGGAAGATCTTCTACCTCATCTCCCGGCCGGTGGGGAGCTCTGTGGTCCCCAGGGAGGACCTTAGAAGGGCGGTGGGGCAGACCATCAGCGAGTCGGTGGGGACTCCCAGCCATTTCCTCAAGGGGATGATCAGGTCCATCATACTGGGAGTGGAGTCGATAGGCTTCAGCATGGACCCGGTGCTCAAGGACATCGGCAGGCAGATCGGGAGGGAGCTGTCCAAGCAGATGAAGTCGGAGAGCATCGAGGACCTGGTGGAGGAGGTGCAGGAGTTCTACGAGCTGCACGAGCTGGGGGAGGTGTGCGTGTACTCCTTCCTGCCCCTGACCATCATCGTAAGGGACGATTACAACTGCTCGGGGATACCCGAGGCCAGCAAGACCCTCTGCCTGCTCAACGAGGGGATACTCGAGGCCATCCTGGAGACCGCCTCGGGCATGCCGCTCAAGGTCACCGATACCGAGTGCTTCGGCACCGGCCAGAACTACTGCAAGTACGTCATCGAGCCAGAGGTCTACTGAAGAAGGGGGAAGGGGTTTCCACCCTCACGGGGTGTACTTGTTCGGATGCCGCACGGATTCCTTCTGGTAGAAGATCTCCTCCAGGGTGGGCCGCCCCTCGACCGCCCTTCTGATGGCGTGGCGGGCCCCCTTGTAGTTGTTCACCATCACCCTGCGGCGGTTGGCCGCCGCCGGGTGGACGAACACGTTGGCGATGATCACTATGTCGTCCAGGATCCCCTCGGGGAGGAACCCGTCCTCTATGGAGGCGTTGATGCCCCACTTCAGACCCGCCACGGCGTGATCGTGCAGCAGCTCCTCCTGCTTCTTGGTCCTGGTGGTGACCGTGGGCACCAGGAGGGTCCTGGGGCGGTCCATGACGATCTTCATCTTGCCCTCCTCATCGGCGGCCAGGGCCTTCTCGATGGACCTCTCCACCGGACCTCCCTTGAGGCCGATGAGCAGGTCGGTGTGGGCGGTCTCGTGCTCCGGCGGGCCGGCCAGCCCCTCGCCCACCTTCAGGGCGAAGTTGCCCACCTCGTCCGGTGTCTGAGGGGTGAAGGGGATCTCGGTCTCCACCACCTTGTGGCCCAGGTCGTACTTCACCTTCTTCTTCCCGATCTGCCCCAGGACCTCCAGCTCGATGCGGAGTTCCTCCTTATCCTCGTGCTTGAAGGCGTCGCCGGGCATGGTGGGGCGGCGGGCCCTCCCCACGTCCAGCCCCTTCATCCACAGGCCCTGCTTGCAGGCCTCGGGACCGCTGGTGCTGGTCACGATCCTCACCAGCTTCTGGACCTTCTGCTGCAGCCCCCTGGCCTCCTCCAGCTCACCCCTCTGCACGTGATCGTATATCCTCTGCCACACGTCCGGGATCAGGTTGGCCGAGGCCAGTATGAGCCCGTCGGCCCCCTCGGCCAGGGCCGGTGTGCCGATCTCGTCGTTGCCGCAGAGTATGCTGACCATCCCCCTGAACTTCTCGAACAGGGCGTCCATGTAGGGCATGTCCCCGGAGGAGTCCTTCACCCCGATGACGTTGTCCAGGTAGGCCACTCCCTCGGTGGTCCACCACCGCTGGTGGACGTTGGCCGCCTGCGGTATGTTGTAGATGATCATGGGCAGGCCCACCTGGTCCACCTTGTCGTAGTGCTCGTAGATCTCCTTGTAGGTGGGATTGAAGTAGTAGGGGGTGACCACCAGGCAGGCGTCCGCGCCCCTGTCCTTCGCATCCTGGGTCAGCTGAACGGTCTCCCGGGTGGAGGAGGCACCGGTGCCGGCGATGACCGGCTTCTTCCCCCCGACCTGGTCCACCACCACCTCGATGGCCCGGTTCCTCTCCTCCCGGGTCATGTAGACGAACTCGCCGGTGGTCCCGTTGACCAGGAAACCGTCAACATGGGGGTCCAGGAAGTCGACCAGTCTCCTCAGGCCCTCCTCGTCCAGCTCCTCGTTCTCGTCGAAGGGCGTGACCATCGCCGGGATGATGCCCTTGAGCCAGTCCACCTTCATCTATCTCACCCCCCCGGAGAAGGCCGCCCCTATGGCCTCGGTGGTGGCCCGGTAGAAGTTGTGGTACAGGATGGACCTGTCCAGGGCGTTGGGCTGAACGAACGCCTTGGTCAGCATGACGTGGCTCTCCAGTACCTCCCGGGGGATCTCCCCGGACTCCACCTTGTCCGATATGGCCTTGGCTATGCCGGCCTGCGCTGGTCCGTACATGATGTTCGCCTGCCTCAGACTCTTCAGCTCCACAGTGGGTATGATCAGGGTGTGCGGCTTGGCCGACAGGTTGGGCTCCAGCACGCTGGGGAGGGCCTCGTATCCCCTTCGGAGATAGGTGATCTGGGAGGAGAAGGCCTCCCCCACCGGACCGTCGTTTGGCCCGGCCACCAGGTCGATCATCACCCGGTTCTTGTCCTCCCCGGCGGCGCCGCTCCCGGCCAGCACGTCCCTGCGGAGCACCGAATCGGGGGAGATGTCCAGGTCCTCGAACCTCTCCTCCAGGGGCCTCTCCGGGATCTCGGCGGGGGGCTCGGAGGGAGGTATCTTGCCGATCTTCTCCAGCTCCAGCTTGATCTCCTCCCGATCCTCGTGGAGGATGACACCGCCCTCCACCAAGGGATGCCTGGTGCGCCCCATGGAGGTGCCCATGTAGCGCAGGGCCGCCTTGATGGGGACCATCCCCCCGTACCGGACGAATATCCTGGAGAGCTTCTGCACCTCGAACTGCAGCTTTTGGGCGGTGCCCATGTCGCCCTCCTTGAAGGCCCTGAACACCTTCTGCCAGATGTCCGGGTAGACGTTGGCGGAGCCCAGGATCATCCCCTTGCAGCCGCCGGCCAGGGAGGGGAGGACCACCTCGTCGTTGCCCACCAGGACGTCGATGTCCCCCTTCACCTTCTCTATGATCTCCATGGTGTAGGGCAGGTCCCCGGAGGAGTCCTTCAGGGCCACCACGCTGTCCATCTCGGCCAGGTCTTCCACCACCCGGCGGGGGAGCACCCCTCCCACCGCGGGCGGTATGTTGTAGAGGATCAAGGGGAGATCGGTGGACCGCGCCACCTGCCAGAAATGCTCGTATATCCCCTTGTCCGAGGGATGGATGAAGTAGGGGGTGACCACCAGGCTGGCATCCGCCCCCGCCTCCTCGGCGTACCTGGTCAGCTCGATGACCTGCTTGGTGCCGGGGGCCCCGGTGCCGGCGATGACCGGCTTCCCCTCGGCCTCCTCGATGCAGATGTCGAAGAGCCTCTTCCTTTCCTCCATGGTCAGGTAATCGAACTCACCGGTGGTGCCGCACGGCACGAAGCCGTCGACGTGTTCGTGGATGTTCCTTATGTGCTCCCTGAACTTCTCCTCGTTGACATCCCTCTCCTTGGTGAACGGGGTGATCAGCGCCGGAAACACCCCTTCTAGATTGATCTCACCGGACATCTCGCTCACTTCAATCCGTGGAATATGGGAGGGTGTATATTAAGGTGCCCCGGTGGCGGGTCTCGGGCCCCTTGAAAACAAGACATATCGGAGATAGGACCGGGTTGCTCGAAGCATCCATTGGAAGAGATGCGTGAAGCCCAGGTCATCTGCCCATTCGAAAATTCAGGGGAGGGTGCCCCTGCATCGCAGGCACCCGGAGCAACCCTCCCCGGCCTCGGTCCGGGGCACCCGGTCGGTGAGGTCCATCAGCCCCTCCTCCCTCACATTGCCCAGCTCCCACCTGAAGGGGTAGCAGGGATGGGCGAAACCCTCGTCGTCCACCAGCATCGTGGGGCCGGGGCAGTCCCTCATTCTTCTCTTCAGGGGCGGTATGTGACCGTCGACGAACGAGGGTATGCCCAACGAACCGATCATCTCCACCGTCTCCCTGATCGACTCGAGGGACCCCTCCCCAGCGGGGATCCGGTTCTGCAGGAGGGCCGCCGGCTTCTCCACCTCCAGCAGCCTCTCCAGCCCCTTCAAATGCTCCTCCCGGTCCTCGGGACCTATGTGTAGGACCACCGTCCCGCCCGGGGTGAGGTCCACCACCCTGCGGGAGAGGCAGGGATCGAGCAGCTCCCTCCCGTGGACCCACAGATGATTGGTCAGCTCCAGGAGGTGGGACCGGTGGAGCAGGTCCGCCCAGTCCCCCCTCTCCAGCAGGCGGCCCCCCACCCACTCCACGTGGGAGATGGAGGTGTGCCCGATCTCCTGTAGGAGGGCGAGCACCTCCGGGGAGGTCAGGGAATCCGGACCCGCCTCTCCCACCTCGATCTGGATAGCCCGTTCAGGGACGGCATGATCCGCCCGTTTGCCCATGGACGTGACAAAGCCTCGCAGGGATATAAGGGATTCGCGAACCGATCCTATTGGGAGAATTGGTGGTGGGCTCACCCGGATTTGAACCGGGGATCTCCGCCATTTCGACCTCCCGTGGAGGATGTCAAGGCGACGTCATAACCACTAGACTATGAGCCCAGCGGTCTGTGGCATATGTTTTCCCATCTATATCTTTTTCGCTGCACCTGGCACCCTCCGCCCCCGGCGACAAATCTAATAAGCCGGGTCCATTATACCGTGGGGAGGAGTATGTCCGAGACGATCCTGTTCACCAAACCAGACTGCCAGAAGTGCGACTACGTCAAGGAGAGGATCCCCGATGGGGTGGAGGTGGAGATCATCGACGCCTCCACCGCGGAGGGCATGGCCGAGGCGGCCTTCTACGAGGTCCTGGAGATGTCCACCCCTATCCTGGTGGTGGGGGAGGAGGAGCCCATCACCGGGGCCATCAACATCCTGAACAGGCTTAATTCCCTGGTAGAGGGATAGGAAATGATCGCCCTGGGGATCGAGGGAACCGCCCACACGGTGGGAGTGGGAGTGGTTGACTCCGGGGCCAACGTCCTGGCCAACGAGATCAAGATGTACAGGCCGGAGAGCGGGGGCATACATCCCAGGGAAGCGGCCAATCATCATGCGGACCACCTGCCCGATGTGGTCCGCCGCGCTCTCGAGAAGGCAGACCTGGGGGTGGGGGAGGTGGATCTGGTGGCCTTCTCCCAGGGCCCCGGTCTGGGCCCATGCCTGAGGACGGTGGCCACCGCCTCCAGGGCGCTATCGCTCTCCCTGGGGGTGCCCATAATCGGGGTGAACCACTGCATAGCCCACCTGGAGATCGGGGTGGCCAAGACAGGTGCCAGCGATCCGGTGCTCCTCTACGCCTCCGGGGGGAACACCCAGGTCATCGCCTACGCCAACGGCAGGTACCGGATCTTCGGTGAGACCATGGACATCGGCATCGGGAACATGCTGGACAAGCTGGGGAGGGAGCTGGGCCTGGGGTACTACGCCGGGCCAAGGATAGAGGAGATGGCCTCCCGGGGCCACAGGCTCCTGGACATCCCCTACTCGGTGAAGGGCATGGACATGGCCTTCTCGGGTATACTCACCTCGGCCATCCATCATTCCAGGCGGGGAGAGGGAGTGGAGGAGGTGTGCTTCTCGGTCCAGGAGAACTGCTTCGCCATGCTCACCGAGGTGACCGAGAGGGCCATGGCCCACGTGGAGAAGGACGAGGTACTCCTGGGGGGCGGGGTGGTGCAGAACAGACGCCTCCGGGAGATGGTGGACACCATGGCCCGCGACCGGGGAGGAGAGATGTTCGTGCCCTCCCCCGACCTGTGCGTGGACAACGGGGCGATGATCGCCTGGACCGGCCTGCTCATGCGTCGGGCCGGAATCAGGATGGAGGTTGAGGACACCCGGGTGGACCAGCGGTTTCGCACCGACCAGGTGGAGGTCACCTGGAGGGACTAGCCTTCTGCTCCCCCACGATCCTGTCCAGCTCCTCCAGGAACTCGGCCTCCCTCTCCTGGGGAACGCTGGCCCCGCTGGCTATCGAGTGGCCGCCACCACTGCCCCCCACCGCCCCGGCGGCCGCTGAAAGCGCCTCCGAGAGGTCCACACCCATCTCCAGTATGGGGAAGTTGGCCCTGCCGGAAACCTTGACCTTACCCTCCCTCCGGGAGAGGGCCATGGTGGGTTTCCTGCCCGGGGCCAGGTACTCCATGGTGATGCCGCACACCACCCCGGAAAGGGAGGGATGGGGGCTGTAGAGGTACTGGATGTGCTCCCTCTGGGAGATCCCTTCCTTCCTCACCTGCTCCAGGGCGGATATGACCTCCTGGCAGTAGGAGGTCTGGGAAACGGTGGCCTCCTCCAGGGCGGTCCCATCGCCCAGGGTGAGGGCCACTCCCAGCCCCTCCTTGCCCATCCTACCGCAGGCGTTGAGAAGGGATGACAGACGGCCGGAGTCCATCTCCCAGGAGGGCAGGTACAAGCGCTCCCTGGTGGCCTGGATCAGGGTGCTGGCCTCCACCCCCTGGTCCAATAACCGCAGGGACAGCAGGGAATGCAGCTTCCTTTTCCTTCCCTGGTCCACCTCGTCGATGCTCTCCCCGGGATCGACCCCGGCCCTCTCCAGGAGCTCCCTTATGCCTCTCTTGTTCCCGGTGATCCCGACGATGTAGGGGTCGAAGGAGTGGAGGAGCCCCTCCTCCACCGGACCGTCGGGCACCAGGGATCCCGAGCGCCTCTCCACCAGCCCCCTGGACTCCCCCTCCTGGAACAGGTACTGGTTGAACCCGCTGAGGCCCTTGATGTCCTGCCGGTCCCCGGAGACGCCGGCGAGGGCGATGGGGAGGAGCGGCCAGTTCCCCTCGTCCATGGTCAAAGCGAAGAGCATGCACATGCTGCTGGCCGAGCATCCGGTCATCCCGTCCACCTGGTGCAGGTGGGGGTTCAGGTGATGCAACTCCTGCGAGTCCCTGGGGGGACGGTGGTGGTCCAGGACCACCACCTCGGATCCCAGCTCCTCCAGCCTCTCCAGATGGCCGCTTCCCATGTCCGAGAAGACGATGCACTCGTACCCGTTATCGGCGATCTGGGAGATGCTCTCCTCATCCAGGGCCTTGCTGAGGCTCACCTGGAACTGTATGTTCTCCCGCAGAAGGGCGTTGCAGAGCACCCCCGCCGATGCGATGCCGTCCGCGTCGTAGTGGGAAACGATCCTGACCTCGGGGAAACCCTTCACCGACTCCGCTGCCCTGGATAACCTATCGAGAAGCTCCTGCGGAGGCTGGGAAAGGGCCATCGCGCCTCACTCTATCTGTAGCTCCGCGGTCCTCAGTGAGTACTTCCAGCCCTGGGGGATGGTGCCCTGTCCCTTGTAGTAGGCGGCCAGGCGCCTGATCTTGGACTCCACCAGCTGGAGGTTGCGCCGGTTGGCGGTGTCCTTCGGGTTCTCCTTCAAATGCTCGTTGAGGTTGATGGCCTTCCTCATCAGGGAGATCAGGTCCTCCGGCAGTCGGGGCTGCACCTGGTTCTCCTCCATGACCTCCGTGATGCTCCTGCCCAGGGCCAGCTTGACAGAGGGGACCCCGTACTGGTCCCTAAGGATGAGCCCTATCCTGGCAGAGGTGACGCCGTCCTTGGCCATCTTCACTATGCGCTCCTCTATCTCCTCGTTGCTGAGCGGCACCCATTCGGGGCTCTCCTCCACGAGTGGTCGGTGCGAACCTGAACTCCCTCTTGTCCTGGCATGCATACGGGCCATTTTCATCCTCCCGTCTGAACCGTGCGGGGTACGAGCCAATAAGACTCCAACTATATAAGTCTTGCAGGTTTCCCGTTAACGGGTGGCCCAATCGATCACCTCCCGGTACTCCTCCTCCGGGAAGGCCAGTTCCCCCGGGAGTTCCTTGAACAGTTCCCAGGTCATCTCCCCCCTCCCCGCCGGTCCGCCCAGCCTGCCCGCGAAGACGGTGACCTCTCCCCTTTCAAACCTCTTCTCCGGATGGAAGATCAGTCCGGCCTCCTCCCTGAACTCCCTGATCACCGCCTCCTTCGGGGTCTCCCCCTCCTCCACGTGACCGCCGGGCATCTCCCAGCCGCCCCTGGCGGGATTGAAGACCATCAGGAATCTCTCCCCTTCGATCCCCACCCCGTAAACCGTCCTCACCTGCTCACCCCGATCATGGCATGGTCCCCCTCGTACGGATCCAGGGGGCGGAGGTCCTCCACCCTCATCCCCTCTTCCCGGAGTCTCTCCTGGGCCCTCTCGAAGATGCGCCTGGGGGTGGCGGAGACGTCCTCCGAGCGGGACTTGAGGGCCAGGAGGGCCCGTGGGGAGCGGAAGAACCTCATGTTCCTGCAGAGGATGTCCACCTGCCTCCTCTGTGCGATGTCCTGGTAGACGCAGTCCACCCTGTCCAGGGCGAAGCCGAATCCGGAGGGGAGGGAAGCATCGGCCAGTATCGGCACCATGTTCCCCCTGGACTCGCATACCCCCACCAGGTCCCTGAAGGAGCGTCTGGAGAACTCCACGCAGTAGACCGTGCCCCGGGGGACCAGATCGGAGACGTGGGAGGCGGTGGTGCCGCTGGCAGCGCCCAGGTAGAGCACCCTGCTGTCCCCGGAGAGGGGCAGGTACTCCCCCCCCAGCATGATGTAGGCGGCCAGCTTGCTCCTCCTGGGGTTCCACTCCCGATACTCCGTTCTATCCTGGGTGAACAGCCTCTCCCCGTACACCCGCTCCCCGGGGACCAGGTTGCGGGTGAAGAGCCTGTTGCCGTCGGTGTACACCCCTGGAAGGCGGCTCTCCCTGATATCAGGCATCCTTCCGAGAAGAGGATGGCCAACATATTAATCCTACCATCGCCCATTTCCGGGCAGTGACCGAGGAGGATTCCGGGGGCGGCGAGAGTCTGGAGGACCTGTCGGAGAGGATCGGTAGGCTGGAGGAGGCCCTGAGGGAGGTGGCCCGCCCTACTCGGAGCTCTCCGACCACATCCTGAGGTTCCAGGAGATCGTGAACCGGTACTTCAGGCTGCTCGACCTCTATCGGGAGCACGGCAGTAGATGGAAGACGAGGATCTGAAGGATGTAAAGGAGCTGAAGGGCGTCATGGAGGTGCTCTCCGACACGGTGCCCGCACTGCTTGAGAGCATAACCAAGGTGCTCTACGACCAGGAGGAGGGGGAGAAGATGGGTCAGGCGGTGGCCTCCTTCTACTCCGCCCTGATCAAGAGCGGGATGAGCAGCGAACAGGCCTACGCCCTGACCAAGGAATACATGTCCTCCATGAGCCTGGGAAGCATGATCCAGGGGTTCATGAAGGGACACCGCGAGGAGGACGACATCAGCAAGATGGTCAAGGAGAAGATCAGGAAGGAGATGGAGAGGGAGATGGAAGAATTGGGACATGAACCGAGATGACGGATCGGCGGTCCTGGTGTTGGTGTCCCGGTTTCCATCCCTACTTCTCCATCTCGGATTCTCCTACCTCAAGGGAAAGCGGAAGGTGAAACGGGCGGGGCGCGAGTTCCACCGACAGCTGATCATCAATGGGGTCTCCCCGGATAATGCCAAGAGGCTGACCGAGGTGTACACCTCGCAATTTAGCTTCAGGAAGCTGGTTAACGAGGCGGGTCTTGGACGGATGTTCAAAAGATCCTAGATGGTTCGTGCCTCCAAGAGCCCATTCAATAGTCCCCATTACCGTGGTCTCAGTAGTCACCGTACTCTCTCACAGCGGAGAGTAATGCTTTTACGTTTCTCATGGGCGTATCGAAGGGCATTTCAGCCGCGGGGGCGATCATCAGTCCCTTCCTCCCCTGGAACGCCTCGATGGCCTTCCTCACTGATTCTTTGATCTCACTCTCGCTGCCGGTGTAGATCAGCTTGTTGTGGTCTAGACCAGGAATGAGGCAGGTATCCTTCGCCCGCGAGATCAGATCCTCGGGCACCACCTGGTTCAGATCGAAATGCAGGGCATGGGGGGCGAGTATATCCAGCTGGTCCTCCAGAAAAGGGGATACTGCGCTGTTCTGTACGATCACTTTGATCCCGTTCCGCTTCAACCTCTCCACTACCTTCTTGCAGTAGCCGATATCGAACTTTTTGCACAGGTCTGGACTGTTCTGATCCTTGCCGGCGCTGGAGTCTTGGATGGTGCAGCACCCCACCCCTGAGTAATCCGCAAGGTGATCGGCATAGATCCTTTGGGATTCCGAGATCTTCTCTAGCAACTCTTTCGCCGTGTCCGGCTGCTTGATCAGGGATATCAGGAATCTCTCATATCCCCATACCTCGCTGGCGACCACGAACGGGGAGTTCAATCCTCCCAGGACTGCTACCCTATCCCCTACCTCGGAGCTCATTATGGCGGCCGCCTTCAAGGGCACCGACCAAATTAGGTCCTCCAATGGATCCACCACCTCCAGGGAATCCACGTCCCCTTGGTTCTTCACCCCGTATTTCACGGACTTGGGATAGTACTCATCATCCTCGAACTCAATCTTGGTCCCAAAGGCCTGGGCTTACATCAGGATGTCGCCCCAGAAGGCCATAAGGTTGTCGAAGTGGAAGAGATTGATCTGGGCTATACATATCTTGGCAAACTTCTCGGGACTGTTAAACCCTTCCCTTATGGTAAGCCCTGCGTGGTTAAGAGGATGATCTCCTGCCGATAACTGTTGGTAGAGGGCCGGCACCCTGTCTACCCTTTCCAGGTTTAGGGCACCAATGAAACGCTCCTTGGACAGCATGTTTCTGTACCCCATGCCTTTTTAATACTCAACTTCCTAAAAATCTGTATCCCGCGTTTCCATATCGGTTACTACGGTCACCGCGCATGAACGGTCGGACGTAATGAATATACGGGGTTCCGAAACGATGTCCGAAGGCAATTTCGCTGGTCATTCGCATTGGTCCTCGTAGGGGCAACGGTGAAAGAACCGTTGATGCGGTATGGACGACTCTTGGAAACATGGACTATCGGTTCGCTCCACTTCTAGCGACCAGGTATTCGCCCAACCCGAAACCGGACCTCTCACTCATGCTGAATTTGGAAACGCTGTGAAAGACTCTGGAGACTGTCTCGGGGTGGGAGAGCTCCATAGCCACACTCCTCATAACCTCGCCCTTCGCCTCCTCGGAACCCTCTGCGTGGTTCATGACCACCTCGAAGCCCAGGGGTTCCCCCGAATCCCCTATCCTGGTGACCATCAGCCCGTCCGTCATGGGATGGTTCTCCCCCTCAGTGAGGAGGAAGCCGCTCATCACCTCCTCCTCTCCCACCCGGACTGCGGTGAGGGAGAACCCGGTCCCGTCGGTGAGCAGGGCGGAGATCCAGGTCCGCTCCATGTCGGCCGAGGGGGACCTGACCCCCCAGGAGTGGCTCTTCGCCCCCACCGCCTGCACCTGGTAATCGGTGCCGGCCACCTCCACGGAGCCACTGATCGTTCCCAGCTGCTCCACCTGCTCGTAGGATCCCTCGGACAGTACATGGTGGAAGGAGGATCCGCACTCCCGGTGATCGAACACCGGGCCGCCTGCCTCGAAATCGAGCAGGAGGGAGGTGCGTTTCCTGGATCCCCTCCTCCCGGTCATGTCGGGCATGGTCCCGTTGAACATCAGCTTCCACCGTTCCTCCGGGATGATACTCTGGAAGACCAGTCCGCCGGCACTGAGCTCGGTGGAATCGAAGTGCACCTCCCTCCTCATGCCCACCGCTCCGCCGTCCGGAAGCAGCAGGAGGCAGAACACGTTCTTCCTGTGCAGGTTGGGGACCAACCCCAC
This sequence comes from Methanomassiliicoccales archaeon, assembly GCA_046540255.1. GTDB lineage: Archaea > Thermoplasmatota > Thermoplasmata > Methanomassiliicoccales > JAAEEP01 > JBKHFJ01. The sequence goes on along the minus strand of JBKHFJ010000002.1, from coordinate 53,542 downwards.
CCTCATGAACCCGGAGAGATCGTTCCCACTGTCTTGGAGACCGAATTGGAAGGCCTCCTCCCAGCCCTCTTCCCCGCCGAACCTGTGTATACCATCGGTGTCCACCGTCGCCTCCCCTCCGTCCCGCACCTAGATTCAAGGAACTACCATTTCCCTCTATCTGTCGGATGCAGAAGTAAAATAGTCCCTGTGACCATCTTGAGGACGATGAGGAGAGAGCTAGAGCGCATCTCCGCGCATGTGAAGGGCATAGTGGACGGGCTACCCATGGATTACGACAGGGGTAGGGAGCTCTCCGTTGGCGCGGACGGGACCCCGACCACGGACATCGACAAGCTGGCTGAGGACGAGGTGGTGCGTTACGTCAGGGAGAATGAGCTCCCGGTGAACATACTCAGCGAGGAGATAGGATTCGTGGACCGGGGGGAGGAGGTCACCCTGGTGGTGGACCCCATAGACGGTACGAACAACGCCATCATGGGGCTCCCCTTCTTCAGCGTCTCCCTGGCCCTGGGACGCCGCTCCCTTCAGGACGTCCACATGGGACTGGTGCAGAACCTGGTGAGCGGGGAGACCTTCTACGCCGAGGAGGGGAAGGGGGCCTACTTGGACGGGGAGAGGATACGGGTGAGGGAGTTCGATCCGGCCAACTCCCTCTTCCTGGTGTACATGGGACGGTGGGCCAGCGACGCCACCATCCACGTGGCCAAGGCATCGGAGAGGACCAGGTCCCTGGGATGCGCCTCGCTGGAGATGTGCATGGTGGCCCTCGGGATGGTGGACGCCTACTACATGAACTGCGAGCGCTACGACAAGAGCATCCGGGTGGTGGACATCGCCGCCAGCACCCTGGTGCTCAGGGAGGCGGGGGGAGAGGTGCTGAACCTGGACGGCCGGCCGCTGGACATGCGCTTCAACCTGGAGGAGAGGAACAACTTCGCCGCCGTGAGCGGAAGGGAGGTCTCAGGGGTGATCATATGAGATTCGGTCTCACCGCCAACATCCATGTCCCGGACTCCCTGAAGATATGCAGGGAGGTGCTGAACGGGCTGGGGGACCAGGAGGTCACCATGGAGGATTCCATCGCCTCCCACCTGGGCACTCACGGGGAGAAGGTGGAGAACATGGACGTGGACATCCTGGTGACGGTGGGAGGTGACGGGACCATCCTGCGGGCCCTCCAGCTGAACGACGCCCCGGTGCTGGGGATCAACGCCGGGGTGCTGGGCTTCCTCACCGAGATACCCCGGGAGGAGATTCCCCAGAGCCTGCGCAGGGTGCTCCGGGGGGATTACATCCTGGAGAGGCGGCTGAAGCTGAAGACGGTGATGGGCGGCAAGCGCTGCCAGGACGCCATGAACGAGGCGGTGGTGCACACCGCCCACATAGCAAAGATCAGGCAGTTCAGGGTATACGTGGACGACGAGCTGGTGGTGGATACCAGGGCGGACGGGGTGATCGTGGCCACCCCCACCGGGTCCACCTGCTACGCCATGAGCGTCGGGGCACCCATCGTGGCCCCCAACGTAGAGGCCCTGGTCATCGCCCCCATGGCGCCCTTCAAGTTCTCCGCCAGACCCTTCGTGGTCCCGGCGGACAGCACCATCCGTATCGATCTGGTCCGCCGCAGGCCCTGCGTGCTGGTGGTGGACGGCCAGGACGAGCTGCCCGTGGACGGCAGCCGGTCCATCGAGTTCACCCGCTCCGAGAACGAGGCCGAGTTCGTTCGCCTGGAGAGCAACTTCTACTCTCGGACCAGGGAGAAGCTGATGGGGTCGCTATGAGGAGGAAGGTGTGGGCCGTGGAGAGGGAGGTCCTGGAGATGGTCAACGAGTCCGCCCGGGAGATCTACCCCCGGGAGTTCGTAGCCACCCTGCGGGCGGAGAAGGGGGTGATCACCGAGGTCATGCTCCTCCCAGGGACCATACAGGGCACCAGGTCCGGCACCCTGATGCTGAACATGATGCCCATCGACCTCAGCGTGGTGGGCACCGCCCACTCCCACCCTTCCCGCAGCAACCGCCCCTCCAGGGCGGACGTCAACCTGTTCGGCAGGTACGGGAACACCCACATCATCACCTGCCTCCCATACGACATGTCCTCCTGGAGGGCCTACGACTACAACGGGAGGGAGAAGGAGCTGAAAGTGGTCTAGAGGATCATGCTTCCGGGGGAGATCGTCCCCGAGGCCCTGGCCCCGGGGCCTATTATCGAGTTCTCGAATACGACCGTGCCCACGTCGATCATGCTGTTGATGCCGGTGCTCACGTCGTCCCCCATGATCGCCCCCAGCTTCCTCCTGCCGGTGTCCATCGGCCGACCCGACTCCATGACCTGTACGGTGAGGCCGTCGAATCTCAGGTTGGCCACCTTGGTCCCGGAGCCCAGGTTGCATCTCTCCCCCAGGACGGAGTCGCCCACGTAGTTGTGGTGGGGTATGCGGGTGTCGCATAGAACGATCGAGTTCTTCACCTCGGAGGCCGCGCCCACCCGGACCCGCCTGCCCAGACAGGTGTTCGGCCTGAGGTAGGCGTTGGGGCCGATGTCGCATCCCGAGGCGATGTGGACCGGCCCCTCGATGTAGCTCCCCGACCTCACCCTGGCCCCCTCCTCCACGAGCACCTGGCCGTGCAGGTGGGCGCCCTCCTCCACCTCGCCCGTCACGGAACTGGATAGCCTGGACATGAGCATCCGGTTCGCCTCCAGGAGCTCCCAGGGATGCGCCACGTCCATCCAGTCGCCGGTCAGGCGGTGTACCAGGACGCCGGGGGCGATCGAGTTGAGCGTGTCGGTGATCTCGTACTCCCCCCTCACGGACCTGGGGGTGCGGTCGATGGCGTCGAACACCTCGGGGGTGAGGAGCATCACCCCGGCGTTCACCAGATGGCTGGGGGGATCCGAGGGCTTCTCCACGATGCGACTCAGGCGCTCCCCCTCCAGATCCAGGACACCGAACCTCCTGGGATACTCCACGTTCACCGCCCCCATCACCGGCTCCCCGGTCCGGCGGTGAACGTCCATCAGGGCGGAGAGGTCCTCCCGGGAGAGGACCAGGTCCCCGTTCAGGCAGAGGAACGGCCGGTCCATGGTTTCCCTGGCCCTGCCTATGGCATGGGCGGTCCCCAACCGCTCCCCCTGCTCCAGGAACTCCATGTCCACCTCGGGATACTCCTCCAGCAGGAACTCCTTCACCCGGTTGCTCTTCCAGCCCACCAGGACCACGAACTCCCTTATGCCCAGGGAGATCAGGGCCTCCACCTGGTGGGAGATGAAGGGCTTCCCGGCCACCGTCAGCATGGGCTTGGGTATGTTGGAGGTCAGCGGCCTCAGCCTGGTCCCCTCCCCGGCGGCGAGGATCAGGGCCTTCATCCCAGGCACCTCCTGGCGATCGATTCGCCCAGGGCGATCAAGGAGCTCAACGACCCCTCCGAGCGGGCCTCCACCGTCATCCTGAGCTTCGGCTCGGTGCCGGAGGGGCGGAGGAGGAGCCATCCCTCATCGAACTCGGCCCGATACCCGTCCAGGTCCAGGAGCCTCTGGCATTCCAGGGTCCCCATCTCCTCCTCCATCATGTCCATCACCCTGCCACGGTCCGAAGGGTGGAGGGGGAAGGACCTCCTGGCCATGGGGTAGGAGGGGACTCCCTCCACCATCTCCTCCAGTGAACGCTCGCTGACCATCCTGGCCAGCAGCGCGGCGGCGTGCACCCCGTCCGGGAAGTAGCCGTGACGGGAGAAGATGAAGGTGCCCGAGGGCTCCCCGCCGAAGTCCACGCCCTCCTCCCTCATGGTCTGGGACACGAAGGCGTCCCCCACGCGGGTCCTGATCACCCTGGTCATGTCGTCCAGCACCATGGAGGCGTTGATGGGGGTCACCACCTCCGGGTGGAGGGAGGCGAACAGGGCCAGCAGTCGGTCCCCTCCCACGTAACTTCCGGCCGAATCGATTGCCACCACGCGGTCCGCGTCCCCGTCATGGGCGATCCCCAGGTCCGCCCCGGTCGACCTGACCGTTTCCATGAGATCGCCGAGGTTCTCCTCGGAGGGCTCCGGGGGGCGGCCGGGGAAGAAGCCGTCGGCCTGGGCGTTCAGGGAGATCACCCGGCATCCCATCTTGCGAAGGAGCAGCGGCGTGATCCGAAAACCCGCCCCGCATCCAGGGTCCACCACCACCTTGACCGTGGCGGATCCCACCCTGTCCAGCACGGCCGAGAGGTGCTCCTCCTCCGCCCCGGACAGCCGGTGGAACCGCCCCGCGCCCCTCCAGGGGGAGAAGGAGTAACCACCGTCCTCCACCAGCCCCTCGATCCTCCGGGCCTGGGCCTCGGAGAAGGCGGAGCCGTCCGGGTTCCACATCTTCACCCCGTTGTACTCGGGGGGATTGTGAGAGGCGGTGACCATCAGCCCGCAGTCGAAGCGGGAGCTGGCCCTGGCCAGGGTGGGAGTGGAAACCGTGCCGGCATGGTGCACCTCGGCCCCCACCGAGGTGAGGCCGGAGACGAGGGCCGACAACAGCACATCCCCGGTGGTCCTGGTGTCCTTGCCCGTGACCACGCGTTGGTACTCGGTGCCGACGGCGGCACCTATCCTCACCGCGAGCATGGGATCGATGTCCTTCCCCACTACGCCCCTGATGCCCGACGAGCCGAATAGGGACATGAGATTCGGGGTAGAGAGGGAATCGGTAGATATACATTTTCTTCCCCGAACGTCCAGCGTATTCAGGGTGTTAACCCCCTCCTTTTATACTATTTCGATACTGGATAGCTGTCATTATTGGAAAAATTTTATATATGGGTCATATCAATTACATACTGGCTTGTCTGGCCAGTATGGCCAGACTTCCGAATAGCTGATGGGAGGAAATGTAGTTGGTGATGGAGAAAATCGATCTTGGCAAGGCCAAGAACATCGCGCAGAAGAAGGGCCTTAAGCCCGGAAGGGTGAAGGGAACGGATGGTATCCAATTTACCAAGGGGAACAACGATCGTTTGGAGATCGTCTCCTGGGACGAGTTCGAGAAGACCCTGAAGAGCCGGGGCCTGTCCGTCTACGAGAGCGGCGGATGGATGAAGATAATGAAGAAGTAGGCTTTTCCGTCTCCCTTCACAACACACTTTCTTGCGGGCCTCAATGGCCCCATTTTTTGATGGATGAGAGAGACCTGACTCAACCCGTCCTCATGAGCAGCCAGTTCTTCTCCTCCGATTCCCTGCCCTTGAACCTGATCAGGGCGTACCTTCCCTCCAACCTCTCACCGTTCAGTCGGAAGACCAGCTTCCCCTCTTCCTCTTCCTCCAGCTCGTAGGTCCCGCGGTCCCAGATGATGACCTTCCCGGCGCCGTACTGCCCCTCGGGTATCTCCCCCTCGAAGCCGGCGTACGCCAGGGGATGGTCCTCGGTCTGCACCGCCAGCCTCTTCACCTTGGGTTCGGTGGGGACCCCCTTGGGCACCGCCCAGCTCCTCAGCACGCCCCCCATGGCCAGCCGGAAGTCGTGGTGGAAGTGGGAGGCGTGGTGCTCCTGGATGACGAATATCCTCTCTTCTTCACCTCCCTCCGAGGGCTCGGGGGTCTCCCTGAAGTCCCTCTTCTCCCGGTACTCGTCGAGCGGCATGTTACCTCCTAGGAGGCTCATCGAATAAAATGATGCCCGCGGGGAGTAACCTTTTTGTATTAATTTGCGTTTGAACCTATGCTCACGCAGGGATAACCAAGCCTGGCCAACGGTGCTAGATTCAGGGTCTAGTCGCGTAGGCGTTCGGGGGTTCGAATCCTCCTCCCTGCACTCCATTTCTTTTCAAAAAGGGTAAAGCGGGACGGACCCATATCCTCCCCATGAAGGTCCTGATCGTCTACGACTCGTCCCACGGGAACACCGAGGCCATCGCCAAGTCCATATGCTCCGGTATGAAGGAGGTGGGAAACCACCAGGTCACCGCCAAGAAGGGGAATACCGTGACCCCGGAGGAGATGAGGGAGGCGGAGGTGTGGATCCTGGGAAGTCCCACCCACATGGGAGGGCCCACCAGGAAGTTCAAGAAGCTGCTGAAGTGGGTGGGGAAGGAGGTGGCCCCGGCCTCCAAGGGTATGGCGTTCGATACCCGCATGCCCAGCGAGGGCAAGGGGGCTTCCAGCCGGATCCATCAGGTCATGAAGGGTGCCGGGGTGGAGATGCTGGGCGATCCCGAGGGCTTCCAGGTGGAGGGTCGCAAGGGTCCGCTGGCCCAGGGGGAGGAGAGGAGGGCCGTCACCCTGGGTAGGAAGCTGGCCGCCCTCATCCGCTCCTGATCGGTGAGTCGTCCTCCGGGGTGGGGGTGTCGACATCTATTCCCCTCAATAGCAGCATGGCCGTTACCAGGAAGGCCGAGGCCATGCAGAACGCGGCCAGGTATCCCAGGAACTGGGCCACCACCCCGCCCAGAAGGGATCCCATGATGGAGGCGATGCCCTGGGTCGAGTTGTACAGTCCCATCCCCTCGGCCCGGTAGGCGCTGTAGGAGAGGTTGGAAACCAGGGCGAAGCCGGACACGCTGATCGCCGCCCAGCAGTAGCCCACCAGTCCGTGGAGCGCGGCCGCCGCCAGCAGGTTCTCCCACTGCCCCAGCGGGATCATCGAGATCAGTATGAAGGCGGGGAAGGCCACCGCCCTGCCTACCAGCCCCCTCATCTGGACCCTCTTCCCGCCCATGGCGGTGACCAGGCCCCCGAACCTCTGATAGGTGATGGCGGATACGGCGGAGGAGGAGAGGTAGACCAAGAACACCTCCGAGCTGGACAGCCCCATCTCGTTCAAGAGGAAGATCGGGAGGATCACGAAGAAGCTGAGGGTCCCGGCGAATATGAAGAAGGCCACCAGGTAGTACCTCCTCAGGTTCACCGGGAAGTTCCTGGACGACATGTTCCGGGTGCTCAGGGAGAGCACGTGCACCATCCGCCCGGGTAGGTACCTGGCCCTCTCGAAGATGATCAGGGGATAGGAGAGGCGCTTCAGGTCCACCGTCCTCCTATCCACCTTCCTCCGGGGCTCCGGGATGAACCTCAGGGCGATCAGGATGGAGAGCGTGGAGAGTGTGGCGGCCAGGATGAAGAGGGTGCGCAGGGGCGCTTCCCCGTTCACCCCCAGGTCCCCCAGCTGCAGCCACAGGACCCCGAGCGCCAGTCCCCCCACCCATCCGATGCCCCCCACCTTGCTGAAAGATCCCAGCTCGTTGGCCCAGTCCTCCCTCTTGTTCACCTCCAGGACCAGCACCGTGCCTATGGGGACGGAGGCCGTGGCCAGCAGGCCCAGCACGAGGTTGGCGAAGAAGTAGGAGGGAATCGAGGTGGCCACCCCCATCATGAACAACGCCAGGGCCAGCCCCCCGAAGCCGATGAGGACGAACGGCCTCCTCAGCCCGGTGGTGTCCGATAGGTTTCCCCACAGGATGTTTGAGGGGACCGAGGCGGCGGAGGATATGGCGCTGGCAAGTCCCACCTGTGACAGGCTCCCCCTGAGCACCTCGGTGATGAAGAGGGGGATCAGCGGAGAGGTGCTTCCCGAGGCCAAATTGTATGGTAGAAAGGAGAAGTACCACCGATTGTCGGACCTTGCCATGCCACCCCCGGGAGGGAGGGTAGGCAAATGTGGGGATTTAATCCTTATTCGACGAGAACGGCGACGGCCACCACCCCCAGGACCAGGAGGGAGACCAGGGCGAAACGCCAGTCGCCCTCCATGGCGAACAGTACCCCGGAGGCCACCACCCTCGCCAAGGGGGTGGCGATCAGCAGCAGTATGCCCAGGTAGAGCACCGCCATCGGGTCCCCCTCGATCAGCCCCTCCATCACTTCCAGGGGGGACAGGGCCACCTCCTCCCACTCCCCGGATAGGCCCACCAGTAAAAGACCGATCGACATGACCGCGACGGAGGCCAGCATGCCCACCAGAAGTACTTGACGGAGCGCCCTGTTCAGGTTCATATGGCCTCCATCACCCCCGTTGAACCCAGGATCATGAGGAAGGCCAGTGCCAGCAGGACCAGGGCGAAGGCGACCCTCACCGAGCCCGGCCGCACCCCCGCGGTGACCCGGGAGCCCGCCACCGCCCCGGCGAAGACGCCCACCGCCACCAGGGCGGTGATCACGGGGGATATGATCCCCTGGGAGTAGTAGACCACCGCCCCGGCCAGGGCGGTCACCCCGATCATGAAGTTGCTGGTGGCCGCCGCCGCCTTCATGGGTATCCCCATCCAGCCGTGCATCACCGGGACCTTCACCGAGCCGCCCCCAATGCCCAGCATGCCGGACATGCTCCCGGCGAAGAAGCTGGCCAGCATGCCCATGGGCAGACGGCGCGGGATGTAGGTCACCCGCTCCCCGCTGAAACCGTCCCGGTAATCCCCGGACATGGAGGGCCACTCCCTTCCCCCGTACCGGCCCGAGACGAAACCCCTGAGCATGTACACCGCGCTGTAGATCAGCAGCAGGGAAAAGATCAGGGCCAGCACCCCCTCGTTCGCGTAGATGGCCAGTGCGGCCCCCGCCGAGGAGCCCAGGGCGGTGGCCGTCTCCAGCACCATGCCCAGCCGGACGTTGCACAGCCCCTCCTGGACGTAGTGGCAGGCCGCCCCGGTAGAGGTGGCGATCACCCCTACCAGACTGGCCCCCACCGCCTGCTGCATGGGGAGACCGAACACGAGCACCAGGGAGGGGATGATCACCACCCCCCCTCCCAGGCCCAGCATCGATCCCACCACCCCTGCAAGCACGGAGAGGGCGATGATGCCCAGGGCGGTGATCAGGTCCATGAGGGTAGAAGGGAGCTCCCGTAGTTCATTCTTACCATCACCGAAAAAGAGTTATCCCCCCACGAAGTGGTGGTGGTGTGGACATCCTACTGGTGCGCTACGCCGAGATGGGGCTGAAGAGCCGACCGGTCAGGCAGCGATTCCAGGAGATCCTGAAGGAGAACATCATGGAGGCCCTGGCCCAAACAGGGGAGGAGGCGCTCATCTCCTCCGACCAGGGACGCATATACGTCCGTCCAACTACCGTCCAGTCGGCCGTTGGGCCCGTGTCCAGGGTGTTCGGGGTGGCCTCGGTCAGCCCAGCCCTGGAGACCTCGGGGGACATGGAGGACATCGTCTCCACCGCCGCCCACTTCTCCCGGGAGGTTTTGAGCAGGGGGCAGAGATTCGCCATCCGTGCCAGGAGGGAGGGCAGCCATCCGTTCACCAGCATGGAGGTGGCCCGCGAGGCCGGGGCGGAGGTGCTCTCCCATAACCTGGACCGGGAGGTGAGCGTGGACCTCTCCTCCCCGGACGTGGAGATCTTCATCGAGGTCCGGGAGAACCGGGCCTTCGTGTTCGACAGGTACGTCCAGGGACCGGGAGGCCTCCCCATGGGCAGCCAGGGGAGGGTGGTGGCCGTGGTGAGGAGGGAGAGGGACCTCCTGGCGGCCTGGCTGATGATGAAGAGAGGGTGTCGGGTGGCCGTTTTCTCCACTGGGCAGTGGTGGGCGCCCCTGGAGAGGTGGGCGCCCGACCTCAGGGTGGAGACGGAGGGCACCCTGGAGGGGTTGATAGAGGATTTCAAAGCCCTCGGCGTGGTGTTCGGTCATACCCTGGAGGATATGGACAGGATAGTGTACGATCGCTACAAGGTGCCCTCGTACCATCCGCTGATCGGTCTCTCCAACGAGGAGATAGAAAGGAGATTGGAAGCGGTTTGATCTACTTGCCCTTCTGACCGTGGGCGTTCACCGAGGGGCGGAGCTTCTCGGCCCCCTTTCCCTTGTTGTGCAGACCTCTTCCCCTCTTACCGGCGGAGGTGAGGCCCCGGTTGGCCCTCCCCTTCTGCTTGGGGGAGCAGATCCAATTGATCTTCGGATCGCTCTTGATCACCGGGTGATGGGGGTCCACCAGGATGATCTCGTACCACTTGTGCTTGCCGTCCTCCCCCACCCAGTAGGAGTTCAGCACCTCCAGGTTGGGGTAGCGCTTGGAGCCCCTCTCCTCGGCGATCCTCTGGAGGTTCTTGGAGGTGGTGATGCGGTTCATGCCCATCCTCTTGGCCCTCCGGCCCCCCTTGATCTGCCTCTTACGGAAGGAGCCCTTCCTGACCCTTCCCCTGACCAGGACATACCCTTGTTTGGCCCGGTAGCCCAGGGCCCGGGCGCGGTCCAGGCGGGTGGGCCTCTGGATGCGGATCCAGTTCTCCTCCTTCCTCCACTGGATGAGCCTCTGCCAGTTGAGCCGGTTCAGGTAGCCGTCCTTGGGCTTCTCCCACGCCTCCGAGATGTGGTGGTACATTCCCTTCCCGGAAACTGGCCTCTCCTCGTCTTCCTGAGTGTATTCCTCGTCCATGGTATCACCTGCCGCGGGGCGGCGTTTTCGGATTCACCCTCTCGGGCACATCTCCAACGAGATATCCTCTCGTCACTTGGCCCTGACCACAGCGAAAGGCCGTATTTAAGGTTTTCACATGAAGTCCTCGAGGGAGAGGTTCCGGTCGGTCCTCTTTACTTCCCCCTCGCCCCTGCTCTTCTTGGGAGGGCCGAAGTCCTGATCGAACAGGGTGGACTGCTGGGATCCCAGCATCAGGCTCCTCTCGTCCCAGCCGAACACCTCGGTGGCACGGGCCACCGTCTGGGCCACCCTCTCGGCGTAGTACCGGTGGTCCGGCCGCCCGGGGAACTCCCTGCCGGAGACGTACGGCTCCACCTCCTGCGGCGTCTTGGTGTTGTCGGTGACCACCCAGGAGACCTTCATCCCCGGTATGAACTCGTAGCCCATGTCAATCAGCTTCCTGGCCGCCTGCACGTTGGCCTGGGAGTCCGGGTCCTTGTAGAAGGAGAAGTCCTTCACCGTCCTGGAGATGACCAACTTCTCCACCGGTACTTCCCCTTCCTGGGCCTCCTTCACCCGTTGCCTGGCCAGCTCCACCGCCCTCTCCGTCTCCCCGTTCAGGATGTGTCTGAACACCTCGGTGAGCACCTCGCTCTGCAGGTCGAACGAGTCGGTCCTCCGGATCTCGTACCCCCGGATGAGCATCTCCTCCTCCGGCCAGACCACCTTGCCCACGTACCTCTTCTTCTTGCCATGGGAGAACAGGGGCTCCAGCACCTTCTCGAACTCCAGCATGGCCCCCTCCTTGGAGAACCTGGATGCCATCTCCCTTCCGAACTGGATCGACCCATCCAGATCGGCGTGGGGGGACTGAACGAACAGCGAGTCGGTGTCCGAGTAGATGACGGTGTGCCCCTCCTCCTCCAGCCTCCCTATGATGTCCTTGACCGTCTCCCTGGCGAAGGCGGTGATCGAGGAGCCTATGCTCTTGTCGGTGAACCGGTAGAAGGAGGAGGCGAATACGCCGTAGACGGAGTTCATCAGGATCTTGATCGCCTGCTGGAGACCGTCGTGGTACCGGTGCTCCTCCGGGTCCTCCGCCTCCCTCATCCTCCGCTTGATCTGGTCCCGCCTCTCCATCAGGTCCGCCAGGATGCTGGGCAGGAGCCCATTTCTCCTCTCCTTGGACATGAACCTCACCCCGGTGGGGGACTCGACCTCCCCGTCCTGGCTCAGGGTGGTGAAGCAGATGTTCTTGGAGATGATCAGGGAGGGGTACATGGACTTGAAGTCCAGAACGCACACCCAGTGGTACAGGCCGGGGGCGATGGTGTGCACGTACCCTCCCTCGATCGCGTCCCTCCTGTCGTACCTTCCGGTGAGGGGGACGCCCACCGGGGCGCCCTCTATGCTCGCCCGGTCCGCCTCCCGGATGAGGATGGAATCGATCAGCTGGGAGTTGCCGCTGGTGAGCACGTCGTCCACCGGGAGCTTGGACACCGCCGCCAGGTCCATGTCCTTCCTCACCGTGCCCAGATGATCCAGTATGCGCAGGGATAGCTCGGCGTCCTTGACGCAGTAGCGCATCACCTTGTCCCGGTCCTCCCTCCACTCGTCGTCCATCCGCTTGGGGTCGACGTCCATCTTCTCCTCGCCGAGGACCAGCTTGGCCACGTGGTTCAGCGTCTCCTGCTTGGGCCGCAGCTCCATCTTGGCCGCCCACCAGGCGTCTGCCACAAGACGGCCGTGCAGCCTCCAGAAGCGCCCCATGATGTGCTTGGGCTCACTCCCGTCCCGGCCCCACTCCAGGGACTCGATCCCCAGCTCCCTGGCCCGGTCCCTGATGGTGGGGATGTCGTAGTTGTCGATGTTGTAGCCGGTCAGCACGTCCGGGTCCTCCTCCCCGATGGTGCGGGCCAGCTCCCGGATGATCTCCCCCTCCTCCCCCTGGATGGGATCGCCCTGCCTGATCTCCTCCCCTTCCTTGACGACGTAGCAGACGGTGTAGATGTTCCCGTTCCGGATGGAGGTCTCGATGTCGAAGGCCATCACCTTCAGGTCCGGGTTGAAGGGATCGATGTTCTGGAAGTCGTCCGGGGACTCCATCTCCACCACCAGGTCGGTGGTGTAGTCCCCCTCCGCCTCCCTGCCCCTGACCCGGATGCAGGAGGCCATGTCCACATCGTATATGAACCGGTGGTGGAAGGGTATGTCCGCCGCCAGGATGGTGAAGCGGTCCCGGTACCGCTTGCGGAATTCGGGGACCAGCCAGGGGAACTTCACCACCACCTTGAGGGCCGGGTGTACCTCCCCCCGGTGGAACAGCTCCATCCTTCGCAGGTCCACCACGTTGGGGTCGGACTCCAGCTCCGACCCCACCTTCCCACCGGGGTCGAGCAGGTGGAAGTAGGGCTGGAAGCCCACGTGCTTGATGGTGATCGAATCCCCCTCCTTGGTCTTGCCGAAGATCTCTATGACCAGCCGGTCGTCCCCCTGCCGCCGGTAGGAGGCGCTGAGCAGCCTGACGTCCCACTCCATCCGCTCACTTCCTGGAGACGATGTTGATGATGTCCCCGTCCTGAAGCTCGTAGTCATGGCCGACCGTCCGATGGGTCCTGGCGTTGATTCCCCGGATGAAGTTCTCCCCCAGGTCGGTGTGCACCTTGTACGCCAGGTCCCTGGCGGTGCTGCCCCTGGGTACCAGGTAGGCGTCCGGGAGGACGTTGCCGTCGTGGTCGGTGAGCTTGTGCTCGTCCTCCACCGGGTAGACCACTATCAGGTCCAGGAGGTCGTAGGCCGCCCTCTCCAGGCAGGTCTGGACCCCGGTGCCGGAGAACCTCTCCATCGTCCTGGAGATGTAGTCCAGGGCCTTCCTCTGGCTCTCGTTCAGGCTGCCCTCGTCCAGCACCGAGAAGGCTCCCGCCCCCGGGACGTAGTCCACCAGGCCGGCCTTGGCCGCCCTCTTCAGGGCCAGCTCCGACTCGGAGCAGGTGGGCACCCCGATATAGTCCTCCAGGTCCCCAAGGACCTCTAGGCTCTCCTGGGGAGCGCAGTCGGCCTTGTTCAGGGAGAGTATGATGGGCTTGGACTGCTTCCTGATCGCGGTGGCCAGCTCCAGGAAGTGCTCCTCCTCCCACTTCATGGGGTTCTCCGGGGGATTGCACACCCTCAGTGCCATGGTCACATCGGGCTCGGAAACGCCCAGTCCGGTCACCCGATCGTGCAGGAGGTGCACCAGCTTTCCCCCCTCCAGGTGCACCTGTCGGGCGATCTTGTCGAAGCCCTTTTCCAGGATCCCCTTGATCCACTGGTCCACCTCCCTCTCCAGGAATCGCACGTCCTCCCGGGGGTCATGTGCCCCGATGTCCACCGGGTTACCCTCCTCGTCCGTCGCCCCGGAGGAGTCCACCACGTGGATCAGGGCGGAGGCCTGCCTGAGATCGTCCAGGAACTGGTTCCCCAGCCCCTTTCCCTGCCAGGCGTCCGGGACCAGGCCGGCCACGTCCAGCAGCTCCACCGGGATCAGGCGCGTACCTCCCTCGCACAGCGAGTTCCGGGGATGGCACTCCACCCCGAACTCCTGGTGGGGGCACTTCGCCCGCACGTACGCCATGCCCTTGTTGGCCTCGATGGTGGTGAAGGGATACTGGGCGATCTCCGCCGGGGCCAGGGTGGCGGCGGAGAAGAAGGTGGACTTTCCCACGTTGGGTTTCCCCACGATTCCGATCTGCATGTTCTCATACCCCTATCGATGGGACACTAGAAAACCGTTGCCACGGCGAAAGGTAATTTAGGAGGAATGGATTCTGTGCTCCAAGGTCAACATGAACGATGCCCTGGTACTCTGCGAAGGCAGGCTCGACACCCCCACCGGAAAGACCGCGCGTGGGCTGGTCAGGTACTCCAAGAGGTACAGGATAGTCGGGGTGCTGGATAGCACCTGCCAGGGGCGTGACGCGGGGGAGGTGGTGGACGGCCGCCACCGGGACATCCCCGTGTTCGGCACCCTGGAGGAGGCCCTGGGGGCGCTGAGCGGTCGCCCGGGGACGCTCATAGTGGGGGTGGCCACCATCGGCGGGAGGCTTCCCCAGGAGTTCCGGGGGCAGGTCATCACCGCCCTGGAGAACGGCATGGACGTGGTGGCCGGCCTCCACGAGTTTTTAGGCGAGGATCCCGAGCTGCGGGCCCTGGCCCGGAGGAACGGGGCCCAGATCATCGACATCAGGAGGGAGCCCCCGCTGGAGCGGCTGCACGGATACCGCAACCTGGCCAGCGGGATAGACTCGGTGAGGCTGGCCGTCCTGGGCACGGACAGCGCGGTGGGCAAAAGGACCACCGCCATCGAGCTCACCGAGGCCCTGAACGCCAGGGGGGTGAGGTCGGAGTTCGTGGCCACCGGCCAGACGGGACTGCTGCAGGGGGCGAGGTACGGGGTCCCCCTGGACTCGATCCAGGGGGACTACGTGGTGGGGGAGCTGGAGACCGCCATTTACGACGCCTACATGAACGAGGATCCCGAGGTGATCGTGGTGGAGGGTCAGGGGGCCTTCCAGCATCCGGCGTACGTGTGCGGCACCAGGGCCATACTCTCCGCCCTCAGGCCGAACGCCATCGTGATGCAGCACGCTCCGGGAAGGAAGTACCGGAACTACGACCCCGAACTCAGGATACCCCTGCCCGATCTGGAGGAGGAGATCTCCCTCTTGGAAGCGTTCGCAAAGACCGAGGTGATCGCCCTGGGGGTGAACCCCGAGGGATTGTCGGAGGAGAACCGGGGTCACGTCATCCAGAACCTGGAGAAGAGGTTCAGGATGCCCGCCGTGGACGTCTACCGCGAGGGGGCGAACAGGCTGGCCGAGGCCGTGTTGGACACCTTCCCCAGGCTGAGGCGTTAGTTCCGGCGGCGTAGGATCCACTCGGAGAGCTCGCCGATCTCCTCCGGGGACATCTCCTCCACCCTCAGGTCCTTGAAGGGCGGGTCCTCGCCCTTGGAGACCAGCCCCCTCATCCTCAGGGTCTTCCCCACCTTCTTCCTGCGGTGCTGGAACAGCACTTTCACCAGATGGTGGAAGAGATCCTCGTCGCTCACCTGGAAGGGTGCAGGTCGGGGGGCCAGCCTGACCATGGCCGACTCCACCTCGGGCTGGGGCCAGAAGGCGGAGGGGGGCACCCGCTCCAGCAGCTCCACCTCCCCTCGGTGGTACACGCCCACCGAGAGCCGGGAGTACTCCCGGTCCCCGGGGGAGGCGGCCATCCGCTCGGCGAACTCCCTCTGCACCATGAACACGGCGACCTCGAACCGATGATCCAGAAGCTTGAATATGAGGGAGGAGGAGATGCTGTAGGGTAGGTTGGCCACGAACCTGTCGAACCGGGGGAAGTCCACCTCCAGGGCGTCCCCCCGGATCACCTCCACCTCCGGCAGCGTCTCCTCCAGGTAGTGGCAGAGGGTCGGCTCGGTCTCTATGGCCACCACCCTGGCGGCCGTCTGGTAGAGGTACCTGGTAAGGACGCCCAGGCCCGGGCCCACCTCGAGAACGGTGTCTTCCTCCCCGATGCCCGCCGCCTGGACCTCCCGCTGGGCCACCCTCTCGTCGACCAGAAAGTTCTGCCCCCTGGACTTGCGGGGGGATATCCCGTAGGAGGAGAGGATCCCCTTGATCTCCGAAGCCCTCATCCCGGGCCCTATTTGGCCACGAATAGATGATACTTCTGATGGGGATCGGAAAGCTCGATCTCTATCCGCTTGCAGATGAGCTTCTCCGGGTGCTTGAGCGACGGGACCCGCTCCGCGATGTCCTGGAAGCTCTCGAAGGGACCCTTCTTCCTCTCGTCCAGGACGGCCCACATGGTCTTCTTCCCCAGCCCGGGAAGGAGCTCCAGCATGTGGTAGCGGGTGGTTATGGCCTGGGCGTTGTTGAAGAACTCCACGAAGCGACCCTCGTTGGAGGAGACGACGTCCTCGATGATATAGGGGAGCTCGCTGTGGGAGGCAGCGGTGAGTTCCTCGTAGCTCACCCGGCGCTTGACGTGCTGTATGCTCTCCCTCTTGTCCACGTCCTTCCCGATGTACACCCGGTCCCCGATGACGATCATCGCATCGGGCCTGGGCACCAGCTCGAAGAGCTTGAATTCCTTCTCCCCCAGGGCGTAGGCTACCGGCTCCCTCTTGAAGCTCCTCTCACCAGGAAGCCCCTCTGGTAGGAAATCGATGATGTAGGCGTAGTCCTCCACTGTCCCACCCGCTCAGAGATACTCGTTCACGGTATCTATGATTTCGTCTATATATTCCTTCTCGAGGATCAACCTCTCCTTCGCAAAGAGGGCCCTGACGTCCTCGGGGTGGGTGGGCATTATGTCGGTGATCTTGCAGGCCATCAGGTCAGATATGTATTCCAGGGAAGATAGTTTTTCCCTAAGCTCCACCGCCCGCTCCACGGAGATCTTGGAGAGCTTCTCCGCATGCTCCAGGGAAACATTCTGATCCCCGCTCAGCTCCCTGTGCTCGGCGGCGGATGACATCATCTCGTGGACCTCTGGGAGGGATACGTAACGGTCGGCCATAATATCACCTAGGCTGACTTCCGCAGGTGCTCCGGTCTGGAAACGACCGTCTTGGTCTTCTTGCCATCGTTCAGCTCCACCTTGTAAGACCTGCCCTGGCTGCCCTTGATCACCCCGGTCTTGCCGTGGAAGCGGGCGTGGGGCATGCCGTGGTGGACGCTGGGATCCAGGACTATGTTGACCCTGTCCCCCACCTGAAAATCCTGAAATTCGCGGGTGATCGGGGAGAGACCTCTCTCCCTAACACCCTTTCTGAGCACCTTCCGGGTTCTTCGCCTCAATCCTCTCGATGCCTTGACCATTATCATCCCTCGCTGTCGGCGATCTCGATCACATCCAGGGAAATCACCTCGCATGGTACTCCCAACGCCTCGGAGAGACTTGGCTTCGTTCTCCCCTGATCACCGTGTACGAACTCTTTCACATAGGTCCCCGATTCCGCCTTCAGGATCAGGGCCATGTGGTGGTCCTCGAGCGACTCCAACCGGGCATCGACGATCCGTCTCCGCCTGGCCTTGTCGGCCCTTCTGTGGGCCACTCGTTGGGGCGTTTGCTGGATGATCGTGGTGTTTTTTAATGACCGCACAACCTCATCAACTTTATCCTTATGAACTTTTCCGTTGAGGAGGACCCCCACCCGGTAGGTCTTGGGGGGTGTGGACATCTTCACCCTCCTCACCTCTTCCCGGGAGGAGGGGCGGAGCCCGATCACCTCCACCTCCTCGGCGAGGTTGATCCTCTCCCCTGCCTTCTCCAGGTCCAGGTGCCTGGTGCGCGGGTTCCTCACCTCGATCACGAATGGGCGGCCGGAGCCGAGCATCAGGGCGTCGATGTCCTCCCTCCCCATGCCGTGGAAGAAGTGTTCCTCTCCCCCGGTCATGTCCAGAAGGGGGTCCCCGATCAGCTCCTGCACCGAGGTGGGGTACTGCTTCCCGGTGTGATCGCACCGGTCGCATCCCTTGCCTCCGCACTTCCGGCAGGGCCACTTGGTCTGGGGTATCTCCCTGGAGAGCTTACGATAGCGGCCGTAAAGGAAAAGGGGAGCGATGTCCAGCTCGACGTGGGCGAAGCGGGTGTCCACCACCGCCACCACCTGGGGATTGCCGAACTCCACCCCTTTGCCGGTGAGATGCTCCACCCTCTTCCCGATCTCCCGGTTGAGCTCCCCCTTTATCGACTCGGCGCTCTCCCCCCCGACCTCTCCCCACATCCTCTCCTCCCTCTCGGAGAGGTGGGGATCGATCCTGGTGCCCAGGAGGAAGTTGTCCGACTCCACCTCGGAGAGCCGCCTGGCCGCGGCGGAGGCGAACCGGTCCACCTGATCGAAGATCTCCCCGCACACCCAGCATTCCCGGTGAACGGGAGGCTGCTCTTCCCTCAGGCATCGAAGAAGGTTCACCCCGGCCCGGAGGTTCTGCCCCCGTTGCAGGTTGGTGTGCCCACTCTCCAGCTGGGCGAAAAGCCTACCCAGGCAGTGGTCGCAGAGGTCCCTCTCCAGGGCCTTATCGGCCCTCTCCACAGGCCAGCTCACATTCAGGGGAAAGGGAACGTCCACTTATACATTTCCCGGGATCTGGGGACACCTCTCCTCCCGGTACTGCCCCTCGCAGTGGGACCTCAACGGTCCCATTTCCTCCCGAAGCAGGGACTCGTACCACTTGGCCAGACCGGGCTTCAGCCTCCTCCACATCTCATCCAGGTCCAGCCTGTCCAGCTGGTCCTCGTGGACCAGGAAGTAGCGGCACACCCGGTCCTCGCCCACCCTGTCGGGAAGAATGAGGCCCACCCGGAACCTCTTGGAGCCGCGCCGGGTGAAGAAGTCGGCGAACAGCGCCGCCCCACGTGGATCCTCGTCGGTGAGCATGATCTCCCCCACCCTGGAGAAGTCGAACTCCGGAAGGAGCTCCCACCTCATCCCCCCGTGGTAGCGTGCCATGTCCCACTGGTCCGGGTGCATCCTGAAGTGGGCAGGGGTGTTCAGCAGGAACCTGGCCAAAAGGTATAGGCAGATCTCCACGAATGCTTTGGAGATCTCCGCCTCCCTGCCGCTCCCCCCTCTCCTCCGGGAGGAGAGCTCCTCTTCCAGTCCGTCCATCCAGTCCATGCGCCCTCCTTCACTCGAAACCCATCTCCGAGATCTTGAGATGATCCCGCTGCCTCTCCAGGTAGCCGTACACCGAGGAGTGCTCGCTCCCCCGGAGCAGCATCTCCACCGCCTTCCTGGCCACCGGGAGCTGCACCGAGTTGGCGATGATGGCCACCGTGCTCCCGTAAATGGAGACCGATGCCCCGGAGAGGTTCTCGATGATCCTCCGGGTCTTGCCCTTGGTGCCTATGACGCGGGACCTCATCCTCATGACGTGGGCCCCCTTCTTCCCCACGTACTCCCGGATGTCCATCACCTCCAGGTACTCGTCATCCTCCAGGAGCCGCCAGGCCCGCTCCGGGGAGAATCCCCTGCCCACCGCCTGCACCAGGTTGGCCACCTTTATGGGCATCAGGGGATCCTCGCCCCTGTTGTAGATCCGCACCTCTCCGTCCGAGTCTATCTTGAGGGAGACCGAGGCCTCCTCCTCGATCGCCTGCTTGGTCTTCCCCTCCTTCCCGATGAGGGCGCCCACACGGTCCTTCGGGATCTTCATCATGGTCATGCCGTCATCCTCCAACGATCTCTTCCACCAGGCACTCGTTCACCTCGACCCCCAGGCGGCGGAAGAACCGGTTGATGTTGACCACGTCCCTCCTGAGGAGATCCAGGGCGTTGGGGTGGTCCGTCAACACCGCCTGGCCGCAGTCTATGATCACCGGCTCCCCCTCAAACATCAGCACGTTGAACTCGGAGAGATCGCCGTGCACCAGCTCTGCCTCCTGGTAGGCCAGCTTCATGTACCTGGTCAGCGTATCGTAGACCTCCTGGGGTTCTTCCAGCTCCACGTCCTTCATGAGCGGCGCCGGCCGGTCCTCCCAACCGATGTACTCCATGGCGAGTATGTTGCGATGGTACCTAAGAGGTTTGGGGACCCTCACCCCGGCCCGGTGAAGGCGCTGCAGGTTGCGGAACTCCTTCCCGGTCCAGGCGAATATGGTCCTCCGGTGGCTGCCGGTCAGGCCCTTGAACCTCGGATCCCCCTCTATGTACCTGGAGATCCGCTTGAAGGTGGAGGTGGTCACCCGGAATATCTTGAGGACCGCGAAACCCCCCTCGAGGGTGGTGGCCATGAACACGTTCCCCTCCTTCCCGGTGGAGATGGAGAACTCCACGGTGTCTATTACGCCCTCCTTCATAAGCTTGTACACGCCCAGGAGGGTCTCCTTGTCGAACACTTCGTCGATGACCTTCTGGTCATCGGTGTCCTTGTCCCTCGCCCGGAGGGCCTCCACCTTGTGCTCCAATCGGGAGTACATGTCGTCCCGAGGCATGACCGCCTCCAACTCAGAAAACGTCCAGGGATTTGGGGATCATGTTCTTTCTGCTCAGGTAGCTGGACTGGGTCTTGGTGTAGCGGTAGACGATGTCGGCCTTGTCGTCCTGGAAGTCCCAGGGCTTGACGATCACCAGGTCTCCCTCCCTGATCCACATCCTCTTCCTGATCTTCCCCGGGATTCGACCGATCCTGGACTTGCCGTCGGCGCACATCACCTTGATCCGTGATGCCCCCAGGAGCTGGTCCGCTATCCCCAGCATCTCCCCCTCCTTCTTGTTGGGAAAACGGACACGAAGTATCTCCTCGCTATGCTCCTCGTCCGTGCCTTGATCTCTCCGATTCAATCGAATCCTCCGTTGGACGTTATCCCTCATGACCGCATGGCTTAAATAATGTTGCGTTGGCCCTTCTCCTCGGCCCCAGGGCCAGTGCGGGGAGAAAATGCTCCCTTCCCCACGGGATCCCGGACCTAACACCGGCCAACTTTTAAGTACGATTTCCCATATCAACGCTAAGCTCAGGCTCCCGTAGTGTAGTCCGGCCAATCATTTCGGCCTTTCGACGTTTTCACGCGGAAGAAAGCCGAACACTCGGGTTCAAATCCCGACGGGAGCACTCCCTCGGTTCCAAGGCATTTTTTTTACTTCTATTCCTATTCACCGACGATGGCCGAGGAACGGTTGGACACCCTGGACAGGATCCGCCCCTTCGTACTCATCGCCTCCTTCGTCGTCGGGATCGCGATGGGCACCCTCCTGGAGGGGTGGGGCGGTCTCCTCGACATGGTGATCTACTACGCCGTCATCCTACTCATCTACAGCATCACCCTGGGGGTGCACTTCGGGGACGTCATGCACTCCTTCCGCAACCTCAGGTTCTTCGGTCTGGCATGGTTACACAACTTCGTCATCATCCCCATCATCGCCTGGGGGCTGGCCCTGCTGTTCCTGTCGGGCAACCCGGCCATCTACGTTGGGGTGATCCTCTACCTGGTCATCCCCTGCACCGACTGGTTCCTGATGTTCACCGCCATGGCCAAGGGGGACGTGCCCCTCGGACTGGCGCTCCTTCCCACCAACCTGCTGATCCAGATACTGCTGCTCCCCGTGTACCTGTACCTGTTCGCCGGGGAGGTGATCCCCTTCCAGATGGGCGCCCTGGTGGAGACCTTCTCCATCTTCATCTTCCTGCCCTTCGCCCTGGCCTGGGTCACCAGGTGGCTCATGGGAAAGCTGAGGACGGCCGCATGGAGGGAGAAGGTCCTGGACAGGTCCCTGCCCCCCGCCCAGCTTCTGATCCTGGTGGTGATCATATTCGCCATGTTCGCCGGGCAGACCGATGTCATCCTGGAGCATGTGGGCCCCCTGACGACGGTGTTCGTCCCGGTGGTCCTCTTCTTCCTGATCAACTTCGCCCTGGCCTACGGGCTCAGCTGGATCAGCCGGCTGAGATACAAGGAGTACGCCCTGCTCACCTGCACCGCGGTTGCGAGGAACTCGCCCCTGGGCCTGGCCATCGCCTTCGGTCTCTTCCCGGATCAGCCGCTGGTGCAGGTGGCCATCATCATAGGCGTGATAATCGAGCTTCCGATACTGATCGCCATGGTCAGGATGCTCCGCCTGGTGGGCGTGCGGTTCCCCCTACCTGGGGAGAAGGGAGAAGAGGCAATGGCAGGGGATTGCTCCCGGAGGGAGAAATGACAAGAACCCGTTCGGACCTCTCCCGTTCCATGGAAGACATGAGCCTCCTTCCCATAGGTCGCGTGGAGAACGAGTTCAAGGAACCATCCCTAATGCTCAGGGACGGGGAGCTGAACCGGGAAGGCCAAGTGGATCACTCCCACCGGGATATGGTCTCCAGGATCGTCATAGACGAGAGATTCCAGGAGGCACTGGAGGGGGTGGAGGACTTCTCCCACCTACTGGTCATCTATTGGACCGGTTGCAGGACCACCGAGACCCTGAAGGTGCACCCGGCCGGCCAGAGGGACCTGGCCCCCAAGGGGATATTCTCCACCAGATCGCCGGCCAGACCCAACCCCTTGGCGGTGACCACGGTGGAGCTCCTGGGCCGGGAAGGAAACGTGCTCACTGTCAAGGGTCTGGACGCGATCGACGGGTCCATAGTGGTGGACATCAAGATCCATCTGCCCGGCTTCGACGCCCCCGAAGGGGTCAAACTGGCGGACTGGATGGTCGATCTGCAGGGCAGGTTCGGTGATTGAAGTTCCTGGCATTAGGGAACCGTTTTCTACCTGTTCCGGCATCCGGGGCCCATGGACCTAGCAGTGGTCTCCGATTTCGATGGGACCCTAGTGGAGATCGATACAGTAGATCACATCATGGAGCGGTTCGCCCAAGGTGACTGGAGATACTGGGACGATCTGTACAACCGGAGGGAGATCTCCATCCAGGAGTGCCTGAGGCACCAGTTCCCCATGGTCAAGCTGTCCCGGGAGAGGATAATCAAGGAGCTGGACGAGATGGCATTCCCCCGGCCCCACTTCCAGGACCTGATCGGATATCTCAGGTCCTCGGGATCGAGGCTTACCGTGGCCAGTGCGGGCTTCGACTTCTACATCGACCACTTTCTGGAGTCCAGGGGTCTAGACGAGGTGGAGTACCTGGCCCCGAGGACCATCTTCACCGGGGACGGTCTGGATATCGAGTTCCCCACCATCCGCCCAGGCTTCACCAATCACAAGGACGAGCTGGTGGGCCGCCTGAGATCAGAGGGAAAGACGGTGGCCTACCTGGGAAACGGCACCTCCGACCTGGAGGCCACCAGGCTGTCGGATATTCCCCTGGTGGTCAGGGGATCTACCTTGGCCCGGCTCTGCCGGGAGGAGGGCGTGGATCATCATACGTTCGATGACTTCATCGATGTGATCGGCATCCTCAGTGGAATATGATGGGTGGCCCCACCATCGGGACAGGTTACCGCTACCATTGGTAATCCTGGGGAAGCATCCTCCAACTCATTTCTTCTCTATCGTATGCGTTACCCGCAGTGTGGACACGGCCGTATAGGGGGGCACGGCCTTCCGGCAGCTGGGACAGGTCTCCCTGATCACCACTCCCCCATCCACGGGGGCGCCGAACACCTCCACCCTCCCCTGGCGGACGCGAACGAAGGCCGCCCCGTCCACGCAGAGCGTGTTCCCCTCTGGAAGGAATCGATCCTGATCCACCGTCGACCCTCAGCCCAGCTGACCGATCTCCTTCCCCCGGACGGTCTTCCGGTACCTGGAGCTCTCCTGGGACAGCCGGTCGATGTTCCTGTAGGTCACCCTCTCCACGGTGGGCAGGTACTCCGGGAAGACCCTCTCCAGCTCCCTGACCAGGTAGTCGTGCACCATGCCGGTGCTCTTCAGGAAGTCCAGGCTCCAGTTCTCCACCAGGTTGATCACCCCCTCCCGTCCGTTGGTGTTGAACACCTCTGCCAGCACCGAGGTGACCACGGTGTCGGGGGACATGACGGCGATCTCCGCCTCCCGGACGGCGTAGGCGTTGCCGTTGAAGGAAACGGTGATGCCTCCCCCGTCCCGCACGATCTGGAACGCCTCCACGTCGGTGATGGAGTCCCCCACGTACATGGTGTTCTCCAGGCCGACCCCCGTGGTCCGCTGGGCGTCCACGATGGAGGAGGCCTTCTCGTCACCGCCCACGGGGTTCACCTCCACGATCAGCTGGTAGGTGGAGAGGTCGGTCATCTCCTCCCAGAAGATCTCGTCCAGCCGCTCTATGGTCTCCCGGTCCCGGTCGGAGAAGTCGTGCAGGGAGGAGGCCTCCTCCGGGATCTCCAGCATGGGCATGTCCGCGATCTCCCCGGCGTACGCCTTCAGGCGTTCGACCTCCCCCTGGTCTATCCGGTAGGAATCCAGGCGGAGGGAGGTGCAGTAGGCGTTCTCGAAGGGAAAACCGATGGTCTCGCAGACGGCCTTGACGTACTGCTCGTAGGAAGTGCTTACCAAGTAGGAGGGCATGAGCTTGTTGACGAAGCGCATGGTCCGGTCCGCCCCGGGCATCAGCAGTATGTTCTCCTCCGAGTACCTCTTGACGGCCTCGTCCGTCACCCCGTATGCCTTCAGGAAGGGGAGGATCAGCCTCAGGGTGTCACCCGCCTTGTAGTCAGGGGTGTGGAACACATCGGCCAGCACGTCATCGTACTTGCTGATGAGGGAGAAGAGCTCGTCCCCCCGCTCCACGAAGTTCTGGCACAGCTCGAAGGCGTTGTCGTTCTTGGTCACCGGCCCCTCCCCATCGGTGACGAACTGCATGCCCTCCACGTCCATGAGCTCCTCCAGCTCCTCGTACTGCACGGTTACACCTCACTCCTCGATCTCCCGATCCACCTCGGGACTGAGATCGTAGGGGTGGTCCAGAGGACTTCCATCCTGATAAAGTCGCTGGTCCTTGATATATACCTTCCCCTCGGCGAAGAGCCGGATGGAGTGGGCGAGGAGGGGCAGCTCCCGCCTCTCCCCCTCCTCCCGTATTCTCCTGAACAGGGGCTCCGATTCTCCCTCCTCCTGTATGACTGCGTCCAGCCCCTTCCTCTCCCTCTTCTCCTCCATGCGCTCCCAGAGCGGCCTGAACTCCGGGGTGTCCAGGGAAAATGCGCAGTAGGTCAGGGCCGGACCCTCGTCCCACTCCGGCGTGGTCAGGTGGATCATGGCCCCCTGGCGGTCCCCCCTCTCCCTGATCAGCTCCCAGATGACCTCCTGCCAGGTGCCCTTCGGTCCTCCGGGAAGGGCGGGGTGCAGGTTGATCAGGTCGAACTCCTGACAGGTCCGATCGTCCACCCACAGCATGTAGCCAGCCAGCACCCCCAGGTCGAAATGGTATCCCTGCAGCAGCTCCCTCATCCTCTCCCCGTAGCGGTCCCTCCAGGAGGAGCGGTCCCCTCCCTGCTCCCTCTTGAACCGCCTCCAGGAGAGGGTGACCAGCGGTATGCCGTACTCCCTGACCATCCGGAAGAACCTCTCCCTCTCCCGATAGTCCTTGTGCTCGGGCTCCTCCCCCTCCTCCCAGTTGGAGAACACGAACTGGATGGAGACATCGAAGAAGCCCCCCCTCTTCCGATCCATGATCTCCCTGAGCAGTTCCCTGGCCGCCTCGTCCCTTCCGGTGGAGAACCATCCCAGCCTCAGCATGCCATCGACCTCTCGAACTCCTGCAATGAATGTTCGTCGGGATAGTTATCCCTTCCGTAGGCGGTGATGCTCCTCGCCGACGCCTGACAGGCGAACCGACCGCAGTCCTCCACTCTCCAGCCGCGCAGCATTCCGGCGAGGAAGGAGGCGGCGAACACGTCGCCGGCGCCGGTGCAGTCCACCGGTTCCACCCGGGTGGGAGGTATGACCATCTCCCGGTCCAGGGTGACCACGAGGGCCCCCTCACCTCCCCTGGTGCAGGCCACCATTTCCGGTCCCCGGTCCAGGAGGGCGCGGCAGCCCTCCGATCCGGTGGCACCGGTGAGCATCTCCACTTCCCTCTCCGAGGGGAATACCACATGGGCCCTGGAGAGGAGGGGGGCGATCTCCCCTCCCCTCTGGGCGTACAGCTCCCCCGGATCCAGGGAAACGATCGTTGAGGTGTCCAGGGACTCGACCAGCTCGATCTGTGACCGGAGAGCATTCTCCCCGGAGAAGGAGCTGAGGTGCACCACCTCCGCCTTGCCGGCGTACAGGATCTCCTCCTTCGTCACCCGGAAGAGGTCGTTCGCGTTGGGAAGAACGAGCAGGGACCTGTCGTCCCTGGAGAGGAGGGAGATGCACATTCCGGTGCCGTCGGTCCGGCGGACCATGCCCACGTCCACCCCACGCAGGGAGGAGAGCACCTCCTCGCCCGGGGGATCGTCCCCCACCGTGCCCAGCATGCCGGTGGAGAAACCCATACGGGAGAGGGCGACCAGGGCGTTGGCCGCCGATCCCCCACCGCTCCTGCCGAGCAGTTCCCCATGGGCCTCCAGGTGTTCGAGCAGCTCCCTGAAATCCTCCGGATCGCCGAACCTTTCCTCCCCGGGATCCATGCCCCGGGGGAGGGGATCGACCCGGTAGATCAGGTCCAGGTTCAGTGCCCCGACGCCCACCACGTCCATGTTTTCCGCAACGCCCCGCCCGGTGAAATACGTTGGGTTTCGGACAACCATCATATACCCCTGATGGACATCCGATAGAGGATGGCGAACCTCACCTTCGCGCTGGAGTTCATCGGGGGAGCGATAATAGCCATACTGATCATATCCAACCCCCTCTCCACCTCCGCCGTGTTCATAGCCCTGACCGAGGGCATGAGCCAGCAGGAGAAGGTTAGGATCGTGAAGAAGGCGATACGCTACTCCGGGGGCATCCTGGTATTCTTCGCCCTGACCGGTCTCCTGCTCTTTCAGGTGTTCGGCTTCTCCATAGGGGCCTTCCGCATAGCCGGCGGCATACTGCTGTTCAGCACCGCGGTGACCATGCTCAACCCAACACCCAGCAAGACGGCGGCGGAGGAGTCCTCCAGGGACATCGCCCTCATACCCCTGGCTATCCCCTTCATCGCCGGTCCTGGGACCATAGTGACCGTGGTGGTGCTCATGTCGGAGGCCCAGAACACCATATCGTCCCAGGACCTGATCACCGGTACGCTGGCCATGCTGGGCGTCTTCCTGGGGATAGCCGTGATCATCTTGGTGTCCTACATCATGATGGTCCGCTCGGAGGACGTGAACCGGCTCCTGGGGAGCGGCAGGAGGGTGGTCACCCGTCTGCTCGGGCTCATGGTCATGGCCATAGCCATCCAGTTCGTGATCAACGGGATCAAGGACATCCTCCCGGAGTTCGTGGAGGTGCTGAACAACTCGGGGGCGATCCACCTGCTCCTGCCGCTGTAGACGCACCGTCCATTTCTCCTCTTTGCGGGGTAGACGAAAGTGGCTTGTTCAGGTGACCACATTCCGTGACAGGGTGCTGGGAGCTGCTGTGATCCGCCTTCAGCCCCCCGAGGTGAACGATGGTAACCGTCCTGGAGTTTCTGAGAAGGGAGAGCGGAGAGGACCTGCGGTTGAAGGGTCTCCCGGCCGGTGAGAAGGAGATCCGGTTCATCAGGAGATTGCCCAGCAAGAAGAACGCCGTCCACCTTCTGGTCACGGGCGAGGGGGACCTGGTGGCCAAGGTCTTCCTGGTGGATCGGGCCAGGCACGAGTATCAGGTGCTACTCAGATTGCTGGAGGCGGGAGTGAGGGTGCCTAGACCGTACCTCCGGGAGGGAAGGGTATTGCTCAT
The DNA here is from genome assembly GCA_046540255.1 of Methanomassiliicoccales archaeon. Lineage (GTDB taxonomy): Archaea > Thermoplasmatota > Thermoplasmata > Methanomassiliicoccales > JAAEEP01 > JBKHFJ01. The sequence continues at coordinate 25,957 of JBKHFJ010000002.1, read as the reverse complement.
GGAGCACGTGGAGGGGGAGAACATGGTGGACCTGCTGAACCGCACCCTGGATGATCGTTGCGCCAGGGCCCTGGCCGGATGGTTCGCCTCCCTGCACCTCTCCTTCCTCGAAGGGGAGAGGACGCTGATCAAGTCGGACTCCAAGCTGAAGAACTTCATCTGGAACGATGGGGTGGTGGGGGTGGACTTCGAGATGGCCAGGGAAGGGTCCCCGGTCGAGGACATAGGGGAGGTGTGCTCCCAGATCCTGGACACCGATCCCATGTTCACCCCCGACAAGTACAGGCTGTGCTGGGAACTACTCGACGAGTACGTCGCCCTCACCGGGATCGGGCTGATCGGCCTGAACGACTCCATCGTCCAGTCGCTGAGGGAGGCGGCAAGGTTCCGTCCGGCCCAGGGGGAGCTGCTGCTCTCCAAGGCGGAGGAGCTGAGGGGCCGAGGGGAGTTCGACCGCTAGAACAGGTGATCGTCCACCAGCCTGGCCTCGCCCCCGACGCCGCATGTCAGGGTATCCATTCCCAGGGACCCTATCCTCTCCCTCACCTGGGGAATGGAGTCCCTGGTGGTGTTGATGTAGACCGTCGCCCCGGTGTCGATGGAGAAGTGGCACTCCACCCCCTCCTCGGCCAGCCTCTTCACCTCCAGGATGACCGAGAGGGTCTCCGGCCTCCACAGGATGAGTCCGGCGGAGCCGGTCATGGTGATCCCGTGCAGGAGCAGGGTGTCCCTCTCCGCCAGCTCACCCACCTCCCTCAGGTACCCGCGGGTGATGGCGGTCTGCATCTCCTCCAGCGCGTGCTCCACGTACTCCAGGCGGGCCTTGAAGAAGGGGGAGGTGAGCACGTCCCTGTGCGCCGTATCGGTGAACTTCCTGGCCGGGATGATGGCCACCAGGATGCCCATCTCCTCCTCCGCCGGGGAGGGGATCCTCTTCGAGAAGGAGTCCTCATCGCCCTGTCCGGCGAACCATCGGGAGAAGCCGCCGGTCACCGCCCGGGCGGCCGATCCCGCCCCGCGGCGGGCGTACCTGGAGATCTCCTCCAGGTCCATGTCCAGGCCCAAAGCGGACGCGGTTGCCACCGCCAGGGCGGCGAACCCAGAGGCGGAGGCGCCCAGGCCGATATTGGACTGGAAGGAGTTCCGGGAGACCATCCGGAAGCCGTCCCCGCCAGCCAGTTCCCTCAGGGGATCCACCACGGCAAGGATGCGCTCCCTCTCCCTCTCGTTCACCTCCTGGCCGTCCACCACCATGCTGTCCCTGGGATGCCCGAACTCCACGGTGGTCCTGGTGTGCAGCGGTCCTGTGCACACCGATATGGAGTCGTGGAAGGGCAGCCTGAGCCCCTCGTCCCTCAGTCCGTGGTACTTGATCAGCCCCTGTATGGGGTGGGCCATGGCCGTCGACTTCATTCGCGCACCTCAGATATCGAACAGCACGGTGATCGATGGCTCCTCCTCGTCCACCTGCAGCATGTGGTAGGTGACCGCCTTGATCTCCGTCTTGGGGTCGTGCCTCCCCAGGTCCAGCGCCTCCCCCTCGGCCGTGCACCTCAGCCCCCGGTCGGTGAACTCCACCCGGAAGGCGGAGAAGACCATGCCCTCGGCGTCCATCAGGAAGAGGAGCTCGGAGAGCAGGTCGACCAGGCACTCCTCCCGGTCCCGGCAGTCCAGCTCGATCGACCTCTCCTCCTCCGTGCGGACGAGAGAGGTATCCACCATCTGGTCGAACATGGCGAAGGCGGCGTTCTGGAAGCACTCCTCCACCGTGGACCCGAGGGCCCTGACCAGCAGGTCGGCGGTGTGCTCGAGGAGCTCGTATCTCATCGATGGGATAAGAGACCACCCCATTTATGCCGGTTTCCTCTCCGGAATTCGAAAGGTAGGGAGGGCAATCCCCTTTACCATATAAGCGTCCCCTGCTCCTTCAATAATGTTATATTTGGCTTCACTAATCAGGGGGAACAATGCGCATACTGATCATAGGCTGCGGCTCCATCGGCACCCACATAGCCAGGGCCGTGGACGACATGGAGGAGTTCACCGAGGTCCTCATCACCGATCAGAGCAAGCTGTGCGCCGCCCAGCTGGTGAAGGCCCTGCACCACGTGACCTACGTGGAGAACGACGAGCGATCCCTGGAGGAGATCGCGTCCGGGCTTGACCTGGTGGTGGAGGCGGCCAGCCAGGGGGCGGCCAAGCACTTCGCCCCCTTCTTCCTGGAGAGGGGTGTGGACACCATGGTGATGAGCGTGGGGGCCTTCGCCGATGATCAGTTCAGGGAGAGATGCTTCTCCCTCTGCAGGGAGAGGAACGCCCGTTTGTACGTGCCCTCGGGCGCGGTCTGCGGCACCGACGGGCTGCACTCCGCCTCCGTGGGCAGGATAGACGAGGTCACCCTCATCACCCGGAAGGGGCAGAAGGGTATGTGTGACGAGTCCGTGCTCCGGGAGAGGGGGATCATCATGGAATCCCTGGAAGAGGCCTGCGTCATCTTCGAGGGGACCGCCCGGGAGGCCACCACCAGATTCCCCCGGAACATGAACGTGGCCGCCACCCTGAGCCTGCTGGGGGTGGGCTTCGACGATACCAAGGTGCGGATCATCTGCGATCCGGAGGTGGAGAGCAACCAGCACAGGGTGGTGGTCAAGGGGGAGTTCGGGGAGTTCACCGCGGAGACCAAGAACATCCCCTCCCCCAGGACGCCCTCCACCAGCTTTTTGGCCGCCCTGTCGGCGGTGGCGGCGATCAGGCGGATAGCCGGCAACATCTGGATAGGCGTCTGAGGAAACTATTTCATCCGGCTTCTCCCTTTCCCGTAAGGGTCCAATGAAAGAGCGAGTCGACAGGGTCTATTCTCAGGGCGAGGAGGAGCTGGACGCCATCCTCCTGATGAACGATGTGGAGCCGAACACCGATCTCTCCTTCTTCTACGTCACCGGCGCCGGATCGGGGGTCTTCGAGGGCTGCCTGGCCGTGCTGTGGCCGGACGGTGGGCTGGACCTCCTGATCAGCCAGCTGGAGGAGACCAGCGCCAGGCGCACCGACGGACAGGTTCAGGTGTTCAGCAAGGGCCAGGAGAGGGAGGAGCTGGTCAAGGAACTGCTGGGCCATGGGAAGCGCATAGGAGTGAACGGATCCGGCCTCACCTACCGGAACGCTATGACCGTCCAGAAGTGGCTGCCCGAGGCGGAGCTGGTGGACGTGCACGAGTGGTTCGAGTCGGCCCGCATGGTCAAAGACCAGCGGGAGCTGGAGAACCTAAGGGAGGCCGGGAGAACAGCCTCCCAGGTGGCCGAGGAGATCCCCCTGTTCCTGAAGGAGGGGATGACCGAGGCGGAGGCGGCCGCCGAGATCTCCTACCGCATGGAGAGGCGGGGGGCCTCCGGTCCGGCATTCGACACGGTGGCCGCATTCGGCGCTGGTTCGGCCGAGCCCCACTACAGCCCGGGAAACGTGCCCCTGTCCAGGGGTGACGCGGCTTTATTCGACTTCGGGGCCGCCGTGCGCAGGTACAGGTCCGACATCACCCGGACCTTCTTCTCCCGGGAGGCCACCGAGAGGCAGGAGAGGATGTACCAGGTGGTGCGCGGGGCGCAGGAGGCCGCCCTGGAGGAGATCCGGGCGGGGGCGAGCAGCGTGGCGGTGGACGCCGCCGCCCGGGAGTTCATAGACTCCACCGAGTTCCAAGGAAGGTTCATCCACTCCCTGGGACACGGCATAGGCCTGTCCGTCCACGACGGGGGCAGGCTGGGGCCCAACGGGGACATGGAGCTGAAGGAGAACATGGTCCTCACGGTGGAGCCAGGGGTGTACTTCCCCGGGGAGGGAGGCGTGCGGATAGAGGACGACGTCCGGGTGACCAGGGACGGTCATGAGATGCTCACCCACGCCACCAGGGATCTGATGGTGATCTGATGAATGACGAGATGCAGCGGGCAGTTGGAATGATGGAGAGGGAGGGGGCTGGCTCCTGTGACGCCCGCTACCAGGAGATGATGACCCTCACCATCAAGGTGGTGGACGGGACCGTCCGATCCCTGAAGCGCGACCGGATGGGCGGGATATGCCTGCGCTCCCGGATCGGGGGCACCTGGGGGTACTCCACCACCGTGGACACCGACAAGGACTCGATCTCCAGGGCGGCCAGGGAGGCCGTCAGGCAGGCCGGGATGGGCGACGCTCCCGGGGAACCGCTGCCGAAGGCGGTCACCGAGAGCAGGACCATGGGGTCGGGGGCCAAGATGCACCCGGTGGACATCTGCCTGGAGGACAAGCTGGAGGCGGTCAACCTGCTGGACCAGGTCCAGAGGGTGGACGACCGGGTGGCCAACACCAATTCCACCTACACGGAGAGCGTCCGAAAGAACACCCTGGTCAACTCCTTCGGGGCGGAGAAGGAGTGGGAGGAGGTCCGCACCGCCATTGGATGCATGACCGTGGCCGCCGACTCCGGCAGGACCGAGTTCCACTACGATTCCAAGGACGGTACCAAGGGCTTCGAGCTGATCATGGGGAGCGACCTGCAGACCATGGGGGCGGAGTGCGGCCAGGAGGCGGTCAAGATGCTCTCGGCGGGGAAGCCCCCCTCCGGGGAGATGGTCTGCATCACCGATCCGGGTATCACCGGCACGTTGGCGCACGAGGTGATCGGGCACGCCGCCGAGGCGGACGAGGTGGTCAAGGGGCGCTCCTTCCTCACCGGCAGGGTGGGGGAGCAGGTGGCCTCGGAGGACATCACCATGATCGACGACGGGACCCTGGAGGGGGCGCACGGCAGCATACCCCTGGACGACGAGGGGGTCCCCAGCTTCCGCTCTGTACTCATCCAGGACGGGGTGTACAGCGGATACCTGCACACCCTGGAGACGGCCGCGACCATGGGCGTGGAGCCCACCGGCAACGGCAGGGCGGAGGACTACTCCCGCCGCGTGTGGGCCAGGATGACCAACACCTTCTTCGAGCCGGGGGACTGGACCCTGGACGAGATGGTGGAGGACATGCGGTACGGCATCGTCACGGACAAGCCCATCTCCGGCATGGAGGACCCGGTGGGCGGCGGTTTCGAGGCCCAGGCCCTCCGGGGATACCTGGTGGAGAAGGGGGAGATACAGGGTATGGTCAGATCGTTCGCCCTCACCGGGGACGCCCTGGAGATCCTGAAGACCACCGACGCGGTGGGCCTGGAGTTCCGTCTGGACGGGGGTTTCTGCGGTAAGGGCATTGAGGACATGGTCCCCGTCTCCGCCGGGGGACCCTACTGCCGCTCCCGCATCGTAGTGGGGGGTGACTGATCATGCTGCAGGTGATGATGGAGAGGGCCATGAGGGAGGCGCTGTCCGAGGGGGCGGATCAGGTGGAGGTCTTCGGGGTGAGCAGCAGGACCCTGAGCGTCTACCTGGACGATTCCGCCCTGAAGAACGTGGAGGAGAAGTTGGACAGGGGCATATCCGTCCGCCTGGCCAGGGGAAGGAGGCTGGGGGAGGCCTCCACCACCCTGAGGGGTCGAGGGGACGTGGAGCGCTGCGTGGCCGACGCCCTCGGGGGGACCAGGGTCTCCCAGCCCGACCCCGACTTCCAGGGATTCCCCTCTGGAGGGGGCGACCTGCCCGGGGAGCCCGAGCCGCTGGACATGGGGGACCTGGTCGAGTCCATGGATCTCCTGGTCAGCGCCTGTCATGAGGAAGGTCCGGTGAAGGTCCCCACCGGCATGCTCAGGGCGGCCACCGTGCGGTCGATGGTGATCAACTCGAACGGCGGGGAGACGGGGCAGCAGGGCCCCCTGACCTACGGGCACGTCACCTCCATGACCACCGACGGCTCCCGGGGGGAGGGGGTGGAGCGCTTCTACTTTCCCTCACCCGAGGAGCTGGACTTCGCCTCACTGGGCGCCTCCCTGGGGCGCAAGGCGGTCGACTCGGGCAGGGCGGAGACCTTTCAGGGGAAGGAGGCCCTGCCGGTCTTCCTTCCCCCGCACCAGCTGGCGGAGATGCTGCTCCACTCGGTGGGGTTCGCCGTCAGCGGGGAGAACATCCTCTACAGGAGGTCCCCCTGGACGGGAAAGATGGGGGAGCGGATCGCTTCCAGGGAGCTGACCGTGATGGACGATCCCACCCGCCCGGGCATGCTGTCCGCCCCGGCGGACGACGAGGGCGTGCCCTCCTCCAGGAAGGAGCTGATCCGGGACGGGGAGCTGCGCTCCTTCCTGTACGACAGCTACAACGCCGGCAAGGCAGGGGCGGAGCCCACCGGCAACGCCCTCAGGAGGAGCGCCTCCGCCTCCCAGGGCCTCTACCGGAATCCGGTGGGCATCTCCCCCATGAATTTGGTGCTGGGTCCGGGGGAAAAGGGCCCAGAGGACCTCATTGGCTCCTTCGACCGGGCCCTGCTGGTGGAGAGGTTCTCCCATCCGGAGATCAACCCTATCACCGGCGGCTTCGCCCTGGAGGTGCGCTGCGCCCATATCCTGGAGCACGGGGAGAGTACGAGAACGGTCCGCCACGCCCTGCTGGTGGGCAACATGTACTCCGCGTTGGGGAACCTGGCGGGGGTGGCCGACGACGCCAGGATGTTCGGGCCGACGGTGGTCCCCACCGCCGGCTTCCACGGCATGGAGCTGGTGGGCCTAGGCCCTGGTGAGGGTGACCGGTGAGCGGTCCCCGATCCCCTCCAGCTCCGCCGGGTCGCCCAGCACCCTGCCGAGTGGGGTGACCTCCCCCACCGCCCTGGGTCGGTGGTCCTGTGATACCGGGGTGGGGCCGAAGAACAGGCAGAACGCCTTCCCCTGGGGCCAGTAGGCCACCTCCCCCACCTCCATGATCTCCCGGGGGTTCTCCAGTTCCTGGTCAAGGTCCACCTCGAAGTAGATCTCCTTGCCCCAGACGTTGATCTGGGACTCCACTGGCAGGGCCATGAAGAGGGCGTCCGCCGTATCGGTCTCGTTCAGCTCGATCTCCATGTTCAGGGCCGGCGTCTTCATCAGGACCTTCTTCATGTTACCACTCAAGGTGAAAAAGGGGTTTGGAGGGTCTCAGTCCATCTCCGGCATCTCGAACAGGTCCCGGATCTCCCGGCCCACCTGCTCGATCTGCCTCTCGGACTCCTCCTTCTCCATCTGGTTCAGGCGCTGGCAGCCGGTCTTCCAGTCCTGCATCCATTCCTGGGCGAACTCCCCGGAGAGGATCCGGTCCAGCATCTTCTGCATGTTCTCCTTCACCCGCTGGTCGATGATCGTCCCCCTCTGGGAGATGCCGCCGAACTCCGCGGTATTGGAGACGTTGTTCCACATGTTCATCAGGCCACCGTCCTGGATGAGGTCCACGATCAGCTTCAGCTCGTGCAGCACCTCGAAGTAGGCGATCTCCGGCTGGTATCCGTTCTCCACCAGCACCTCGAACCCGGAGACGATCAGTCCGGTGACGCCGCCGCACAGGACGGACTGCTCCCCGAACAGGTCGGAGGTGGTCTCCTCCTCGAAGGAGGTCTCCAGCACACCGGCCCGGGTGAAACCCATCCCCTTGGCCAGGGCCAGTCCGGTGTCCAGTGCTTTCCCTGTATAATCCTGCTCCACCGCCACCAGGGCGGGGACGCCGAAGCCCTGCAGGTAGACCTCTCTCTCCCTCTTGCCCGGGGACTTGGGTGCCACCATGATGACGTCCACGTCCTCGGGCGGCTGGATCTGGTTGTAGTAGATGGAGAAGCCGTGGGCGAAGTCCAGGGCGCAGCCCGACTTCAGGTTGGGCTTGATGTGCTCCTCGTACACCGACTGCTGCTTCTCGTCCGGGATGAGGATCATCACCACGTCCGCGCCCTTGACCGCGTCCGCTATCTCGGCGACCCCCACTCCATCCTCCTGGGCCCTCTTCCAGGAGTTTCCGTCCTTTCTCAGGCCGACGACCACATCGCAACCGCTGTCCCTCAGGCAGAGGGCCTGGGCCCTCCCTTGGCTCCCGTATCCTATGACCGCTATCTTCCCCCCGTCGATCAGGGAGAAGTCCGCGTCGGCGTCGTGATATATCTTGACCATGCTCTCACCTACGAATTACCTCTAGTTACGGGCCTTAACGGCCGACCCGTATAAACATTATTCGGATTCAGGGGTCCCTGCGCCTGCGGAATCAGGACCCCTGGTACTCGATGGCCATGTCCTCCTCGCTACCGATGTCCCAGGTGCACCTCACCGGTCCGTCCAGGTACCTGGCCTCCCGGACGTCCTGGATGGAGCGCAGGGCGTAAAGGGTCTTGTCCCTGCCCGGGCTGTTGGAGATGGCCAGGACCATGGTGATCCTGCCGTCCCCCTTGCTCACCAGCGCCCTGTCCACCTCTATCTTCCTCCGGACCAGCTCCAGCAACACCCTCTGGAACACTCCCTGCGATTCGTCGGCTACCAGCTGGACGATTTCCATTTGCATCTCCCCTGTATCACACCTTCTGGCCCCTTCCCCGGTGGCACCATCGGAAGGACGTCCTCCTCCGGGTCCGTCATGACGTCCACCAGAAAGGGGACATCCGATTTAATCCCTCTCTCCAGCGCCTCCCGGAGCTCGGAGGCCCTCTCCACCCGGACCCCCTCGGCACCGTACCCCTCGGCCAGCTTCACGAAGTCCGGGTTCTTCTGGAAGTGGGTCCCCGAGTACCGCCTCTCCTTGAACAACTTCTGCCACTGCTTCACCATGCCCAGCCATCCGTTGTTCATCACCACCACGGTCACCGGCAGCTCCTCGGACACGGCGGTGGCGAACTCCTGGATGACCATCTGGATGCTCCCGTCCCCGGCGATGTCCACCACCGGGCGGTCCGGGTAGGCCACCTGCACCCCCAGGGCGGCCGGGAAGCCGAACCCCATGGTGCCGAATCCGCCCGAGGAGATGAACTGCCTGGGGCTCTTGACCCGGAGGAAGTGGGCGGCCCACATCTGGTTCTGCCCCACCTCGGTGGTGACCATGCCGTTCTTGGGCAGGAGCTCGTTCAGATCGTGGATGACCTTTTGAGGTCTTATCGGGTTATCCGGGAAGTCGATGTTGCAGTCGCAGAACTCCCTCATCTCCTTGATCCTGTCCGACCAGGGCGCCCTCTCCCTGGAGGCGCCGAGACCGTTGAGTATGCCCCGCAGGGCCTTCTTGGCGTCGCCCACCAGCCTCGCCTTGGTCTGGGGACTCTTCCCGGCCTCGGAGGGATCGATGTCCACGTGGACGATCTTCGCGTTCTCGTCCAGATCCCCCTTCCCGGTACTCCTGTCGGAGAACCTGGTGCCCACCGCCAGCAGTACATCGCACTCCGACAGGGCCCGGCGGGAGAGCTCCCTTCCATGCATACCTATGAGTCCGAGGGCGAGAGGATGCGTCTCCGATACCACGCTCTTCCCCATCAGGGTGGTGGTGATCGGCGCCATCAGGGTCTCGGCCAGCTGGATGAGCTCGTCGGAGGCACCGGCCCACACGCAACCGCCACCGACCATGATCAGCGGGCGCTCCGCCGACCTCAGGAGCTGCACCGCCTGGGGCAGTTCGGTCATGTCCTCTGGGGGCGAGTCCACCACGTACTCGCGGTTCATGGCCTCCTCGGACACCTCCCCGTTCATGGAGTCCATGGGGAGGTCGATGTGCACCGGCCCGTAGCGGCCGGTGGTGGCTATCGATATGCCCCTCTTGATCGCCTCCGGTATGCTGTTGGGGTTCAGCACCCGGAAGTTGTGCTTGGTGACCGGCATCATCAGGCTGAAGGAGTCGCCCTCCTGGAAGGCCTGGTTCCCGATGGCCGGCGTGGGCACCTGGCCGGTGATCGCCAGCATGGGTGAGGAGTCCACGTAGGCGGTGGCCACGCCGGTGACCAGGTTGGTGGCCCCCGGACCGGATGTGGACATGCACACCCCCACCTTACCGGTCGCCCTGGCGTAACCGTCGGCCATGTGGGCGGCGCACTGCTCGTGCCTGACCAGTACATGCCTGATGCTGGAGTCGATCAGCGCGTCGTACATGGGCATGGTGGTACCCCCCGGGATACCGAACATTACCTCTACACCTTCCCTCTCAAGCAGCTCCAGAACAGCCTTGTTACCATTCATTCAACATCCTCCTTGCACCGAGAAATCGTTGAGGACATCCTGATACTGGATGCCCTCTACCTAATAATAATGCCCACTACGGAGACAGAAGCGGTCAGGGGACCGTGGTCCCATTCGTCAGTGGGAATCTTAGACACGTTTCTCTCAATCTTGGACATCCTATATAACTATTGCTGAGGTATCCCCCCGGATCCCCGCTGAATCCGGGAAACATTTACTATGAGTTCCCTTCCTTCTTCATTCGATGTCTGTCGTCTTTCACACCAATTACCTCGATCACCGTCAGTGGCAGGGCCATCCCGAGTCCCCCTACCGCCTGGTATCGGCCATAGACAAGATGATGAAGTGGGGGATCTGGGGTGACGTGGTGGTCCCGGAGCCGGCCACCAGGGAGGACCTGCTGCTGGTCCACGACGAGGGATTGGTGGACCGGGTGGAGGGATCGGAGAACCGGTACCTCGACCCGGACACCTACGTACACAGGGAGACCTACGATATCGCCCTCCTGGCCGCCGGGGGGACGGTGGAGGCCGCCAGGCGGTGCCTGGACGGGGTCCCCATCCTGGCCATGGTCAGGCCGCCCGGACACCACGCGGGCAGGGACTTCTCTGGCGGCTTCTGCTACTTCAACAACGGCGGCGTGGCAATCGAGAAGTTGGGTAAGAGGACGGCCATAGTGGACCTGGACGTCCACCACGGCAACGGCACGCAGAGCATCTACTATGACTCGGACGAGGTGCTCTACATCTCCACCCATCAGTACGGGACCTATCCCGGCACGGGAAAGGAGGGGGAGTGCGGTGCCGGTGCCGGCGAGGGCTACACGGTCAACCTGCCCTTTTCCGGGGGGACCGGGGACAGCTCCTTCCTCTACGCCTTCGAGAGGGTGATCGAGCCCATCCTCCGACTATTCGAGCCCGAGATGCTCCTGATCGATCTGGGGGTGGACGCCCACTACAAGGATCCCCTGGCCTCGCTCGCCCTCTCCTCCCCCGGGTACCTGGAGCTGTGCCGGCGCCTCCTCCAGATACCCTCCCAGGGAAGCTTCTTCCTTCTGGAGGGGGGGTATCATCTGGACTCCACGGGCGAGGTGATCGCCGGCCTGGCCGCGTCCCTGATGGGCGAGACGGTGGAGCTCAGGTACAACGATTCCCCGGACACCGGGGTGTGCTCCAGGGAGACGGTGGACCGCGTGGCCGACTTGCAGAGGGCCTACTGGGACCTGGAGTGAGGAGAGAAATACTTTAACCTCGTCGCCATTCCCCCCACCGCAAGGGAGATATCGGCAGATGGTAATCTCCCCGCAGGGAGAGGTAGCATGACGGTCAAGGTCGGCATCAACGGTTACGGGACCATCGGGAAGAGGACCGCCTTCGCCATCGAGAAACAGGATGACATGGAGGTGGTGGGGGTCACCAAGCGCCATCCCAGCTACGAGGCCCGGTTGGCCGTGAAGGAGAAGATCCCTTTGTACGCCGCCTCGGAGGAGGACATCGCCTCCTTCGAGAAGGAGGACATCCAGGTGGCCGGCACGCTGGAGGACCTGATACCCCGGTGCGACGTGATCGTGGACTCCACCCCAGGAGGGGTGGGGTCCCGGTACAAGCGCATGTACGAGGAGGGCGGTGTGAAGGCCATCTTCCAGGGTGGGGAGGACCACGCCATCGCCGGGGTGTCCTTCAACTCGTTCGCCAACTACTACGAGGCCTGGGGGGCCCAGTTCGCCCGCGTGGTCTCCTGCAACACCACCGGGCTGATCCGCACCCTCTACCCCCTGGACAGGGTGTTCGGCATCGAGAGGGTGATGGCCGCCCTGGTGAGGAGGGCGGCCGATCCCGGGGACATCAAGGGGGCGCAGCTGAACGCGGTGGAGCCCTCCCTCAAGCTGCCTACCCACCACGGTCCGGACGTGCAGACCATAATGCCATGGCTGAACATACACACCATGGCGGTGAAGACGCCCACCACCATGATGCACATCCATTGCATCAACGCCGACCTGAGGAAGAGGGCCAGGGACGAGGACGTGCTGTCAATCTGGGACAACGTCCCCAGGATCAAGTTCGTCTCCGGGAGGCACGGGATCAAGTCCTCCGCCCAGATCATGGAGCTGGCCCGCGACCTGAACAGGCCCAGGGGGGACTTCATGGAGATCATCGTGTGGGAGGACGGGGTGAGGTGCGACAACGGATCGCTCTACTACTACCAGGCGGTGCACCAGGAGAGCGATGTGGTACCCGAGGTGGTGGACTGCATCCGGGCCATGAACAAGCTGGAGAAGGATCCCATGCGCTCCATCCGCAGGACCGATCGGGCCCTGGGCATCGGGAAGTAGGCCGAAGCTTTTTTCCCTATGGACATGGCATAGTTCCTGGAAGATGTTGAACGTAGCGATAAACGGCTTCGGGAGGATAGGCAGGTCCTTCTTCCGGGCCGCTCTGCAGAGGGAGGGGTACGGCAGGGAGTTCCAGGTGACCGCGGTCAACGACCTGGCCTCCGCCAGCACTCTGGCCCACCTCCTCAAGTACGACTCGGTCCACGGCAGGCTGGATCGGGAGGTGAGGCCCCGGGACGGTGGACTGGAGGTGGACGGCCAGGTGGTCAAGTTCACCTCCCAGAAGGCCCCCTCCAAGCTGCCCTGGGAGCGGGAGGGGGTAGACGTGGTCATCGAGTCCACCGGATTCTTCACGGACCGGGAGAGCGCCTCCCAACACCTGCAGGCCGGGGCGAGCAAGGTGCTGATCTCCGCCCCGGCCAAGAAGCCGGACGCCACCATCATCCCCGGGGTGAACTTGGACTCGTACGACCCGGGGGAGCATCACATCATCTCCATGGCATCGTGCACCACCAACAGCGTGGCCCTCCCGGCCAAGGTGCTGCACGACCGCTTCTCCATCATCTCCGGGCTGATGACCACCGTGCACGCCTATACCGGTGACCAGAGGATCCTGGACTTCCCACACACCGACCTGCGCAGGGCCAGGGCGGGCGCCCTGTCCATCATCCCCACCACCACCGGGGCGGCCAAGGCCGTCGCGTTGGCCATGCCGGAGCTGGAGGGGAAGCTGAACGGTATTGCGTTGCGGGTGCCTGTCCCCGACGGCTCCATCACCGACCTCACCGCCTGGGTGGCCGAGGACGTGGACCGGGACCTGGTCAACCGGGCCATGAGGGAGGCCGCGGAAGGGGAGATGAGGGGCCTCCTGGGATACTCGGAGGACCCCATAGTCTCGATCGACATAGTGGGGGATCCCCGCTCCTCCATCGTCGACGCGCCGAGCACCCTGGTGGGCAAGGAAAAAGGTAATCTAGTCAAAATCTTATGCTGGTACGACAACGAGTGTGGGTACTCCAACAGGCTGGTGGACTTCCTTTCCCACATACTCTGAGGTGCCCGGATGAAGGACATCAACACCCTTGACGACGTCAGTATAAGGAACAAGACCGTGATACTCAGGGTGGACATCAACCTCCCGCTGAGCAGGGATACCCTGGAGATCGAGGACGACAATCGGATCCGCAGGATCCTCCCCACGGTCCAGGAGCTGCTGGACAAGAGGGCCAAGGTGGTGATGCTGGCCCACCAGGGGAGGCCAGGCAAGTGGGACTTCACCTCCCTGGAGCCCCACGCCAGGGCGATGAGCGGTCTCCTGGGCAGGGAGGTGGAGTACGTGGACGACCTGCTGGACGAGACGGCGGTGGAGGCCATCACCGGGATGGAGCCCGGCACCGCCATCCTGCTGAGGAACGTGCGAACCCTCACCTACGAGACGGAGGAGAGGTCGATGGAGGAGCACGGGGAGAGCGGGCTGGTGAAGAGGCTGGCCCCGCTGGCCGACCTCTACGTCAACGACGCTTTCGCCGCCGCCCACCGCTCCCAGTGTTCCCTGGTGGGATTCCCCGCCCTGCTTCCGTCGGCCGCCGGCAGGCTGATGGAGGCCGAGTTGGAGGCCCTGGAGGAGGCGTTCGAGGATCCCAGGAGGCCCTGCGTCTTCGTTCTGGGGGGAGCCAAGTTCTCCGACTCCATCGAGGTCATCGAGCGCTCGGTGGAGAAGGGGCTGGCGGACTGGATCATGCTCACCGGGGCGGTGGGGAACTTCTTCCTCCTGGCCCGGGGGATCGATCTCGGTCCAAGAACCAAGGAGATGCTCCAGGAGGAGATGACCGAGGAGAACCTGGCGGAGGCCAAGAGGGTGCTGGAGAGCTGCGGGAACCATATCATACTGCCCTACGACGTGGCGGTCAAGATGAACGGAAACAGGGCCAACCTGCTGGTGGGGGACCTGCCGGTGGACGATCCCATACTGGACATCGGCAAGGGGACCATAGACAAGTTCGCCAAGGTGCTCAGGAACGCCATGACCATCTTCCTCTCCGGCCCGGCCGGGATGATCGAGGAGAAAGACTTCTCCCTGGGCACCTCCGAGCTGATGAGGGCGGCCGCCCAGTCCCGGGCCTTCTCCCTGGTCGGGGGCGGCCACACCGTGTCCATGGTGAACCGGCTGAGGTTGGCGGATCACTTCTCCTACGTCTCCACCGGTGGCGGGGCCCTGGAGACCTACCTGAAGGGCGACCCGCTGCCGGCGGTGGAGGCCCTGAGGGCCGCCCGGGGAAGGAAGAAGAAGTAGGACTCAGACGAGCCCTTTCAGCCTCTCCATGGCCTCCTCGATCCTCTCCACCGGTCGGGTCATGGCCATGCGCACGAACCCCTCCCCGTGCTCGCCGAATCCCACGCCTGGGGTGACCACCAGGCCGGCGTCCAGCATCCTCTCGGCGAACTCGATGGAGTCCTGGTCCACGTTCAGCCACAGGTAGAAGGTGGCCCGCGGGCAGGGGGGCTGGAACCCGGCCTCCCTCAGGCCGGAGACCAGGGCGTCCCTCCTCTCGGTGTAGATGTCCACGTTCCTCTGGACCGAGGTGGGCCTCTCCCGGCCCATGTACTCGTTCAGGGCCCCGACGGCCGCCTTCTGGATGAACTTCGGTGCCCCCGAGTCGATCTGGGACTTCACCTTGGTCAGGCCGGCCACCAGGTCCGGGTCGCCCACCGCGTAGCCCAGCCGGTACCCGGTCATGTTGAAGGTCTTGGAGAGGGAGCCGAACTCGAGGGCGTTGTCGCCGTACTCCAGTATGGAGGGGGCGGTGTAGCCGTCGAAGGTGATCTCCGAGTAGGCGTTGTCGAAGCACAGGATGGTACCCGTCTCCTCCCCCCACTCCGTGATCTCCCTGAGGAAGGAGGAAGTGGCCACCGCCCCGGTGGGGTTGTTCGGGTAGTTCATGTAGAGCATCTTGGCGTCCGAGGGCAGGGTGGCGGTGTCCATCAGGAAGCCGTTCTCCTCCAGCAGGGGCGCCCGCACCGGCTTCGCGTCGGTGAGCAGCGCCCCGCCGTTCGCGTACACCGGGTAGGCGGGGTCCGGCACGATCACCTTCTCCCCGGCGTTCACGAAGGCGCGGCAGACGTTGGCCAGACCCTCCTTGCTCCCCAGCAGTATGACCACCTGGGTGTCCGGGTCCAGGTCCACCCCGAAGCGCCTCTGGTACCAGTCGGCCACCGCCTGCCGGGTCTCCCTCTCCCCGGCGGAGCTGGGATATGTATGGTTACCCGGGTCCCCCAGCTCATCCCTGATCATCTCCACGATGTGCTCCGGGGTGGGTATGTCCGGGTCCCCTATGCCGAAGTCGATCAGGTCCATTCCTTCCGCCTTCTTCGCACTTACCTTCTTCTCCATCTCCGCGAAAAGGTACGGAGGGAGCGCCTTCAGTCTGGATGAGAACTCAAATCCCATGTTGATCACCTATGTATCCTTCGTACACCCTCTCCGCCGGCCCGGTCATGAGGACCGAGGAGAGGTCCTCGGGCACCCTGACCCGGAGGTCGCCTCCGGGGAGGGTGACCCTGATCTCCCGGTCGAAGGGGACCAGGCCCGACAGGGCGGCGGCCACGGTGGCCGCGCAGGCCCCGGTACCGCAGGCGAGGGTCCAGCCCGCGCCCCGCTCGTAGACCTCCACCCTCAGTCCACCGTGGTGGACGGAGACGAACTCGACGTTGGTCCTCCGTGGGAAGGAGGGGTGGCCCTCGATCATCGGCCCCAGCCGTCGCATCTCCCCCTCGGAGAGTTCCTCGAAGGTCACGAAGTGGGGGTTGCCCATGGAGACGGCGGTCCCCTTCAATCTTCTGCCGTCGACCTCGATATCCTTAGCGACGAAGCGTCCCCGGCAGTCCATGGGGATCCGCTCGCAGTCCAGGATGGGCGGCCCCATGTCCACCTCCACCTCTACCACCTCCCCATTGTCCAGGTGGCAGGTGACCGTCATCTGGCCGGCCTTGGTGTCGATGGTCAGCCTCTCCTTTCCCACCCGCCCGTGGAGATGCTTGGCCAAGCATCTGATCCCGTTGCCGCACATCTCCGCCTCGGAGCCGTCCGAGTTCATGATCCTCATGGAGGCGTCGGCCGACTGACTCGTTCCCAGGTACAGGGTCCCGTCCGCACCGATGCCGAACCGCCTCTGGCAGAGGGACCGCACCGTCTTCGGGTCCTTGGGCACGCTGCCGTCGTCCTCGAGGAGGATGAAGTCGTTCCCCAGGCCGTGGTACTTCCAGAACCTCAAAGCATCAGCCTCGAGGGGATCCTCTGGTCTCTCAGCAGGTCTTCCATGCTCTCCCTCTCCCGTATGAGGGAGGCTCTGCCCTCGTTGACCAGCACCTCCCGGCATCTGGGTCTTGAATTGTACTGGGAACTCATCACGTAGCCGTAGGCGCCGGCGTCGTACACCGCCACCAGGTCCCCCTCCTCCACCCGGGGCAAAAGGCGGTCCTTGGCCAGGTAGTCCCCGGTCTCACAGATCGGGCCCACCACGTCGTACATCAGCTCCCCCCTCTCCCCGAACCTGTTGGCCACGGCCACATGGTGGTAGGCGCCGTAGAACGACGGTCTCAGGAGAATGTTGAAGCCGGCGTCCACTCCTATGTATCGCTTCTCAGAGGTCTCCTTGACGTCGTTCACCCGGGCAAGCAGTAGGGTGGTGTCCCCCACGATGTACCTGCCCGGTTCGATGGCCAGTTCCGGCACTGGGCAGTCCTCCATCTCCGAGGCGACGGCATCGGCCACCGCCTCCAGGTCCAGCGGCGACTCCTCCGGGCGGTAGGGTATGCCCACCCCTCCCCCTATGTCCAGGAATCGCAGGGAGAGGTCGAGCTCCTCCTCTATCTGGCGGGCGAATGAGGCCAGCACCTGGGTCACCTCCCTGAAGGGGGCCACCTCCAGCCCGCCGGATCCGATGTGGGCGTGGATCCCCAGGGGCTCGAAGCCCAGCTCCAGGGCCTCCTCGTAGGCCCCCATCACCTGGTCCTTGGGGATGCCGAACTTGGACCCCTTGGCCCCGGTCACCACCTTCTCGTGGTGGCCGGCGCCCACCGCGGGGTTGATGCGAAAGGAGACCGGTACCTCGGTATCGATCCCGGCCAGCCTCCTCATCTGGGAGAGGGAGTCTATGTTGATCGTCACCCCCCTCCCCACCAGGGCCTCCAGCTCATGGTCGGAGACGCTCACCCCGGTGTACAGGATGCGGTCCGGGGAGAACCCGGCCTGGAGGCATGTGTCCACCTCCCCCAGGGAGACGGCGTCTATGTGCGATCCCTCCTGCTCCAGGATCCGCAGCAGGGCCATGTTGGTGTTCGCCTTGGAGGCGTAGTGTATGGTGGTGGGGTATCGGCTGGAGAAGGCGTCCCTTATCCGCCTGTAGTTCTCCCTCACCGCCCCCTCGTCGGTCACGAACAGGGGGGTGTCGTACTCCTCCGCCAGGTCGACGGTGGAGAGCCCACCGATCATCATCTGGTTATCGACTTCATCGAAATCTCTCATTCTAATCACCGATGAACAGGTCGTGAAGCGCCCTCACCACCGAGGGGGCGGCGTAGCTGGGCACCAGGAAGTTCAGGGCCACGTCGGAGGCGCCCTCCGAGATCATCTCCAGGTTGGCCCCGGCATGCTCCACCGCGTCGAACACTCTGGCCGCCACTCCCGGGGTATCGATCAGGTTGTCACCTACCGCGCATATGAGGCAGACGTTGTCCTTTACCTTTATCCTCTCTATCTGATACCCGCTTATGGCGTTCAGGTTGGCCACCGCATCGGGGACCGCCGAGGAGTGTATGGCCACCGCCAGGGTGGAGAGGGAGGTGGAGATGGCGTAGGAGTTCACCCCGCGCCCGCCGATGGAGGTGATGATCTTGGACACCAGCCCCGGATCGTAGGTGATCTCGGAGGAGTATACCTTGATGATGGAGAGGTTGGGCTTGACCGCCACGCTCCTCAGCAGGTACTTGCCCGCGGAACTGAGCTCGTGGATGTGGGTCCCCTCTCCATGGGGATTGAAGGTGTTCCTCACCCAGACCGGGATGGACTTAAGCCTGACCGGCTCCATGGTCCTGGCGTGGAGGACCTTGGCCCCGAAGTAGGCCAGCTCGGCCGCCTCCCGGTAGTTCATGTCCTCGATGGACTTGGCCCCGGGGACGATCCGGGGATCGGCGGTCATGAACCCGTCCACGTCGGTCCATATCTCCAGGCGGTCGGCGTCCAGGCAGTAGGCCACCACCCCAGCGGAGTAGTCCGATCCCCCCCTGCCCAGGGTCAGTGGCCGTCCCTCCTCATCGCACCCGTAGTACCCGGTCAGAACGATCAGCTTGCCCTCCTGGACCAGCGGAAGGACGCTCCTCTTCAGGTTCTCGCTGGTGGCCTCCAGGTCGGCGGAGGCGTTGCCCGGGTAGCCAGTGGCAATGACCCCGGCGGTCTCCGATGTGAGCCGGACGGCGTCCAGCCCCTCGGATCGGAGTATGAAGGTGAGGAGCAGGGAGGAGAGCCTCTCCCCCCAGCTGGATATGGCGTCCACCAGCTTTGGGTTCCCTCCCCTCTCCTGGTAGTGGACCATCAGGTCCCTGAGCCTGTCCAGCCTCAGTCGCAGCTCCCGGTGGTAGTCCTCCCGCAGTTCCTCGCCCATCAGGGCGGAGGCCATCTCCACGTGCCTGTCGTGCAGGTTCTCGATCACCTCGTCCACCCCGGGCTGCCGCTCGTTCATCCACTGGATGAGCAGGTTGGTGACCTTGGACATGGCGGACACCACCACCACCCGCGGGGCGTCCTCGTCCTTCAGTATGCTCACCACGTTGCGCAGGGCCTCGACGCTGCCCATACTGGTACCGCCGAACTTCATCACCTTCATTTCAGACCCAGAACCTCGTCCATGTTGTGTATCAAGCCGTCTTTCAGAGGGGAGACCCACTCGATCGCGGTGAGGCACCCCTCCGCAAACGCCTCCCTGGAGTGGGCCCGGTGGGTGATCTCCAGCCTCTCCTTATTACCGGCGAACATGACGGTGTGCTCGCCCACCACGTCTCCGGCCCGGACGGCGTGCACCCCGATCTCCCTTCCACGGGTGCCAGTCTCCCCCTGGCGACCGTGGACCATGCGCTCGATGCCCGCACCCTCGGAGATGATCCTGGCGGCCCGGGCGGCCGTGCCGGAGGGGGCGTCCCTCTTCTGGTTGTGGTGGGTCTCGATGATCTCCACATCGTAGTCCTTCAGCACCCTGGAGAGGAGATCGCACAGGCCCCAGAGGAGGTTGACGCCCACGGAGAAGTTGGGGGAGACCACCGCCGACAGACCTTTCTCGCTGATGCCCTGGGAGAAGGTCTGCATGGTCTCCTCCGAGATGCCGGTCGTGCCCACCACCGCGTTCACCCCGCCCTCCGGGACCGATGGAAGGTTGCTTTCGGCGGCCGAGGGGGAGGTGAGGTCCACGTAGACGTCCGCCCCCGAGAGGAGGGAGGTCAGGTCATGGGGGGAGGCGGCCTCGATCCCGGGGAACAGCTCGGTGCCCAGGCGATCGCTGTCGGGGGAGACCACCGCCCCCACCAGCTCCATATCCTCCCTCTCGGTGATCAGGCGTGCCACCAGGCCCCCCAGCTTGCCGGTCGCTCCTCCTACCACCACCCGCATCGTATCACTCCTGGATGAGCTCGAGCTCGGACAGGGTGCCCCTGAGCACCTCGATGTTCTCCTCCTCCATCTCGCACAGGGGCAGCCTGAACGGCCCCACCGGGAATCCCATCATTCCCAGGGCCGTCTTCACCGGAATGGGGTTGGTCTCCAGGAACAGATGCCGGAACAGCCGCAGGAGGCGGTAGTGGATCTCTCCCGATCCCCTCAGGTCCCCGTCCAGTGCCCGGTGGACCATGTCCGCCATCAGGCCGGGCACCAGGTTGGAGGCCACCGAGATGACCCCCCTCCCGCCGAGGGCGAGTATGGGGAAGGTGACCACGTCCTCCCCGGAGAGGACGGCGAAGTCCTCGGGGGCGTCCCGGAGGATCTCCATCACCTGGACCATGTCCCCGGAGGCCTCCTTGATGCCCACCACGCCCTCCATGTTTGCCAGCTCCACCGTGGCGGAGGAGGAGAGGTTCAGCCCGGTCCTCCCCGGGACGTTGTATACGATGATGGGCGTGTCCACCTCCCCGGTCAGGGTGCGGAAGTGCTCCAGGACGCCCTTTCGGGTGGGCTTGTTGTAGTAGGGCGTGATGGACAGGAGGTAGTCCACACCAATATCCTCCGCCGCCCTGGACAGCTCCACCGCCTCGTGGGTGGCGTTGCTCCCGGTACCGGCTATGACCTTGGCCCTGGACACCTGGTCGGCCACGATCTCTATCACCCTGACGTGCTCCTCAAAGCCCAGGGTGGCCGATTCCCCGGTGGTGCCGCAGGGGACGATGGCGTCCACTCCCCCCTTCTCCTGGCGGTCGACCAGGGCACGCAGGGTTTCCTCGTCGATCTGCCCGTCCCGCCTGAAGGGGGTGACTATCGCGGTTCCACATCCGCTGAACATCATTCCCCTCCGAAATGCTCCTTGAGTATCAGCCGGGTCTTGGTCGACTGCACGTTGTCGAACTTCCTGACTTTCTCGATGATCTCGTTCAGCTGTGGGGAGGAGGCCACATCGATGATGGCCACGATGTCCTCCTCACCGGTGACCTCGAACACCTCGGAGACCCCATCGAACTTGGAGATCTCGGAGGACACCTCCGCCGTGTTGACGTTGACATCGATCTTGATCTCGATTATCGCCTTCACGTTCTTGCTGCTGGTCTTGATGGTGAAGCTCTGGATGACCTCATCGTCCACCAGCTTCCTCACCCTGCTCCGGATGGTCCCCTCGGACACCTTTAGCTGATTGGCTATGTCCACGAAGGGCCTCCTGGAGTCCTTCTTCAGTATCTCGACGATCTTCTCGTCCAAATGATCCCTCACAGAAACCGCCTCCCTTGGCAAATCGACTGCATTATTCGTACGATTTTCGAAGATAACGCAGAAATGGTATATAACTATTCCGAAAATTAAGGGGAAGGTATTGTCAATCGATAAGGGTCTACTTGACCCCCTTGACGAACTCCAGCCAACGCCTCTCGTCGTCCACCTGGCAGGTCAGCGCCTGCAGGCGGATCTCGGAACCCTCCCCGCCACGCTTCCTGAGCTCGTCCACCGCCCTCATAAGACCCAGGATGTGATCGAGGAGGCGTTCGGCCTCCTCGCGGGAGATGTCCTCCTCCTTTATACGGTCTTCTATCTCCTTGGCCCTGCACTCCAACTTGCTAGCCAGGGAGAGCGCACCCCTGATCTCCTCGTCGGAGGGATCCCTCTCCCCGATCCACCGGAAGACCAGGTCGCGCAGGGGGACGATCTCCCCCTCCACCTCCTCCTCCTCGGGTATGAAACGGCCCACCCAGAAGAGGGAGGAGTGTATCTTGGCCAGGCAGCGCTTCCTGTCCTCGGGGGTGACGACGCCATCCTGGGCCATGAGATCCTTTCATCCGTACGGGAAGGAGTGCAGGGGTCCTCCGCCCAGAATGGTGCCGCCCATCGAGCGGGCCCTGATGACCCCCCTGAGGGGCACGCCGTCCACCTCGTTCAGGCTGCTCTTGTTGACGATGACCACCGCCAGCACCGGGTTGCCGCCGGCCTCCCTGATGTCCTTGATGGCCTCATCCATCGTGCCCCCGGTGGAGAGCACGTCGTCCACGATGACCACGTCCTTCTCCTCCACCGAGGCGTAGTTGGAGCTGAAGGCGCCGGTGGTCTTCCCCCTCTCCACCGGGGGGCGGTAGACCACCAGGTCGGTCTCCATGATCTCCGAGACGATGGTGGCGAAGCTGACGCCGTTGATGGCGATGCCCAGGACGGCCTCTATATCCAGGTCCCTGTTCTCCAGCTCCTCCAGGATTATGTCGGCCAGGATCTCGCTCATCAGTCCGATGCGGTTGCCGAACACGCCCAGGCTGCGCCAGCCTACCTTGATATCGGTAGGGGGCAGGGTGCCCTCGACCCCTTCCTCGACCAGGAAGGAGACGGTGTCCACGCTGACGTGGAGCTCGTCGGCGATCTCCCGGTCGGAGAGGCCCTTTTCCTTGTACTCCATGGCTTTCTTGGCCAGTTGATCGACATCGACCATGGTATCCCGTCCTGAACAACGGTCACTCCCGATATTAACCTTTCTGAGGTTCACTCCCGGATCATAACCAGGGCCATCTTGAACGGCTCCTCCGCCCGGAGGGCATGGGGCTCGTTCGCCGGCATGATGATCATCTCCCCCTCCGAGACGGTGTGGTCTTGGCCGGATATGGTGATCCTCGCCTCCCCGTCGAGGACCATGACCATGGCATCGTACGGGGTGGTGTGCTCGCTGAGACCTTGACCCTCACCGAAGGCGAACAGGGTCACCGTGCCCACTTTCTTGTCTATGAGGGTCCGGCTGACCACCGATCCCTCCTGGTACTCCACCATCTCGTCGGTCCTCATCGCCTTGCCTATGATCTCCTCGGACATGCTATCACCTATTGTTCTCCCTCCTTGAATATTCGATGGCGTCCACCGGGCAGGCCTCCTGGCAGCGGAAGCAGAGCAGGCACTCCTCCCCCTCGATGGAAGCCTTCTCTTCCAGGTGGGCGGCCCCGTTGGGGCAGGCCTTGACGCAGGCTCCGCAGGCGTTGCATCTCTC
Source organism: Methanomassiliicoccales archaeon (assembly GCA_046540255.1). Lineage (GTDB taxonomy): Archaea > Thermoplasmatota > Thermoplasmata > Methanomassiliicoccales > JAAEEP01 > JBKHFJ01. The sequence continues at coordinate 2,853 of JBKHFJ010000002.1, read as the reverse complement.
CTCGTCCACCTTCATGCTGACCCAGGACTTGCCCGATGTCAGGTGGAGTAGGACGCCGAACGGGCACAAATACCGGTGGAACAGCTCCTCCTGGACGACCAGGGAGATGACCACACCGACCACCAGGACGATCAGAAGGACCGGGAAGCTCCCCCCCATCAGCAGGGCGAGGGCCATCGCTGCCAGGAAGAGGGCTACCACCAACGATCTCACGGCCCAGGGATGGGCCGGTCTGGGCACCTCCCTCCTGGACACACCGGCCCTGGCGTACAGCCACCTGATCGGGCGGAGTAGGGTGTTGATCGGGCAGGCCCATCCGCAGTAGGCCCTGGAGGCCATCACCGAGAGGATCAGTCCTCCTATGAAGACAATGATCCATATCTGGGGCGTGCCCAGCGCCACCGTGGCCACGAAAAGGGCCAGGAAGCCCAGCTGCACCGCCGCCCTGATCGTGCCGGTCCTCATCTCCTCACCTCCAGCATCCTCATCAGGTGTTCTGCCAGTGGCCCTGCCCGTTCGGTTATATCGCCCTGGAATCCGCCCTCCTTCCATTCGATCACGGCCGCTCTGATCGCACCCGTGAGGATCAGGGAGGATACCTGGGGATCGACGTCCTGGTCCACCTCGCCCCGGGCCTTTCCCCCCTCCACTGCATCCTCGATCAAACCCCTGGCCTCGGACCGGAAATCCTCGAATCGTGACCTCACCTGAGGGTACTCGGAGAAGAGGTCCTGGAAGATCACCGAGGTGAATTCCGGCCTGTCTTGGAACGAGGCCAGGCGGTCATGGAGGAATCTTCTGAGCACCTCCTGGGTGTTACCCTCCCCTCCGGGTGCGAGCCTCGATCGATCGAAGACGAACGATGCCAGGTTGTCGATCAGGTCCTCCTTGTCCCGGAAGTGCCGGAAGATGGCCGGCTCGGAGATCTCCACCTCCTGGGCCACCCTCCTCAAAGTCAGGGCGTGGATACCCTCCCCGTGGATCAGGTCGATGGCCGCCTCGATGATCTGTCGCTTACGGTCCATGTTAGTTATCGATAACTAACTTAGGGGGTATTTCAATCTTTCTCCAGTGAGCTCACCAAACGCCACAGGGTCCTGTTCACCGGGACCTCCACCCCCCCTTCTTCCGCCTTCCGAACGATGGCACCGTTGATCTGGTCGATCTCCGTCCTCCTCCCCCGTTCCACGTCCTGGAGCATGGACGACCTGTTCTTTTGGGTGTCCTCGATGACGCCGATCACCCTGTCCAGTGGATCGTCGGGCAGGTCGATGCCGTGGGAACGGGCCGTTCTCTTTCCCTCTTCGCACAACTCCCGGACGAGCTGCATGGGCTCCGGATCCAGCAGGCGACCGTTCTCCTTCCGGACGAGGGCGGTGATGGGGTTGATGCAGGCGTTCACCACGCACTTCATCCACATCTCCGGAACGATGTCCGCTGTGATCCTGGTCTGGATCCCGGCGGAGAGGAACAGCTCCCTGGACCACCCTGCCAGCTCATCGTTCCCTGCGGGAGAACCGATGACGGTCTCCCCCCGTCCGGCGTATCCGATCCTGCCCGGGCCGAGGAAGGTGGCCCCGTAGGAGGTGAGGGCAACCAGCCCCCTGTCCCCGAAGGCCCTCCGCAGGAGCTCCCCGTTCTCCAGGCCGTTCTGCATGGACATGACGGGGACATTCGATGCCAGTGGCCTCACTTCCTCCACCGCCTCCTCGGTGTCGTACGCCTTGACCGTGATGATGATCAGGTCCTGCTCCCCGATCCCCTCAGGGCTCTCCGCCGCCTCCGGGAAGAGGTGCAGGTCCTCGATCCCCTCGATGCGGAGGCCGTTCTCCTGGATCGCCCCCACGTGCTCCCTTCTCCCGATCAGGGTGACCCGATGGTCTTTGGAGAGCAGGCCCCCCATCAGGCTCCCCAGGGCGCCGGCCCCCATGACGGCGATCCTCAACCCCCACTCCTCCTGAGCTCGTTGGCCAGCAGGTGCGCCCTCCTCAGGGGCTCCGGCACCCTGTGCCTGAGGAATCTCCCGCACACCTCTCGGGCGGTCTCTAGATCCATACGGTGACCGGGGGAGACGTAGACGCCCTTCCCTTCCCCCATGAAGGTGCCCATTCGCTCCCCCTGGAGCACGATATCCTTACCAATTATCTCCCCGCATAGTGGACTCTTCGCCGCCCCAATGGTGGGCATGTCGAACAGGACGCCCAGATGGCAGGCGATCCCGAAGCGCCTCGGATGGAGGATCCCCTGACCGTCCACCAGGTAGGCGGTTCCCTCCCGGCGCTCCATGATCTCCTGCAGGGCGGGTATTTCTCTGTAGGAGAGATAGGTGGTGATGTAGGGGAAGTGCACCTCCACCTCGGCCGTCCTCTCTTCCACCATCTCCCCAGTGTCCGGGTCGTACTCCGCGGCCGCCACGTAGCCCCTGTCCTCATGGTAGGAGACGTCCACACCGATCACTCTGTCGATGGAGGGTGACTCCGTCGTCACCTTTGCTCTCAGCTCGCACTGCTCCTCCCTCATCCTGGTGAGGACAGGGTCCACTTCTATGTCCTGGAAATGCCTTCTTGGGAAATCAACCACCCTGCCCTCCTTGATCTCCACCCCCTCCTCACGGAGCATCTCCTGCTTCCGGTCCGATCCGCTGCCCTTGCCGCCGTACCAGCCCACCTCGCCGGTGGAGTAGACCACCCGGTGGCAAGGGACCTCCGGGGCGTACGGGTTCCTGGCCATGATCATCCCCACCGCCCTCGAGGCCCGTATGTCCCCCAGGGCCCGGGCGATGTCCCCGTAGGTGGTCAACATGCCCTCCGGCACCTGCTTTGTTGCCCGGTAGACGAGATCGTAGAGATCGGG
>JBKHFJ010000001.1:0-232506 GCA_046540255.1 Methanomassiliicoccales archaeon | reverse complement strand
ACTCGGTGGGCCGGTACTCCTCCGCACCGGTGGCCACCACGATGGCCCCGGTCTCGATCTCACCTTGGTTCGTCTCGATCCTGAAATCGCCCACGAAACCGGTGATGTTCTCCACATCAGTGCCAAGGTGGACGGTGATGTTCTCGTGGTCTGATACCTGAGGGACCATCTCGTCCACCATCTGCCTGCCGGTCTTGCCGTCCGTCTCCGAGTAGACCTCCGCGAGATTGCCTCCCAGGGAGTCTTCCCGCTCCACCAAATCCACATGGAAGCCCTGGGCGGCGATCTCCAGCGCGGCGGTCATGCCGGACAGGCCCCCGCCGATCACGGCGGCCTTATTCTTGACGTCCAACTGGGCCCGCTCCAGCGGCTCGATGAGCCTGGCCTTGGATACCGCCATGCGGACCAGGTCCTTGGCCTTCTCGGTGGCCTTCTCGGGCTCGTGCATGTGGATCCAGGAGCACTGGTCCCTGATGTTGGCCATCTCGAAGAGGTAGGGGTTCAGGCCGGCCTCCCTGATGGTGCTCTGGAACAACGGCTCGTGCGTTCTGGGGGTGCAGGAAGCGACGATCACGCGGTTCAGGTCGTGCTCCTCGATCATCTCCTTGATGTTCTCTTGGGTATCTTGTGAGCAGGTGTAGAGGTTGTCCTCCGCATGTACCACGTTGGGAAGCTTGGCGGCGTATTCCACCACCGCCGGGACGTTCACCACGCCGCCGATGTTGATGCCGCAGTGGCAGACGAAGACCCCGATGCGGGGCTCCTCACCGGCGACCTCTCGCTCCTCTGGATACTCCTTCGGCTTGGCCAGGGTATTCCTCTGGTCCCATATGACCGATGCGGCCTTGGCCGCCACACCGGAGGCCTCGGCCACCGAGGTGGGGATGTCCTTTGGGGAGGTGAAGGCGCCGCTGACGAACACCCCCTCCCTAGAGGAGTTCAAAGGCGTCCACACCTGGGTGTCGGCGAAACCGTACTTGTTCAGGTCGATGTTCAGCACTTGGCTCAGGTGCCCGGCGCTGTCAGAGGGGCAGAGACCTACGGAGAGGACCACCATGTCGAACTCCTCCTCGAAGCTCTCGCTCCCCTCCGAGTACTTGACGATGAGGTTCTTGGTCTCGGGATCCTCCTCCACGGAGGCGACCCTGGTACCTCGGTGGAGCTTCACCCCGTATTCGTCCTGGGCCCGGATGCGGTAGTCCTCGAACTCCTTGCCCACCGCCCTGATGTCCATGAAGAATATGTGGGGCTCCAGCTCCTCGTTGTGCTCTCCGGCTATAATCGCTTCCTTCAGGGCGTACATGCAACAGACGGACGAGCAGTAGTTGTTGCCCACCTTGTCGTCCCTCGAGCCGACGCACTGCAGGAATGCCACCTTCTTTGGTATGTCACCATCGGAAGGCCTGAGGACCATTCCAAAATAGGGGCCGGTGGCGGAGAGCATCCTCTCGAATTCGATGCTCGACAGGACGTTGTCATACTCCCCATAACCGTACTCCCTCTTCTTGGAAACGTCGAACTCCTCGAAGCCGGGGGAGACGATGATCGATCCCACTTCCAGCTCCAGTGGCTCGTCCTGCTGCTCGTACCTGATGGCACCGGCCACGCAGCTCTTCTCACAGGCACCGCAACCGATGCACAGATCCTGGTCGATGCTAAATACCAGTGGAACGGCCTGGGGATACATGACCGAGATGGCTTTCCTCCTATTCAGCCCCTCGTTGTACTCGTCCCTCGCCTCCACCGGGCAGACCTGGGCGCAGATCCCACATCCGGTGCACTCCACCGGATCGACCTTGAGGGATCGCTGGTTGATCTTCACCTTGAAATCGCCCGGCTCGCCCTCCACCTCCTGGAGGTCGGCGTTGTTGATTATCTCGATGTTGTGATGCCTGCCGGCGGAGACCAGCTTGGGGGCCATGATGCACATGGAGCAGTCGTTGGTGGGGAAGGTCTTGTCCAGCTGGGCCATGGTCCCACCGATGCTGGGCTTCCTCTCCACCAGATAAACGTAGAATCCTGAATCCGCCAGGTCGAGTGCGCTCTGTATCCCGGATATGCCCCCGCCCACTATCATGACTGCGCCTACCTTGTTCATTCTAAGCACCTCCCGTGCCTAGGGCACGGTACTTGGGCGTGAAGCCGTCAACGGAGGCCAGGCTGAGCAGGTTGTTGCCCCGTAGGAAGGCTACGTTTTCTAAGATGCTCCTGGGGGAGACCCCGATCCTCTCTGCCAGCTCCTTGACGGAGTAGGGTTGCTTGCTGGTCAATTCGATTATCATGCTTCTCTCGAACTCTTCCTTGGCCGCCTCACTGGTCAGCTCCTCGATCCTCCCGGGATCGATGGTGTTACCGTAGGCATTGCCCTTCTCGGTGACCTTGATCTCCTTTCCGTTCAGCAGCCTCAGTCTCCAGTCCTGGGAGGCGGCTATAGCCGCATCCAAACGAAGGGCTTTCTCCTCATCCCCCTTGACCGGTGAGGGTCCCAGGTCCTTGAGGGTGGAGACGAAATCTGTCACCACCTCGGCGAACCTCTCCCCCTCGGAGGCGGAGACCCACTCCAGCCTCACCCGCCGGGGATCGAGACCCACCATCTCCAGTAGCTGCTTGGTGACCTTCATCCGCTTCTCGGTGTAGTAGTTTCCGGAGATGTAATGGCAGTCCCCGAGATGGCAGCCGCCCACCAGTACGCCGTCCGCCCCCGCCTTCAGGACCTCCAATATGATGTGGGGCGTCACCCTGGTGCTGCACAGAACCCTGATCGATCGTAGGTTGGTGGGGTACTGGAATCGGCTTACGCCGGCCAGGTCGGCTCCGGCATAGGAGCACCAGTTGCATAGGAAGCCGACCATCTTGGGCTCGAAATCGCTCATTCCAACACCTCCTCGAGGGCGGCCTTGGCCTCCCTAAGCAGCTGATCGTCGGTGTAATGGGTCATGCTGATGGCGCCCGATGGACAGGCCGCCCCACAGGATCCACAGCCTTTGCACAGGGCGGCGTTAATGGTGGCCTTGAACACTCCTTCCACCTCTTCCAGATTGGCGGCGGAGAAGGCACACACCTCTTCACAGGTCCCACAGCCTCTGCAGATAGTCTGATCGACCACTGGCACGGCGGCGGTTCCCTCCCACTCATCCCTAGAGATGACCGTTATTGCCCTGGCCGCGGCCCCTTCCGATTGGGCGATGCTCTCCTCCGCGAACTTGGGCCAATGGGCCAAACCTGCCAGATAAATGCCATCCGCGGCGAAGTCCACCGGTCTGAGCTTCTGGTGTGCCTCCATGAAGAACCCGTCCTTGCTGATGGGTATCTTGAGCATCTGGGCCAGGTTCTCGTTGTCCTCGTGCGGTCGAATGCCCGTGCTGAGGGCGACCAGATCGGCTGTCACCGATACCTGCTCTCCCAGGATGATGTCGTTCGCCGTGAGGACCAGCTTGCCGTCCTCCTCGGCCATCTCGGGCATCTCGTCGTCGTTCATCCGGATGAACTTGACCCCCCTCTCGGCCGCTTCGCGGTACAGGTCCTCCTTGAAGCCGTAGGTCCTCATGTCCTTGAAGAAGACGTACACTTGGGTGTCTGGACTGCTCTCCTTGATATCGATGGCGTTCCTCATGGCGGAGGTGCAGCAGATCCTGGAGCACATGGGGTTCTCCTTGGTGCGGGAGCCGACGCACTGGATCATGGCCACAGTGTCGGCGTTGAGGGGCTCCTCAGCCAGCCTCTTACCCAGCTCGCGCTGGGTGAGGACCCGGTCGTCCTGACCGTAGGAGTACTCGGTGGGCCGGTACTCCTCCGCACCGGTGGCCACCACGATGGCCCCGGTCTCAATGTCCGCCTGACCGGTGTGCAGGACGAAGTTGCCCACGTATCCTTCAACAGCCTCGAGCTGGGCACCCAGGTGAACCGTGATCCTATCATTATCCCTGATCCTCCCTGCCAGTTCTTCGACCACCTCGGGACCCGTCCTCCCCGCCTGTGTGGAGTACACGCTTGCCAGATTGCCTCCCAGAGAGTCCTCCCGCTCCACCAGGTCAACATCGAATCCCTGGTCGGCGATCTCCAGCGCGGCGGTCATGCCGGACAGGCCCCCGCCGATCACGGCGGCGGAGTTGCCGACCGGGAAGGTGGGCCGGTACAGCGGGGCGGCCAGCCTGACCTTGGAGATCGCCATGCGCACCAGATCCTTGGCCTTCTCCGTAGCCCTCTCCGGATCCTTCATATGCACCCAGGAGCACTGGTCCCTGATGTTAGCCATCTGGAAAAGGAACGGGTTCAGACCGGTCTCCCTGATGGTGCTCTGGAACAACGGCTCGTGCGTTCTGGGGGTGCAGGAAGCGACGATCACGCGGTTCAGGTCGTGCTCCTCGATCATCTCCTTGATGTTCTCTTGGGTATCTTGTGAGCAGGTGTAGAGGTTGTCCTCCGCATGTACCACGTTGGGAAGCTTGGCGGCGTATTCCACCACCGCCGGGACGTTCACCACGCCGCCGATGTTGATGCCGCAGTGGCAGACGAAGACCCCGATGCGGGGCTCCTCACCGGCGACCTCTCGCTCCTCTGGATACTCCTTCGGCTTGGCCAGGGTATTCCTCTGGTCCCATATGACCGATGCGGCCTTGGCCGCCACACCGGAGGCCTCGGCCACCGAGGTGGGGATGTCCTTTGGGGAGGTGAAGGCGCCGCTGACGAACACCCCCTCCCTAGAGGAGTTCAAAGGCGTCCACACCTGGGTGTCGGCGAAACCGTACTTGTTCAGGTCGATGTTCAGCACTTGGCTCAGGTGCCCGGCGCTGTCAGAGGGGCAGAGACCTACGGAGAGGACCACCATGTCGAACTCCTCCTCGAAGCTCTCGCTCCCCTCCGAGTACTTGACGATGAGGTTCTTGGTCTCGGGATCCTCCTCCACGGAGGCGACCCTGGTACCTCGGTGGAGCTTCACCCCGTATTCGTCCTGGGCCCGGATGCGGTAGTCCTCGAACTCCTTGCCCACCGCCCTGATGTCCATGAAGAATATGTGGGGCTCCAGCTCCTCGTTGTGCTCCTTGGCGACTATGGTGGCCTTCAGGGCGTACATGCAGCAGACGGACGAGCAGTAGTTGTTGCCCACCTTCTCGTCCCTCGAGCCGATGCACTGGAGGAAGGCAATCCTCGTTGGCTCCTTCCCATCCGAGGGGCGCCGCACCTCTCCGGCGTATGGCCCGCTTGCACTCAGCATCCTCTCGAACTCCAGGGTGAGCATCACGTTGTCGTACTCGCCATAACCGTACTCCCTCTTCCGCTCCGCGTCGAAGATGTCATAACCCGGGGCGAGGACCACCGATCCCACCTCTATCTCGAGCTCCTCGTCCTGCATCTCGTAGTCTATGGCGTCCCTCTCACACACCTTGGCGCAGACACCGCACTTCCCCTCGGTCAGGTACCTGCAGTTGTCAGGGTCGATCACCGCGGCCCTGGGGACCGCCTGGGCAAAGGGCATGTAGATGGCTTTCCTCTCGACGACCCCGAGCTCCCATTCGTCCCGGATGCCCTTGGAAGGGCACTTCTCGATGCATATGCCACATCCGGTGCACTTATCCACATCCACGTACCTTGCCCTCTTGAACACCCTTGCCTTGAAGTGGCCTGGCTCACCCTCAAGACCGGTGAGCTCCGAGCAGGTCAAGACCTCGATGTTGGGATGACTGTAACAATCGTACATCTTCGGCGCCAAGATGCATATGGAGCAATCATTGGTGGGGAACGTCTTGTCCAGCTTCGCCATCTTCCCGCCGATGCTGGGACTCCTCTCCAGCATGTACACCTTGAAACCGGCATCGGCAAGGTCCAGTGCACTCTGTATTCCCCCTATGCCTCCGCCGACGACCATAACGGCGCCAATCTCATCCGAATCCGTCATTTCGATACCTCTTCAGCTCTTCAAACTCAGTTCAGGGTCCCAATTAATACTGATACCAGATGATCCCAGTGTCCCATGACGGACAGATGTGGGCAGATAGACTCCGACATGAGGAACGATCCCTACGGGCCTGAGGTCTGCCTTCCTTTCCCGATCCATGCTTGGACTCCGTTCATGGGTCCTGGCCCCGGTCGAGCCGGGGTTAACACCGATTTCTTTCCAGCTCACAACCACCCTCTTTAGCAAATTGCTTACGATTTTACCCAATCCGGGGTACGTTGTTCCCCATACGCCCCCCTCCCGATTGCGTAGCTGGAACCACTCAGGAGGGGGAATCCGATTTTCATAGAGTAAAGGCAATCATCTATTTTGTTTTTTGGTCCGAACAAATGGCTCAATCCTCGCATCCATGTACAAGGGAACACCGATGTACGTCGACGGCCATGTAAATCGCAGGACTGATGCGTCCTTCGAATGACGTTTTTACGAATACTGTCAATTATATACGGATAGTACATCATATACTCCTTATTATTTCATTATTCTGCAGCTACATTTCTGAAGACGGTAATCACATCGGAGCATCGGCAGTATTGCAGTGCGATATCAATTATATTATATTAAGGGGTAAAAGGGATAAAAGGAAAGGGCTTTTGTTCCTCCCCGTGCTACTTGTCATCCTTATCTCCGCCGCTCTAGGCGCCCTCTCCCTACTCACCATGATGAGAGTAATGAGCTTCCTCGGAAGGGATCGACCGGCGGAGCGTGAGGAGATCACCGCCATAATAAGAAGGCTGATACCTAGAGGCAGGCCGAGGATCCAGGTGACCGGGCCACAGGTGACCATACCCTCCTGCCAGATCTGCCTGGGGAACATCAAGGAGGGGTCGGACTTCACCGTCTGCGAGTGTGGGAAGGAGTTCCACACGGTCTGCCTGGCCAGGACCGGCTTCTGCCCCTACTGCGATCGGTCCTACGAGCACCTTAACCAGGGCACGGGGTCGGTGATCTGCCCCCTGTGCGGTGACGAGGTCCCCTCCTGGGCAAGCATGTGCAACTGCGGGGCCATATTCATCGAGGAGGGTTCCACCTTCCAGTGCCCCAATTGCAGGACCAGGATCCTGTACAGCGACTCGGAGTGCCCCCGGTGCGGCGAGGCCTTCGATCTCTACGAGACCGTGAGCTGCCCCGCCTGCGACAGGACCCTTCCTTCGGAATGGGAGGTGTGTACCTGTGGAGCCCTCCTTGCGGACAGGTGTCCAGAGTGCGGCGCCCCCCTCGAACCGGACGATCTGCGATGCGGCAGGTGCGGCACCGAGTTCGAGTTCCTGTGATTGCCCAAAGGGAAATGGGTTTAAGTACCATCAATCCATTTCCGTTACCGATTTTAAGTCCTGGGATGGGAGTATGAAGTCAATCATCGATAGGGCCCTGGAGGCTCGTGAGGCAGTTGAAGAGGATCAGCATGAACAGGCCGACCCCGAGATCGAATCCGACGAGGAACTGAAGAAGATCGTCGAGTCCCTGAAGGTCAACATCTCCATCGTCGGATGCGGTGGGGGGGGTTCGAACACCATAAGAAGGCTGTACCAGTCGGGAATAGTCGGGGCTACCCTGGTGGCCGCCAACAGCGATGCCAAGCACCTGCTCTCGGTGGAGGTCCCCAACAAGGTGCTCCTGGGAAAGTCCATCACCCGGGGGCTGGGGGCGGGTGCCCAGCCCGAGATGGGGAAGAGGGCCACCGAGGAGGCCAGGGACGAACTCCTCCACTACATCGAGGGCAGGCACATCAACTTCATAACCGCCGGTATGGGGGGAGGTACGGGCACCGGGGCGGCCCCCTTCATAGCGGAGCTGGCTCGGCGCAGGAATCAGGGACAGTCCTCCCTGATCATGGGGGTGGTCACCCTTCCCTTCACCGCGGAGGGAAAGTTGAGGCGGGAGAACGCGCTCCGCGGCCTCGAATCCCTGAGGCACTTCTGCGATACCACCATCGTGGTGGAGAACGACAAACTTCTGGAGATGGTGCCCAAGCTACCCATAGAGGCCGCCTTCCGCGTGGCCGACGAGGTCCTCATGCAGAGTATCAAGGGTATCACCGAGATCATCACCAAACCCGCCCTGGTAAACGTGGACTTCAACGACATGATGACCATAATGGAGAACGGGGGGGTGGCCATGATCGGCATCGGTGAGGCCCAGGGAAGGGACAGGATGAATGAGGCGGTCGACGAGGCCATGTCCTCCCCACTCCTTGGCGATGTGGAGCTCGGTTCGGCCAAGGGAGCCCTTATCCGCGTGGTGGGCGGACCGGACATGACCGTCTCGGAGGCCGAGCGGGCCGCCGCCCTGGTGGGGGAGCAGATAAACCCCGATTCCAGGATCATATGGGGATGTGCGGTGGAGCCCGAGTGCGAGGGCCTGGTCAAGGTCATGGTGGTCATCACCGGAGTGCAGTCCGAGCAGATGCTGGGCAGGGGATAGGGGCCGTGGTGGGACCGAAGCATGGTGGTCAAGGAGAAGAGGGGTAGGAGGAGGTATATCGCCTTCACCGTCTCCCCCACCGTTCCCAAGCCTCGCCTCAAGGCGCTCCTGGAGCGATCCGCCGCCGAAGTAGGGGCAGGGAGGCCCAAGCTCATCCAATTCGACGGTCGGAAGGGCATCGTCAGGTGCGGTCACCTGGACAGGGACAAGATGATGGAGGCCCTGGAACGGGCCGGTGGGGAGGAAATGGAGATCGCCGCCCTGCGGACCTCGGGGACGCTGCGGAAGTTGAGGCAAAGGTATTTTGAGGAGGAGGTCAACTAGCCCTCAAGAACCAGTTTAGCTGGTTTAGGAATAGCTATATATTTAGGTATCTCTTTAGGACGATATCGTCAGCGTAGCAAACGTATCTGTGGATGGAGTGATGTTATGCAACCAGGACAAATGGCATATGATAGAGCCATAACCGTATTCTCACCGGATGGTAGATTATTCCAGGTCGAATACGCCCGGGAAGCGGTGAAGAGGGGTACAACAACCGTTGGTCTCAAGTTCAAGGACGGAGTGGTTCTGATCGTCGACAAGCGGATCGCGAGTCGGCTGATGGAACCGAAGTCCATAGAGAAGATCTTCCGCATCGATGAGCACGTGGGATGCGCCACCTCCGGACTGGTGGCAGACGCCAGAATATTGGTGGACCAGGCCAGGATCATGGCCCAGGTGAGCCGTATTACCTACGACGAGCGTATCGGGGTGGAGCCCCTCGTCAAGCGGATCTGCGACTTCAAGCAGAACTACACCCAGTACGGTGGTGTGAGACCCTTTGGCACCGCCCTGCTGGTGGCTGGGGTGGACGAGCAGGGAGAGTACCTCTTCGAGACCGATCCCAGCGGTGCCCTGGTATCGTACAAGGCCGGGGCCATCGGGGCCGGGAGGAACGCGGTCATGGAGGTCTTCGAGGAGGAATACGAGGAATCGATGGAGATGGAGAACGCCATCCTCCTGGGCCTCAAGTCCCTCCTGAAGGCCACAGAGGAGGAGAGTCTCAACCCCAAAGCGGTGGAGATAGGCGTTGTGACATCGGACGAGGTGTTCAGGCAGCTCTCCACGTCCGAAGTGGAAGATTACGTCGGCAAACTGAGCGCCGAGTAGACGGGTAGCGATGGTCAGCATTGAGGACTCCGTGATCGCCCGAATGGACTCCCACGGCGAGAGCTTCGAGGTTCTGATAGACCCTCAGGCGGCCAGGGAGCTCCGGGAAGGGAAGGAGGTCGACCTCTCCCAGAACCTCGCGGTGGAGGAGATCTTCCGGGACGCCAAGAAAGGGGACCGGTCCTCCGAGGAGAAGATGGAGGAGGTCTTCGGCACCAACGAGGTGCTGGAGGTGGCCAAGGAGATCGTGCTCAAGGGTGAGGTCCAACTCACCACCGAGCAGAGGCGGCAGATGCAGGAGGAGAAGAAGAGGAGGATCGTCGCCGAGATCGCCCGGAACGCCATCAACCCCCAGTCGGGGACCCCTCATCCACCCCAGAGGATCGAGATGGCCATGGACGAGGCCAAGGTCCACATCGATCCTTTCAAGTCGGTGGACGCCCAGATCTCCCACGTCCTTGACAAGCTGAAGCCCCTGATCCCGATCAGGTTCGAGACCAGTCAGGTGGCCGTTAAGCTGTCCGGTGAGGACTACGGGAGATGCTACGAGATACTCACCGATTCAGGGAAGGTGGTCAAGGAGGAGTGGCAGCCCACCGGGGACTGGATCGGCGTGGTGGAGGTCCCGGCCGGTATGAGGGACGAGTTCATCTCCCAGCTGAACAACAGGACCCATGGTGCGGTGGAGACCAAGCTGCTCAAGTGACCATCGCCTTCTATTACCAATTGATATATTGTCTGGAGTGATTGTATGAACAAGGAAAACCAGAAGCCCGCCAGGGAGATAGTGGTGCCTGGCGAGCTTGTTGATTCGGGTAAGCTGAAGCCGGGTAACGGCACCTACATGGTGGACGGCAAGATCTATTCCTCCAAGCTGGGGGTTAAGAGTACCCGGTCCAACTACGTGAACGTAATAGCACTGGGAGGGCGGTACATCCCCCAGTCTGGGGACACCGTGATCGGTAAGATCATCGATCTGGGACCGTCCAACTGGCTGGTGGACATCAATTCCCCCTATCCCGCCCCGCTGCATGTGAACGAGGTTCCCTGGAGGGTGGAGTTCGGGGACACCGCCAGGTACCTCAACGTGGGTGATGTGCTGCTGGCGAAGATCCTGATGGTGGACGAGACCAAGAGGGTCCAGGTGACCATGAAGGAGCCGGGGCTGAGGAAGCTTCAGGGTGGACAGATCATCGATATCTCCCACAGCAAGGTCCCCAGGGTGATCGGCAAGGGAGGGTCCATGATCCAGATGATCAAGAGCTACACCAACTGCAGGATCTTCGTGGGCCAGAACGGAAGGATATGGCTGGAGGGCGAGGTGGACGATATCGTGCACGCCATCCGGGCCATCAAGATGATCGAGGAAGAGGCCCAGACCCTGAGATTGACCGAGAGGGTGAAGGAATATCTGGAGTCGGTGACCAAATCGGAATGAACTGGTGATGATTATGGAAGAGAAACTGGTTGATGAGAACGGACTTAGAGTGGATGGCAGGAGATTCGACGAGCTCCGGCCCATCAAGATAGAGGCCGGTGTGCTCAAGAGTGCCGATGGATCCGCCTACGTCGAGTGGGGCAAGAACAAGATCATGGCCGCCGTGTACGGGCCGAGGGAGTGCCATCCCCGCCACCTGCAGGACCCCTCCAAGGGACTGGTCAGGTGCAAGTACAACATGATAGCCTTCTCGGTCTCCGACCGCAAGAGACCGGGGCCCGATCGGAGATCGGTGGAGATCTCCAAGCTGATATCCGAGGCGCTGGAGTACGTGGTATTCACAGAGCAGTTCCCCCGCACCTCCATTGACGTGTACGTCGAGGTGCTGCAGGCGAGCGCCGGCACGAGATGCGCCGGCCTGACCGCCGCATCGGTGGCCCTGGCGGACGCGGGCATACCCATGAGGGACATCGTCCCCGCGGTGGCGGTGGGCAAGGCCAATGACCAGGTCGTCCTGGATCTGACCAAGGAGGAGGACAACCTGGGCCAGGCCGACGTGCCCTTGGCCATAATGCCCAGGACCCAGGAGGTTCTACTGCTGCAGATGGACGGTCACCTGACCGTGGAGGAGTTCGACAAGGCGTTGGACATGGGATTCAAGGCCTGTGAGGAGATCTACGCCCTGCAGAAGGACGCCCTGAAGGAGAAGTACAGCGTGGAGGAAGCCTCGGATATGGAGGACGAGGAAGATTACGAGGAGGAATGAACATGGCACGTTCGATAATGTCAGATATCAAGAGGGATCACATCCACAAGCTCATCTCCCAGGGAAAAAGGGTGGATGGGCGCGCCTGGAACGAGCTCAGGGAGGTATCCATAGAGACCGGCTACGCGGACAACGCCGAGGGTTCGGCCAGGGTAAGGCTGGGCAACACCGACGTCCTGGTAGGGGTGAAGCTGGACCTGGGAACCCCCTTCCCGGATACCCCGGACAAGGGTGTGCTAACCACCAGCGCCGAACTCATACCCATGGCCTCCCCCACCTTCGAGTCGGGGCCACCGGACGAGAACGCCATCGAGCTGGCCCGGGTGGTCGACAGGGGCATCAGGGAGAGTCAGATGGTGGACATGTCCAAGCTGTGCATCGAGGTGGGGGAGGAGGTCTGGATCATGTTCCTGGACATCTACGTCCTGGACTACGACGGCAACCTGTTCGATGCCTGTGCCCTGGGAGCCATAGCCGCCCTGAAGGACGCGACCGTGCCGGCCTCGGCACATGACAGGGGAGAGGACTATCCCCTACCGATCACCTGCACCCCCATCTCCTGCACCGCGGTGCAAATCGAAAACTCTATATTATTCGATCCGACTCTCGATGAGGAGAAGATCGCTGAAGCCCGTCTCACTGTCAGTACGGACGAGAACGGTGACGTCCGGGCCATGCAGAAGGGGCTCCGGGGCGCCCTCACCAGGGATCAGGTGAGTACTATAGTGAAGACGTCGGTGGAGCTGAGCAAGGATCTACGAGAAATAGTTGGGTGAGGAAGATGGCGAAGAGGACAGACAAAGTAGGCAGCTCTGGCAGGTACGGCCCCCGTTACGGGGTGAGGGTAAGAAGGCGAGTGGGACATATCGACCGGATGAGGACCGGGGCCCACGAGTGCCCCAGCTGCCACCACCGGAGCGTCAAGCGGATATCCTCCGGCATCTGGCAGTGCAGGCATTGCAGCAACAAGTTCGCCGCCTCCGCCTACTCACCCAAGGTGAAGAGGCTGGGAAGGCCGGAGACCAGGTGATCACATGTACAAATGCGGCAAGTGCAACAAGCCCATACGCTCCAACGTGAACGCGGTGGGCATGCAGTGCGAGACCTGCAGTTCCAAGATCTTCTACAAGGAGCGGCCCAACGTCAAGAAGGTGATCAGGTCCAAGTGAGGAGGACCTATGCCCACGGCCACCCTCCGGTTCGACGATCCCCGCGCCCACTCCCTGATGAGGGCGGTGGGACCGGAGGCCGGGAGGGAGATCCCCCGGGCCCGGGTAGAGGCCAGTATGGACGGGGAGGACATGATGCTCCGGGTGGAGGCCAGCGACCTTTCCTCCATGAGGGCCGCCCTGAACTCATACCTCAGATGGATCAGACTATGCAAGGAGATGTTCGAGTTAACAGGTGAATGAATATGGACCAGCTTAGCCCAAAACTCCAGAACCAGATACAGCAGTTCCAGCAGCTGCAGCAGCAGCTGCAGAGCGTTCTCTCCCAGAAGTACCAGATGGACGCCCAGCTCAAGGAGATGGAGAAGACCATCGAGGAGCTGGAGAAGACCCCGGAAGAGGCTCCGATCTACAAGAACGTCGGCTCCCTGCTTATAAGGACCAAGGGGAAGGATGAGGTCCTCCAGGAGACCCAGGACAACAAGGAGACCTTGGAGGTCAGGGTCAAGACCCTGGAGAGGCAGGAGAAGCAGATGAGGGAGAAGTACCAGAGCCTCCAGGCCCAGATCTCCCAGGCGCTGGGAGGCGGCAGTGGGGGGCAGCCCGAGGAGAGTACGTAGGCAAACCCTTTCCCCAGGTAATTTTTCATATCCGGGTTTCGGGACTCAGAAAAATGCAAATATCTATTAACTAATAGGGCAGGTGATGCTCGCCCACATAGCATCCAGATTGGAAGAGGGAAGCAAGGCCGTTCTTCTACATGGGAACGCCGATCCGGATGCTCTGGGGAGCGCCTACGCGATCTGTCGGGCCTATCCAGGGGTGACCATCGTCGCCCCCGGCGGGATGGACCGCACCTCCAAGCTGATCGGATGGAAGCTGGGCATGGAGGTGAAGGAGACCTGCCGGCCGGAGAATTTCGATCTGGTTGTCATCCTGGACACCTCCTCCCCGGACCAGGTGAACCTGGAGGTGCCCCCGGGATGCGTGGTGATAGACCATCATGCCAGGACCGAGCGTTGGGAGGGGTTCACCTACTACTGCGACGATGCCAGGAGGAGCTGCGCAGAGATCGTGTACGAGATGCTCAAGCTGGGCGGGAAGGAGATCGACTATCTCTCCGGCCTCGCCCTCCTCGCCGGGATGCTCACCGACAGCGGCCACTTCAGGTACGCCAATCCCGCCCTGCTCCGATCCTTCGGAGAGGTCATGGAGGAGAGCGGGGTGGAGATGGACGAGGTACTCTCCCTGACCGAGATGGAGCAGGACCTCTCCGAGCGCATCTCCCAGCTGAAGGGGGGACAGAGGCTCGTCTTCGACAGGGTGGGAGAGAACATCGTGGCCGTCTCCCACGGCTCCTCCTACGAGAGCTCCGTATGTCGGTCACTCATTCAGCTGGGGTCGGACGTGGCCTTCGTCGGCTCCCAGAGGGAGAGGGGTTTCAGGATCAGCGCCAGGGCCAGACTCGGCCTGATACGACAGGGTTTCCACCTGGGGAGGCTACTGGAGGAACTGGGCATGGAGACCGACAACAACGGGGGCGGTCATGCCGGGGCAGCGGGCATGATGGGCACTGGCGATGTGGAGGCCATGCTGCACATGTGCAAAAAGAGGACCATGAATTTCTTTCGGTCCATCAAGGGCTAACCGAGTATCTCCCTCATCCTCTCCAGATTCTCCGGCTTCCGCTCGAAGTACTCCCTCACCGGGGCCAGCACCTCCACCACGCCCTGGGCCGCCCCCTTCTTCAGGTCCATCGGGTGCAGCTCCCCGGCCGCGTAGGCCTCCTCCATCTCCCGGTAGGTGGGGAACTCCAGAGGCCCGCCGAACTTCTCCGGACGGTCGATGAACATGCTCTCCACCCGCGGGAAGATCAGATGCTTGCACAGCCCCAGTACGGGGTTCCCCTCCACCTCTGGAGGACAGAACGCCTTCTTCACCTTCCTGCGGATGTCATCGGGGGTATCGTGCAGGGTGATCCCGGAGTCAGGATCGCTCTTGGACATCTTGGCCGCCAGGGGATCCATCCTGCTGCCCCCCTTCAGCCCCGGGAGCAGGGGGGTGTGGACGGCCACCGGCTTCCTCCAGCCCATCTTCTCGGCCGCCTCCCTGGCCAGCATGTGGGCCCTCCTCTGGTCGATCCCCGCGTAGGCCACGTCCACTTCCAGGGCGAAGATGTCCGTGGCCTGCATGAGGGGGTACATGACCTTGGAGGAATCCACCTCGGCCTCGTCCTCCTGCCTGCCCATGATGGTCATCGCCCTCTTGACCCGGCTCAGGGAGGAGACCTTACCGATGTTGATCACCCTCTCCCAGTAATCGATGTCGGAGAGGAGTTGGGTGGCGTACTCGTACTCCACCTTCTCACCGGGAACACCCAGCGCCTCGAAGCAGTCCTCCATGTACCTGGCGCAGGTCCTGATCGACTCCAGATCGCCGCCCAGCTTGTCGTTTATGTAGGCGTGCCAGTCGGCGAAGAAGATGGTGAACTCGAAACCGGCCTCGAGAAAGTCCCGAACCTTGTTCGAGCAGATGACCCAGCCTATGTGGGCCAGCCCGGAGGGCTCGAATCCGATGTACCCTCTTGGGTGATCATTGATATGGAGCAGTTGCCTGAGCTCCTCGGGGGTGACCACCTCCTCGGTGTTCCTGGCCACCAGGTCAAAGCGATCCTCCGAATCCATTGGAATCAGGGTCGAATCTTTGCCTGGTTATAAAACCTTTCTGTAGGGGCTGGACCCCCACCGCGGGCCATGTATCGGATTCGGATGATTCCTATCATACATATGTCTATTAAAATCATAATCATTAGGTTAATATTGGTAAAAATAAGCTATAAATAGATGATATAGTATTCTAAATGCCGATGTCCCCTACAATTGTCTACACAAATCAGGGAATTTCCAACGCTTCTTGGCGCGGGTCAGATTCCCGCAGGAGCCGGGAAGGTCCAGGTAGCGGTCTACCGTGTGATCTCCCCTATGTGCCATTGGGACCGGTTCCCATCCAATGTCTGATCACCCCGAACCAGGGGGACAGGGCGGACCTCCGTCCGCCAGCCCGTCAAGCGATAAAAGCCCCCTGGATGGCCCCGTTCCTGGATCTGACTGCCTTTCCTAGGGGAAGATTCCAACAGGGGAGATGTGATTGAAGAGAACTCCGATAATACTGGTCGCACTATTGGTGGTCGGCCTGCTATCGATACCGGGATCGTTGGGGGCGGACCCCTCTGGTGCCGAGACCCTGGAGTCGGGGGGCACCGGGGTGGCCCTGGACTTCGTGTGGGTACTGGTCTGCGCCTTCCTGGTGTTCATCATGCAGGCCGGCTTCGCCATGCTCGAGGCCGGATTCTCCAGGAGCAAGAACGTGACCAACGTGCTGATGAAGAATATCCTGGACTTCTCGGCCGGCTCGATAGCGTTCTTCGCCATCGGGTACGTGCTACTGATGGGGACCGACGCGTACGGACTGTTCGGCACGGACGGGTGGCTACTGTTCGGCGATGCGTACGACGTGAACACCATGCTCCTGTGGTTCTTCATGATGGTCTTCGCCGCCACGGCGGCGACCATCGTGAGCGGAGCGATCGCGGAGAGGCCAAAGTTCAGCACCTACATCATCGTCAGCGTGGTGATCACCGCCCTCATCTATCCCCTCTACGGCCACTGGCTGTGGGGCGGGGGATGGCTGGCCTCCTTGGACTTCCTGGTGGACCTGGGGGGAGGCTACGGGGCACTCGATTTCGCCGGTTCCGGCGTGGTACACGCCGTGGGGGGCTACGTGGCCCTGGCCGGATGCCTGATCATCGGACCCAGGATCGGGAGGTACGACAGCCAGGGTAGGCCCAGGCCGATATTCGGCCACAACATCACCATTGCCGTGCTGGGCCTGTTCATACTATGGTTCGGCTGGTACGGCTTCAACCCCGGCAGCACCCTGTCCGCCCACGAGCTGAGGATCTCGGCGATAGCAGTGAACACCACCCTGTCGGCCGCCGGAGGGACCCTGGCGGCGATGTCCATTACCTGGTACAAGTTCGGAAAGCCCGACGTGACCATGACCATCAACGGGGCGATAGGGGGGCTGGTGGGCATCACCGCGGGCTGCGCCTGGGTGGCCCCCTGGGCCTCCATAGTCATCGGTGTGGTCTCCGGGTTCATAGCGGTGTACGGCTACCGCTTCCTGGAGAGGAAAGGGATCGACGACGTGGTTGGGGCCATCCCAGTTCACGGATTCGCCGGGACCTGGGGGCTGATCGCACTAGGCCTGTTCGCCGACGGGGCCTACGGGAACTACGGCACCGCGGAGCCGCTGATCACCGGCCTGCTCTACGGGAACGCCGGCTTCTTCCTGGTTCAGGGATTCAGCGCGCTGGTGAACATGGCCTGGGCCTTCGGTGCCGGTTACGCCATGTTCTACCTGCTGGACAAGATCATCGGCCTGAGGATCACCTCCCAGGAGGAGCTGGAGGGCCTGGACATCACCGAGCACGGGGCGATAACCTATCCAGAGTTCGTCACCATGGACCTCAAGGTCAGGGGAGGTAGAGACAGATGAAGAGAGTGGAGGCTATAATCAGGAACGAGAAGCTGGAGGACGTCAAGGAGGCGTTGGAGAAGGTGGGGATCATCGGCATGACCATCACCGAGGTCCAGGGCCGCGGACGTCAGAAGGGGTTCGAACGCCAGTGGAGGGGCGTGGTCTATGTGGCCGACCTGGTCCCCAAGGTCAAGGTGGAGGCAGTGGTGGACGAGAAGGAGCTGGACACCGTGATCGACACCATACTCAGGTCGGCCTGGACCGGGGAGACGGGTGATGGCAAGATCTTCGTAACCCCGGTGGAGCAGGTGATCCGGGTGAGGACCGGGGAGCGGGGGAGGGATGCCATATGAGGTTTCCCGTAGGGATCCGGAAGAACCAGGATCACCGGACCGGGGACCCCACCCCCCGCTACCATTTGGAGGTGGACCTGGATCCGGTGGTACCAAGGAGATATGCGTCGCTACCGGTCTACTGGAGACCCAACCGTACCCACCCCCTGCTCAAGGAGATCTATCAGACCGAGGTGGGCGGTTTCCAGGTGGAGAGGGGCAACCTCCCCTCCCTAATCGAGGCGGTGCAGACCGCCATATCGGACATGGTGGAGGGTGACACCCTGCCCTACTACTCCCTCATAATGCCCAACGGCAACCGCATCCCCATATTCCTGAACGGAGAGAAGCTTTACACCAAGGTGGGAAAGAAGAGGATCACCGGGCAGGACATCGGGGAGGTCTACGAGAAGCTGCGTGGGCAGCTCCTCTCGGAGGGCATGCTAAGGGGAGAGGGAGACCTGAAACTGGACATATTCCTGTGGCATGACCTGCGTTTGTACCCGCCGGCCATGGTGGTCAAGGGTATCGGGGGGCGGGTATGGGTGCCCATATTCTGCCACCTGGAGAATGGAGGGATTCACCTGAACTACGACCTGGTGAACAGGGAATCCAAGATCTTCGGCCTCGATCAGCTGTCCGAGCTCAGGTCGGAGGTGGCCAGGACCATTATGTCATACGGCGGGCCCGACACGCTGTACATGGACGAGGTCAGGGACGAGGTGTGGAGTGAGTTCAAGGGACTCCTGAGACTTCGCCCCGAGATCATCACCTACGATGGCGGGGAAGGAAGGAAGGAGATCAAGATATTCGAGAAGGACCGGGAGCTGGTGGCGGCGGTGCGCCCCCTGATGTTCTTCGGAAGGGACATCGAAGGATTGGTAGGCACGGCGGCCGAGGTCCTGCAGAGGAACGGTTGGGTGCCTAGCTCCATGTCCGTCAAGGCGGAGAGGAGGAAGTGAAATGATAGAGATAATTGGCGGATTGGTGGGGATCGGCGTACTGCTGTTCCTCATATGGGCGGCGAGGTACACCAAGTGCGGACCGAACGAGGTCTTGATCATCTCCGGTCGCAGGAGAAGGGACGATAGCGACGGAGAGAAGGGGACCGTGGGGTACAGGGTCATCAAGGGCGGGGGCACCTTCGTCTGGCCGATCAAGGAACAGGTCAGGAGGATGTCCCTGGAGATCATGAACCTGGACGTCAAGACGGCAGAGGTGTACTCGGTCCAGGGTGTCCCCATAAGCGTGGCGGCCACTGCCCAGGTCAAGGTCAAGGGGGACGAGAGATCCATTCTCCTGGCGGCGGAGAACTTTCTATCCAGGCCCAAGGAGGAGGTGATGAGGACCGCCCTACAGGTGGTGGAGGGACACACCAGGGCCACCCTCAGCACCCTCACCCCGGAGGAGGCTTACCAGAAGAGGAAGGAACTGGCCGCCATGGCCAAGGATGCCTCCTCCTCGGACCTGGAGCGGATGGGTCTAGAGATCATATCATTGACCATCAAGGACGTCACCGACACCCAAGGGTACCTGGAGGCGGTGGGCAGGCCCAGGACCGCCCAGGTCAAGAGAGATGCCCAGATCGGGGAGGCCAGGGCAGACGAGGAGGCCAAGAGGGTCCAGTACGAGGCGGAGACCAAGGTGGCCGAGTCCAGGAAGAACTACGAGACCCGGAAGTCGAGCTACGACGCCGAGATGTCCAGGAGCAGGGCCCAGTCCGATCTGGCCTACGATCTGGAGAGGTACAAGAACCAGCAGATGGTCAAGGAGGAGGAGATCCGGGTCAGCATCATAGAGAAGGAACTGGCCGCCGAGCTGGCCGAGAAGGAGATACTGCGCAAGGACAAGGAGCTGATGTCCGAAGTTATCAAACCCGCCGAGGCAGAACAGAGCCGCATCCAGTACATGGCCGATGCCGAGAAGTACAGGCTCTCCGCGGAGGGCGAGGGAGAGGCTCTCTCCACCAAGAGCAGGGGCTATGCCGAGGCGGACGTGATCAAGCAGATCGGCATCTCCGAGGCGGACACCATGATGAGGAAGGCGGAGGCCTGGAGCCAGTACAATGAGGCGGCCATCACCGAGATGTTCGTGGAGGTGCTGCCCAAGATGGCCTCGGCCGTGTCCGAGCCCCTGGCCAAGACCGACAAGATCACCATAGTCTCCAACGACTCCAAGTCCACAGGGGCGAACAGGTTGGTGGGCGACGTCGGCGACGTCATCTCCCAGTTGCCTACCATAGTGGAAGGCCTCACCGGGACGAAGCTGGGAGACCTGGTGAAGAGGATCCCCGGACTCTCCAAGGGGGAGCCCGAGGATCCGGAGTACGATGTGAGGGGTGAATCCGAATGGCCAGAGCCAGAGCCTTCTTAGACCATCTGAGGGCCAGGAGGGAGGGCAAGGAGGATCCTCCGGAGCCGGAGATCCGGGAGGTCAAGAGACCCAAGAGGGTGAAAGGTGAAGATCCTCTCGCCCGCCTCCTATCCGGCGACTTCCGGATGGTGGACCTCAAGTTCACCGATCTGCCCGGGGGGTTGCAGCACATCTCCCTACCGTCCGAGAGGTTCTCCCCGAACCTGCTGGAGGAAGGGGTGGGATTCGACGGATCGAGCATACGCGGGTTCGCCGAGATCCAGGAGAGCGACATGCAGCTCATACCCGACCGGGGGACGGCCTTCATGGATCCTGTATACGAGATGCCCACCCTCTCATTCTTCTGCAACGTCCACGACCCGGTGACAGGGGAGAGGTACTGGAACGATCCCAGGTACATCGCCTCCAAGGCGGAGGATTGCCTGATCAAGTCCGGCATCGCCGACCGTGCCTTCATGGGCCCAGAGGCCGAGTTCTTCATCCTCGACTCGGTGAGGTTCGATCAGAACGAGCATTCGGGGTATTACTTCGTGGACTCCGAGGAGGGGATATGGAACTCGGGGGCCGAGGGGCCGAACCTCGGACATCGGCCTAGGTACAAGGGGGGCTACTTCCCGGTACCCCCGACCGATTCGACCAACCCCATAAGGGCCGCCGCGATGAGGAAGATGATCGGGGCCGGGATCGAGGTGGAGGTGCATCACCACGAGGTGGCCACCGCTGGGCAGGGAGAGATAGGCATCAGGTACCAGACGTTGACAAAGGCGGCGGACCACATCATGCTGTACAAGTACATCATGAAGAACGTGGGCAGGGAGTTCGGCAAGACGGTGACCTTCATGCCCAAACCCCTCTTCGGCGACAACGGTACCGGCATGCACGTTCACGTCTCCCTCTCCAAGGAGGGGGAGAACCTGTTCTACGGGGAGGAGGGTTACGCACAGCTGGGCATCGAGGCGATGCACTTCATGGGTGGCCTGCTGGAACACGCCCCCTCACTGCTGGCCTTCACCAACCCCACCACCAACTCATTTCGCCGGCTGGTCCCGGGATACGAGGCCCCGGTCAACCTGGTCTACTCCCAGAGGAACAGGAGCGCCGCCATCAGGATACCTGTGGTGAGCAGCCCCCAGGCCAAGAGGGTGGAGTTCCGCCCTCCCGATCCCAGCTGCAACCCCTACCTGGCCTTCTCGGCCATCTTGATGGCGGGCCTGGACGGTATCAGGAAGGGGCTTGATCCAGGGGATCCCATGGACGTGGACATATTCGAGCTGCCACGGGAACAGGCCGCCAGCATAAAGACTGTGCCCGGAAGCCTGGAGAAGGCCCTGGAGGAGCTGGAGAGCGATCACGACTACCTGCTGGAGGGTGATGTGTTCTCGAAGGGACTGATCGACACCTGGACGGAGTACAAGAGGAAGATGGAGTTCGACCAGATCAGGTTGCGCCCACACCCGTACGAGTTCTTCATGTACTTCGACGTGTAGGAAACATCTTCCTTCCATTTCTGCAAGGGTCCGTAAAGAAAAGATAGAAGAGGAATGGGTTTCCGGGAAGTGGTTTCCGAGGGGCGGGGTCAACCGGCGCAGTGCATGGGCATGACGGCCACCTTGTCCCCGTCCTGGACCTCGGTGTCCAGCCCGTCCATGTACCGCACGTTCTTGCCGTTCAGTAGGATGTTGATGACGTCCGAGACCCTGTCCTCGCTGGGGAATACCAGCCTCTTGAAGTCCTCGTGGACCTCTTCGTGATCGACCACCGTCCTGAGGACGTCCCTGACCGTGCAGCACTCCAGCTCCACCGCCAGCTCGCTCAGGCCGGCGGCCTGGGCCAGGTGGCTCGTGGTCTTGAACTTCACCTTCATGTCGTATCCTCCTACCTAGCGCCCCCTTTTAAGGGTTTCCCACCTAAAGCTTGTCCATGGCCTTCTCTGCGGCGACGTGGGCCACGTCCCTCACCATGCTGGTGGGGGGGCAGTAGGCGTTCTCGAATGAGGTGAAGAACTCCTCCACCGTCACGCCCTTCTCCAGTGCGGCCGAGATCCAGTTGATCCGCCCGTTCATCTGGGGGTCCCTGCCCACCATCTGGGCACCGACCATCTTGTGGCTTCCCTTCTCCACCAGCACCTTGACCGTCAGGGGCTCGTGTCCGGGGTAGTAGCGGGCGCATGTGAGTCCAGTGTACTTACCTTCCACCAGGTCGATGCCGTAGTAGGCGGCGAGTCCCTGGGAGATGCCCGTACCGGCGCACTGCAGGTCGCCGATCATGCTGATCCAGGGGCTGGCCACCCCGGGGTAGATGGCACTGCCGCCGGCCGCGTTGGTGCCGGCCACCATCCCCTGCCTGACCGCGCTGGAACCCAGCTGGCTCATGGTGGGACCGGGTACGATGGCGCTCTGGACCTGTATCACGTCACCGGCCAGGTAAACGTCGGGGACGATCCTACCTTTCTGGTAGGGCTGCAGGGTGGGACTCGTCCGGACCGCCCCCAGCGGACCGATGTCCAGACCCATCTGCTTGGGTAGCTCCAGATTGGCGCGCACTCCGGTGGACATGATCACGAAGTCGCAGGGATACTCCTTATCCCCGGCCGTCACGCTCTCGACCTTCCCGTCCCCATTGACGGAACCGATGGGCGTGTTCATGACGAAATTCACGCCCATCTCCTCCACCTCTTTCTGCACCATATCGGCCATGTCCTTGTCGAATATCCTGGGTATTACCTGGGGGAACATCTCCACCACGGTGACGTCCAGTCCCGCCCTCTTCAAGGAGACGGCCATCTCCAGACCGATCACCCCTGCACCGGCGACCACGGCGGACTTGGCCCCCTTCATCTTCTCCTCGATCTTCTTGCCGTCCCAGATCTTCCGAACGGTGAAGACCCCCGGGAGGTCCTTACCCTCGATCGGGGGCACGAAGACGTCCCCTCCCGTTGCCAGCACCAGGGAGTCGTACTCCCACTCCCTGCCGTCCTCGGTGGTCACCTTCTTGTTGTCCATGTCCACCTCGGTCGCCTTGAGCTGGGTGTGCACGTGGATGTCCCTCTCCTTTTCGTAGAACTCCGGATCGTGCATGACTATGTAGTCCCAGCCCATCATCCCTTCCAGAACCCAGGGGATGACGCAGGGGGAGTAGGCTATGTATTCGTCATCCGTGATGACGTTGATCTCCGCATCCTTGTCATTCTTTCTGGCAGTGGAGGCCGCCGGCATACCAGCCGCCCCCGTACCGATAACTACTATCTTACGTGCCATATGATCACCTTTGCCAATGGATAAATGGAGCAGAATATTAATATGTTTCCAACTTCTGTATATATGGCCTCGTTATCGGGACTTCAAATCCACTCACGGCCGGGAAGACCATGATGGCATTGCGATTTCCGTAGGGATCGGTCCTTTCTCTCTGACGTGGGATTATATATGGTGGTGGACGTTTCTCGGGGGGAAGATGACCCGGAAGACCGAGTTCCTGGAGGCCTGCTGGAAGGAGGAGGACGTGATCGGAGGCAGGAGGGTCGACGCCCTGGTGATCATCTTCCGCACCACCGGATGCTGGTGGTACCACCGTTCGGGCTGCCTGATGTGCGGATACAACCTCGCCTCCACGCAGGGAATCGGGCTGCACCAGCTGGAGAGGCAGCTGGAGAGGGCCCTGGAGAGGTACGATGGGGAGGAGATGCTCAAGGTGTACACTTCGGGAAGCTTCCTGGATCCGGAGGAGATCCCCGTCCCCTTCCGGGAGTCGCTCTTCTCCGCCTTCGATTCCAGCGAGCGCATCCTGCTGGAGAGCCGCCCCGAGTTCGTTAGAAGGGGGAATTTTGACGGTATAGACGTGGAAAGGTCACAACTGGCCATCGGGCTGGAGTCGGCCTCTGACGAGATCAGGAGTGCGTGCATCAACAAGGGTTTCGACCTGGAGGAATACCTGAGGGCGGCCGATCTTCTTGAGCGGTTGGAGGTACCTCTCCGCACCTACCTCCTGCTCAAGCCTCCCTTCCTGGGCGAGAGGGAGGCGATCAGGGACACGGTCAGCTCGATGAAGCTTGCTACCAGCCGTTCGGAGAGCGTCAGCATCAACCCCCTGAACGTGCAGAAGGGAACCCTGGTCGATAGGATCTGGAGGAGGGGAGAGTTCCGCCCACCCTGGTGGTGGTCCCTGATCGAGGTCCTCAGGAGCGCCCCCTCGGACGGGGGAAGGGTGATCTCCGCCCCCTCGGGCGGCGGCACCCCCAGGGGCATACACAACTGCGGGCGGTGTGACCCCGAGCTCAAGGCATCGGTGCAGAGATTCTCCCTCTCCCAGGACCCGAAGGACCTGGACGGGGTCGAGTGCGACTGCTGGGGGGAGTGGAGCTCCGTTCTCAACTGCGAGGAGTACGCGTGCACCTCGGTGGACGTGGCAAAATACTTGGACCAGTTCGGTTTCTTGGCCTAGGTGGAAACATGGAATACGATATCAAGCGGGGCCATCACAAGAACATCGAGGGCGATGGATTGAAGGGCATCATGGAGGAGATCTTCGGAGAGTCTCGGGAGGAGGGCGACCTCCTGGTGGCCGGATACGGTGCCATTCCCCGGATGGAGGTCAAGATCCTCTCCAAGTCCTCCCTGTGGGTGGAGACGGAGAGCGATCCCTCCGTGCCTGACGAGGTGGCCAGGGAAACCATCAATAGATTCAACAGGTTCCTGGAGCGGGCCACTGGATTCACCGCCAAACAGCGGAGGGACCGGCTGAACAAGAAGGCCAAGAAGGGGGGGCTGTAGCCCCACCTCACCCTCACTGAGGGCACGTAACCGCATAACTTAAATAACATAATCCTAATGCAACTCTTGCTGAACGCGAGAGGACGTTCGACCAGACGCCTTGGGCAATGCCCTGACGCAACCCTGCATCGCGCCCATATCCATTCTGGAGCGCGTGAACGGCGTCACGGTCGAAGGTGCAGACCTCAAGACCGTTGAACGACTGAGCGTTAGCCCAGAGAGTGGATTCTCTCATTGAGAGAGAGGGAGAATCATGCCGCAAAGACGACGCCCGCGTAAAGGATCAAGAGCGTATTCGCCCCGGAAGAGGGCGAAGAAGGAGACCCCCAGGCTGGACGCATGGCCTGAGATCAGCGAAGGCCCTAAAATCCAGGGCTTCGCCGGATACAAGGCCGGGATGACCCATGCCATGATAACGGATTACCGCCCCAAGAGCACCACCGCGGGGCAGGAGGTGCAGATACCCGTGACCGTACTGGAGGTTCCTCCGATGAAGGTGGCGGCGGTGCGTTTCTACGAGAGCACCGCCTACGGGATGAGAACCCAGGGGGAGGTCTGGGCCAGCCGGATCGATCCCGAGGTCTCCAAGCGTCTGCCCATCCCCAAGAACTACGACAGCAAGAAGGCCCTGAAGGCGGTGGAGGGACTGGATGTGGACGACATTAGGGTGTTGGCCTACACCCAGCCCAAGAGGGTCAAGGGCATACCCAAGAAGGTCCCGGAGATGATGGAGATGCGGATCGGCGGGGGGACCATGGACGAGAGGATGGAGTACGCGAAGTCCCTCCTCGGCAAGGAGATCGGCTTCTCCGATTTCGTGGGAGAGGGAAAGATGGTCGATGTCTCCGCCGTCACCAAGGGCAAGGGATTCCAAGGGGCCGTGAAGAGATGGGGGGTCAAGCTGCTGGACCATAAGAACAGCAAGCACCGGCGCCAGTACGGCAACCTCGGCCCCAAGAGGCCCGGATACGTCAGGCCCACGCTGCCCATGGCCGGGCAGGTAGGATACCACCAGAGGACCGAGTTCAACAAGCGCATACTGAAGATCGGCGATAACGGTGAGGAGGTAACCCCCAAGGGGGGCTTCCTCCGCTACGGCACCGTGATCAACCCCTACGTGCTGGTCCACGGATCCGTGCCCGGACCAACCAAGCGATTGATCAGGTTCAGGGACCCGGTCAGGAAGAGGGGCGTCGAACTGGACGAGGCGCCGAACTTCGTTTACATATCCACCGAATCCAAGCAGGGGGCCTAGAATGACAGGAGGCGATTCCACCATCAACGTGTATTCCCTGGGCGGGGAGGTGGTCCGTACCACCGAACTCCCCCAGGCTTTCAGGAAGTCCTATCGACCGGACATGATAAGGAGAGCGGTCACCATCGAGAGGGCCAACCGGAGGCAACCCTACGGCCCGTCCAAGATGGCAGGCATGAGACACGCCGTTTCCACCTGGGGAAAAGGGCGGGGCGTGGCCCGGGTACAGAGGCTCTCCCAGGGGAGGGCCGGTGCCGAGTCTCCCCCCAACGTGGGGGGAAGGCGGGCCCATCCCCCGGTCCCGGAGAAGCAGTGGGACAAGAGGATGAACAGGAAGGAGAGGGGCATGGCCAGGCTGTCCGCCCTTTCCGCCACCGCCGACCCTGATGTGGTGAGGAACAGGGGGCACCTGTTCGACGCGGACCTCTCCCTCCCCCTGGTCGTGCAGGACGACATCGAGCAGATCGGGCGCACCTCCGAGGTGATGGAGGCGCTGGACTCCCTGGGCGTAGGGGACGACCTCGACCGCGCCAAGGTGGGCAAGAAGGTCCGGGCAGGCAGAGGAAAGATGAGGGGCAGGAAGTTCAGGAGGCCCCTGAGCCTGCTGATAGTGGTCAGCGATCCGAACGCTCCACTTAGGAGGGCGGCGGCCAACCTGCCGGGGGTGGAGGCGGTGCCTGCGAACATGCTTAACACCGGTCTGCTGGCCCCTGGTGGGGATCCAGGGAGG
The DNA here is from genome assembly GCA_046540255.1 of Methanomassiliicoccales archaeon. Lineage (GTDB taxonomy): Archaea > Thermoplasmatota > Thermoplasmata > Methanomassiliicoccales > JAAEEP01 > JBKHFJ01. The sequence goes on along the minus strand of JBKHFJ010000001.1, from coordinate 205,603 downwards.
CTTCTCCTGGTCTCTGAGTCCGCCTTCGAGGAAATAGGAGGTTGGTGAGAATGAACAGAGTGCTGCTTCACCCGTTCGTGACCGAGAAGACGATGAACAACATGACCGGGACGCCCACCCAGAACTTCACCGACGGCAACAAGCTGGAGTTCGTAGTCCACCGGGATGCCGACAAGAGCGAGATCAAGGAGGCGTTCGAGGAGCTGTTCGAGGCCGAGGTGGTGAAGGTGTGGACCAAGATCACCAAGCACGGTAAGCATGCCATCATCCAACTCGACCAGGCCTACTCGGCCGAGGAGATCGGAATGAGAATAGGAGTGTTCTGAGGCGATACACATGGGCAAGAATATCATACAGCAGAGGCGTGGGCGCGGAAGCTCCAGTTACCGGTCCCCCAGTCACAGGCACAAGGGAGAGGTCAGACCCCAGGTGGGCGAGGGTACCGGCATGGTGGTGGATTTGATCCACTCCCCGGGCAGGAACTGCCCTCTGGCCCAGGTCGACTTCGACGGGGAGATGGTATCCATGATCGCCCCGGAGGGCCTGGAAGTGGGTCAGGAGGTGACCGTGGGGGAGAACGCCCCGGTCGCCATCGGCAACACCATGCAGCTCAGGAGCGTGCCGGAGGGCACGCCCATCTTTAACATCGAGTCCGTCCCCGGGGACGGGGGGAAGATGGTCCGCAGCGCCGGCACCTCGGCCACCGTCATCTCCCGGGGAAGGAAGGTCGTGGTCATGATGCCCTCGGGGGCACTGAAGACCCTGGATCCCCGATGCAGGGCCACCCTGGGAACGGTGTCCGGAGGGGGGCACAAGGAGAAGCCCTTCGGGAAGTCCGGTGCCAAGTATCACGCCTACAGGAGCAGGAGCAAGGCCTATTTCAGGGTGAGAGGAGTGGCCATGAACGCCGCGGACCATCCCCACGGCGGGGGGGGTCACCAGCATGTTGGTAAACCGAGCACGGTGAGCAGGAACGCCCCACCCGGGAGAAAGGTGGGCCACCTCTCACCCAAACGTAAGAAGAAGAGGAGTAAGTGATTCCCATGGCTAAGGATATCAAGGGCGGGACCAAAGCCTCTAGGCGAAAGGCAAGGAAGAAGAAGGGGGCCATCCAGGCCCGGAGGAAGAAGGAGTTCGCCTACCGGGGGTACAGCCTGGATGAGCTCAAGGAGATGCCCTTTGACGATCTGATCACCCTGATGCCCTCCAGGGTCCGCAGGACCCTGACCAGGGGATTGAACGAGGAACAGCAGAGATGCTACGACCGACTGAGGGACTCGGCGGACGGTGTGGTCCGCACCCATCGCAGGGACGTGCCCGTGATGCCCCAGTTCGTGGGCAAACGGGTGGCGGTGTACGACGGCAAGGAGTTCAAGGAGTTCGAGATCAAGTCGGAGATGATCGGACACTACCTGGGGGAGTTCGCCCAGACCCGGGGCATCGTAAGGCACTCCGGACCGGGCGTCGGTGCCACCAGGTCCTCGAAGTTCCTGCCGCTCAAGTAGGTGATGACATGGCTGGCTACACTATGGAGACGGACCCGGACACCACCTCCAAGGCATTGGGTAAGGAGATACCCGTATCCCCCAAGCATTCCAGGGAGATATGCAGCATGATCAGGGGAATGGAGGTCTCCAAGGCGGTTGACACCCTCAACGAGATATCCGAGGGGAAGAGGCCCGTACCGATGAGGCGGTACAAGAAGCGGGTCTCCCACAAGAAGGGCGTTGGGCCCGGCCGCTATCCCCAGAAGGCCGCGAAGGCCATCCTGAAGGTGGTGGAGAGCGCCATGCACAACGCCGAGTACAAGGGGCTGGATGCCGACACCATGACGGTGAAGGTCGTCGCCTCCCACCTGGGACGGACCGTAAAGGGCTATCAGCCCAGGGCCTACGGAAGGGCCACCCCCTGGAACCAGCAGATGGTGAACATCGAGGTCATACTGGAGGAGATGGAATAAATGGCCAGTGAGAGGAATTTCATAGCCGAGAACATCAGGAGGGTCCTGCTCAAGGAGTACCTCATGAAGGAAGTGGACAGGGCCGGATTCGGAGGCGTGGAGGTTCAGAGGACCCCCATGGGCACCCGGGTCACCCTGGTGACCGAGAGACCCGGACTGGTCATCGGGCGTCGAGGTGCGGCCATCAAGACGCTGACCAGGAACATCGAGGAGAACTTCTCCTTCGACAATCCCCAGATCGAGGTGCAGGAGGTGGAGGAGGCCAACCTCAACGCCCAGATCATGGCCGAGAAGCTGGCCTTTGCCCTGGAGAGGGGTTGGCACTTCAGGAGGGCCGGCCACTCCACCGTCAGGCGGATAATGGAATCGGGGGCCAAGGGCTGCCAGGTGGTGCTCGCGGGGAAGCTCACCGGTCAGAGGCACCGGACGGAGAAGTTCAAGGACGGTTACATCAAGTTCTGCGGGGCCCCCAAGCTCGAGTTCATCAGGTCAGGCTTCGCCACCGCCAAGCTGAAGAGGGGCACCATAGGGGTCAAGGTGGAGATCATGGCCCCGGATGCTCGGCTGCCTGACGAGATCGACGTCCTCTCCACCACCGAGGCCAAGGAGCTCCTCCCAGAGGTCTTCGCCCGGGTTGAGGCAGAGGAGAGAAAGGAGGCCGAGGAGAGGGGCGAGGCCTACGTCGACGCCAGTGATGAGGTCGATGAGGCCACCTTGGAGACCGAGGAGGTCGAGCCCGGAGAGGAGGTCGAGCCCGGAGAGGAGGTCTCCGAGATAGAGACCGCCGTGGAGACCGAGGAGGTCGAGCCGGGAGAGGAGGTCTCCGAGATAGAGACCGCCGTGGAGACCGAGGAGGTCGAGCCGGGAGAGGAGGTCTCCGAGATAGAGACCGCCGTGGAGACCGAGGAAGAGGTCAAGGTGGAAGCCAAGACCGCCGAGATCCCCGACGAGGAATCCGCCCCGACCGGGTCGGAGGGATCCGAGAAGGGGACCGAGGAGCCTGAGGAAGGGACAGCTGAGGAAGGGACAGAGGAGCCCGAGACGGAACAGGAAGAGGAGAAGGAGGTGTCCGAGTAGATGCCACTGATCAAGGCTTCCGACATCAGGGATATGAGCCTGGAGGAGAGGGAGGAGACCCTCAAGGAGCTCATGGACGAGCTCATGCACGAGAGGGGTTCGGCCGCCATGGGCGGCGCACCACCCAATCCCGGGCGCATCAGGGCGATCAGGACGAACATCGCCCGTATCCTCACCGTCCAGAAGGAGGAGGAAGATAGGTAATGGCTGAGATATGCCCCGTGTGTGGACTGCCCGAGGAACTCTGCATTTGCGAGGAGATCGCGAGGGAACAGCAGAAGGTGAGGATAACCACTGACAGGAGGCGGTACGGGAAGACCGTCACGGTCATCGAGGGTATCGATACCAACGATATCGACATCGACGACCTGGCCCGGCAGCTGAAGACCAAGTGTGCCGCCGGGGGGACCGCCAAGGATGGACGCATCGAGCTGCAGGGAGAGCACAAGAAGAAGGTCAAGGAGACCTTGGAGAAGATGGGTTTCAAGACCGAGTTCAGATAAGGCTGTGTTCGATGGGAAAGGTGAATAGAAGGGATTTCATGAGACAGGAATTCATCGGTTTGGAGGTGAAGGTGACCTCGTCGTCGGACGCCAGCACCACTGGTGTCGAGGGAAGGGTGGTGGATGAGACCAAGAACACCATCACTATCGAGGGCGGGGGGAGGACCAGGATGATCCCCAAGCCGGGAAACGAATTCCAGTTCACATATGAGGGTGAGAGAATCACGATCAGAGGAAGGGAGATCCAGCATCGACCCGAGGACCGCATCAAGAAGATTAGGTGATCTCATGGCTGAGACAGATATTGGAATTAACGTCAAACCTCCTGAAACCGCCTGTGAGGACAGGAACTGTCCGTTCCACGGAACCCTGCCTGTCAGAGGACAGCAGGTCGACGGGATGGTAGTCTCCACCAAGATGGAGAATACCGCGGTGGTGGAGAGGATCTACATGAAGTACGTCGGCAAGTACGAGAGGCTGGAGAAGAGGACCGCCAGATACTCCGTTCACAACCCGCCCTGCATGAATGTGCAGGTGGGGGACGAGGTCCGGTTCATGGAGTGCCGGCCCATCAGCAAGACCGTTTCATACGTTATAGTGGAGAAGAGGTGAACTGGCGTGAAGGGAATCGCTGGAAATCAGACGCGCGGCATCCAGTCCGGATCCGAACTGGACGTCATAGACAACACCGGGGCCAAGATCATCAGGATCATCTCTGTGCCCAAGTACCATGGGGTGGCTAGAAGGTACCCCAGGGCGGGCGTAGGCGACATCGTGGTGGCCTCGGTGCAGAGGGGAAGCCCCCAGATGAGGCGGCAGGTGATCTACGCCGTCGTCGTCAGGCAGAAGAGGCCTTTCAGGAGGTCGGACGGTACCATGATCTCCTTCGAGGACAACGCGGTGGTGATCACCACGGAGGACGGTGACACCAGGGGCACGGATATAAAGGGACCGGTGGCCAGGGAGGCCGCCGAGCGGTGGCCAAGGATCGCGGCCACTGCATCCATGATAATATAAGGTGATAATTTGAAGAGCAAGAAGGCGAGGAAGCAGAGGAAGGCGCAGTACAACGCCCCCGCCCACGCCAGAAGGAAGATGGTAGCCTCCCATCTGAGCGATTCCCTGATGGAAGAGTACGGGAGAAGGTCCATACCGGTGATAAGGGGCGATACCGTCATGATCATGAGGGGTAGCGAGGACAAGGTGGGGACCGAGGGGAAGGTGACCGAGGTCGACACCAGGACGGGGAGGATCACCATCGAGGGTATCACCACCTACCAGGCCGACGGGACGGAGATCGCCATGCCCGTCCACGCCTCCAACGTGGTGGTCACCAAGCTGGACCTCTCCGACGCATGGCGAAAGGATAAGCTTGAGAGCGAGGAGGGAGCTGAATGAGCAAGAACATGAAGAGACTGACCGCTCCCAGGAGCTGGCCGATAGCCAGGAAGACCGCTTACTGGGCCACAAAGCCCTCACCCGGCCCCCACCCCATAGAGCGGAGCATTCCGGTGTCCATGGTGATAAGGGACATGCTCGACCTGTGCGACACCGCCAATGAGGCCAAGTACGTAGTGGGTAAGAAAGAGGTCCTGGTCGACGGGCGGCCGCCCAAGAGCTCCAGGTTCCCAGTGGGACTGATGGACGTGGTGTCCATCCCCAAGCTGGACCAGCACTTCAGGATGCTGCTGGACCACCGGGGCAAGTTCCGCCTGGTGGACATCGGAGGCGGCCAGGAAAAGTGGAAGCTGTGCAGGATCGAAAGCAAGACCACCCTGAAGGGAGGGGTGACCCAGCTCAACCTGCACGACGGCAGGAACCTGACCACCGACCAGGACTCCCACAGCACCGGGGACGTCCTCAAGATAGAGGTGCCCGTGCAGGAGGTGATGGGCGCATTCAAGCTCGCCGAAGGCAACACCGCCATGGTGATCAGCGGGGCGCATGCCGGGGAGGTTGCGGTCATCAAGGAGGTGGAGATCACCCGCTCCCACCTGCAGAACGTGGTCAAATTCCAGGACGGTACCTCAACCGTCAAGGCCAACGTGTTCGTGATAGGTACCAAGACGCCAGAGATAGAGCTTCCGGAGGCGAGTGTAGTATGAGCCAGGCGATGAGACGGCCCGGAATCGAGAAGGTAGTGGTCAACATAGGCGTAGGTGAGGCGGGAGAGCGCCTGAACAAGGCCCAGCAAGTGCTCAAGATGCTCACCGGACAGGAGCCGAAGATCACCATCTCCAGCACCACCAACAGGGACCTGGGAATAAGGAAGGGCATGGCCATAGGATGCAAGGTCACCCTCAGAGGGGAAAGGGCCGCCGACTTCCTCAAGCGGGCCCTGTGGATCAGGCAGAACAAGGTGTTCGACTACTCCTTCGACCCCGAGGGGAACCTCTCATTCGGTATCAACGATTACACCGACTTCCAGGGGATGAGGTACGACCCTCAGATCGGCATCTTCGGCATGGACGTCAACGTGGTGATCCAGAGGCCGGGATACCGGGTCACCAAGAGGAGGATCATGAGGAGGAAGCTCCCCCAGAGGCACCGGGTCTCCAGGGAGGAGGCGATGGAGTTCATGAAGGATCATTTCGACGTTGAGGTGGTTGAATGAAACCCAGGAAGGATTTCGGCAGGAATAGGGGCTGTCAACGCTGTGGCCGTAAGACCGGCATCGTCAGGAGGTACGGAATGCACCTCTGCCGGCAGTGTTTCAGGGAGATAGCGCCACAGATCGGGTTCAAGAAGTATTCATGAGGTGAGATGATGCAGAGCGATCCACTTAACGATGCCATGTCAGCGATGAAGAACGCCGCCCTTGTGGGAAAGGGTAACTGCATCATCAAGCCCTCCTCCAAGATGATAGGTAGGGTATTGAAGGTAATGCAGGAGAGCGGGTACATCGACCAGTTCGAGCTGGTCGAGGACGGCAAGGCGGGGATGTTCGATGTCCGATTGAAGGGGACCATCAACAACTGCGGAGTGATCAAGCCCCGCTACGCGATCAAGAAGAACGAGCTGGACAAGTACGAGTCCAGGTATCTTCCCGCCCAGGACTTCGGGGTGCTCATACTCACCACCACCGAGGGTGTGCTGAGCCACATGAGCGCCAAGGAGATGGGCGTCGGGGGGAAGCTTCTGGCGTTCGTCTACTGAGGCTGATCGATATGACCATCACCGGAATCATCGAGGAACACATAGAGCTCCCTGAGGGGGTCAGCGCGGAGAGGAAGGGACCTTGGGTAAAGGTCTCCGGACCCAATGGAGAGATCACCAAGCGGCTCCACCACCCCCGGGTGGACATCCAGGTGGGAGCGGGGGAGATCAGGGTCAGCTCCAGGATGCCCCGGACCAGGGAGAAGTCCCTGGTGGGCACCTTCGCGGCCCACATCAGGAACATGGTCCAAGGAGTCCAGGAGGACTACGAGTGCAGGCTTAAGATCGTGTACTCCCACTTTCCCATGAAGGTCAACGTGAGGGGCAACCGCTTCGTCATAGAGAACTTCATGGGGGAGAGGGGCCCCAGGTCAACTCCCATCCCGGAAGGGGTGAAGGTGGACGTCAAGGGCAGCGATGTCACGGTCACTGGGGCCAACCTGGAGACCGTGGGACAGACGGCCGCCAACATAGAGAGGGCCACCAGGATCAGGGGTTACGATCCCAGGGTATTCCAGGATGGCATATACATCGTTGAGAAGGCCAGGAGGGAGCACGCATGAGCGAAAAGGAGATACGCAGGATATCGGACCTCCCCTACTATAAGGAGGAACATTTCCAGGTGCTCCAGGAGATGGGGATCGAGAACCTCGACGACCTTCTGGACGCCCTCCACGATGACGAGCGATCCGAGGAGATCGTGGCCGCCCTGAACGGGGTGGGCCCCAAGATCAGGGACCAGTGGATAGAGCTCATCGAGGATCACGGCATCCTCGAGGGAGAGGCCGAGGGGGGAGAGGAAGAGAGCCCGGCGGAGCCCGAGAGCGAACTGGAGGAGGTCCAGGAGGAGACCGTGGAGATCCTCGAGGAGGAAGAGGAAGAAGAGGAGACCTCCGAGGTGGTGGAGGAGGGCGGGTACTTCGCCGCCCCCAAGCCCCAGCTCGACGAGGAGACCTCCCAGCTCCTGGCGATCCGCAGGTCCAAGAAGGGCAAGACCCCCAAGTTCCGCAGGCAGGAGTGGTTCCGCTACCAGAAGCTGGGAACTAAGTGGAGGAGGCCCAAGGGCCTGCACAGCAAGATGAGGAAGGGGCTCAAGTACCGCCCCCCTTGTGCCTCCATTGGATTCAGGAAGCCCGCCAAGGTGAGGGGACTCCATTCCTCCGGATTCGAGGAGATAATGGTATACAACCCCTCCCACCTGGAGGACCTTGATCCCGAGAGGCAGGCGGCCAGGGTAGGCGGAACCGTTGGATATAAGAAGAGGCTTGAGATTGAGAAGAGGGCCAACGAGCTTGGCATTCACATACTGAACAGGATGGGTTGAAATGGACCTTAAGAATCAACGAAGAATGGCGGCGGAGATCCTGGGATGCGGCGAGGGCCGGATATGGATCGATCCCAACCGGATCGAGGACGTGGCCGACGCCATCACCAGGGCAGATGTTAGGACTGCCATTGACTCCGGGACCATACGCGCCCTCCCCAAACGGGGTACCTCCCGCGGCCGGATCAGACATGGTCAGGCACAGAAGGGCAAGGGTCGCAGGAGGGGTGTGGGCAGCCGGAGAGGCTCCGCCTACGCCAGAAGTCCCAGAAAGAGCAGGTGGATCCACACCATTCGCCCCATCAGGGCCGAGCTTAAGGAGCTCAGGGACCAAGGGAAGATCTCCAGGAGTGCCTACAGGGAGTTCTACCTCAAGGCCAAGGGCGGGATGTTCAAGAGCAGGAACCACCTCATCTTGCACCTGCGCACCGAGGGACACATCCAGGAGGAGATCTGAATGGCCAAGGGACCCAGGTACAAGGTCCCCTTCCGCCGCAGGCGGGAGGGGCGGACGGATTACCGCCACCGGGCCAGACTGCTGCGCTCCGGAATGCCCAGGGCGGTGGTGAGGCGGTCCCAGAACCACACCACCATCCAGTTCATAGATTACGGTCCAGAGGGTGACCGTGTGATGGCCACGGCCCACTCCCGGGACATCCGGAAGATGGGTTGGGAGGCCTCCACCGGCACCCTGCCCGTCGCCTACCTGACCGGATACCTGGCCGGGAAGAGAGCCGTGGAGAAGGGCATCGAGAGCGCGGTGCTCGACATCGGCCTTCAGGTACCGGCCGTCGGCGGCTGTCCCTTCGCCGCACTCAAGGGGATGCTGGATGCCGGTGTGGACATCCCGCACGGCGAGGAAGTGCTCCCCCCGGAGGACAGGCTTATGGGGGATCACATCGGCGAGGATCTCAGGGAGTCAGTTGAGAACATCATGAACAAGATAGAGGGTGATTGATTTGGAGTGGACCCCCAAGACAAGACTTGGCAAGATGGTGCTCGACGGGGAGATCACCACGTTGAGCACGGCCCTGGCCACCAAGCTCCCGCTGCGCGAGCCGGAGATCGTGGACGCCCTGCTGCCCGACCTGGAGGACGAGGTCATCGACCTCAACATGGTCCAGAGGATGACCGACTCCGGGAGGAGGGTCAAGTTCGGGACCACCTGCGCCGTGGGCAACGGAGACGGATTCATCGGCCTGGGCCGGGCCAAGGGAAAGGAGGTGGGCCCCGCCATAAGGAAGGGCATCGACATAGCCAAGCTGAACGTCATCGAGATCAAGCGAGGTTGCGGATCGTGGGAGTGCGGATGCGGTACGCCGCACACCCTTCCCATGGAGGTGCACGGGAAGTCCGGATCCGTGGAGGTGACACTGAAGCCGGCCCCCAGGGGAATCGGGCTGGCCGTGGGCGACGTGTCCAAGAGCATACTCACCCTGGCCGGGATAGAGGACGCCTGGGGTTTCGCCAAGGGGCACACCAAGACCACGGTGAACTACGCTTTGGCCACCTTCGACGCCCTGGTCAGGACCTCGGAGCTCCGAGTGACCGACGAGCAGGCCCAGAGATTGAACATCGTCAGCGGGCCGGTCAAGATCCACATGGGCGAGACGCTCGGTGAAGAGGACTTCGAAGAGGCCGTTGCCGAGGAAGAGTGATCATATGGCTTACGCAGTTATTAGAGTTCGAGGACCGGTCAACGTCAGTGGGAAGATAGAGGATACCCTGGACGTGCTGAACCTCACCAGGGTGAACCACTGTTCCATCGTTCCCCAGACGCCCTCAGCCATGGGCATGATACAGAAGGTCAAGGACTACGTGACCTACGGCGAGATCTCCGAGGAGACGCTGGCCCGGCTGATCAAGTTCCGGGGCCGTCTGAAGGGGGACAGGGCAGTTGACGATAACTACGTGATGGAGAACTCCGAGTTCACCTCCATAATGTCCCTATCCAAGGCCGTGGCCAACGATGAGGCGAGGCTCAGGGACATCAAGGACATGAAGCCGGTGTTCAGGCTGCATCCCCCCCTCAAGGGATACGAGGGGGTGAAGAGGTCCTACCAGAACGGGGGAGCTCTGGGATACCGGGGCGAGGATATAAACAAGCTCATCGATAGAATGCTGGAGGAGTGATAGAAATGCCGAGCAGGAGCAAGAAGCTCAGAGGAAGCCGCACCCATGGGCGCGGTGAAAAGGCCGGACGTGGGGCCGGGAAGATTGGCGGCCATGGGGGCGCGGGCCTCCTCAAGCACAAGTTCATGAGCATTCTTAAATACGACCCGGAGCATTTCGGGAGACGAGGCTTCAAGCGGCCCCAGAAGGTCGTTTCAGCCCAAATCACGCTGAACGTGGGAGATCTGGAAGAACAACTGGATTCCATGATGAGGGATGGGATAGCCCGTAAGGAGAACGATCTTATGACTGTTGACCTGAACAGTATGGGAGTGGACAAGTTGCTGGGGACCGGCCACGTATCCACCCCCATGCAGGTCATAGTCTCGGACACCTCCAACAGTGCCAGGGAGAAGATAGAGGCGGCCGGAGGGAGTGTTCTGGAGCCACAGTAGCCAATTCGTGATGGGACATGGCTGCGGAAGACAAGAGTCTGCTCTACAAGCTGAAGCCGATTAGCGATAGGTTACCGGCCGTCAGCAGACCTGAGGGGCACGTCCACTTCAGGTCCAAGATGATGTGGGTCGTCCTGGTGATAGTCTTCTACTTCGTGATGACCAACGTCTTCCTGTACGGCCTGGACCAGCAGCAGACCGTCGACCTCTTCGCCCAGTACCGGGCCATCATGGCCGGTGCCCAGGGGACCCTGATGCACCTGGGCATAGGACCGATCGTCACCGCCTCCATCATCATGCAGCTCTTCGTGGGCGCCAAGATCATCAGGCTGGACCTGTCCAATGAGGAGGACAAGGCGGTCTACCAGAGCGTCCAGAAGTTCATGGTCATCTTGATGATCCTGATCACCGCCATCCCGCAGGTGTTCGGTTACCTGGTGCCGGCGGACGGCCTGGTCTCCAACCTCGATGGTGTGGTGGGCGCCGGGGGCATCCTGAGCGGGATGAACCTGGCCAGGATAATCATCATCTTCCAGCTGTTCATAGGCGCCTACCTGGTGTTCCTAATGGACGAGGTGATCTCCAAGTGGGGCATAGGGAGCGGTATATCCCTGTTCATCGCCGCCGGGGTGTCGGAGGCCATATTCACCGGCACCCTCAACTGGAACGCGGTGGAACCAGGTACCGCCATGGATTTATCCAACCCACCGGCCGGCACCATCCCCAAGACCATCTACATACTGCAGAACATGTCGGTCTCCGAGCTGGCCGGCGGGGGCTATGAGCGGATACTGTTGCAGAATCCCAACCCGATGATCGCCCTGGTGGGCACCATCACCATCTTCCTGTTCGTCGCCTACGTGGAATCGTCACGCATAGAGCTCCCCCTGGCCCACGGGTCCGCCAGGGGAGCAAGGGGTAGATACCCCATCAAGCTCATCTACGCCTCGGTCATACCGGTCATCCTCATCGCCGCCCTGCTGGCCAACGTGAGCATGATCTCCATGCTCCTCTACAACAGCGACTTGCCACTGATAGGCGGACAGGCCTGGTTGGGTTACTTCGAGCCGGGGGAAAGCCAGGCGGCCGGAGGGCTGGCCTGGTACCTGTCCGCACCCAGGGGTCTGAGCGAGTGGCTGTTGCCGATGCTTAACCCTGGACAGTACGGCGACGTGGTGGGAGACCACAACCCGCTGCAGATCGGGGTGCGGGTGCTCAGCTACTTCACCGTGATGGTGGTGGGGTGCATCGTGTTCGCCAAGTTCTGGATAAACACCACCAACATGGGCCCGGACGCAGTGGCCAAGCAGATCGAGGGCAGCGGTCTCCAGATACCAGGATTCCGCAGGGACCCGAGGGTACTGAAGAGGGTGTTACAGAGGTACATCCCGGTGGTCACCGTGATCAGCGGCGCCCTGATAGGAGCGCTGGCCGCTGGAGCGGACCTCATCGGAACGGTGGGAAACGCGGGGGGCACGGGACTTCTCCTGGCCGTCGGAATATTGATACAGTTCTACGAATCTATGGGCAGGGAGCAGATGATGGAGATGCATCCGGTACTGCGGCAGTTCTTCGGAGGTGAGTGATCGTGGCCCAGAACCAGCAGGGAATGAGCCTGTCCAGGATGGTCACCATATTCGTGTTCATACTGGCCGTGTTCATATTGTTCGATCCCTCCCTCCGAAGCGGGCTGGGTGCGGCGGTGGGTTTCGTGCTGGAGCCGATCGTGGGGATCAACGGGGAGTACCCGGTGGTCACCCTGTTCCTCACCGGCATGATCATGACCGGCACCACCATCCTCATGAGGCACCTCTTCACGGATCACGTGGAGCAGATCAAGAGCCAGAAGATCGTTCAGGCCTTCAACAAGGAGCTCAGGCAGGCCAGGATGGAGAACAACACCTACAAGATCAAGAAGCTGACCGACCAGCAGCAGGAGATCATGCAGAAGTCCATGCAGGTCTCCACCAGTCAGCTGAAGCTCCTCCCCATCTCCATGATCGTGGTCATCCCCATCTTCGCCTGGATCTCCGTCTTCATGGGCCAGGTGGAGAACGCCCAGTTCGCCGTGCCCTGGGCCCAGAATGTCGACCTGAACGACAACATCGTGCTTCCGGTCTGGATTCTCCTGTACTCCACCATCTCCCTCCCCTTCGGACAGATACTGATGAGGGCTCTGCGCTACTACGACTTCGGGAAGCGTTTGCACGAGATCGAACAGGGGAGGTCTCCCGAGGAGCGGCCCACCCTGGTCAAGACCCTCAAGGGCCTGCTGGGCATACGCGACTCCCGGGCGGCGGAGACCTCTGACGAGGAGTCGGAGGAGAGATGAGGGTCACCATCAGCGGACCCCCGGGCTCGGGCAAGACCACCGTCTGTGAGAGGCTCTCAGAGATGCTCAGCGTGGAATGCGTCATCTCCGGGAACGTCTTCAGGGAGATGGCCAGGAACCACGACCTCACTTTGGAGCAGTTCGGCCACCTGGCAGAGCAGGACCCGCAGTACGACAAGATGCTGGACCGGCGCATGGTGGAGATCGCCAGGGGGAGCGAGGACATCATCATGGAGGGGAGGTTGGCCGGGCACATGCTCGCCCGGCACGGCATACCCGCCTTCAAGGTGCTCCTGGAGGCCGATCTGGAGGAGAGGGCAAGAAGGGTCGCGGAGAGGGAGGGAATCGACCCGGAGAAGGCCAAGGAGCAGATAGATGCCCGAGAGGAGAGTGAGCGGACCAGGTATTGGCAATACTACGGCATCGATCTCCTGGACCGGGAGGTCTACGACCTCATCCTGGACACCACCGACCTTTCCCCGGAGCGGGTGGCCGACCTCATCCTGGAACGGCTGGGTGATGTCGATTGAGCCGGCTGGTCAGGGACCGGAACCCCCCCTCCCTGAAGTGGGGCAGGCGGCCGAGGGAGCGGAGCCTGGAGGAGCTCCTGACCTCGGGGGTGATCAACCTGGACAAGCCGCAGGGTCCCACCTCCCATCAGGTGGCCGCCTGGGTGAAGGAGATCGTTGGTACGGACAAGGTGGGACACGGGGGCACATTGGACCCCAGGGTCACCGGGGTGCTTCCCGTGGCCACCGGGAAGGCCACGAGGGCCATGGACCTGGTCCTCAGCTCGGACAAGGAGTACGTCTGCCTGATGCGGCTGCACAGGGACAAGGGGGAGGAGGCCATCAGGAGGGTGATGTTCTCCTTCCAGGGAAGGATCTACCAGATGCCCCCGGTGCGCTCGGCGGTGAAGCGGTCCCTGCGAACGAGGGAGATCCACTCGATCAGGATACTGCAGATCGAGGGGAGGAGGGTGCTTTTCCGGGTGGCCTGCGACTCGGGCACCTACATCCGCACCCTGTGCGTGGACATCGGGGAGGCACTGGGCGTGGGAGCGAACATGGAGGAGCTGAGGCGGATCAGATCGGGCAGCATGTGGGAAGAGGACTCCGTCACCCTGCACGATCTCAAGGACGCCTTCGTCTTCTGGAAGGAGGGGGACGACCGGTGGCTGCGGAGGATGCTCATGCCCATGGAAGTGCTGCTGGAGCCGCTGCCCAAGGTGGTGATCAAGGACTCGGCGGTGGACGCCATATGCCACGGGGCCGACCTGGCAGTCGTCGGGATCATAGAGGTGGACTCCTCGATATCCCAGGGTGAGACCGCCGCACTGATCACCGAGAAGGGGGAGGGAGTGGCCCTGGCGGTGACCAAGATGGACGCCCAGGGGATGGTGGACTCGAAAGAGGGATTGGCCGCGGACACCGAGCGGGTGTTCATGGAGCCGGGCACCTATCCCCGCATGTGGTGATCAGTAGTCCAGCAGGCTGTTCTGATTCGGTTTGAGGGCGTACGCCTCCACGCCAAGCTCCTTTCTCACCGCGGAGGCCAGCTCCCCCTCGAACCCATGATGGGTGTAGACCAGGGAGGGATCGCAGTCCCGGACGAAGTCCAGCAGGCCCTGGTAGTCCGCGTGGTCGGAGATGGTGAAGGCCTCATCCACCCCCATCCTGTACCTGTACGAGGGATCCATGGCCCACCCTGAGAGTACGGCCGTGACCGCCCCCCAATCCTTCATCTCCGCCAGGAGGCGGGACCTCCTGGACCCGGTGGGCCAGATGATCAGTGACGGGCCTCCGAGCCCCCTATCGAAGGGACGGTAGGAGAGCCCCCTCTCGTCCACCCTCTGGGTCACGTGCAGGGCGGAGCCGTAGAGGAAGGGCTGGAGGTCCTCGAACATCATGATGGTTTCCTGCGTCTTCCCCAGCGGGTAGGAGATGAGCACCACCGATCTCCCCCTGGACATGTTCTCGTCCACCCAGTCCCTCACCCGCTTCAGCTCCTCCTCCGGCGGGGGGAACCGGTACCTGGGGGCCCCGAAGGTGGACTCGATGATCAGGGTGTCCACCCTCTCCGGCCTCGCCCCCCGGATCCCGAATCGGTCCCGGTTGCAGAAGTCCCCGGTGAACAGCGTCCTGGTCTCCCCCTCCACCAGGAACATGTTCGATCCGTCGATGTGCCCCGCGTCCAGCGACCTCACCCGGGAATGCTCCACCCTCTCCACCGTTCGGTCGATGCGGTGGCACAGGGAGCGGTGGGTGAGCTCCGAGCACACCACCCTGTCGCCCATGACCTTCTGGGGCAGGTGATCGAAGTGGGCGTGGGAGATGCAGTGGACGCCCCTGTGGCGCAGCTCCAGGGGATCGAAGTAGAACGTCTCCCCGTCATGGAGCTCCACGCCGTTCGAAAGCCTGACCTTGGGACCCATCATCCCCTTCAACGTCCTACCGCCTATATTTCATTTTGACCTGAACCGATTGAGGAGTTGACCCTCCCCACCTCCGATGGGCCGATCCGCCGGTGCCCTCCCTGGGAAAACCCGGATCCTTGGACGTAGTTTCACCAATTTTGATGGATCCCGACCAGATGCCCTGTCCACGATCCATTTCCCGACGCTCCACCGAAAGGTACCGTCGACGGCTTGAGCCGTTTCCCGCCTCTGGAAAGCAACGCGGTATGTGACCGGTCCCACGCGGCGAACGGTCGATCTCGACGGGGCACTTTCATCCATCCCTCACGCTCACCCTTTTTAGAGAACCGCACGGTGGTAAGCATGAGCGCAGATGTTCACCACCAGAGGTTTGCCGGCAGCTGGAGTGATACGGACCCCGGGCCTCCAGGAGACCAGGCTGTACACCTCGATCCCTTTCATAGACTCCTTCCTCGGGGGAATACCGGGCTCCAGCCTCCTCTTGATGGACAGCTCGGACCGGTTCCTGTTCGACCTCACCCACCGGGTGGCCATCGATGCGGTGAGGCATGGTGAGGTGGTCTGGGTGGACGGGGGGAACTCGGTCAACCCCCACGCCATGGCCGGCCTGTGCAAGCGCCTGGGGATGGACACCGGAGAGGTGCTGGACAGCGTGAACATCGCCAGGGCGTTCACCGCCTACCAGATGGTCTCCCTGATCGAGGACCATCTGGAGAAGGAGGTGGAGGACACCGAATGCTCCGCACTGATCGTCTCCTGCTTCCCAGACCTGTTCCACGACAGGGACATGTGGTGGTCGGAGGCCTTCCAGCTCATCAAGCGCTGTGTCTCCCTGCTCAGGGGAATCACCCAGCGGCACGGGACCGGCACCCTGATCACCAACCACGGGCTGACCAAGATCAGCTGCAAGAGGAGCATGCACACCTTCATGTACGACAGTGCGGACAGCGTGCTCAGGATGGAGAATAGGAGCAAGGCTCTCATGCTGTCCCTGGTGAAGGAGGGGAGGTCCATGCTCTACCGCCCCGTCCCCTACTACCAGACCACACTGGACGAGTTCGGGTGATACCATGGGAAGGACCGTACCCACCCACAGGCAGACGCTGGAGTCGATACTTAGGAGCTGGCAGGCCTTCCGCCGGGCCCTCAGGGGGAAGGACAGGGAGGCCTTCGATCGCCTGCTGGATAGGGCGAGGAAGCACTCCTCCGCCTCCTCCTACGCCGCCCTGAGCGATCCGGTGGAGGCTGTGATCCTCTCCATCCTGCTGGAGCAGGAGAAGGAGATCGAGAGGCTCAGGGAGGAGCTGGAGGGGAGATGAGGGGTTGGATACTGGACTGCTACCCGGATCACCGGGGGAACGCCATGGTGGTGTGGCTAAAGACCGCGGACGGGGTGGAGAGGAGGGTGCACCCCTTCTCCCCCAGCATCCACGTCTGGGCCCCCGGGAGAGATCTGGGCGAGCTGGAGGGCAAGCTGGAGAAGGTGGATGTCCACGACACCTGGAGGGAGAAGAGGAAGGTGTGGCTGGACGGGAGGGAGAGGACCACCCTGGGCATCCGGGTGGGGGACTACTCCCGACTGGCCGATCTGGCCAGGATGATAGACGGGTGGGGGAGCTACCGGGACTACCGGCTGTTCAACGTGGACCTCCGCTTCGACCAGAGGTACTTCCTGGAACAGGACGTCTTCCCCATGGGCCTGGTGGAGGCGGGGGAGGGGTACCGGAACCTGGACTCCCCCTACCGCCACTCCTATCCCCTTCCCCCTCTGAAAGTGGCCGAGCTGGGGGTGGGGGTGGAGCCCGCGAGGGGGCTGCCCACGCCGGAGGACCCGATCCGCTCGGTGGCCCTGGACGGTGCGGTGCTGGAGGGGGAGGAGGCGGGCATCCTGGAGGACCTGCAGGAGCTGCTGGACCGGGAGGATCCCGACGTTCTACTCACCCGGGGAGGGGACGACTTCTACCTCCACCACCTGGCCCGGAGGGCCCAGGAGATGGGCATGGACCTGCGGCTGGGCAGGGGGGAGGGGGAGAGGAGAGGGAAGGAGAAGAGCTACTTCACCTACGGGCGCATCCTCTACAAGCCCTCGGCCTGCAAGCTCCGGGGCCGCATCCACATCGATCGTGAGTCATCCTTCATGTACAGCGAGAGCGGCCTGTACGGGCTCATCGACCTCTCCAGGCTCTCCAGGATCCCGGTCCAGGACCTGTGCCGCCTCTCCCCGGGGAGTGCCATCTCCGCCATGCAGGTCAACGAGGCCGTCCGGAGCGGCCACCTGATCATGTGGAAGAAGAACCTCCCAGAGGGATTCAAGACCGCCAGGGAGCTGATGGTCTCCGACCGAGGAGGGTTCATATACGAGCCCCAAGTGGGTCTTCATGAAGAGGTGGCGGAGCTGGACTTCGCCTCCCTCTACCCGAACATCATGGTCAGGTTCAACATCTCCCCGGAAACGGTCAAGTGCGACTGCTGTCCCCGCTCCCCCCACCGGGTGCCGGAGATCGGTTACCCGGTGTGCCAGAGGAGAAGAGGGCTCATACCCCGGGTGCTCGAGCCGGTGATCGGGAGAAGGGCGGCCTGCAAGCGTCTTATGGAGGAGATGCCGGAGAGGCGAGAGGTGTACGAGCAGAGGGCAAGGGTCCTTAAGTGGGTGCTGGTCACCTGCTTCGGCTACACCGGCTACCGGAACGCCAGGTTCGGCAGGATCGAGTGCCACGAGTCGATCACCGCCTACGGGAGGGAGATACTGCTCCGGGCGGCGGAGGCGGCGGAGTGGAGGGGTTTCCAGGTGCTGCACGGCATAGTGGACTCCCTGTGGGTGTCCGGTGGGGAGGGGGTGGAAGCGCTGTGCGGAGAGGTGGAGGAGGATCTGGACATACCCCTGGAGCTGGAGGGGATCTACCGTTGGATAGTGTTCCTCCCCTGCATCACCACCGGGGTGGGGGCCCTGAACCGCTACTACGGGCTCTTCCATGACGGTAAGGTGAAGGCCAGGGGGATCGCCCTCCGCAGGCACGACACCACCGACCTGGTCGGGGAGATGCAGGGAGAGATGCTGCGGCTCCTCTCCGATGCGGGGGACCGGGATGAGTTCCTGGAGACCCTCCCGGAGGTGATCCGGGTCATGGAGGATCACGCCGCCTCACTGGTACGGGGGGAGGTAAGCCCTGGGAGGCTGCTGGTCCGCAAGCGGATATCCAAGCCCCTGGAGGAGTACAGGCAGCTCAACGACTCGGTAGCCGCCCTGAGCCAGTTCCGCTCCCGGGGCTTGTCCATACCACCCGGGAAGAGCGTTCGCTACCTGGTCCTCGACCGGGGGAGCAGGGACCCCTGGGAGAGGGTGAGGGTGGAGCAGTTCATGACCGGGGAAGAGGTCTACGACCCGGGGTACTACACCGACCTGGTGATCAGGGCCACGGAGGAGCTGCTCTCCCCCTTCGGGTACGACTTCCCCTCCCTGAAGAGGCTGCTCGATCAGACCAGGAAGTAGACCACCAGGGGCAGTATCAGACAGCCAGTGAGGTGCACCCGACTCACCCCCACCCTGGGGGGTACCAGACCCAGCAGGGTGGAGGGTACCAGGACGATCAGCCCGGGGAGACCGGTGAACAGGCCGACCAGGGCCACCACCAGGATCATGATGCCCTTGGTCATCCGCTCCAGGGGGAACCTCCGAAGCAGGCGCAGGAAGGCCCTTCCCCCCACCATGGTCAGGTGGTAGGCCAGCAGGGAGGAGAGCAGTACACAGAGAAGGAGAATGGCGAAGTGGTAGGAGGGCTGGGAGGAAAGGGCCGCCTGTCCGCCGTTGCCGACCAGCTCCTTCACCGCCAGCATGGTGCCCGTCCTCCCCCTGCCCAGGACGGACAGGGCCACCAGGCTGAACACGGTGGCCGAGGTGCCCACTGAGGAGACCATGGTGATGAACCTGGCGGGACCGCTCCCCTCCCGGAACAGGAGGGAGGAGATCACCGTCCCCGCGGTGGAGGTGATCCCGGGGAACCATCCCACCAGGGCCCCGGCCGCCGATCCCCGGACGGCCGGACCGGATCCCTCCTGTACCCCTAATTCCTCCTGGGGAGGCAGCTCCCCCGATCCCAGGGAGAGGAGCAGAGTGGGCAGTCCGAACAGCCCGGTCAGGAGGGGGAACAGCTCGCTGTCCCCCAGGCCGGAGAGGTGGTGCAGGGGCAGCTGGGCGTTCATCACGATGTAGCCCAGTCCACCGGATAGGAGGGAGAGAAGCAGGGCCCATCCCATCCCGTCCCACCGACCTCCGGTGATCCATGTGCCCCTCAACTCCACCCATCGGCCCCGGGGCGCCCGGCCCCGGATCCTCCACTCCCCCTGGGGGGTGATCAGCCGGGGTGGGAGGCCCCGCACCCGGCCGTTCAGGCGGGCCGACTCCCCTTTCACCGCCCGGGGAGGGATCAGAGAGGTGGAGGCCGTGGGGGAGGCGGATTCGACCTTAAGCACCATCACCTTCCTCCACTCCGACATCAGGAGCAGGACCACCACCCCTATCAGGATCCAGGGGATGTAGGGGCTGAGAAGGTCGTACATCTGGAAAGGCTCGCCCATCAGCCAGTGTAGGGGCATGGCCAGCAGTATGGCCGTGCAGGAGCCGATCAGGGATCCCCGGGCGGCCGCCCGCACCGCGTCTAACCCCCTGCCGTCCAGAAGCATCCTGTGGCCCGGAAGGACGGATAGCACCTGGGACTCGTCCGGGGCGCCCAGGAAGACCGAGGGGACGAAATCCATGAAGGAGTGGACCACGGCGGCGGAGACCACCACCGAGGCGCTCAGGAAGGGGGCGCACTCACCGGGAAGGCCGCAGGCGGCGCACGCCTCCTGGAGATGAGGGGAAAGGGTGGGCTGCACGGCCACCAGGATCAGCGCCATGGTGTTCACGTGTATGCCCGGGACCAGACCGCTCAGGGCGCCTATCCCGGCCCCGGCCAGGGTGAAGTAGCCGATCAGAAGTGGGAAGGAGAGGTCCACCCTCACCCCCTGGATCCGGGTCCTCTTGACCCTTTCACCTACCCTGAGTCTATAATATATAATATCTAGGCGATTCCGGTGGCTGATATGGAAGGGGTAGTGTCGGCAAGGGGGCTGATCAAGAGGTTCAACTCATTCACCGCGGTGGACGGCATAGACTTCAACATCATGGAGGGGGAGTGCTTCGGCTTCCTCGGCCCCAACGGGGCCGGGAAGACCACCGCCATGAAGATGATCTACTGCGTCTCCCCGGTCACCCAGGGGACCCTCCGGGTCCTGGGCATGGAGGTGGGGGAGAACCCCAGGGAGATCAAGGGGATGATAGGGGTGGCCCCGCAGGACAACAACCTGGACCCGGACTTCTCGGTGCTTCGCAACCTCACCGTCTACGCCAGGTACTTCCGCATACCGGAGGAGGTGGCCCTGGAGAGGGCCGAGCGGCTGCTGGAGTTCATGCAGCTGGAGGAGAAGAGGGACGTGCTTATCACCAAGCTCTCCGGGGGCATGAAGAGGAGGCTGACCATCGCCCGGGCCCTGATGAACGACCCCCAGTTGCTCATCCTGGACGAGCCCACCACCGGCCTTGATCCCCAGGCCAGGCACATGATCTGGGACAAGGTGAGGGAGCTGAAGAGGCGGGGCGTCACCGTGATCATCACCACACACTACATGGACGAGGCGGAGCAGCTGTGCGACCGCCTGGTCATCATGGAGGGGGGCCGGATCCTGGTGGAGGACGAGCCCAGGAAACTGGTGGACGAGGTGGTTGGCACCCGGGTACTGGAGATATTCGATCCCCCAGACGGGTTGGAGGAGAGGGTCGAGGAGACCGGGATTCCCCACGAAAGGACGTTCGACGCCATCTACGTCTACACCGACCGAACCGAGGAGCTGCTGGAGGACCTGATGGACCGATTCGCCATCCGAAAGCACCTGGTGAGGATGGCCAACCTGGAGGACGTGTTCCTCCGGCTCACCGGGAGGGGGCTGAGGGAATGAGCTTTCTGTCGAACATCTCCCTGAGATCGGTGGAGGTGTGGCGGAGGAACCGGGACGTCTTCCTCACCACCTGGAAGACCAACTTCCTCCCGCCGTTCCTGGAGCCGATACTATACCTCACCGCCATGGGGCTGGGCTTCGGGGTGCTCATCGGGCAGGTGGAGTACAGTGGTGGCCTGTACGACTACGCCAAGTTCCTGGCCCCGGGGCTGATAGCCATCTCGGCCATGTACACCTCCTTCTTCGAATGCACCTACGGCTCCTTCGTCCGGATGCACTACCAGAAGACCTTCGATGCCATCATAGCCACACCGCTGAGCATTGAGGACGTGATCACCGGGGAGATCCTGTGGGGGGCGACCAAGACCTTCATCAACGCCACCATCGTGCTGGGGGTGGTGGCCGTGGCCGGCCTGGTGGAGCTCCCCAGCGTACTATTGGTGCCCGCGGTGGGCTTCCTGGTGGGCATGATGTTCGCCTCCATAGCCATGCTGTTCACCTCCCTGGTCCCCAACATAGACTCCTTCAACTACCCCTTCTTCCTGCTGATAACCCCCATGTTCCTGTTCAGCGGGACCTTCTTTCCCCTCACCGTCCTACCGGACTGGGGCCAGGGACTGGCCCAGATCCTCCCGCTGACCCATGCCACCACCCTGATCAGGGACCTGAGCTTCGGTACCCTGGAGAGCATGGACCTCTACGGTCTGGCTTACATGCTGGTTCTGACCGCCATCACCTTCCTGGCCTCCGTTCACCTGATGAAGAAGAGGTTGATCAGCTGAGGACCTCCACCCTGCCCTCGTGCACCCTCACCTTCACCAGGCTCTTGATGGGGACGCCCAGCTCCCTCTCCAGGACCTCCCGGTGATCGCTCTTCTCCACCACCACCACTATGCTGACCACCTCGACGCCCATGGATTGGAGGGCCCTGGCCACCGCCCTCACCGTGCCCCCGGTGCTCATGACATCGTCCACCAGGACCACCCGCTCCCCGGGGAGAATGCCGTTGATGTACATGTCGCACTCGGAGTACCCGGTGACCTGGCTGACGCTGACCTCTCCCTCCAGCGAGTACCTCCTCTTGCGGACGATGTTGTAGGGTATCCTGGTCCGGAGGGAGAGCGGCACCACCAGGCATATGCCCATGGCCTCCGGCCCCACCAGCAGATCGCAGTCCTCCACCAGCTCCTCCATCGAGTCCAGGATCTCCTCCATCACCTCAGGGGGCATGCGGGGTATGCCGTCGGTGATGGGATGTATGAAGTAATGGTAATCGTCGAACCTGACGATGGGGCAGGATCTCAGGCTCTCCTTCAGCTTCTCCAGCATCGTTCCGCGGGATAGGTGGCACGGATATTAAACATTCTTCTCGACCACCACGTCAACGAACTCCATCCGGGTGGAGTCGAAGAGGCCCCGGTCGCCCAGCTTCAGCTCGGGGATCACCAGGAGGCTCTGGAAGGACATGGTCATGAACGGGGCGGGAAGCCCGCATCCCAATTCCGAGACGAACCGCTCTAACCGATCGTACTCCTCGGCCACCTCAGGGGCGGGCCGATCGCTCATCAGTCCGGCGATGGGCAGCCTGAGGTGCATGCTCTTCCCACCGTCGGTGGCGTAGAGGCCCCCTCCGTCGGCCACCTCCCTGGCGGCCTCCGCCATGGTCCATGTGCTGGTCCCAACCACCACGATATTGTGGGAGTCGTGGGCCACCGTGGAGGCTACGGCCCCCCTCTTCAGTCCGAAGCCGGAGACGAAACCCACCGCCGGCCTCTCGGGCCTGTACCGGTTGATCACGGCCATGCGCAGAATGTCCCTGTCCACGTCCTCCTTGATCACCCCGCCCCTCACCGGGAGGGTGGCCTCTTTCGATCTGCTTGCTATCTGGTCCGGAAGGACCTTGATCACCCTCACCTCGGCTTCAGGTCCGGGATGGGGGAGGTCGAAGTCCTGGGGCTCCTTGTCCTGCGGTACTATGCGGGTCTTCGCCTGGATCGGGGCAGGTGTGAATAGGGGCCTCCCGTCCTTGGCCACCAGCCGGCCCTCGATGTAGACCTCCAGGACCTCGAAGGACTCCAGATCCTTGACCACCACGAAGTCGGCCGGTTGGCCCACCTCCACCCTGCCCACCGGCAGGTGGTAGCGGTGGGAGGGCCACAGGCTGGCCGCCCTGATGGCGTCCACCGGATCCATGCCCAGCTCCACTGCCTGACTCAGCCTCCGGTCCATGTACCCCTCCACCAGGTCCCCCGCGTGCATGTCGTCGGAGACCAACATGCACTCGTTCCTCCTGGCGAACGGCATCAGGTCGGCCATGTTCTTGGAGGCGCTTCCCTCCCTCACCATGATGTCCATCCCCAGGTCGTGCTTCTCCCTCGCCTCCTCCAGGGTGGTGCACTCATGGTCGCTGGTCACCCCGGCGAAGACGTAGTTCTCCAGGTCCCTGCCCGAGAGCCCGGGGGCGTGCCCGTCCACCGGCTTCCCCAACCGCTCGGCCACCTCTATCTTCGCGATGACGTCAGGATCGTCGTTCAGTACCCCGGGGTAGTTCATCACCTCGCCGAGCGCGACGAAGTCCTCCCTCTCCAGGAGCTCCCTCACCTCCCTCCATCCCAGGGAGGCGCCTGAGGTCTCGAAAGGGGTGGCCGGTACACAGGAGGGGGCGGTGAAGAAGAACCTCATCGGCACCTCCCGCCCGTCGCGGACCATGTATTCCACCCCCTTCATCCCCAGAACGTTGGCGATCTCGTGAGGATCGGTGACCACCGAGGTGACGCCGTGGGGGACGGCGGCCTCGGCGAACCGGGAGGGACAGAGCATGGAGGATTCGATGTGCACGTGGGCATCGATCAGACCCGGGATGATGTACTGGTTCTTGGCCACCGGGCCCTCCTCTATCCTGACCAGTCTGTTCTCGTAAAGGGAGACCTTCGCGGGGAATATGTCCCCGGAGACCACGTCGACGAAATTACCCTGAACCATTGGGAACACCTGCTCCAGGGTAAGCGGTTAGTGAAAGAAAAATCTTTGTTTAGGCCGTCCATGCTTAGAACATGCTCTTTCCCAGGGAAATCCTCAACGAGCTCAAGTGGAGGAGCGACCGCCTCCTGGAGAGTGCGAGGATCACCCTGGAGCACCGTGGGGCGCCCGGTGACATCAGGGTGATCAACGGAGATGAGATCACCGAGCTGGACAGGTCATTCTTCTCCACCGGGGAGGCCCGCATCCCCTACCACAGGATCCTGAGGATCGAGAGGGTGGGACCCTCCGGGGAGGTGGAGGAGAGCTGGGACTTCCTTTGATCCGTGGGTTTCAAGGGAACGACGCCTGCCACATTGGAAACGTCACATTGCTTCAGTCCAGTTCGAAGAGGATACGTGTGCCGTCCCCGTGCCCCTCCTTCCCCACCAGGGAGATGGAGCCCACCTCCTGTGTGTTCCTCACGTGGGTCCCGGCACAGGGTATCTCGTCGAATCCCTGGATACTGACCACCCTGAGCCTCTTGACCTTCGGGAGGCGGGCGAAGTCCACCCTGCCCCCCTCGATCCTCTCCCTCAGCTCCCCCGGGTCCTCGCTGGTGAGGCCGATGGGCAGAGCGCGGGACACCACCTCGTTGGCCCCTCGCTGAAGGTCCTCCAGATCGACCTTCTCTGGCCCTACGGAGAGGTCCACGGAGGAGCGATCCCCCTGGATCTGAAGGCCCTCGGTGCCCGCCCCGAGCCGGTCGAAAGCCACCCCCGAGAGGATGTGCTGGGCGGTATGCATCCTCATGTGGACGTACCTCCTTTCCCAGTCCAGGGTGGCCTTGACCGTCACCACGTTGTCGGGGAGCCATCCCTCCAGCTCGTGGACCACCTCCCCGTCCATGTGGACCCTGGACACCGGAACGGAAAGCGTATCGAAGTAGAGAAGGCCCTTGTCCGAGGGTTGGCCTCCCCCCTCCGGGTAGAAGGCGGTCTGGTCCAGGATCACGTCCCCGTCATCGGTCTGCTCCAGCACCTTGGCCCTGAACCTCTTGATGTAATTGCCCTCGATGTTGTCCATGTAGAGGAGCCTGGTCAATGTCATCCCGGCGTGATCAGCGCGGCTCTCCACAGTTGGGGCAGGTCCTCATGAAGGCGGGGTACTGTACCCCACAGTTCTTGCACTTAACCATCTCGTGCTTCTGTTTGGACTTCTCCGTGGTCTGCTGTCCCGTCTTGGGCCTGGCGGGCTGATACTGCTGGTTATCCTGCTGGTACTGCTGTGGCGGCTGCTGGTACTGCTGTGGCGGCTGCTGGTACTGCTGTGGCGGCTGCTGTCCCGGAGGCCCCTGTGGAGGGTAGGGCTGGTACTGCGGCTGGAAGACGTCCTGTATCCTGATGAAGGCGATTATGAGAAGGATTCCCGGGATGATGCCGAATATTATGCCCAGTATGCCCCAGATGAGCAACCTGTCGCTGGCCTCGTCGAATCGACCCTGATCGATGGTATCGAACACGGTCGTCCTCAAGAGGAAAACGATGAGTATGTTGACGATGGCGGAGACGACCTGGTAGACACCGATGGCTATGGCGCCGGTGGCCATGGAGAGTATCCCCAGGACCAGGAACACGAAGAAGAAGATGAAGAATATCAGTTGACCCCAGTACGCGAACTTCCTGGCCTCCGCCACGCTTCCCGGAAGCCACGGGGGACCATGGCTGCTAGCTAAGAACGTCATATTTGCCGTAATTATCCCCTCCAATGATCATGTGATTCTTGCCTGCTGGCATCCCTCAATATGACAAAGCCCATAAGCCATATATAATCGTATCCTCGAATGGACACCCATCCGTAATCAAGATTTTGGGTACCGTTCTCCCGAAGGGAACCGTCCCACGTCCAGATGCGAAAAATTCCCCGCTTGTTTGACAGTTACCTTTAAATATTGATTAACGGCTACAACCGCCCAGTGAGAGGATGAAGTACGAGGATTACAAGGCAATATACGACGGGCTGAACAGCCCCAGGGATATTGCTTATATGGCCGACAAGATGGGTATGGACGAGGAATTCCTGAATGTGGTCTACACCCAGAAGACGGTCAGGACCATCACCAAGAGTTTTTACAAGGTCAAGAAGCACTCCAGGCGCATCCTTAAGGACTGGGAGAGGGGGAGGAGCATGCTGGAGCTGGCGGAGGACTGGAACTTCTCTCCCATCCTCACCGGACTGTTCATATTCCAGGAGAGCGACCGGTCCAAGAAGTACTTCTGGAAGTGCGTGAGGGATCCCGGGTCCATCGAGGACGAGCGGTTGAAGAGGGAGATCGAGGAGATCACCGCCGCGGACTACGTCTACTCCCCCTGGGCCTCCGAGAAGCAGTACCAGAGAGGGTTGTGGGGAGAGAGGTTGCTCTCCGATTGGCTGGATGAGCAGGGCCACTGCTACAAGACGGAGGAGGACCTGAGGGGGGAGTACCCCAAGACCCCGGACTGCCTCTTCGAGGAGCCGGTGGAGCTGAACGGCTGGTCCATCAACTGGATCGAGTCGAAGGCTTCCTTCGGGGACAATGTGGAGATCAAGAAGAACGTCAAGAAGCAGCTCCTTCCGTACGTGGACCTCTTCGGGGAGGGGCTGGTGGTGTACTGGTTCGGCTACATCGACGACTTCCGGGCGCCCAAGGGCATCTGCATAGCGGACGATTCCCTGCTCAACTGGAAGTGCAACAAGGAATAAGTACCATCGAGACCTCCTTTACCGTTTTGGATGGAGTACATTTCGGCCAGCGAACTGGAGCGATACGGTTACTGCCCGCTCAGCTGGTGGCTGGGCAGGAAACAGGAGGTGACCTCGGAGGCTCTAGAGGAGGGGGAGAAGAAGCACGACGCCATCTCCAAGGACCTCATCTCCATCCGGGAGCAGGAGAAGAAGGCCCGGAACTGGGAGAAGGTGGTCATCCTGTTCTCCTTTGTGGCCACCGCACTGGCCCTGATGGGACTCTCCCTGATGCCGGTGGAGGAGGCCCAGGACTGGAGCGCCATACTGGGACTGATCTCCATCCCATGGATCCTCTCGGCCCTCTACATGATGCTCATGTCCATGAGGGTGAAGGAGAAAGAGAGGCTGGCCGCCTACGAGAGATGGGTGGTCCTCTTCTCCATAGTGGCCGCCATCCTGGCGCTGAACTCGGTGACCATCCTGGGCGTGGACCCGGATTCCGCCCTGATATACGAGATCATCGCCCTCACCTGGTTGATCGCGGCGGTTGTGGCCCTCTACTTCACCCTGGCCACCGACCGGGTGGTCAAGGAGCGGAAGAGGAAGCGGGACATCGTGGGCAAGATCCGGTACGTGGGGCGTAAGGAGTCCAGGCTGCTCCGGTCGGAGGACTACGGGCTTTCCGGCAGACCCGACTACATCACCGAGATGGACGGTGAGCAGATACCCGTGGAGGTGAAGACGGGGAGGACCCCCAGGGGGCCACTGTTCTCCCACATACTGCAGCTGGCCGCCTACTGTCTACTGCTGAGCGAGGAGAACGGCCACCGGGTCTCCCACGGGCTGCTGAGGTACGATGGGGGGGAGCACAAGATCGAGTTCACCGAGGAGCTCGAGGGGCTCCTCATCGCAAAGTTGGAGGAGATGAGGAAGCTGGCCGAGACCGGGGAGGTGCACAGGAACCACAACCGGGCGGGGAAGTGCAGGAACTGCTCCCGACGGGACATCTGCCCGGAGAGGCTGGTGTGATCACTCCACGGTAACGCTCTTGGCCAGGTTCCTGGGCTTGTCGATCGGGCATCCCCTCCTCTTGGCCACCTGATAGGCGAGGAGTTGAAGGACCACCGAGATCGGTATGGGGGTCATCAGGGGATGCACCTCCGGGACCTCCAGCACCCGGTCCGCCAGCTGAGGAAGCTCCCTGTCACCCTCGAATCCTAAAGCCAGAACGGGGGCCTCCCTGGCCACCACCTCGGATATGTTGGACATCATCTTATCGTAGGTGTGATCCCTCACGCAGGCGGCCACCGTGGGAGTGTGGGGGCCCACCAGGGCCAGGGGACCGTGCTTCAGCTCCCCGGCCGCGTACCCCTCCGCGTGCAGGTAGGAGATCTCCTTCATCTTCAGCGCTCCCTCGAGCACGGTGGGGTAGTTGATGTTCCTACCGATGAAGAAGGCGTCCCTTGCCCGGTCGAACATCTCCGCCGCCGCCCCGATCTCGTCCGCCCGGTCCAACACGCTCTGGACGTAGAACGGCAGGGACCTGATCTCCCTCTTGAGGGTGCGCATATCGTCCGGGTGCAGGGCCCTGTTGTTGGATCCGAGCTGCATGGCTATGGGGAACATGGACACGAGCTGTGTGAGGAAAGTCTTGGTGGCCGCCACCCCGATCTCCGGACCGGCCTGGGTGTAGAGGACCTCCTCGGCCTCCCGGGTGAGGGTGCTGCCCACCACATTGGTGACGGCCAGGGTGGGGCATCCCCTCCGCTTGGCCTCCCGGAGCGCGGCCAGGGCGTCCGCGGTCTCCCCCGACTGGGAGATCACCATGACCAGTGGACACTCGGAGACCCCGCTGGAGTAGCGGTACTCCGAGGCCAGCTCCACCGTCACCGGCAGGCGGGTCAGCTCCTCGACCAGATACTTCCCCACCATCCCGGCGTGGTAGGAGGTACCGCAGGCGATTAGCTTGACCGAGTCGGGCCGGGGATCGGCCAGTAGGTCCCCCTCTTCCAGCCTGGACAGGGATCCCACTATGGTGTCGTGAAGGGCCCGGGGTTGCTCGAATATCTCCTTGAGCATGAAATGCTCGAAACCTCCCTTCTGGGCGTCCTCCACCGACCAGTTCACCTGACTGGGCGGGCGGTGGACCTCCTGGCCGGTGTGGTCGTAAATGTTCACCCCGTCCGCCCTCACCACCGCGGTGTCACCGTCCATCAGGTAGATCACCTTGGTGGTGTAGTTAAGCAGTGGCGTGACATCGGAGGCCACGAAGTTCTCCCCCACCCCGAGGCCTATCACCAAGGGATTCTCCTTGCGGGCCGCCACGATCTCCTCTGAATCCCAGTCGATGGCGGCGATGGCGTAGGTGCCCTTCACCTCCCTCAGGGCCTTGGTGAGGGAGGAGTGGAGGTCTCCCTCGTGGTACCTCTCCATTAGATGTACCAGAACCTCGGTGTCCGTCTCCGAGGTGAAGCGATGGCCCTCGGCCTCCAGCTCCGACCTCAGGGAGTAGTGGTTCTCGATGATGCCATTGTGGACCAGGGCGATGCTCCCGGTGCAGTCCAGGAAGGGATGGGCGTTGACCTTGGATGGCTTTCCGCAGGTGGCCCAGCGGGTGTGTCCGACCCCCGACTCCCCCTCCAGCCCGGGGTTGCTAAGACGAAGTCCGTCGATCTCACCCTTGGCCTTGTGCACCTGGATCCCGTTCCCCCTGACCGCCAGACCCGCCGAGTCATAGCCTCGATACTCCAGCCTCTTCAGTCCGTCCAGTATGACCTCCTCGGCCCTACGGCCGCCCGCGTAACCGATTATCCCGCACATCTAAAGCACAACGCTCCCGTTCTCCAGGCTCCTGTTCACCCTGGCCCCGTCCCCCACCCTGCAGGAGGCGCCCACGATGCTTCCGGGGGAGATCACCACGTTGGATCCCAGTGAGGAGTCCTCGCCGATCATGGGTCCGATCTCGTCCAGCCTGAAAAGCTCCTCCTCCACCATGGTGTACGAGGGACCAGACGGGGCCGAGCAGTTGGGTCCCACCCTGACTCCAGCGTCCAACGCCCCGTGGGAGAGGTGGGAATGGGAACCGAGGATGACGTTGCTCATGATCAGGCTCTGGGACAGGTAGGTGAACGCCCCCACCTGCACGTCGTCCCCTATGGAGGTGGAGGGAAATATCACCGCATGGGGTCCTATGTCACATCCTTCCCCAATGCACACTGGTCCCTCTATGTAGGATCCGGAGCGGATCCTGGTGCCCCGTCCGATGCGCACCGGTCCCTTGAGGGTCACCCCGGACTCCACCTTCCCGGCGGTCTGCCTTCCTCCCTCCCCGATGGCGGCCGCGTTCAGCCCGATGAGGTCCCAGGGGTAAACGGCATCGATCCAGCAGCCGGTGGTGGAGATGGCCCGCAGGTCAATGCGATCGATCGACCCCCGGAGGGCGTCGGTGATCCCCCTCTCCCCCTCCCGGACGGACCTCTCCATGGTCTCCAACAGATCGGGGGGGAAGCGGTAGATACCCGTGCTGATGATGTTCCCCATCCTCTCGGTGGGCTTCTCCGCTATGGCGGTCACGCTCCCTCGGCTAACCTGGACCACCCCGTACTTGGAGGGGGTCTCGCTCTCGGTGACCAGCATACTGGGCCGGTGGTCCGTGGCCAGCAGGTCGGCGACCGTCCGGGCGTCGATGATGTTGTCTCCGGGGAGCACCAGGAACTCCCCGTGCAGTTCCCCCCTGGCCGCCAGCAGGGCGTGGGCGGTGCCCAGCTGCCTCTGCTGCTCCACGTAACTTATGCTGGCCCCGAAATCGCGACCGTCCGCGAAGTGGGACATGATCCTCTCCTTCCGGTAGCCCACCACCACCACGATCTCGGTTATGGCGTTAGCCACCAGGGCCTCCACCACGTACTCGAGTATCGGCTTGTTCCCCACTGGTATCATGACCTTGGGCCGAGAGGAGGTGAAGGGACGCAGCCTCGTCCCTTCACCCGCGGCCAGAACCACCGCCTTCAATGCTCCACCTCCTGTGTGTCAATCCAGGTGCTGAATATTAAACCTTCTCTCCCGGGACATGCTATCAGGCACGAGAATCATCCAGAAAGATTTATCCACTCAACACCTGATGGCTTTCGTTAACTGGGGTGAATACTCGAATGGTCCCATCGAAAGGGTTCAGGATACCCAAGGAGATAGTAAGCTTTTTCAACAATCCCGGGGGCCATTCCCTCATCCTCCGGGGCGGGCCCGGGGCCGGGAAGACCACCCTGGCCCTGCAGACCATCGAGGACATGGCCGAGACGGAGAGGGGATACTACATCTCCACCCGGGTGTCCGATTCCTCCCTGTTCCCCCAGTTCCCCTGGCTGAAGGAGAGGATGGAGCAGACCCTGACGGAGGATGACCGGGGCGACCCCCGTGCCGCGCTGAACGGCCTCAAGGGCATCGAGGAGCAGACCATCGGGGAGGGGGAGATCACCCTCACCCTGGGCAGGGAGCTTCAGGAGTTGGAGGCGATCTTCGAGAGGGTCGAGGAGAACCTCCCCCAGAGATCCCTGGTGGTCATAGACAGCCTGGATGCGATGGCGGAGAAGTACGAGATACCCTGTCACCGCCTGATGAACGTCCTGCAGGGGAACCTGGTGGAGAAGATGGGGGCCAACCTCCTGATCGTGCTGGAGAGTCAGGAGGGGCAGCTTGACTACATGGGGGATGGGGTGATCGACCTCTCCTCCAAGGAGATCCACCGGAGGCGTCTCAGGGAGATGGATATTCACAAGCTGAGGGGATGCGAGATAGAACAGCCCAAGTACATGTTCACCCTGAGTGGGGGGAAGATGATGAGTTTCGGTGGGGACTGGTCAGGCGGCCTTCACATACCGGATGGCTGGGAGCCCCTGCCGGACCAGGGGGAGATGGTCTCCACCGGGATATCCGACCTGGACAGGATGCTCGGTGGCGGCCTGGAGAGGGGCTCGATCACCATGATCGAGCTGGGGGAGGGGATACCCACCTCTATCACCCAGGCCATAGAGACCTCCCTGGTGCTCAACTTCGCCGCCTCCGGGAGGGGGGTGCTGTGGAGCCCGCTGAGGAAATCGAGCCCGGAAGGGATGCGGAACCTGGTGTCCCGTGGCCTGCCCCAGGGCGAGTTCGACGCCCTGGTCAAGGTCCCCGCGGTCGCCAGTCAGCTTGACAGCTTCGAGGCGAACTTCGTGCTCCCCGTGGAGGGCTCCGACGCCTCCGCCGATCTGGACTGGAGGACGGTGGAGTACAGGATGCAGGGGGCGCAGAGGCCCATCCTGTCCTTGATGGGATTCGACACCATCGAGTCCATCTACGGACGGGAGGTGATGGACCAGCTCATGGACCACCTGGCCTCGGTGAAGAGCCGAAGGGAGGTCTTCGTGGGACTGGTCGCCCCCTCTTCCAGGTCGCGGGAGCAGCTGGCGGACCTGGCCAACAACCACATCAGGATCGAGCGCATCGGCGGAACCATATTGCTCTACGGGGAGGAGCCCTTCACCGAGTGCAACGTGATCTCGTTCGGGAGAAGGGAGAGAGGGGGTTGGGTGCAGCTCACCCCCATAGTGTAGGGATCATATGATCAGGAACAGACTTCCAGAGTGGTGCACGGTGCTCAACGTGGGCAGCCCCGGGATCGGTGCCCTCGAGTTCAACGTCACCCTGATCAAGGACCACCTGGAGAGGGGGGAGCCAGTGGTGTTCATCACCGCCGATATGGACTCCGACAGCGTTCTCTCCCTAATGGAGAAGTTCGGGATCGATGCGGACTCCGCCCTGGGCAGCAACCTGTTCCTGATCGACTATCACACCAGCCTGTTGGGGTCGTTCGACAACGGGGACGCGGAGCACAGGTCCGACGTCCACTACGTGGTCGATCTCGAAGGCATCATGTTCAACATAGATGCCATCTCTCAGAAGGTGGGGAGGCCTTTGAAGATCTTCCTCCACTCCCTGTCCACCCTCTTCCTATACAACCAGCCGAACGTGGTCCTTAAATTCTTCCAGATATTTAGTTCCAGGATCAGGACCCAGTACGGTTCGGCCATCTTCACCCTGTACGAAGGGGTCCACGAGGACCAAACGGTGAACCATCTGATGGCCATATCCGATGGGGTCATCGAGATGAAGTTCGACCAGAACCTGAGGCGGATGATGCGCATCAGGCACATGAGGGGATATGCGGTCTCCTCCAAGTGGATGCCCTTCGAGATCAGGCAGGTGCAGGAGACCGAGGAGCCGAAGCTGCTGGAATGGATCTGATCAGCGGCCCATGCAGCCGTCCAGGAAGGTCACGAACTCCTCCACCTCCCCTCCAGCCCGGTCCAGGTTAAGCTTGCAGAAGGGGCATGGGGCCAGGAGCAGGTCGGCGCCGCTCTCCCCGAAGTTGCGCATCTTCTCCCGGGCCAGGTCCAGGGCAACCTGGGGATGTCCGGCCACCACCGCGCCCCCACCCCCGCAGCAGACCTCCGGATCCTCCATCTCCATCACCTCCACCCCGGGTATGGCCTGGAGGATCTCGTAGGCGTAGTCGATGGCGTGGGGCCCAATGGTCCTGGCCAAATGGCATGGGTGGTGGAGGGCTACCCGCACCTTCCTTGCGCGAAACGGCAGATTTTCCAGACCGATCTCCTCGTACAGGTACTCTATGGTGTGCATCGGCTGGATCCCGTAATGGTGCAGCATCTGGGTGGTGCAACCTGGACAGGAGGTCACCACCTTCTGGAAACCTTCGAACCTCCTCCGGTTCTCCTCCACCAGCCGATCCATCCTCTCCCTGTCCCCGATCTTCTCCAGGGGGGCCCCGCAGCACACCCAATCGTAAGGGATGCCGAAATCGGCCCCCACCTTCTCCAGGACGCCGATCGTTGCCAAATAGATGGAAGGCACCCTCTCCCGGCTGATGCACCCGGGGAAGTAGAGGACCTGCCCGCTCTCCTTCACTCCCCTCGGGACCTCGCCGGCCGGCTCCACCGACAGCCGGTGGCGGTCCACGTTCTCGATGATCCTCCTGTGCCCTTGGAGGGGCTCCCCGGCGGAGAAGATCCTCCGCCTGATGTCCAGGATGGCCTCTGGCAGTCGGATCCGGGCGGGACAGACCTCCTCGCACCTCCAGCAGGTGGTGCACATGGTTATGTCACCGGCCAGTGCACCGAGCTCCGTCATGAAGCGCGGGCTATCCACCGCCGCCGTCCTGGGGCCTGAGAACCTGGCCTGGCCCTCCAGCAGCACCACTGGGCACTCCCGCATGCAGCTGCCGCAGTTGATGCACTTCGAGGTCTCCAGTATCACATTATCGCCTCCCTGGCCTCCCTGGCCGCCAAAGCGGCGGACAGGAGCACTGCCTCCATCCCCTGACCCCGGGGGTATGACACCTCTCCGATCAGGGAGCCGGCGGCCACCGCGTTCCTCACCACCCTTCCTTTAGAGTCCAAGGGGTGCAGGTCCCTCACCCTCAGGCCGGAACCGACCGTCCTGCTCAGGGGGGATCCGCCCTCGCCCTGGGCCACCTGGAGGTGGGCGCAGGGCTCCTCCACCCCGCTATCCCTCACCCGCAGACCGCCCCCCACGGTGTCTCCGGTGGCCATTACCAGGCAGGAAAACTCCACCCGCTGTGTTCGGGAGGGGCCGACCAGCTCGGCCTCCAAGGCCTCTCCCCTCTCCAAACGGACCTCCCCCACCCTCCGCTTCCGGAGCAGCCGGCAGCCGTCCCGAGAAGCCATGCCCTCCAGCGCCTCCTGAAGCCTCCTTCCGGGGAGGGAAAGGGGGGTCACAGGCTCGAAGAGCCTGCGGCCTGATCCACGCTCCAGTCGCCTCATCCCGTGGAGGTAATCCCGCAGGAAGAACAGGGGGGGGAGGCCCACCAGCTCCTCCCTCACCTCCGAGAGGGCGTCCACCAGATGATCCAGCAGAGAACCGTCCACCCGGGACATCTGGGCTACCTCCATGGAGGTGTAGTCCGCCCTGTCCAAGGGAAGTGAGGTCCACAGGGCCTTTGTACCTGAAAGGGCCGCCATCAGATCGGGATCCAGATCCCGATGTCCCTGCAGGCCCAGCAGGCAGAAGTCGTCCAGCTCCCCCTCCCTCCCAGCATAGGTGTAGCGAGGGGCCAGGTCCAACCCCGTCCAGGTGCCCAGATTGTTCAGGGCCCGAACCGTCTCCCCCGGACGGCCGAGCAGGGGCAGCCCCTCCGCCTCCAGGGAGACTGAGAGGTCCTGCACCGAATCCTGGAGAAGGGCGGCGAGCTGGTCCCGGTCCGCGAGGTTCCCGGAAAGACCATCCAGCACATCCCCTCCGGGGCGACCGGAATCCAGGACCAGGCATCCGGAGGAGAGGGAGGTGGCGGTCTCCCCAACACCGGCGATCCCCACCCGACAACCGTGCCTGGCCAGCAGGTGTCCACAGTAGAGGCCGGCCAGGCCATGTCCGACCACCAGGACGTCCAGCTCCATCAGGGCTCACCCCCTGGAAGGTGATAGAGGGTGGACAGGTACTCCTTGAAGGCCTCCTGGCGCAGCTGCTCCCCGAAGAGAACCGGTCGGACCCCTCTCATTCTCTCCCTCAGGTACTCCCGCAGTAACTCCTCCGGATCCCGGTCCAGGTGATCGATCATCACCGAGAGTAGGCGGGACCAGCACATGCCGGATTGGCAGAAGCCCATCCCCGCCCTGGTCCTCCTGAGTAGATCGGACATTAGGTGAACGTCCCCCTCCCGGCAGAAGAACTGGGCCTCTCCCCGCAGCACCCTCTCGCAGGAGCAAAGGGTCTCCCTTCCCCTGGGCTCCTCGCACTCCTTGGCTATGGACGGGGCGAGCCCCCTGTACTTCCTCCGCATCCTGGACAGGTGGAACTCCGGCAGGGGGGAGCTGATCTCCGTTGCCCCCTCCATTATCGGCTCCAGCGCGGTACGGCAACCCCCCCTGCCACCCAGCTTTGCGGCCACAAGATCCGACACCTCCTCGGCCATGAGGCGATAGGTGGTTAGCTTTCCCCCGATGATGCTCACCAGGTTGTCCAGGCCCTCCTCCTCATGGTCCAGCAGGTGATAGGCCCGGGAGATCTCCCTGCCCTCCTCGGACTCGGCCGGGAGGGGGCGGATGCCAGCGTACGCCCTGATCGCCCTGGCCCCCTTCAGGGCCGGTACCATGTCCGCCCCCTGGGAGATCAGCAGGTCTACCTCCTCCCGGGTGGGATGGCACTCATCCGGGTCGTCGATGGCCACCGAGGTGGTCCCCACGATGCTGCTGGAGTGGCTGGGTACGATGATGTCCCCGTCAGAGGGGGGCCGCAGGCGGTTGATAAGGGCCCGGGTCATGCGGCCGTTCATCACCACAAGGGAGCCTTTGTCCACCCTCAGGGAAATGCTCATCCCGGCCATCCCGGCGATCCGGTCGGCCCAGGCCCCGGTGGCGTTCACCACCATCTCTGGCCTGGTCGTCTCGATGCCACCGGTGCGCAGATCCCGGTAGTCCACTTCCTCGATCCTCCCGCCGGAGATCCGCATGTCCACCACTTCGGCGTAGTTCAGAACCCTGGCCCCCCAGCTTCGGGCATCACGCACGTTCCCCTGGGTGAGGAAGAAGGGGTCCAGATAGCCGTCGTTCACCTCCACCGCCGCCTTGGTCCCCGGGTTCAGTACCGGTTCCCTCTCCAGGGCCTCCTCCACCCCGATCTCCCTGGTCCTGACCCCGGAGGCCTGACAGGCCCGGAGGAAGGTGGGGAGGTAGTCCTCATCCTCCTGGGTGAGGCCCACGAAGAGTCCACCGGTGTCCTCCACGCAGAAGGGGGCTATGCGTCTGAGCACCTCGCCCTCGGTGGCGCACTCAACAGCCGATTGGGGGTCCTTGACGGCGTACCTGGCACCCGAGTGGAGCATGCCATGGCTGCGCCCGGTGGCCCCGCAGGAGAAGTCGGATCTCTCCAGCAGGGTGACCTGAAATCCACGCATGGCCAGGTCCCTGGCCGTGCCGGCCCCGGTGGCCCCTCCGCCGATCACCAACACCTCCGTCCGGTCCAAGGGATCACCGATCCTCCGGAGGGACCCAGTCCAGTGACCTCTCCACCGCCCTCCGCCAGTTGCGGTAGAGGTACTCCCTCTTCTCCTCCCTCATGGAGGGCTCGAAGGTCCTGTCTATCACCCAGTTCTCCCTGAGCTCATCGACGCTCTCCCAGAAGCCGTTCGCCAGGCCGGCTGCGTAGGCCGCACCCAGCACGGTGGTCTCCCTCAGTGTGGGGCGCAGGACCTGCACCCCCAGAATGTCCGACTGGAGCTGGCAGAGGAAATCGTTCCTCACCGCACCGCCGTCCACCCGGAGCGAGTGCAAAGGGATGCCGGATTCCCGGGTCATCGTATCCGAGACGTCCCTGGTCTGGAAGCATATCGACTCCAAAGTGGCCCGCACCAGGTGCTCCCGGCCGGTGCCCCGGGTGATGCCCACTATGGTGCCCCGGGCGTAGGGGTCCCAATAGGGCGCGCCGAGGCCCACAAAGGCGGGCACGAAGTAGACCCCGTCCGAGTCGGAGACGCAGCTGGCCATCCTCTCCGTCTCCGCCGCCTCGGAGATCAGGCCCAGGCCGTCACGGAGCCACTGCACCGCCGCGCCGGTGATGAAGATCGATCCCTCCAGGGCGTAGACCGCCCTCTCCCCTCCCATCGTGTAGGCGATGGTGGTGAGAAGGCCGTGCTCGGAGGCGATCCTGTCCTCCCCGGTGTTCAGCAGCATGAAGGAGCCGGTGCCGTAGGTGTTCTTGGCCTCCCCCGGGCCGAAGCAGGTCTGTCCGAACAGGGCGGCCTGCTGATCCCCCAGGTCCCCGCACACCGGTACGCGGAATCCGTCCATGTCCGGGGCGATGGTTTCGCCGTAGCCCTGGTAGTCGACGGAGGGCCTCACCTCGGGGAGTATGCCCTCCGGAATGTCCATCAGCTCCAGGAGCTCCCGGTCCCACTGACACCTGGAGATGTCGAAGAGAAGGGTGCGGGAGGCGTTGGTGTGGTCGGTGATGTGGTTGCCGGTCAGCTTCCATATAAGCCAGGTGTCCACGTTCCCGAAGAGGATCTCCCCCCTCTCCGCCCTCTCCCTGGCACCGGAGACGTTGTCCAGGATCCACTTCACCTTGGTCCCGGAGAAGTAGGGGTCTAGGACCAGTCCGGTCCTGTCCCGGATTGTCTCCTCCCATCCCTCCCGGGCGTACCTCTCGCAGAGTTCGGAGGTCCGCCTGCACTGCCACACGATGGCGTTGTGGATGGGTTTCCCCGTCCTTCTGTCCCAGATGATGGTGGTCTCCCTCTGATTGGTCACCCCTATCGCGGCCAGCTGGGAGGGGTCGATCCTCTTCCTGCGCAGGGCCTCCCTCATCACCTTCCGGGTCTTCTGCCAGATCTCCACCGGATTGTGCTCCACCCATCCCGCACGGGGGAAGATCTGGGTGTGCTCCTCGTAGGCCGAGGAGACCAGGTGTCCGGCGTGGTCGAACACGGCGAAACGGGTACCGGTGGTGCCCTGGTCAATGGCTCCCACGTACTCTGGCATCTGTAACTACCTCGCGAACGAGAATAAGACTGGGGATATTTCCAATTTCCTGGCATCATGGGCCCGGGGCGGGCGTCTCATCCAGGTCGATGGCTTCTTTGGCGAGGGAGTACGCCAACACCGAACGCACCCCTACTATGGAGGCCAGGAGCACTATCTCCTCCAGGGTGGGGACCAGAATGGTGGCTATGATGTCCGTACCGATCAGGAAATCCAGGCCGAGGACCATCCGGTGGGTGAAGCTGGTACGGATGGCATGGTACCCCCTGTCCGCCTTGCCCCTCACCTCACTCAGGACGGTCCTCCCCCCTGCCACCATTCCAGCGTAGAAGATGAGGGTGAATCCCAGTTAGGTCAGGATCACCGCGATCTCCAGGAATACCTCTCCGGGAATCTCCATGCGGAAAACTTGTCGTCCCGTACTATAAATATTGAGCCGTGTGAGAGGTGGTAGCGGGGGGTCGATTTGAACGACCGATCTCCGGGTTATGAGCCCGACGGGATTTCCTGGCTACCCCACCCCGCTCTGTGGCCTCTATAATAAGACCTCTAGATAAATGTTTTGGGGGTCAGAGGAACTTCCTGAACCTCATCAGGTCCTCCACCTCCCCCTCGAACCTCAGCCTCCTCAGGGCCAGGGCCTTCATCGGCCTGATCCTCTTGGTGAGAAGACCCTCCACCGTCTCCGGGTCCGACATCACCCGTATGTCGGCATCGTCGAAACCCCCATGGGAGAATGAGTGCACCTGGCCGTCCTCCAGGACGAAGCGGTACTGCTCCTCGCCCAGGTCGAGGTGGACCTTCTTCCTGAGCCCCATGAGCTCCTCCCGGAGCTCGGGATCGTTCTCCACCCTGGACTGGAACCTGTCGATCATCTCCTGGATCCTGTGCTCGACGCTCATGATCAATCCGTCCATTCACCCAGCCTGGCCACCTTGGAGAGGGATACCATCCGCCTCGCGGTGATCCAGGACCTCCGGGTGTGCGGGGGCAAATCCCCATGATCCCTTATCCATTTTTCCAGGAATGCCCTGGTGACGGGATCGTGGGAGTAACCGCTGCCTACAGGGCCTCCAAGCTCCTCCTCCACCTCCCTCATGAGACGGTCCCTGGTCACCTTGGCCACGATGGAGGCGGCCGAGACCACCGGGAAACACTCGTCCGCCCGATGTTGGCAGGTCACCTCCACCTCCGGTCCGACCATTCCCTCCAGATGCCTTCTCATCCTGCCGGGATCGACGTCCACCGCGTCCACGAAGGCCCGGTGGGGGCGCAGGCGGTTGATCAGGGAGGCGAAGGCCTCGGCCTCTATGGCGTTGAGGGACATGCTGCTCCGGTGATGGTCGATCTCCTCCGGACCGATCGTCCTCACCTCCACATGGCAGATCTCCGAGATGCTGACCGAGAGAGCGGACCTCCTTGCCGGGGTGAGCTGCTTGGAGTCCTTCACCCCCAGCTCCATTAGTGGTCCCTCCCCCTCGATCATCACGGCGGCGACCACCATCGGGCCCATCACCGGCCCCCTGCCGGCCTCGTCCACCCCGCAGATCATGCGCTTCGGATAATGACGCCACCTACTTTATAGACTTCCTCCACCGGCACGGCCATCACATCGGGACTACCACCCTCATTGTGGGTAAGCTAAAGTTTATATGAGCCCATCCGATGCACCCATTCGGTGGTGACATCACGGATAGAGACGTCCAGGGCAGACATCTTGCCAATGGTTTCAGGTTGAGCAGGGTGGGTGTGACCGGTGTGAAGAAACCGGTCACCGTCAGGAGGGGCAACCGCAACACCGTGGTCAACACCACCATCGACGTCTTTGTGGATCTGCCCTCCACCCAGAAGGGCTCCCACCTCTCCAGAAACCTGGAGGTGGTGTCGGAGGTGGTGGACGACAGTGTGAGGGAACCGGTGCACGGGCTGGAGGTCCTGGGGGCCAACATCTGCAGGGCCCTGCTGGAGAAGCACGAGTACGCCTCCTACTCCGAGGTGCACGTCTCTGGCGACTACTTCACCGAGAGGACCGGACCGGAGGGTAGGAAGACATTAGAGCACTACAGGCTCCTGGCAAAGGCATCCAGCAGGAGGGGGGACGGGATCAAGAAGCTGATCGGTGTGGAGGTCATAGGTATGACCGCCTGCCCCTGCGCCATGGAGACGGTCAAGTACCGCTACCCGGAGTTCCTCCCCGAGGAGGGGGGCGATGGGCCGGTTATATCACACAACCAGAGGAACGTGGCCTCCCTAATGATGGAGGTCCCCGAGGAGTACGACGTGGAGGCCAACGACCTCATCGATCTGGTGGAGGAGTGCTTCAGCTCCCCCACCTACGAGATACTGAAGAGGAACGAGGAGGCCCTGGTAGTACTGCAGTCCCATCGCAACCCCAAGTTCGTCGAGGACGTGGTGAGGGAGATACTGGCACGCGTCCTGGAGAGCTACACGGAACTCCCGGACGAGGTGATGGTGACGGTCAAGAGCGAGAGCGAGGAGTCCATCCACAAGCACAACGCCATGGCAGAGAGGGTGACCACCCTGGGGGAGCTGCGCAGCGGCGTCAGGTAGAAGGGGTGAGCGGTTGATCAGGGCGATCGTGGTGGACATCGACGGCACCATTACCGATCCCAGGCGCAGGCTGGAGGTCTCGGCCATGGAGAGCCTGCGCAGGGTCCAGGACAACGGGGTGATCACCATGGTGGCCAGCGGGAACGTCCTGCCGGTCTCCTACGGGCTCTCCACCTTCGTGGGGATGAACGGCCCCATCATAGCGGAGAACGGGGGCCTCGTCTCCTACGAGGAGAGGATCTACACCGTCCACTCCAACCATGCCGCCACCGAGGCCTACGAGTACCTGAGGACCATCATGCCGGTAGAGAGGCTGTTCACCGACCGGTGGAGGGAGACCCAGGTCGCCCTCAAGCTGACCGTCGACCCGGACGAGGTGAGGGAGGCCCTGAGGGGGCGCGAGGTGGTGGTGGAGACCACCGGCTTCGCCATCCACCTTATGGAGCCCGGACACAGCAAGTTCAGCGGGGTGAGAAAGGCCTGCGAGCTGCTGGGCATCGGTGTGGAGGAGGTGGCCGCCTTCGGGGACTCCGACAACGACGCCAAGATGATACAGGGATGCGGAAGGGGCATAGCGGTGGGCAACGCCAGCCCGGCGGCCAAGGAGGTGGCCGACCACGTGACCTCGAGGCCCAACGGGGAAGGGGTGACCGAGGGGATGGAGTGGCTGGGCCTGCTGTGATGGGGAAGTCTTTTATTATCCATAAGCGTCAATAGAACTCCCGTGGAGGTCATTGTCGCCCTCATCGTCATTCTGATCCTGGCGAAGGGACTTGGTGAGCTGTTCGAACGAGTGGGATACCCCTCCATGGTGGGGGAGATCCTGGCCGGGGTGATCCTGGGCCCCTCCCTCCTGGGGCTGGTGGAGTTCAACGGCACCATACGGCTGTTCGCCGACCTGGGCATCATCGCCCTGCTGTTCATCAGCGGGGCGGAGATGAACCTGGACAGCCTGGCACGCTCCAGGAGGTCCTCCGCCTCCGCCGCCATAGGAGGAGTGGTTGTCCCCTTCGGGCTCGGCCTACTGGTCGGCCTCGCCTTCCACCTCGATTGGACGGAGAGCGTCTTCCTGGGCACGGTGCTCTCGGTCACCTCGATAGGGATCTCGGTGCGCACCCTCCTGGACCTGAAGAGTTTGAAGGGGAGGATAGGTTCCACCATCGTGGAGGCGGCCATATTCGATGATGTCATCGGCATCGTGCTTCTGGCCCTGCTCTCCTCCTTCGCCCTGGCCGGGGGGCAGGGGGTACTGGAGACCTTCCTACCCATGCTAGCTGGGGCGGTCATCCTGATCCTGCTGGTGACCGTGGGGAGGGGGCCGGTGGCCTCCCTCTACGACCGGGCAAGGAGGGCGAGTACCCACGAGATGTCCTACGCGGTGGCCATCCTCATCGGCCTCATCCTGGCCACGGTCACCCACCTCAGCGGGCTGCACTACGCCATAGGGGCCTTCGTGGCCGGCCTGATCATCGGGCCCCCGATAAGGAAGAACATCCATCTGTTCGAGAGCCTGAGCGATTTCGCCTTCGGCTTCATGGCCACCTTCTTCTTCGCCTCGGTCGGCCTACTCCTGCATCTCTCCGTGGACCATCTGACCTCCCTGCTGGTGCCAGTGACGGTGGTCTTGGCCATACTGGGAAAGGTGCTGGGCGGCTACCTGGGAGCCCTGCGGCCCCTGGGGAGAGAGGACGCCCTCACCGTGGGCATCGGTCTGGTGCCCAGGGGGGAGGTGGCCCTGATCATAGCCAACATCGCCCTGATCCAGGGGGTGATAGGGGACAAGCTGTTCACCGCGGTCACCGTGGTGGTCCTGGTGAGCATCCTGGTCACCCCCACCCTGCTCAAGGGCCGTCTGGGTTGAGCTCACAGGTGTCACCCTGCAGGGCCCCCTCCTTCAGGAGAAGGGTGATGATGTCCCGCAGGTCCACCTTTCCCAGCACCCTGCCCTCCTCGTCCAGGACCACCAGGTAACGATGGTGGTCCTTTCTCATGTGCAGGAGGGCCTCGGAGAGGGGGGTGTCCTTGCCCACCGTCCTGTGGCCGGGGTTCATGAGGTCCCTCATACGGGGACAGCGATGGACCATCAGGGAGGGACCCATCGTCTTCCTGCCGGTGTGGATGCCCATGAACGGGCTGATGTAACCCAGGATCTCGATGTGGGTGATCAGGCCCAGGTACCGTTCCTCCTGGTCCACCACGATGACGTCGGCGGATTCGTGCTCGGAGCAGTGCCTGAGCGCCTCGTCGATGGGACGGTCGCCATCGATCAGGTTCACCTCCCTGTCCATCACCTCGACGACTGGGAGATCTCCAATATCCAATTCCCTTCCTCCAGAAAGGTATCAGAGGGGGGATTATATTATTGCTTCTGGGAGAAGGTTTTTATCCTTCCGGTCCCAGAGATGTCATGGAGAGAATGGAGAAGCTGGGGGTATGCAGCGAGTGCGGGAGGCCGGCCAGGTATACCTGCAGGATGTGCGGGAGGCTGGTGTGCGCCCGCCACTTCGACGCCAGAACGGGGCTGTGCACCCGCTGCGCCGACGGGGCGGGGCGGGAGGACCGGCCCGCGCTCAGCTGACTCAGCAGAGGATCTCCTTGGCCTGATCCATGTCCATGCCCACCGCCTTCAGTAGGTACTGGAGGGCCTTCCTGCGTATGACCTTCATGCCCTCCTCGTCCATGAGGTTCTCGTGGATCTCCGGGGCCCTTCTGTAGTACTCCACAGCGAACTCGGAGTAGTAGTTGGGAGCGTTGTCCGGGTCCATCTCGGCCGCCTGGTTGTAGGCCTTCTCCGCGTCGTTGAACCTGCCCTCCTCGATGCAGAATGCCCCGTATGAGGCAAGGTAGAAGGCGTTCCGGGGATCCAGCTCGATGGCCTTGTTGAACGCCGAGTGGATGTCCTCGGAGGATACCTTGGGGAAGAGCATCCCCGCCTCGGCCCTCCCGTAATGGGCCTCGGGGTTCTCGGGGTCCTCCTTGACGGCCTTGTCGAACTTGGACAGGGCCTTCTTGTATTCCCCCTCGGTCAGCAACTGGAATCCCTGGCTCACCAACTTTTCGGCTTCCATCGGAGCACCAATCGCGGTAAGCCCG
The DNA here is from genome assembly GCA_046540255.1 of Methanomassiliicoccales archaeon. Lineage (GTDB taxonomy): Archaea > Thermoplasmatota > Thermoplasmata > Methanomassiliicoccales > JAAEEP01 > JBKHFJ01. The sequence goes on along the minus strand of JBKHFJ010000001.1, from coordinate 161,358 downwards.
GTCTAAGCAATAAATATTTCCCTCTGGACACTGGGTGCGGTCAGGGGCGAATAGTTAAAATACGGCCGAGGGATAATCAGCCAGCGAGCCCGGAGGTGGATCATGAAAGAGACCCTGAAAGAGGTGGCGAGACAGGCAAGGCTGGATCTCACTGAGGAGGAGATCGAGGAGTTCGCGGGGGACCTGGAGGAGATCTTGGATTACTTCTCCATCCTGAACGGGGCGCCCTCCCACGAGAAGTGGGGCTTCAACCCGATACTGGTGGAGGACGTCACCAGGGAGGACGAACCCCACCAGGATATCGATCCCTCCCACCTAAGGGAGCTTATGGACACATACCAGGAGTGGGTCAGGGGGCCTAGACTGTCTTGAGCTACCTGGAGAGGCTGAGGGGGATCGACCGGGAATACGGGATATTCGCCGAGCTGAACCCGGGGTTGACCGAGGGATCCGTGAAGGAGGCCACCTTCCTCTTCTCGGCCAAGGACAACCTGTGCACCAGGGACATTCAGACCAGGGCCGGATCATCCATACTGAACGGTTACAGACCTCCCTTCGACGCCACCGCCGTTCGCAGGCTCAGGGAGGTGGGAGGACTGCTGCTGGGCAAGGCCAACATGGACGAGTTCGGCTTCGGATCCTTCAACACCAACTCGGCCTACGGTGTTCCCAGGAACCCCTTCGACCCGGAGCGCTCCTGCGGTGGCTCCTCCGGGGGCTCCGCGGCCGCCGCCGCCCTGCTGGACGGTCATCTGGCCCTGGGGGAGTCCACCGGTGGTTCGATCTCCTGCCCGGCCGCCTACTGCGGCGTGGTGGGTCTCACCCCCACCTACGGCCGGGTTTCCCGCCACGGCCTGGTGGACTACGCCAACTCCCTGGACAAGATCGGGCTGCTCTCCCGGTCCGGGGCACAGATCGCCGAGTACCTACCAGTCATCTCCGGCCCGGACGAAGAGGACCCCACCTCCCAGGTGCAGCCCGGACTGCAGGGGGGTGAGGTGGGTAAGCTGGCCGTTCCCAGGAACGCCATGGAGGGGCTGGACGAAGAGGTCCTGGACTCCTTCCAGGGCTCAGTGGACCGCCTGAGGTCCCTGGGCATGGAGGTCCATTGGGTGGAGATGCCTTCCCTGAGATTCTCCCTGCCGGCCTACTACCTGCTGGCCTCCTGCGAGGTGTCCACCAATCTGGCCAGGTACTGCGGCATGAGGTACGGGGTCCAAGGCGATGACATCAGCCAGCACTACAACGATTACTTCTCCCAGGTCAGGTCGGCCCACCTGGGCAAGGAGGCCAAGAGGAGGGTGCTGTTGGGGACCTTCTCCAGGATGGTGGGCTTCCGCGACCGGTACTACATGAAGGCCCTGCAGGTGAGGCAGGTGGTCCAGGACGACTACGCCCGGGTGTTCAGGGACCATGACCTGGTGCTGACGCCCACCATGCCCATGGTGGCCCCCAGGTTCGACGAGGTGGAGGAGATGAGGCCCCTGGATATGTACAAAGCGGACTGCCTCACCGTGCCGGCCAACCTTACCGGGCTGCCCCACGTATCCCTCCCCAGCGACTACCTGGATGGCATGCCGGTGGGCATCCATATGGTGGCGCCCAGGTGGCATGAGTCCTCCTTGGTGGACGCCATGCTGCGCTGGGAGGAGTCCTTCACCTACCGCACTCCGGAGGTGAGCCTGTGAAGATCGGTCTGGAGATCCACCTTCAACTGCCCACCAGGTCCAAGATGTTCTGCCCTTGTCCCACCACGGGAGAGGGTCCGAACACCTCGGTCTGTCCCACCTGCCTGGGCTTCCCTGGATCCCGGCCCAGGGTCAACCGGGAGGCCTTGAGGAAGGGGCTGTGCATCGCCAGGTTCCTGGACTGCGAGGTCCCCGAGATCACCTGGTTCTCCAGGAAGACCTATTTCTACCCGGACCTGCCCAAGAACTTCCAGATCACCCAGTACGACTCCCCGATCGGGGAGAGGGGGAGGTTCGAATTCCAGGAGGGAGGGGTCAGGATCACCAGGGTGCACCTGGAGGAGGACCCGGCCAAGGTCAGGCGGGTGGGGAAGGCCGGTGAGGAGGTATCGTTGGTCGATCACAACCGATCGGGCATACCCCTGGTGGAGATAGTCACCGAGCCGGATCTGAAATCGCCCGCACAGGCCAGGGCGTTCCTGACCGATCTGCTCATCGAGCTCCGCCACCTGGTGGGCCTCACGGCGGGTGACGAGCAGACGGTGAGGGTGGACGCCAACATCTCGGTGGGGAAGGAGAGGGTGGAGGTCAAGAACATCATGGGCCTGAGGAACCTGGAAAGGGGTCTCAAGTTCGAGGCCCTGAGGCAGAGGAAGCTGTTGAAGGCGGGGAAGAGGGTGGTCAGGGAGACCAGGAGGTTCGACGAGGACCGGAAGGTGACGCTCTCCGCCCGCAAGAAGGAGATGGAAGAGGACTACGGCTACATCGGGGAGCCGGACCTGGGCATATTCCACATACGGGCGATGGCCGAGTCGCTCACCCTTCGGGAGACTCCCCTGCAGCGCTCCCGCCGAATGGCCGACCAGTACTCCGTCCCCTACAGCATGGTCAGGCAGGTGGCCTTGACCTCCTGGAAGCTCACCGATCTGATGGAATCGCTGATGGAGAAGAGGACGCCCAAGGAGGTCATACCGTGGGTGACCGGCCCGCTCTCCTCCCTGAAGGAGGAGCTGGACGGGCTGGAGGACCTGGATCGGCTGGAGCTTCTGGTGATCAAGGCCCTGGACGGGGAGATCACCGACACCGAGGCGGAGAGGCAGATCCAGGCCCTTCTGCGGAGTGAGGAACGGGGCGAGGGGGGAAGTGAACCCGGCCTGGTGGAACTGATCAACGACCTCATCGAGAGGAACCCAGGGATAGTGGAGGACTTCAGGGGGAACGAGAAGGCGGCGAACCACCTCATCGGGAGGGTGATGAGGGAGTGCGGTGGATCATTCTCCTCCCAGGAGGTGGTGGAAACGGTGAGAAGGGAACTGGAGAAGAGGTTATGACTCCCATTCCTCCGCGTCCCCGATGAGATCCTCCTCCAGCACCTCCTCGTCGGCCAGGGAGAGGATCTGCAGCTCGGAGAGCTTGGACTCCTCCACCGGCGTGGGGGAGCCGTCCACAGGCGACTGGAACCTCTTGTTCTTGGGGAAGGCCACCACCTCCCGGATGCTCTGGCATCCCATCAGCACCGCGATCAGGCGGTCCATGCCCAGCGCTATGCCGCCGTGGGGAGGGGTCCCGTAGGAGAGGGCCTCAAGGAAGAACCCGAAATCCTCCTCGATCCTGTCCTCGCTCATCCCCAGGGCCTTCAGCACCTGCTTCTGCAGCACGGGGTCGTGGTTCCTGATGGACCCGCTGCCGACCTCCACCCCATCCAGGCAGAGGTCGTAGGAAAGTCCACGCATGCTCTCCGGATCGGCCAGGTCCAGCTCTCCTCCCTCCGGGTAGACGAAGGGATGGTGCAGCGGTTCCAAAGCACCGGAGACGGGGTCCACCTCGAACAGGGGGCAATCTACCACCCAGACGAACTGATGACCCTTGCCCTCCAGCAGACCCAGGTCATCGGCCAGCTTCAGGCGGAGGGCGCCCCCCGCCTGGAACGTCCGGTCCCTGGGCCCCGCCAGGTACAGCAGGAGGTCCCCTGGATCGGCGTCCATAGCATCGATCAGCCGGTCCTGGAGATCCCGGGGGAAGTACTTGACGATGTTCGACTTCAGGCCCTCCTCGGTCACCCTCATCCAGGTTAGGCCTCCCACGCCCTGGGACTTGGCCCACTCGATCAGCCGGTCGATCTCCTTCCGACCGATGTTGGACTCCCCCTCGGCGGGGGAGCTCACCAGGGAGGACCGGAGGTTCACGCACACCACGCACCCGCCCTTGGAGACGATCCTCTGGAATATGTCGTATTCGGACTCCTTGGCCAGCTCGGTGACCTCGTTCAGCTCAAGGCCGAATCGCGTGTCCGGGGAGTCCGAACCGTACCTGGCTATGGCCCGATCGTACTGTATGCGGGGGAACGGTGTGTCCAGATCCTCTCCGTAGACCTCCCTCCACACCTGGGCGAGTGCCTCCTCGATGACGGACTGGATGTCCTCCTCCTCCACGAAGGACATCTCCATGTCCATCTGGGTGAACTCGGGCTGCCTGTCCGCCCTGGCGTCCTCGTCCCGGAAGCAGCGGGCCATCTGATAATACCGGTCCACTCCCCCCACCATGAGCATCTGCTTGTACAGCTGTGGCGACTGGGGGAGCGCGTAGAAGCTCCCCGGACTTGTCCGGGAGGGAACGATGAAGTCCCTCGCCCCCTCCGGGGTGCTCCTGGTGAGAAGGGGAGTCTCCACCTCCAAGAAGTCGCGATCGTCCAATGCCCTCCGCAGGGCGGAGATGACCCGGTGCCTGAAGCGGAGATTCCTCTGCATCCTGGGCCTCCGCAGGTCCAGGTAGCGGTACCGGAGGCGCAGGTCCTCCCCGGGGAGGAGGGAGTCCTTCTGCTCGGCCACCTCGAACGGCAGGGCTCGGGAGGAGTTCAGCAATCTGCCCCGCTCGATGAGTACCTCCACCCGCCCCGTAGGGTTCCTGGGGTCCTCGGTACCCTCCACACGATTCCTGACAACCCCGGATATCTGGACCACGAACTCCCTGCTCACCGAGCTCAGGGTCCGCTCCAGCACCTCCAGGTCGAGCGTCTCGTCGGTAGATTCTGGATCCAGGACGGCCTGGGTGGAACCGTGCGCGTCAGCGAGATCGAAGAAGAGTACCCCCCCGTGGTCACGGGAGAACCTCACCCAACCCGCGAGGGTGACACCCTCTCCGATGTCCTTCTCGCTGATCTCCCCGCATGTGTGCGTTCTCATCATTTCCTTGAACCTCTGGTACCCCTAGGGAGGGCGATTCGGTGATAATTGGAAGGGAGGTATTAAACGCTTTGCTCCACCCGGGATGGGAAGACATCCGGATGGGCGGGAAGGGTGAAATTATGACGGCTTTTCCGGAATTATCCGTACAGATCTCCCCTCCATGGAGGAAATGACGGACGTGCGCTCATTCCTCCCCGAACATGGGAACGAACTCGTAGGGATCCTTGATGACGTTGAGGATGACGTAGGTGTTCGTCTTGCTCACCCCCTCGATGGTGAGCATCTTCTTGATGATGCCACTGAACTCCTCCCGGTTCTTACAGGCCACCCAGGCGATGGAGTCGCACTCGCCGGTGACGTCGAACACCGCCACCACGTTGTGCAGCTCCTTCATCTCGTTCTGTACCTCCAGCAGGTCTCCGTCCACGTAGACGTGGACCATGGCCATGAACTCGTACCCCAGCTTCAGGTGGTCCACGTGCGCCCGGTAGCCCAGTACCACCCCCCTCTCCTCCAGGTTCTTGATCCTCTGGATGAGCGTGGTGGGGTGAACCCCCAGCCTCTTGGCGATCTGCCTGTAGGACCCCTTGGAAGAGGTACAGAGCTCGGTGATGATGCGTTGATCCATGTCGTCCATTTTTCCACCGATGGTCACAGCTCAATCGCCGATAGGGTATATGTGATTTTGGAAACCCCGACAAGGAAGATTTATCGTGCGGCCGAACATACCAGTACCCCATGACCGTTCCCCTCTACAGAAAGGATCCCTACCTGAAGTCCTTCGAGGCAAGCGTGGCCGCCGTCGAGGGAGACTGGGTAAGCCTGGACCGTACCGCCTTCTTCCCTGGCGGGGGAGGGCAGGACCCCGACAGGGGATGGATCGGGGGCCTCGAGGTTGCCGAGGTCAGGGAGGATGAGGGGATCTGGCACCGGATCCCTGGCCACCATCTCTCCCCGGGGGACCGGGTCCAGGGGGAGCTTGACTGGGACCACCGGTACGGGCTGATGAGGGCGCATACCGCCGAGCACCTTCTCTTCCACTCCCTGAAGGAGAGGGGAGAGGTGGAACTATGCAAGATCGTCATATCCGAGAGGAGTAGTTCGGTGGTGGTGCAGGGGGAGGTGGACTGGGAGATGCTCCATCGTGCCCAGGCCGAGGTCAACCGCATGATCTCCTCCTCCCTACCGGTCACCGCCACATGGTTGGACAGGTCGGACCCCGGACTGGAGGGTGTCAGGGCGAAGCTTGAAAGGGTGACGGACGACAGGATCAGGGTGGTGGACATCGGGGACCTGGACCAGGCCGCCTGCTCCGGCATCCATGTCTCCGACACCAAGGAGATAGGACGACTCCTGATCACCGGTTTCACCACCGCCAGGAACGGCGATTATGAGATACACTTCATGGTGGGGGAGGAGGCGGTCGACAGGGGGCTGGAACTGGCCAGTATCGCGCTGCAGGCCTCCTCGTCCGCGGGCGCCCATCCGGAGGACCTGGTGAGCGCACTGGAGAATATGAGGGGGGAATTGCGTAGGACCAAGAAGGCCCTCGAACGATACGGGAGGCGTGTCCTCCGGGAGCTAGACCCGGAGGAGATCGGTGGGATACACGTCTACCACGGACACTACCCTGGGGTGGACAAGAGGACCTTGATCTCCGCGGCCAACCGGTTCGTCGAGCGGTGGGGATCGATGGCCGTGCTTACCGGTGGGGAGGAGAAGTTGATGATGATCGTGGCCAGAGGTGAGGACCTGGATGTGGACTGCAGGGAGGTCCTGAGCCGGTCACTCTCTCCCCTTGGGGGCCGGGGAGGAGGGAAGCCCTCCTTCGCCTCCGGTGGCGCCCAGGAGATGGACCGGGGCGAGGAGGCCTTGGAGGGGGCGCTCGAATACCTTCGAAGAGTGGATCGATAGACGGATCTGATTCTCATTGAACATTTATCGAGTAATATAGGAATTACACTCGATATATTGGTCATAGAAACATTTTTTAATACATTTATATATCAGGGAACCCAATGACCCCGACAGACATAGACCCCGAACTTAAGGAGAAGGTGCTCAAAGAGGTCGCGGATAAGGAAGTGAAGTTCATCGAGATGCAGTTCTCGGACATCCTGGGGACGGTGAAGAGCGTGTCCATCCCCTCCGAGAAGCTGGACAAGGCCATCGATGAGGGTGTGTTCATCGACGGTTCCTCCATCCTCGGCTACGTGACCATCGAGGAGTCGGACATGAGGGCCACCCCCATACTGGACTCCTTCCAGATCTACCCGTGGACCGCGGACACCAAGATGAAGACGGCCAGGTTGATGTGCAAGATCTACGACCACCAGGGCAACAGGTTCAAGGGCGATCCCAGGCTGGTCCTGGAGAAGGTCATGGAAAAGGCCAAGAAGAAGGGATTGGAGTTCAACGTCGGCCCGGAGTTCGAGTTCTTCCTGTTCAAGACGGACGAGAGGGGGAACCCGCTGGCCAAGCCGGCGGACGCCGGAGGCTACTTCGACCTCATACCACTGGACAAGGGGGAGATGGTCCGCAAGGACATCATGCTGGAGTTCGACAAGATGGAGTTCGACGTGGAGGCGGCCCACCACGAGGTGGCCCCCGGACAGCACGAGGTGGACCTGCGCTACAAGGACGCCCTGACCGTGGCCGACCGCATGGTCACCCTGAAGTTCGGCATCAAGACCATAGCCCTGAAGCACGGACTCTACGCCACCTTCATGCCCAAGCCCCTCTATGGGGTCAACGGATCGGGGATGCACGTCCACCAGTCCCTCTGCTACCAGGACGGGACGAACGCCTTCGACGATCCCGAGGGGGAGTTCGGCCTCTCCGATGAGGCTTTCAAGTACATCGGCGGGCTGCTGCACCACGCCAAGGAAGTGAACGCGGTGATCAACGCCTACGTCAACTCCTACAAGAGGCTGGTGCCAGGGTTCGAGGCCCCCTGCTACATCTCCTGGGCCAACATGAACCGCAGCGCACTCATCAGGGTGCCGGCCGGCAGAGGTGGCAGGACCAGGGTGGAGCTGAGGAACCCCGATCCCGCTGGCAACCCCTACCTGCAGTTCGCCGTCATGCTCGCCGCCGGCCTGGACGGCTTGGAGAATGACATCTATCCTCCGGCCCCGGTGGAGAGGGACATCTACAAGATGGATAGGGAGGAGAGGAAGAGAATGGGTATCGACAGCCTCCCGGAGAACCTAGGGGAGGCGCTCAACCGCATGTGCGATAGCGAGCTGGTCATGGACACGCTGGGGGAGCACATCTTTCGCCACTACCTTCACATCAAGGAGATGGAGTGGGACGAGTACCGCACCCAGGTGTCCGACTGGGAGATCGACACGTTCCTCCCCATACTGTAAACCCCTTACCTTTCAATTTTTTATTTAATATATATATATTTTTATACGATACATATAGCTGTTGGGTTAACTATATTAGTCCCCCCTCCGTCAAAAGGACCCATGGAATCCGAAGAGGATGACCCAGACAAGAAGAGGGACCTGGTCAAGCAGGTCAAGGAAGATAACGTCCGTTTCATGGAGATGCAGTTCTCCGACATACTGGGAACGGTGAAGAGCGTCTCCATACCGGTAACCAAGTTGGAGAAGGCCCTCGACGAGGGGGTCTTCATCGACGGCTCCTCCATATTGGGATACACCACGGTGGAGGAGTCGGACATGAGGGCAATGCCCATCATAGATTCATACCAGGTGTACCCCTGGACCATGCACGGTGAGATGCGCACTGCCAGGCTGATGTGCACCATATCCGATCCCACGGTGGAGGACGAGAAGGGGAACCGGTTCCCCGGCGATCCCCGCCTGGCCCTGGAGAAGGTCATGAAGAAGGCCGAGGAGAAGGGCTGGAATATGAACGTGGGGCCGGAATTCGAGTTCTTCCTGTTCAAGACCGAGGGAGACCTCACCCCATCCAGAAAGCCCTCGGACATCGGCGGATACTTCGACCTGATGCCCCTGGACAAGGGGGAGATGGTCCGCAAGGACATCATGATCAAGTTCGACGAGATGGGGTTCGATGTGGAGGAGTCGCACCACGAGGTGGCCCCAGGGCAGCAGGAGATCGACCTGAAGTACGGGGACGCCCTGACCATCGCCGACCGGATGATGACCATGAAGCTGGGGATCAAGACCATAGCCATGCAGCACGGCCTGCACGCCACCTTCATGCCCAAACCGCTCCAGGACCATTGGGGATCGGCCATGCACGTGCACCAGTCCATGGTGGACAACAAGGGTAGGAACATCTTCGACGACGAGAACGGGGAGCACGGCCTGAGCGACACCGCCCTCAAGTACATCGGAGGACTGCTCAAGCACGCAAAGGCCACCTGCGCCGTGCTGACACCAAGCATCAACTCCTACAAGCGCCTGATACCCGGTTACGAGGCCCCCTGCTACATCTCCTGGGCCAACATGAACCGCAGCGCCCTGGTCAGGGTCCCGGCAGGACGGGGTATAAAGACCAGGGTGGAGCACCGAAACCCGGACCCGTCCGGCAACCCCTACCTTCAGTTCGCCGTCATGCTCGCCGCCGGCCTGGACGGCATCGAGAAGGGGATATACCCTGGAGATCCGGTGGAGAAGGATACCTTCGCCATGACCAAGAAGGAGCGGGGGGAGCTTGGTCTGGACTGCATCCCGGAGAACCTGGGGGAGGCCCTCGATGAGATGAGGGAGAGCAGCATGATGAAGGCCGCCCTGGGGGACCACATGTTCGAGCACTTCCTGCACATCAAGGAGATGGAGTGGATGGACTACCGGAAGCAGGTGACCCCCTGGGAGATCAAGAAGTACCTGCTCACCACCTGAGACAAGAGGGGGCGAACCCCTCACCTTTCCTGTATTTTTCAAAACATTTAATATCGGGGGCAATATCTCAGTACCCGAGAGCATGTTCCCTGGAGGTAGGATGAACCCCCGCCAGATGAAGGCGGCGATGAAGAAGATGGGGATCGAGACCGAGGAGTTCCCCGACGTGGAGGAGGTGATCATCCGGACCGCGGACAAGGAGTACCGGATCACCGAGGCCAATGTGACCCTGATGAAGGTGCAGGGACAGGAGACCTACCAAGTGGTGGGAGAGACCGAGGTGAGTGACAGGGAGGCCTCGCCGGATTCTGGATCGGAAGAGGCCTTGTCCGAGGAGGACATCAACCTGATCATGGAACAGACCGGCTGCTCCCGGGAGAGGGCCGAGCGGGCCCTGGGGGAGACCGGCGGTGAGCCGGCCGAGGCCATCCTCAACGTCATGTCCGAGTAGGTGAGAGAAGTGTGCCTGGCCATACCCGGAAAGGTGCTCTCCCTGGACGGACAGTACGGGGAGGTGGACTTCGGAGGCGTGTCCAAGCGGGTGAACCTCTCCATGGTGGAGGTCTCCCCGGGAGACTACGTGGTGGTGCACGCCGGATTCGCCATCCAGACCATGGACGAGGAGGAGGCCAGGGAGACCCTTTCCCTGTGGGAGGAGTTCTTGGCCCACGAGGAGAGGCTGGCCAACGCCGGCGAGCTGTGAATCAGACCTTGACGGCCTTGAGGCAAACGAACCCGCCCCTCTCATCGACACCGAGTCCCTCCCTCTCATCCGATGGTTCCAGCCCATGCAATGTGGAGACCATACACTCCAGACGGAACCCCGCCGCATCGAGCAGGTCCCTGGCCTCGGCCACGGTGAAGAATCTGGCATCCCCGTACACGGGATGCCCCCGTTTTGCCTTCTCCATGTAGAGGCGCCCCCATTCCGAGTCCCGTGGTATGATGCACAAGGCCAGGAACCCTCCACTTCTCAGCACGCGGTGCGCCTCCCTCACGGCCCTTTCCGGCCGGGGCAAGAATGAAAGGGTGGCGGTCATCATGACGTAATCGAAGACGGATGGGGCGAAGGGCAGCCCCTCCGCCACACCCCTCACCGGATCGCATCTTCCCACCGCCTTTCGGAGCATGGGAAGGGAGGGGTCCAGGCAGATCCCGGTCCCGGCCTCCCCGGCGAATATACCCGTGCCGGTCCCGACATCCAGGCCCCTCCCCTCAAGCCCCAGCGAGAGGAGCGCACCGAGCTCGGCCCTGAACAGCTCCGGTGATCGCAGGTACCACTCATCGTAACCTTCCGCGAGACGGTCGAAGGGATCGTGATTCACTCCACGTCAATCACACCGAAAACAGCATTAACCTTATGCTCCAAGGCTATCACTCAGCGGATTCGGAGTAACGGTGCCACTATGAGAGATCCCTACCACCTGGTGAGCGAATGAAGCTGGTCTACGGACCGGTGAGTTCCTGGAGACTGGGAAGGTCCCTGGGAGTGGACCCCATATGCATGGAACCCAAGGTCTGCTCCCTCAACTGCGTCTACTGCCAGCTGGGGAACGGGGGATTCCTGACCACCAGGAAGAGCGAGTTCGTCAAGGCCCACCTTCTGCGGTCGGAGCTCGGGCAGATGAAGCGAGAGGCGGATTACGTCACTTTCTCTGGCACCGGGGAGCCCATGCTCGCCTCCAACCTTGGGGAGCTGGCACGGACCGTCAGGAATTGCACCTCGGCCAAGGTGGCCATACTCACCAACGCCTGCCACCTCTGCGATCCCGGGGCCATCGAGTCGCTGGAGGACTTCCATATGGTGATGGCCAAGCTGGACGCGGCCAACGAGAACACCTTCTGCAGGGTCAACCGACCGGTGGGCCATATCACCCTGTCCCGGGTGCTTCAGGGCCTGGAGAAGCTGAGCGGGGAGTATCGGGGGGATTTCAGGATGCAGCTGATGTTCCTGGAGGAGAACCAGCACGAGGCGGAGGAGATGGCGGAGATCTGCCGCTCCCTCGAGCCCGACCTGGTGTACATCAACACGCCACTGAGGCCATGCATGGCCTCTCCCCTCAGCAGCAAGAGGATCAAGGAGATAGAGGCACTCTTCCACGGTATGAAGACAGAGTGCGTCTACTGATCACTCCCTGTCCAGTATCTCCTGGAAGTAGGCGCTGTACAGGGGTGGCATCGGGTTGTGACCTGACATGCGGTCCTTCACTATCAAGGTGGTAACCGGGGCCTGACTGTGCCTGGTGAACAGGATATCATGGCCGACGCACAATCCCACGATCAGGTTGAGCTGGGTGCCCACCTGGTTCAGCAGCCTGGCCTGCATGAGCGGATTGCACCCCTTCTCCTCCCCCTGCCTGATGTAGTGCTCCTCCGGCACGCCCAGATCTGCCTTCTCCACCGAAAAGCACTTGCACATGACCGACGCCACGTCCAGTCCCTTATCGTCCAGCACCTTGCATACACGGCCGGCCTCCCACACCAACCCGGCGCAGAAGGCCACCCCCACCCTATCGATGTCCATCTCCCGGCAGAAGGCGATGACCTCGGCCAGCCTGGGGCGGATGGGGGTAATGGCGCCGTCGATCTCCCTGTAGCTCTCCGCCTCGATCTTGGCCCCCACCCTATAGAGGTCCCCCTCCTCACCCCGGTACATGGAGACGATCTCCCGGGTCTCGATCTTCTCCTTGCTGAGCGGGCATAGGGGGTTGGTGGGCGGCTCACCGGTCCTGCACTCCTTACGGCCGCATCGGTCACATCGGGGGTATTCCATACTATCACGTTCCCAGAATTGCCCATACGGTAATAACCTGTTCCCGGATGTAGCCCATGAGATTGATAGAAAAGTGAAAGGGTGGGGCCTACGGCCCCTTTGCTGGACTACATTTGGGCGAGCTTCTGCAGCCTCTCCCAGTTTTGATCCACGCTCTCCTGGATCTCCTCCACCACGTTGGACCACTCGTCCTTCATCAGATGGCGGAACCGGCCCTGTGTCTTCAGCCAATCGACCACCGGCTTCTTCTCCTTCTTGCCCTCGGCGATGCGCTTGGAGTCGGCGGTCAGCGTGTAGTCGCCCTCCACCACCTCGTACAGAGGCCAGATGCAGGTCTCCACAGCCAGCTTGGCGACCTCGATGGTGTTGGCCGCATCGTACCTCCATCCCCGCGGGCAGGGTGAGACGGCGTTCAGGAACGCCGGTCCCTGGGCCTCGAATCCCTTGGAGGCCTTGTCGATAAGATCCTTCCAGTTGTGGGGAGAGACCTGGGCGGCGTAGGGCAGGTCGTGGGCCGCGATGATCCTGGTCATGTCCTTGGGGAACTGCCTCTTCCCCGGAATGCAGGTGCCGGCCGGGCAGGTGGTGGTCTGGGCCCCCCTGGTGGTGGCCCCGGACCGCTGTATGCCCGTGTTCATGTAGGCCTCGTTGTTCAGGCAGACGTAGAGGAAGTTGTGACCCCGCTCTATCGCCCCCGAGAGCGACTGCAGTCCGATGTCGTAGGTCCCGCCGTCGCCGGCGAAGGCCACGAACCGGATGTCCTCCTTCACCTGGCCCTTCCTTCGGAGGGCGTTGTAGGCGCTCTCCGCCCCGGCGATGGTGGCGGCGACGTTCTCGAAGGCGCTGTGAATGAACGGGACATTCCATGCGGTGTACGGGAATATGCTGGTGGATACCTCGAAGCAGCCGGTGGCGGTGGCAATCACCACCGGATGGTCGGTGGACATCAGGACCTGCCTGGCTATGATCGACTCGGGGCAACCGGCGCAGAGCCTGTGCCCCGGGGTAAGCCGCTGGGGCTTCTTTACCAGTTCCTTGAGCTTCATATCCTCACCCCCAGGTAGTTCACCCTATCACTCTCACCGGCGGAGAGCTGGCGGAAGATGCTCTTGATGTCAGACGGCGGCACGTCTCGACCGCCAAGACCGTAGATGTAATTGACCGTCTTGGGAGCGTCATCCCTCTCCATCAGGGCGGAGCGCACCTCCGGGAAGATGGGGCCGGCGGCACCGAAGCTGATCGCCCGGTCCATCACCGCGACCGCCTTCTTGCCCGCCAGGGCCTCCGCGATCAGGTCCTCGGGGAAGGGGCGGAACATACGGAGCTTGATGCATCCCGCCTTCATGCCCTCCTCCCTCAGCTCGTCGACCGCTGCTTGCAGAGTGCCGGCGGTGGACCCAATGGCCATGACCACGTAATCGGCGTCGTCGATCATGTAGGGCTCTATGATGTTGTACTCCCTGCCGGACTCCTTCTCGTAATCGTCAAAGACCTTCTCCGCCACCTTGGGCACGTTTCCCATGGCCTCCACCTGCTGGTACTTGTGCTCGAAGTACCAGTCCTGGAGATCCAGAGGTCCATAGGTCATCGGCTTCTCGATGTCCAGAAGCCCGTGCTTAGGCTCGTAGTCGCCGACGAAATCCCTGACCGCCTCGTCCGGGAGGGCCTCCAGGTTCTCGATGGCGTGGGTGAGTATGAATCCGTCCAGCCCGGTCATCACCGGAAGTTTGACGTCCGGGTGCTCACCGATCCGGAAGGCCAACACCGACTGGTCGTAGGCCTCCTGGACATTCTCCCCGTAGAGCTGGACCCAGCCAGAATCCCTCGCCCCCATAGAATCACCGTGATCGCAGTGGATGTTGATCGGGGCACTCAGCGCCCTGTTGGCCACGGCCATCACTATGGGCAGGCGCATGGAGGAGGCTATGTACAGCGTCTCCCACATGAGTGCCAGTCCGGCGGAGGCGGTGGCGGTGGCGCACCTGGCCCCCGCCGCGGAGGCCCCTATGCACAGGGACATGGCGCTGTGCTCCGACTCGGAGCACACGAACTCGGTGTCCACCTCCCCGTTCGCCACGTACTCGGAGAACGCCTCCACTATGATGGTCTGAGGGGTTATGGGGTATGCGGCCACCACGTCCGGGTTCACCTGCTTCCAGGCGTAGGCGACGGCCGTGTCCCCGTTGACAGCCATTCTCTCCATTACTCTCCCTCCTCTTCCATTTCGATCGCCTCTTTCGGGCATACCGAGGCACAGATCCCGCAGCCTTTGCAGTAATCGTATCTGATGCCTTCCATCTTCTCATCCTCGATGATTATGCAGTCGTCCGGGCAGAATATCCAGCAGGTCAGGCAGTCGATGCACTTCTCCTTATCCAGCACCGGTTTCTTGGACCTCCATGACCCGGTCTTGTACTCCTTCGCCTTGCCTGGCTCGTCTATCGAGCCGCCCTCCGGGACGTCGTGTGAGGTGTCACCGGACATCAGTTCACCTCCTCGTAGGCCCTCTTGATACTGTTCAGATTCTTCTGGACCACCTTGTCCGGGAACTTGGCCGAGAACTTGGTCTGTATCTCATCCAGGACCGACTGGAGAGACACCAGCTCCGAGACCTTAACCAATGCGCCCAGCATGGCGGTGTTGGCGATCGGTCTCCCGACCTCTTCCCAGGCGATCTTGGTGGCGTTGACTGTATGGATGTCCCATCCATCGTCAAGCTCCCTGGCAAGATCCTCCTGGGTCCCGGCGTAATTCGCTATGATCGACCCCTTCTCCTTCAGTCCCCCAGTGAGGTCGACGCTGCCCACAAGCGAGGGGTCTATGACCACCACGTAGTCCGGATTGTACACCTGACTGTGCACCTTGATGGGCTTGTCGGAGATGCGGAAGAAGGCCCTTATGGGCGCTCCCATCCGCTCTGGACCGAATTCGGGGAAGGCCTTGATGAACTTGTCCTCCCTGAGGGCGGCACCTGCCAGGAGCTCGTTCGCGGTGACGACTCCCTGGCCGCCTCTTCCGTGCCAACGTATTTCAATCGTTTTCACAGCTACCCCTGCAATTCAGAACATACAACGCTCTCTTATATTCTTCTATTGTGTAGCTACAATTCATCGACCGTTCCCTTCGATTTATGCAACCATGAGAACGATTCCCTCAAGAGGATGGGTTCAAGACCTACGAAAGGGCCCCTGCGAACCGGAATATTGTGGACATCGGGACCACATGCTTCATCCGATTCGAGTATATATTAGGAATGGCATGAGGAGAATCACCTATCACAAAGGCATGTGGGGTTGAGCCGATGAAAAGGATCCTTGACATCGATGAGCTTAGCGTTGATGACATCGAGATAGCGGGCGGCAAGGGAGCCAACCTGGGCGAGTTGACCGATGCCGGTTTCGACGTGCCCCCTGGTTTCGTCCTCACCACCGCCTCCTACGACGACTTCCTGGAGAGGAATGGTCTGGTGGAGCGGATCGCCTCCATAATGGAGGGACTGGATGAGTCCTCGGACGCCGCCCTCCATAATGCCTCCGAGGAGATCGGGAGGGTCTTCGAGGAGGGAGAGATGCCCCCTGAGATCAGGGAGGAGATCCTGGAGAGGTACGATTCCCTGTTCGAGGGGGAGTGGGGCCTGGTGGCGGTCAGGTCCAGCGCCACCGCGGAGGACCTGCCCACCGCGAGCTTCGCCGGCCAGCAGGAGACCTTCCTGAACGTCGGTTCGCCGGAGGAGTTGCTGGCCAGGGTGAAGAGCTGCTGGGCCTCCCTGTTCACCCCCCGTGCCATCTCCTACCGGACCAACCGGGGCTTCCAGCACGACAAGGTGAAGCTGGCCGTGGTGGTCCAGAGGATGATCAACTCCGAGAGGTCCGGCATCATGTTCACGGTGGACCCCAACTCCGCCCTCCCCCACATCATCATCGAGGCCGGCTACGGACTGGGGGAGGCGCTGGTCTCCGGATCGGTCACCCCGGATACCTATGTGGTGGAGAAGTTCCACAAGAAGATCATCAACAAGAAGATCTCCAAACAGCCATGGATGTTGATCAGGGACGAGGACGGAAATACGGTCAGGAGGGACCTGTCCGAGTCGGAGTCGGAGAGCCAGAAGCTCACCGACGAGGAGATACTGGCCCTGGCCGAGCTGGGAAACCAAGTGGAGCTGCACTACGACCGGCCCATGGACATCGAGTGGGCCAAGGAGAACGACAACTTCTTCCTGGTGCAAGCCCGACCGGTGACCACCCTGAAGGAGAACTCGGATGCCGAGGAGGAAGAAGAGGAGGAAGACCGTGAGGCCCTGGTACGTGGTCTGGCCGCCAGCCCGGGGAAGGCCTCCGGGAGGGTGAGGATCCTGGAGGACTCCGACAGCCTTGACGTGGTGAAGGAGGGCAACATCCTGGTCACCTCGATGACCTCCCCCGACATGGTACCGGCCATGACCCGGGCCTCCGCCATAATCACCGATGAAGGGGGGATGACCTGTCACGCGGCCATCGTCGCCAGGGAACTGGGCATCCCCTGCATAGTGGGTACCCAGGACGGGACGGACATGCTGAGGAACGATCAGCTGGTGACCGTCGATGGCAACCTGGGGATCGTCTACGAGGGGGCGGAGAAGGTTATCGAGGAGAAGGAAGCCCCCCTCCCCGCGACCACCGAGCGAATGCCGGTGACCGGTACCAAGGTCATGATCAACATCGGCATACCCCAGAAGGCCGAGGAGTACTCCAAGCTGCCCGTCCAGGGGGTGGGCCTGATGCGCATCGAGTTCCTGTTCACCTCCTATGTCGAGGAGCACCCCCTCAGCCTGATGGAGCAGGGGAAGGGGGAGCAGTTGGTTGACAAGCTCGCCCAGGGGATCGCCACCGTGGGCAGGGCGTTCTACCCCCGCCCGGTAATCCTGCGCACCTCCGACTTCAAGACCAACGAGTACAGGGACATGAAGGGCGGGGAGGCCTACGAGCCCAAGGAGGCCAACCCCATGATCGGATGGAGGGGGTGCTCCCGCTACGTCTCCGACGAGTACCGGGAGGCCTTCAGGCTGGAGCTCCGGGCGATCAGGAAGTCCCGCCAGGAGATGGGGCTGAAGAACATCTGGGTGATGCTACCCTTCGTCCGGGACGTGGAGGAGCTGAGGCTGATAAACGCCATGATGGAGGAGGAGGGGCTCCGCAGGAGCAGGGACTTCAAACTGTACCTGATGGCCGAGGTCCCCTGCAACATCTTCATGGCCGATCAGTTCGCCCAGCACTGCGACGGTTTCTCCATAGGGAGCAACGACCTCACCCAGCTGATCATGGGCGCCGACCGGGACTCCGACATCCTGGGAAGGATGGGATACTTCGACGAGAGGAACGAGGCCATCAGGAGGGCCATCAGCCATCTGATCCGGGTGGCCCACGAGAACGGGAGGCCGGTGGGCATCTGCGGTCAGGCCCCTTCGGTCTATCCAGAGTTCACCGAGTTCCTGGTGAGAGAGGGCATCGACAGCATCAGCCTGAACCCGGACACCGTGCTCACCACCATCCCCATGGTGGCCCAGGTGGAGCAGAAGATCCTGCTGGAATCGGCCAAGAAGTGATCACTCCCTCATCAGCCGGGTGGTGATCTCCACCAGGGGATGCCTGGATCCCTCCAGTATCTTCACGTCCTCCAGCTCCTTAAGCCCCCTCTCCTCCGCGGACTTCTCCATCCCCAGTTCTATCTCCCTCTCCGGTTCCAGTATGAAGGCCGAGAACTGCTTCACCCCCATCTTCATGGCCGCCAGTACCCGGTGGTGGCCGTCCACCAGTAGGAAGTGCTGGTTCTTCTGGATGGTGATTATGGGTTCCACCAGCCCCCGCTTGATCTCGTGCTGCCTGCCCCGGAGCTCGTCTGCGTAGATCTCGTGCTGGGTGGGCTTGAGGGCGGCTATGGGGACCAGACCCCTCCTCACCTTGATCCTGACCGAATGCTTGCTCTCCAGGAAGTTCTTGACCATGTTGACCTTGTTGGGGGTGGCCTTCTCGATGTGGGACCTGACGATATCGATGTTGGAGATGATCCCCACCAGACGGCCATCCTCGTCCACCACCGGCAGGTTCCGTAGACCGTAGCGGAAGATGATCCTGGCGGCGTCGTCTATGGTCATGTGCGGGCTGACCGTGATCGTTCCCTTGGGTATGATGTCCCTGATCCTGGAATCCGGCTCCAGGGCCGACCGGAGCAGCTGCTTGGCGGTGATGAACCCGAACAGCTTCCCGTCCTCCTCCGCCACCGGCAGGCCGTGGAACTCGGTGGAGATGAGCTTGTCGGTGGCCTCCTTGACCGTGCGGTGGGGTTCGACGGAGACCACCCCACGCACCATGTAGTCCTCGACCAGCACCTTCCTGGACATGTTAGGCCCACTCGATCAATGAGGGAATGGTTATTAAACTGTGTCGTTCCTGGTGGCCGGGCGCGTCGCCAGGGGTGGGCCAATAGGAATAAATATAGGCACACGGTTCCCGGAAGGTAAGCCCCGGTAGTGTAGCGGCCTATCATCCGGGCCTGTCGTTCCCCTTCCGGGGGAGCAGATAGCCCGGGACCCGGGTTCAAATCCCGACCGGGGCGCTTTCTAACCTCTCCTGCGGATGAGAAGGCCGGCCAGAACCACCATCCCCATGACAGGGAGTGCGTAAAGCCAAGGGGAGAGGGGTTCGTCTTCCCCGCTCAGCCGGACCGTGACCGAGTTGTTGGACTTCTCCGATTCCACGAACTCCCCGTTCTCATCAACGATCGCCACCACCTCGTGGTCCCCTGGTCCCAGCTGGAGACTCAGGTTCAGGTCCCTGGCCTCCCCGGCGGGCACGTCGATGCTCCAGCCGTCAGCTTGGGATCCGTCCAGCAGCACGACCACACTTACACCCTCGGCATCCGAATCCCCCAGGTTGCTCACGGTTAGGGAGAGGTCCACCAGACCGGATCCGAGGGGCAAGGAGGACAGCTCCACCGAGAGCTCCGGAGGCCCGGTGGTCACCAGCTTTCGACAGCTGGACTCCTCCCCGTTATCGTCCTCCACCGTCAGGGTGACTGGCGCATCGATCCCTCCCTGGAGGGGATGGGAGACCTCCCTACCGACGAGGGTCTCTTCCCCGATCTCCCATGTCCATCCCACGATATGACCGTCCAGGTCCGTCGATCCAGAGCTGAGGAGGAGCATGGGTTCCCCCTCCCAGGAAGCGCTCCAGGTGAAGTCAGCGACGGGGGGACGGTTATCCACCAGGATCCGCCTGGAGAGGGAATCGACCGCCCCCCGGTCATCCTCCACCGTCAGGGTGACGGTGTAATCGCCCGGCCGGGAGTAGGAGTGGGAAGCATTTCTCTCGCTGGACAGGTTGCCGTCCCCGAAGTCCCACCGGTGGGAGACGACCTCGCCGTCCGGATCAGTGGAGGTGTGGACGAAGCTCAGGTTCTCCCTGGAGAGGACCCTTCCAGGCAGGTCGAAATTGGCCCGTGGAGGCGCGTTTCCCACCACCAGTGGCCTCGAGAAGGTATGGGTGGAGCCGTCGTCGTCCTCCACCGTCAGGGTGACTGTGAAGGTGCCGGTTGACCAGTAGCAGTGGTTGGGGGAGGGATCGGTCGAGCCGTTCCCGTCCCCGAAGTTCCAGACCCAGGAGACGATGCTGCCGTCAGGGTCCCTGGAGAGATCGGTGAAGTTGACCGGTTCCCCGCTCACCGGCCCCTGTGAGTGGGTGAAGTTCGCCATGGGTGGGGAGTTGCTCACCTCCAACCTGACCGATGAAGAGGAGGCCATTCCGTGATCGTCCTCCACCGTCAGGGTGACTGTGAAGGTGCCGTCCCGCTGATAGATGTGGGAGGGGGAGGACTGGCGGGAGGTCCCACCGTCCCCAAGGTCCCATCTCCACCCCGATACGGACCCGTCAGGGTCATGGGAGAGGTCCTGGAACCGGACCTCCTCAAGGGTGGTCGGCCCCTCCGGATCCACCCGGAAATCGGCCACCGGGGGATCGTTGCCCACCACCACCTCCCCGGTGGCGGTGAACACCCCCCCGTCATCGTCCTCCAGACTCAGCGTCACCTGGAAGACGCCTTTGCTGGTGAAGGCATGGGAGGGCTCCCTCTCATCGGAGTGGTTCCCGTCCCCGAAGTCCCACCGGTGGGAGACCACGGTGCCGTCCTCGTCCTGGAACCAGGGGCGGAAGGCCACCTCCTCCCCCACCCGGGGGAACTGGGGAGTATGATCGAATTGGCCCTGGGGAACCCTGTTGTCCACCGCGACGGTTCGGTTGGCGCTGGAGTTCTGCCTGGAATCGTCCATGACCGTGAGGGTGACGGTGTGATCCCCGTTCTCCACGAACGAGTGGGTCACCTGGCTCCCGTGGAGAACCGTTCCGTCCCCCATCTCCCAGGTCCAGTTGATGAGCTCGCCCTGAGGGTCCAGCGAGGTGTCCACGAAGTCCACCTCCTGGAACGTCAGCGGGGAGTCGGGCGAGAAGTGGAAGTCCGCGATCGGGCCTTCGTTGGGCAGCACCGGGGACCTCATCAGGGGATAGCGGTCCACCCCGGCCTCGGGAAGGTCGTGGGGGTGGTCCCCTATGCCGTCCGGGTCCGGACGATCCTGCCCCTCACCTGAACTAAGGTCCTCCCCCTGGTACCTATCGTAGAAGTTGCCCCCCTCGGGATAGGAAAGGTTCAGCCGGCTGTCCCGGTCGTCGCGAACGTCCACCGGATTGGAGAAGTGGTTCCCGTGAATGGTGCAGTCCTCACTTCCCATCAGATCGATGCCTTCCATGTTCCCGGTGACGAGGCAATCGGTGACCGTGATACCGGAGCTGTCCACCACCCTCATCCCCTGAAGGTTGCCCCGCAGCGTCTGTCCCTCCACCAGGACATCGGAGCAGAAGATCAGGGCAATGTAGCCCGCCCGCGTGGAACGGTTCACCTCCGCCCCGTGCCTGTCCTGGAGGTAGAGTATCTCCCCTCCGGTGACGTTGGAGGAGAGGAAGGAGTGCTCGAAGTGCTCCCTCGAGGTGCCGTTGATCCCCAGGTCCCACCCGTTGTCAAGGAAGGTGGAATTCGACACCTGGACAGAGGCGCTGTCCTCGATGATCAGCCCGTGTCGGCAGTCCCTCACGGTGGCGTCCCTCACCGAGAGGTCGGCACAGCCGTACAGGCCCATCCCCCAGGAAGCGTTGACA
Organism: Methanomassiliicoccales archaeon; assembly: GCA_046540255.1. GTDB lineage: Archaea > Thermoplasmatota > Thermoplasmata > Methanomassiliicoccales > JAAEEP01 > JBKHFJ01. Next base: position 139,689 of record JBKHFJ010000001.1, on the reverse strand, counting down.
TGGATTCTCGATACGGATCCCGAAGAGCCCTCCAGGGTCAGTCCCCCGGGCGCCCCCTCCACCCATATATCGCTAATCTGGAGGGAGCAGTTCCCGATCGAGAGGCCCCCGCCCCGCACGGTGGTGCCTTCGAGGTACATGGTGGCGTTCTCCACCACCATGGCCCGGTGGAGGAGGAGGTCCGCCCCCTCCATGGTCAGGTCCCCCCGCAGACTGATCTCCCCAGAGGAGTCCAGGGTGGAGTCCCTCAACTCGAGATGGGAACCGGGAGAGGAGGTGATCTGCCCATCGGTGATCACCGAGGAGCCGTTCATCGATAGACCGCCATGCACCCTCAACGGACCGGAGAGGGCGAGCGTGTGGTTCTCCAGAGAGAGGTTGCCGCCCTCCCCCACCATCAGCCCGGTGGGGCAGGAGAGGGTGCCGTTCGACAGGATGGTGTGGTTCTCCACCAGCATCATGGCCCCCGCCATTCCCCTCACCTCGTCGTTGGTGGGCACCTGGTCATCGGCCAGGTGGGCCCTCACCCTGAGCTCGTAGAGCCCGGGAGAAGGGGGGGTCCAGGAGAGCTCGGCGGTCCCGGAGGAGAGGGCTGGCAGGCTCATGTTGATCAGCTGGACGCTGTTACCGTTCACCGTGAGCTCCACCTCGACCGAGGGTGCATCCGATCGGCCCCGGTTGACCACCTCGGAGGTGATCCGGCAGGGGCGGTTCTCCACGCAGTCCCTCCATTCCAGGTTCTCCACGGCCACGTCCTTCTCCGTCCGCCCCTGGAAGTGCACCTCGGTCTCGGGGTCCCCCAGCAGGTTCAGGGTCATGTAGCACCAGCGCATCGTACCGGTGTCCCCCACCAGGGATACCAGGTCCGACCTGGTGTCGCCGAGGGCCCTCCCCAGCTGCCGGATACCCTCCTGCAGGAGGGCATCGAAGAACTCGATGTCGAACCTCTGGGAGGGGCCGTCGGTATCTCCCCTGGAGTACCACCCCTGCCTCGAGTTTACTATGGCCGCCACCGCCCCGTGCTCCCCGCTGATCAGTTGCTCGGCTATGGCGTCCTCTTCCCTCGTCGGGTTGTCGAAGGCCCCCACCAGGCAGGCCTGGGAGAACATCACGGAGGGAAGCGTGTTGTTCAACTCCCCGATGTTCCTGTGGGTTATGTCGGCCAGGTTATCCTCGGTACCGTGGCCCATGTGGTTGATGAGGTGGACACCTCTGTTTATGGAATCGATGAGCTTCTCCGAGGAGAAGCCGTCATCCCTCTCGTAGAGCCTCTCCGTCCCCTCGAGCAGCCAGTCCGGAAAGGTCAGGGCGGCCACCTCGTCCTTGTAGTCCCCTCCCCATGTCTCGAGGTCCAGTCTCTGACCTACCAGGAGGGAGGTGTTCAACCGATGATGATCACTGGACTCGTAGGAGATCACCTTGTTCACAAAGTTGCCGGCCTCCCGAGAGGTGCTCACCGTCGCCCTCCCCGTCCATACCTCCGGTATCAGGTCCGCCTCCTCTCCGCTGGATCCGCCCCCTCTACCGGCCCCCTCCCCGTACCTGCCGTCGTCGTCCAGATCCCAGTCACCGTCCAGGCCCATGTAGTAGAGATCGGTGGGGATTAGATCGCTCATGGGGCCCTCCACCGGCACCCTGCGGCAGGGGATGATCTCGTGATCGCCTCCCAGCAGTAGGAACTCGGTACCCCAGGTACGGTGGGCGTCCACCACGAAGTTCCTGATCAGGGTCTGGGTGTCATTGCCGGTGCCGCCGTGCGCCCCGGGGTCCCCCCAGTACTCCTCCTGAGCCATAATCCACTCCACTGTCACCAGGCGGGCGGTGATGTTGCCTCCATAATCCAGACCCCTGGTCTGCTTCCACTCCACCAGATCCTGGAACGACCCCTCAAGGGACTGGGAGGTGACGATGACGTACTCGTAGGCCCCGGGCTCCAGGGCGCCCTCCACGATCCGCTCCTCACCCTGCAGGGTTTGCACGGTGATCTCCACCGATGGGCAGTATGAGGCGGTCCCGGAGGCGCTATCGTACCCCACGGGCCAGATGTTGAAAAGGGCCACCAGCCGACCGTCCTCGGTGTGGACGCCGCGGAACTCCACCCTCTCCGAGGGATGGCCTGTCTGGAGAGAGGAGAGGGAATCACCGGTGGAGCGGTATCCCTCCCTGACGGGAAGATCGCCCACGTTACCCAGGGGGATCTCTTCCGCCTCCCAGGAGATCCCATCTACTTCCGCTCCGGGGGGCAGCGGAACTTTTACCCCCTTCACCGGGAGGAGGGGTCCACCAACCTCCGACCAGGAGTAGAGATCGGGTATGGAGATCCTGCCCTCGGACCCGTGGGAGATACGTGGAGTGTCGAACTCCACCAGGAGGGAGATCTCCTCCCCGAGGGATTCCTCTCCCTGAGACCCGGGCGACAGGGCCAGCAGGGGAAGGCAGAGGAGGATGAGCATCCCGACGGTCAGCACCCTGGAGGACATCTAGGGCGATTAGCATCCCTTACCTAGAAAAAGATTCGGACCCCGCACTCAATCCTGGAACCTTATGCACAGGGGATCGACCTTTTCGGCCAGGTTCTTGGAGATCATCCCGGCCTCCGCCCAGCAGGCGTTGTACACCCCGCTGGGGACCAGGCAGGTGGGAGTGAGGCAGGCATCGGCGGCCGCCTCGATGATCTTGGAGCCCCTCAGCTCGGAGTAGTCCTCCACGGACAGCTTATCGATCATGCCCGCATACCTGCGGACGTCCTCGCAGGTGGACTCGATGGTCACATCGATGATACCGTCCTGTCTCCCCTCAGCCCGGATGGTGGTCTCGTGGGAGCAGAGTGTCATGTCCACCTTCACCATGGTGCTCAAGCTCTCACCGGCCGTGGGATGAGTATGACCGTATAAGGAGTTAGTGACCGTTGAAGACGCCGCGGATCTTCACCTGGTAGGCGTCCAGGTCCTGATCGAACTGGACGAAGGCGTCGATCTTGAACACCCGGCGCAGGTTCTCCGGGGTGAGTACGCGCTCCACCTCCCCGGCGGCCTGGATCTGGCCTGAATCGAGCATGATCAGCCGGTCACAGTACCGGGCGGCCAGGTCCAGGTCGTGGGAGACCATGATCACGGTGAGCTCCTGGTCCCTGGCCAGCTCCCGCACCAGGTCCATTATCTCCAGCTGATGGTTGACGTCCAGGTGCATGGTGGGCTCGTCCAGCAGTAGCACCTTGGGCCTCTGGGCCAGCGCCCTGGCGATGATCACCCTCTGCCTCTCTCCTCCGGACACCTGGTCGATGTCCCGGTCCGCCAGAAAGGCGATGCCCGTCTTCTCCATCGCCTCCCGCACGATCTCGATGTCCCGAGGGCCCTCCCTCTCGAACCTCTGCATCGCCGGATTCCTCCCCATCATCACCACGTCAACCACCGAGAAGGGGAAGTTGATGGCGTTGTTCTGGGGCACCACACCCACCTCCAGGGCGATCTGCTTCCTGGTGAGCCCGGAGAGGTCCCGCCCATCGATGTATACCGTTCCCTCCCTGGGCTGGAGCACCCGGTTGATGCACTTGAGCAGGGTGGTCTTCCCCGATCCGTTGGGTCCGATGATGCCCAGCATCTGCCCGCCGTCCACGCTGAGGTCGACCGAACTCAGCACGTCCACACTATTGTAGGCGAAGCTGATCCCATCGATATTGAGCCTCATGTCACCACCCCGTCAGCCTCTTCCTCCTTCTCAGCAGGTAGAGGAAGAAGGGCGCTCCCATGATCGCGGTCAGTATGCCCACCGGTAGCTCCTCCGATCCCATCACCGTTCTGGCTAAGGTATCCATCATGATCATGAATATGGCCCCCACGATCAGCGTGGAGGGGAGGAGGATGCGGTGATCGGGTCCCACCATGATCCTCATGATGTGTGGCACTATCAGGCCCACGAAACCGATGATGCCGCTCACCGAGACCGCCGCCGCGGTGGTCAGGGAGGCCGCCAGAAGGACCAGTTTGGTGACCGTCTGGGTGTTCACCCCCAGGTTCACCGCGTGGTCCTCCCCCATCATCATGGCGTTCAGGTCTCGACTGAGGATGAAGATGATCACCGTGCCGACCAGAAGGAAGGGAATGATCACCATGACCCGATCCCAGTCGGCCGTCCACAGGCCGCCCATCATCCAGAAGACGATGGAGGACAGCTGATCCCCGGCGATGTACTTCATGAAGGAGACCAGGGCGGAGAAGAAGGCCCCCACCGCTATCCCAGAAAGAAGAAGGGTCTCCACCGGGGTCCTTCCCCCGACCTTGGAGATGTTGTAGACTATAAAGAGCGTGATGAAGGAGAACACGAAGGCCATGACCGGGATGGCGAATGCGCCGGTGGCGAACGAGATGCCCAGGACGATGGCCAGGGAGGCCCCGAACGCCCCCCCGGAGGAGAGGCCCAGGATGTAAGGGGAGGCCATGGGATTCTTGAACAGCCCCTGCATGGCCGCCCCGGCCAGGGCCAGGGCGGCGCCCACCATGGCCCCGAGCAGCACCCTGGGGAATCGCACCTCCAGGATGATGGCCCGGTGTCCAGCATGCCCCCCACCTCCCATGAGGATCTGCACCACCTCCTCCAGGGGGATGTCCGCCGTCCCGATGCACACCGAGACCATCACGGTGATGACCAGAGCCCCCACCAGGCCCAGGATGATCAGGGTCCACCTGGACAGTTTCCGGGCGTATAGGGAGGCCACGTCCGTTTCCTGCATGTTCAACACTCAGGCTATCGGCCCCGGGGGGGACCGGATTGACCGTATATATCTGCTTTCATGGTCCTATTCTGCAAAGGGTTTGGAAGGGGGGGTGGCCCCCCTGGGTCTCAGACCAGATCGGGATGGAACCAGTGGGCAAAGGTCTCCAGTGCGTCGACCACCCGAGGATTGGAAGAGACCAGGTCCCCGTTGATACGGTAGATGCGATCCTCCTGCACCGCGTCGATCTGGTCCCATCCGGCCTGTGAGGCGATGTCCTGGTGGCTCATCTCGTGTTGGTCCTCCACGATGATGATGTCCGGATCCTGGTCGATTATGTACTCGGTTTTGGGCTCCGGATGCTGGCTGTCGTTCGCGTAGATGTTGATCCCACCGGCCATCTCGATCAGCTCATCGGTGATGCTGCCCGATCCCACAGATTTCCCGGAGCGAAGTTCGAAGTACACCTTTGGCTTCTCCTCCTGGGTGACGTTCTGTAGAGCCTCATCGATCTGATCCACTGTCTCCTGCATACCGTTGACCAGGTCACGAGCGTTATCGTCATTGCCGGTGGCGTTACCGAGCTTGATGATGACGTCCTGGATCTCCTGGAGGCTCGATGGATAGAAGACAAGGAGCGGAACGTCCAGGCCCTCCAAGGTCTCAATCGTCTCGGTCTGGTATCCCCAGCAGATCACCAGGTCAGGGTCCAACTCCATGAGGGCCTCAGTGCTCAGGTAGTACCCACTGCCCACGTTCGCCTTCTCCAAAGCCGCCGGCGGATAGTCCGAGTACTTGTCCACCCCGACTATCTGTTCACCAGCACCTATGGAGAACAGCACCTCGGTGAACGACGATCCCAAGGAGACGATGTTCTCCGGGTACTTGGACAGTGTGACGTTCCCTCGATAATCGCTGATGGTGATCTCACCGATGTTCTCCTCGTCCGGATCGTCGTCGAGGACGGTAATCACACCGACCGCCGCGGCGACCACCAGGACAATTGCGACCGCTATCGCGGCCAGAATCTTGTTGACATCCATCTCGATCCCTCTATAGTAACAAGATAATGATTTTCAATATTATCTAGTGCTAAGAGTGGTTCTCTCATTAAAATGATTCGGTGGTCACTTTGTGACATTGGGTACGGATTCCATGACACGAGATGCTAAGATTGGGATGAGGAATGCTACTCGTCACCGAGGAGGAGAAAAACTTATTTCCCTTCACAAAATGGAACGTCTATGCGGAGCCTTCTCCGATCTAAGATCCATCGGGCCACCGTGACCGAGACAAACGTGGAGTACGTGGGAAGCATCACCATCGACGCCGACCTGATGCTGGAGGCGGACATCTGGCCTGGGGAGAGGGTCCTGGTGTCCGACCTGGATAACGGGGCTAGGTTCGAGACCTACGTAATCAGGGGAAAGGCCGGATCCGGCACCATAGGCATCAACGGAGCGGCCGCCCACCTGGTGGAGAAGGGAAACAGGGTCATAATCATGGGTTTCGAGATCGCCGATGAACCGATCAGCCCGATCATCCTGGTCATGGACGAGGGGAATCGCGTGCAGAGAAGGGTGAGGTGCTGAGCCTGACATTCAAGCTGTACACCGACGGAGGCGCCAGGGGTAATCCGGGGGACGCCGCCTACGCCTTCATCCTCTACGATGATGAGGGGGGGAAGGTGGACGAGGGGGCCTCCTACATCGGCTTCGCCACCAACAACGAGGCCGAGTACTTCGGCCTGCTGGCCGGGCTGAAGGCGGCCAGGGACGCCGGGGCCTCCTCCGTCCAGGTGATCATGGACTCCGAACTGACGGTCAAGCAGATGCGGGGCGAGTACAAGGTCAAGGCCAGGAACCTGAAGCCACTGGCGGAGAATGTGAGGGAGCTCCAGGGGGACTTCGATAGGGTGACATTCGAGCACGTGAAGAGGGATCACCCGGAGATCTCCAAGGCCGATGCGCTCCTCAACCAGGAGCTAGACGACCGGGAACTCCTGAAGAAGATCAAGAAGACCTGAGGTGGTCCACCAGCTCTTCCATCCTCACCAGGGACTGGTCCCCCGTCTCCATGTCCCTAACGGTGACCGAGCCCTCCTCCAGCTCCTTAGGGCCCACGATGATCGCGTACTTGGCACAAACCGAGTCGGCGAACTTCAGGTTCTTCCCCATGCTCCTACGCATGAGGTCCACGTCCGCCCTTACCCCAGCGGAGCGGAGGCGGGAGACCACCTGGAAGGCGGTGGACCGGGTCTCGTCGCTCACGGGAACCACGAACGCGTCCAGGGTGGACGGCAGGAAGTCCTCCCCCTCCTTCTCCAGGGCCAGCTGGACGCGGTCGAAGCCTATGGCGAAGCCGGTGGAGAAGACCCTCTCCCCGCCGAACAGCTCGGACAGGGAGTAGGAGCCTCCCCCGGCCACCTGCTTCTCCGCCCCCAGACGGGGGGCCTCCACCTCGAACACCACCCCGGTGTAGTAGTCCAGACCCCTGACCACGCCCAGGTCCGCCTGGACGCCCTCCACCCCGTGCAGGGCCAGGGTGTCGAAGACCTCTCTGAGGTACTGGATGGACTCACCCTCCATCTCCCACTCCAGCTCCTCCGGAGCCCCGCTCAGCCGGGTGATGCGGAACACCTCCTCGATGTCCTCCTCCCCCATACCGGCCTTCTCCATCAGCGGCCGGGCCTCGTCGTACAGCTTCTTGTCCAGCTTCTGCAGGATGGGGGAGGCCTCTTCCTGATCGATGCCGGCAAGGGCCAGCCTGTCCCGGAGGATGCCGATGTGTCCCACCTTGACCTGGAAATCCTCCAGACCGATGCTTTCCATGATCCGGACGGCCAGGGCGATCACCTCCGCATCGGTCTCCGGGTTCTGATTCCCGATGATCTCCACCCCAAACTGGTAGAATTCCCGGTACCTGCCACTCTGTGGCCTCTCGTAGCGGAAGCAAGGACCCATGTAGAACAGCTTAAGCGGCCTGGAGTGGTTGGTGAACTCGTTGACGAAGAACCGGATCACCGGCGCCGTCAGCTCCGGGCGGAGGGCGATCTCCCTTCCACCCTTGTCCTGGAAGGCGTAGATCTCCTCCACGATGTTCGGCCCGGAGCGGATGGTGAACAGTTCCGTGTGCTCGAAGATCGGGGTCGCCACCTCCCGGAATCCGAAGGTCCGGGCGGTCTCCCTCATGATGAACTCCAGCCGGCGGCGCCTCTCCATCTCCTCCGGACCGAAGTCCCTGGTACCCCTGGGCCTCTTGATCATCCAGATGGCAATGGGGAGGTCGTTATTAATCTCTTTTGGAGCCCAGGGCCTGGTCCAGGTCCTCCATCAGATCCTCCGGGTCCTCGATGCCCACCGACAGGCGGATCAGCTGGTCCCGGATCCCCATCCTCTCCCTGGCCTCGGGGGAGACCGAAGCATGTGAGGAGTTCAGGGGCATCGACGCCAGGCTCTCCACCCCTCCCAGGCTGGTGGCCTTGGCGAACAGCCCGAAGCTCCCGAGGACCCTCTCCGCCTCCTTCCTGGGGCCCTTCACATCGAAGGAGACCATCCCGCCGAAATCATCCATCAGGGCGGAGGCCAACCGATGCTGGGGGTGGGACTCCAGACCCGGGTAGTATACCCGGTCCACCCGGGGATGGTCCTCCAGAAACTCGGTCACCGCCCTGGCGTTCTCGCAGTGCTTCGCCATCCGTATGACCAGGGTGCGCATGCCCCGAAGGAGTAGGAAGGCGGCCAGTGGATCGGGTGAGCCGCCCAGCACGATCCTCTTACCCCACACCTCCTTCATGAGGTCGGAGGGCCCCACCGCAGCCCCGGCCACCACATCCGAGTGGCCGTTCAGGTACTTGGTGCAGGAGTGGACCACCACGTCCACGCCCCTCTCCATAGGCCTCTGCAGCACCGGGGTGGCGAAGGTGTTGTCCATGACCACCGTGGCCCCGTGCTCGTGTGCCGCCTCGGCCACGGCGGGCACGTCCACCAACTTGAGCAAAGGGTTGGTGGGGGACTCCAGGTAGACCACCTTGGTCTCATCGTCGATGGCGTCGACGATCCCCTGGGTGTCGGTGGAGGGGACGAAACGGACATCGATGCCCATGCGGGGGAAGTTGTGGTACATGAGGCTGTATGTGCCCCCGTAGACGTCCTCCACACTGACCACCCTGTCCCCCGAGCCCAGAAGGCTCAGCAGGGTGGTGGAGATGGCGGCCATTCCCGAGGAGAACAGGAGCCCGGACTCGGCACCCTCCATGCGGGCCAGCTTGTCCTCCACCGCCCGGAAGGTGGGGTTGCCGTACCTGGAGTAGATGTAGGTGCCGTCCGGGACCTCGCCCTCCCAAGTCCCCGGGTCGGAAGTGGGGAAGAAGAATGTCGATGTCTGGAATATCGGCGTGATCACCGATCCGCTCTGACTGTCCACGTACTCCCCGTGCCTCACGGCCACGGTGTCCTTCCTGTATCGCTTCATGCTCTCCCCGAAGATATCCGCTTCCCCTCTAAAGCCTTTTTCAGGAGACCGACTCCTTCCTGACCACGATGGTCAGGATGTCCTCATCCTGGACCTCGTGGTCGATGCCCACCGTCTGCCCGGGGAACTTGGCACTCTTCCCCCATATGTTGGCGTAGCGGAAGTTGCGGCGGAAGTCCCGGTGGATCTGGTCACAGACGTCCCCCACGGTACTGCCCCTCCGTACCACCAGGGGCTCCTCCAGGTCCGCCTCCTCTCCCTGGGGCTTCATGTACACCCGGATCAGGTCCAGCACCTCGAAGATCCTCTCCCGGAGCCTCTGCACCCCCTGGCCCTTCTCGGCCGAGACCATGATGGGGTCGAAATCCGCCAGCCTCGCCCTCAGCTCCTCCAGGTACCCCTCGCTCACCAGGTCCACCTTGTTCACCACCGCCATGGCGTCGACGTACACCCTGTTCCCCGCCAGCACGTCCAGCAGCTGGTCCTGGTCGATGTCCTCCCTGATCACCACCTCGGCGTTCAACAGGCCGAAATCGGCCACCATATGGGTGGCGGTCTCCTCGTCGATCCTGGTGAGCTCAACCGTCCTCTTGATCTCCACCCCGCCCCGATCCTTCCTGCGGATCACCACGTCCGGCGGGCTCTGATTGAGCCGGAGGCCGGAGATCTCCAGCTCATCGATGAGCACCTGGATGTTTGCCTCGAACACGTCCAGGACGAGCACGATCAGATCGGCGGAGCGGACCACCGACAGCACCTCCCGGCCCCTTCCCTTCCCCTTGGAGGCCCCGGCGATCAGACCCGGAAGGTCCAGCATCTGGATCCTCGCCCCCTCGTGCTCCATGATGCCCGGGACCACGTCCAAGGTGGTGAACTGGTAGTGGCCCACCTCGCTGTTCGCGTCCGTCAGCAGGTTCAGAAGGGTGGACTTACCCACGCTGGGCAGGCCCACCAGGGCCACGGTGGCGTTACCGGATTTCCTGACCGCGTACCCCCTTCCCGAACCGGAGGAGGCGCGCCTCTTCTCCTGCTCCTCCCGGAGCCTCGCCAGCTTCGCCTTCAGGCGGCCTATGTGCTGCTGGGTGGCCTTGTTGTAGTCGGTGTTGGAGATCTCCTCCTCGATGGACTGTATCTGCTCCTCTATGGTCTTGGACATGTTCTCACAGCACCACGTGGGTCCCCGCCTCGCCTCTCAGGGCCTTCTCGATCAGCTCTGGCGAGGTGATGATCGCCCTCTCCCCACCCGCCCTGAGGAACCGCAGGGCAGCCTCCACCTTGGGGCCCATGCTCCCCGGTGGGAACTGGCCCTCCTCTTGATAGGAGGCCATCTCCTCGACAGTCACCCGGCCCAGCGGCTTAGGGTCCTCCTGGTAGTCGAGGTACACCTGGTCCACGTCGGTCAGCAGGACCAGAAGGCTCTCGTCGATGGAGCAGGCCAGCACGCAGGCGGCCAGGTCCTTGTCCACCACCGCCTCCACCCCTTCCAGGTGGTCCCCCCTGCGGATCACCGGTATGCCCCCGCCGCCCGCGGCGACCACCACCTCAGCCTGGTCCTCCCCCCCGAAGACCAGGCGCCTGATGGTCCTCCTCTCGATGATGTCCACCGGTCGGGGGGAGGGGATGACCCTGCGGTAACCGCCCCGCTTCAGGTCCTCCCGGAAGGCCCAGCCCCTCTCCCTGGCCATCTCCTCCGCCTCCTGCCGGGAGTAGAAGGGTCCCACCGGCTTGGTGGGATTCTCGAACGCGGGGTCCTCCGGATCCACCAGGACCCGGGTGAGCAGGGTGGAGACCACCTTGTCCACCCCCTGGGCCTCCAGCGCCTCGGTCAGGGCCTGCTGGATCATGAACCCCAGCTGACCCTGGGACTGGGCCACGCAGACGTCCATGGGCATGGGAGGAACGTCCTCCCGCAGCAGCTCGTTCTGGAGGATGATGTTCCCCACCTGTGGCCCGTTCCCGTGGGTGAGCACCATATCGTAGCCGGAGGCGATCAGGCCGGCCAGGTGGACACAGGTCTCCCTCAGGTTGGACGTCTGGTTCCGATAGCTGGGCGGCTGTCCTGCCCTCAGTATGGCGTTCCCGCCGATGGCCACGACCGCTGTCTTCATTGGGGCACCTTGGTCCGGTTCGCATCTTGATGCGCTATATATATCTTTTCTCAACACCGGAGGACCGTCCAGCGTTACCTTGTGTGATGGAGGAAATCCCAAAGGGTTTAAGGGGGAATTGCCATGACGGGCCGATGGATCAGATGGGGGATCTGAAGAAGAAGTTCGATCAGTTCAAGGAGACCAAGTACGGCCTCCCCGCGGCGGTGGCACTCACCCTGCTGGTCACCTCTCTGATTCTGGTCTTCGCCTACTACTTCTGCTTCAGCTATGCGCTGATAGCGGTGCTGGCCTTCGGGATCCCCTACTATTTCGGCCTTAAGCAGATCAAGAAGCTGGCCATGCTCGGTGTGTTCCTCTTCCTGGTCCTGGGACTGGTCTTCGGGGTCTCCGCCTTCTACGAGTGGCAGGGATGGGAGGGCGATCCCGTGAGATCATCGGAAGGTCAGCTGTCGAACGGCACCATGACCGAGTTCAACAACAACTTCCAGTACGCCGTATTCCTCGAGAACGGCAACGGCTCCGAGGAGGTGACCGTGGCCCTCGACAGCCAATGGCAGGAGGACATCAACCTCAACATGACCATGGTGCCGATGGAGGTGACCTCATCGGGCGCCATTTACGTCAACAACACCACCCTCTCGGAGGGTGTCTACCTCTACACCTTCAAAGCCAATACCACCGAGGGCTGGGTGAGTACGGGCCAGGGGATAGGTCCGATAAACATCCCGGACGGCGACTTCATCAGCAGCATGATCTTCTCCAGGATGCTGCTGGTCTTCCTGAACATCGCCCTCCTCTACTACATACTGCTGGGCATGGTTTGGTGGAGCCGCTCCTCAAGGCAGAGGTACGAGAGGAGGAAGAGGGAGCAGGAGGAGATGGAGCTGCCCGACGAGGAGCCCAAGGAGGAGGAGAAGATGGTGTGCTCCGAGTGCGGCAGCGAGGTCCCGGCCGACGCCTCCGAGTGCCCCCAGTGCGGTGAGCCGTTCGAGGAGGAGGCGGAGGAGACCGAGGGGACGGCCGAGAAGTTCATCTGCTCCGAGTGTGGCGCGGAGGTCGAGGGGGACGCGGAGAGCTGCTGGAACTGCGGGAAGAAGTTCGAGAATTAATTTCCAGCACCCCCCGGACAACCTTTATCTATGGCCCTGGGCATGGGAGGATGAAGGGATGCACTCGTCCTGAAGCATTGGGGTACTTCAGATGTCCTCAGTCGCGGAGCGATTGGCAAGCAACCAGAAGGAGATATCGGTCTCCGAGTTCTTCGAGAAGAACCGCCAGATCCTCGGCTTCGACTCCATGACCAAGTCGCTCATAATGAGCGTGAAGGAGGCGGTGGACAACTCACTGGATGCCTGTGAGGAGGCGGACATCCTACCGGAGATACTGGTGTTCGTGGAGAAGGTGGACACCAACGAGTACAAGGTCACGGTGGAGGACAACGGACCTGGCATCGTGGCCAACAACGTGCCGAACGTATTCGGCAGGCTGCTCTACGGGTCCCGCTTCCACACCCTGCGCCAGTCCAGGGGGCAGCAGGGGATCGGCATCTCGGCCACCGTGATGTACGGGCAGATCACCACCGGCAGGCCGGCCACCGTCAAGTCCAAGGTGGAGGGGCGGGAGGCGGCGGTGGAAATGGACATCATGGTGAACACCAAGAAGAACAAGCCGGAGACCCTGAACAAGGACCACCGCATCTGGGAGGGAAAGGAGCACGGCACCCGGATCGAGTTCTACATGAAGGGAAGGTACGTGGGTGGCAGGCAGTCCATACTGGAGTACCTGAGACAGACCGCCATAGTGAACCCCCACGCCTCCATCGTCTTCATCGATCCGGAGGGGAAGAGGTACGCCTTCGAGAGGGTGACCGAATCCTTGCCACCCTCTCCCCAAGAGATCAAGCCCCATCCCTACGGCATAGAGCTGGGCACCCTGATGAACATGGCCTCCTCCACCAGGGAACGGACCCTCCTTAGGTTCCTGAGGAACGACTTCAGCCGGATCAGCGACCGGGCGGCCAAGGAGATCCTGGAGGAAGCGGGCCTGGACAAGGGGACCAAACCCTCCCTACTCAAGCTGGAGGGGGCCAAGAGGCTGCTCTCCGCCATGTCCAGCGCCAGGATCATGGCTCCCCCCACCGACTGCCTCTCCCCCATCGGTGAGAACCTGATCAGGAAGGGGCTGAAGCACGTGCTCAGCGACTTCAACCCCGAGTTCTACTCCCCCCCGGTCACCAGGGATCCCAAGGTGTGTTCCGGCAACCCCTTCCTGGTGGAGGCGGGCATCGTTCACGGGGGCGACCTCCCCAGGGACCAGCAGGTGACCATCCTGAGGTTCGCCAACCGGGTGCCCCTGCTCTACCAGCAGGGGGCCTGCGCCATCACCAAGGCCATAGAGAACGTGGACTGGAGGCGCTACGGTCTGGAGCAGAGAGGGGGAAAGGGAATTCCCTACGGACCCGCCATCATACTGGTGCATGTCGCCTCCACCAAGGTCCCGTTCACCTCGGAGGCCAAGGAGGCCATCGCCGACCTGGAGGAGCTCAGGGACGAGATCGAGCTGGCCCTGAGGACCTGTGGCAGGAAGCTGAAGAGCCATCTGAACAAGAAGGAGACCCAGAAGAAGACCCGGGCCAAGTTCGAGATCGTGAGGGAGCTGCTGCCCCAGATCGCGGAGAAAAGCGCCAGCATCGTGGGGAAGGAGACGCCGGACCTGAGCAGGACGATCACCAAGATCATGAACGTGGTGTGGGTGGAGGATCACCTGGAGTACGTGGACGGGAAGCACCGGGTGACCATCAGGGTGCACAACTACACCCCCAAGAGGCAGAAGTTCAACCTGCACTCCATCATACCGGAGGGCGCCATGTTCGGGGGATGCTCCTCCATACGGCCCACCGACATCAGGAACGGGGGCAAGGTAACCTGGGAGCTCAAGAGCATCCCCTCCGCCCAGTCCAAGGAGATCATCTTCGACCTCATGGGGCTGGACCAGGAGGACTACGACGAGAACTGGATCTACGTGAGCGGGATCAATCCTGCGCACGTGATAGGCGCCGATCCCCTCCCGGGGGACTGGGACCTGGAGGAGGTGCCCGCCGCGGAGGTGGAGCCGGAGGACGAGGAGCCGGACTACGACGAGGCGGGGGAGGTGCTGAGCGATGAGTAGGGAGCGCAACGAGCGGGCCGTAGACCGCCTCTACGAGATCGCCGAGTCCATATACGAGCAGATCGACAAGGGGCGGATCCCCAAGATGACCCTGCCGCTGAGGACCAAGGGGAACATCGCCTTCGACCGCAGGTCGGGCGTGTGGAAGTACGGGAAGCAGAAGGGGGCCAGGACGGCCAAGAAGACCAAGGGCGCCCAGATGCTCCTCCGGACCATGTTCATGCTGGACTTCATCCAGGACATGATCGAGAACGGCAAGTCCTCCACCCTGAGGGAGATGTACTACATCTCCGAGGGATGGGGCCGGGGCAAGTTCACCTCCCAGGACGAGTCGAACCTGCTGGCCGAGGACCTGGAGATCGTCACCAGGTGCATGAGGGAGGACTTCAAGCTCCGCCCGGAGGAGGACGGGGCCAGGGTGATCGGCGACCTCACCATCACCGAGATGGACCGCAAGGGGAGGAAGAAGAGGATCAACTGCCGGGACGATGTGGGGGACTCCGGTTACGGCGTCCCATTCAACGTGGAGGAGGACAAGCTGGAGCTGATCTCCGCGGACGCGAACTTCGTCCTGGCCATCGAGACCGGCGGTATGTTCGACCGGCTGGTGGAGAACGGTTTCGACGAGAGCTCCAACTCCCTGCTGGTCCACCTGAAGGGTCAACCGGCCCGCAGCACCCGCAGGTTCATCAAGCGCCTGAACGAGGAGATGGAGCTTCCCGTCCTGGTGTTCACCGACGCCGACCCCTGGTCGTTCAGGATCTACGCCTCCGTGGCCTACGGGGCCATCAAGACCGCCCACATCTCGGACTACTTGGCCACGCCCTGCGCCGAGTACATAGGCATCACCTCCTCGGACATCGCCGAGTTCGACCTCCCCACCGACAAGCTAACCGAGATGGACGTCCGGGCCCTGAAGGCGGAGACCAAGGATCCACGGTTCGGCGACCGGTTCTGGCAGGAGGAGATCGAGCTCATGCTGGAGATGAACAAGAAGGCCGAGCAGCAGGCCCTGGCCAAGTACGGTCTGGACTTCGTCACCGACGAGTACCTCCCCACAAAGCTGGACGAGATGGGTATGTGATCAGAGCGCCCTGTCCAGCCTCTGCAGGACGTAGCCCCGGTCCAGCGTGGACAGGAAGTGGCCCAGGCGGGGACCCGACTTCTGATCGATGAAGATGCGGTAGAGGATCTTGAATCCCTTCTTGGCGCCCACGCCGTTGGACTTGGCGCACTCGTAGACCGAGTCGTGGATCTCGTCCCCCTCCCACCGAGCCCCCGACAGAGTGGAGCGGAGGCATTCCAGGAAGTCCCGTTCCTCCGGGCTAATATCCAGGTCCGGGTCCTTGTCTGAGAGCTCGAAGCGCACCATGTCCGGGGCGAAGGTGTTCAGCCAGTACTTGACGCAGTCGACCCGCTTCCTCAGCAGCTCCATATCCTTTTGGTCCATCTCGGACAGCTGCTCGGTCCTCTTCAGTATCTCCAGTATGGAGTCGAGATCCTGTCCGATCTGCACCACCGAGACCAGGTGGCGGTAGGGTATCTGGACCGGCAGGTGGTCCCTCACCCCCTTGGGCTGGGCCAGCTCGTAGGCCCGCAGGAGGTCCTCCTCCACCTCGCTGGCCCCTCCCTGGTGGTAGAGCCTCTCATACCTGTCGTACTCGTCCACCGCATCCAGTATGCCCATGCCCGGGTCGTAGTCGATGTGCCGGTCCGGGTTGTACCTGATGATGGAGAAGTTCAGCACCTCCGCCGGGGTGATGCGCAGTGCGTCTATACCGGTGACCACCGATCCGGAAGACTTGTGCATCTGCCCTTGGCCCTTGAGCTGCACGAACTCATACGCGACAGGATGAGGGGGATCGATGCCGAACACCTCCCTGGCGAACCTCTCCCCGGTATCGTAGGAGCCTCCGGCGGCCGCGTGGTCCTTCCCGAAGGGTTCACAGGTGACCCCGAATATCTTCCACTTGGCGGCCCACTCGATCCTCCAGGGGAGCTTCCCATCATCGGTCCTGATGTCCGCCCTCTCCTCCCCGCAGTCGCACTCGAAGTGGACGTAGGGATACTCGTATCCCAGGATCTTGGGGGTGACGTAGCATCCCTTCTCCTTGCACCTGGGGTTGTAGGGGAAGTAGTCGCTGGGGATCTCCCTCCCGGTCACCTCCCGGAGGATCTCGATCACCTTCTCCCTGTTCGTGATGACGGCGTCGATGGCCTCGGCGAAGTCCCCGTTCGAGTATAGATCGTGGGTCCAGTGGACATCGCAGTCCACCCCGAGCTCTTCCAGGGAGTCCAGGAAGGGGCGGATGAAGTGAGAGGCGTAGTCGGGGCACTCCCCGCAGGGGGAGGGCACTTGGCTGAGGGGTTTCTGCACCTCGGCCTCGAACTCCTCCGGCAGGAAGTCATACCTCCTCCTGAGCGGGTCGAATGAATCCACCAGGTAGATCATGGACGCGTCGGCCCCGCCCCCGGTCAGCGCCTTCCTGATGGTGTTGGCCGTGATCGCCTCCCTCAGGCTCCCCACATGTATGAAGCCGGAAGGGGTGATGCCGGAGGAGATGAGCTGTTCCCTTCCCTTGGAGAGGAGATACCTCGCTTCCACGTCCGCCCAGTGCATATGGGCCGATGAACAATGAGGGTGGGTATAAAGATTTAGGGGGCGGGGTGAACAACGTATAAATATGGGTTCGGCGGATTAGCCTGGTGAGAACATGGCCAAGCAGAAGAGTGATGGTTTCCAATCCGCTGCCGGTCTGATCCGCTATTTTGATACGGAGGACGACAAGGCCCTCCAGATCAACCCCTGGTTCATCATCGGGATGTGCGCCGCCTCGGTGGCCGTGGTGGAGATCCTCAGGAGTCTCTTCCCGGTCTGATCACCTGTACTCCTCGCGCGGCGGGGCGAACACGTCCATGGCCACGGAGTCCTCCAACACCTCCACCGAATGCTCCACGTGTGGCTCCACCGAGTATCCCTCGTCCTCCTTGAGCTCGTACTCCTCCTCCCCGATCCTCAACAATAGCCTTCCCTTGACCAGGTACCCGATCTGCTCATGCGGGTGGCTGTGGTGCGGGAGCTTGGCCCCCTCATCCAGCTCGAATCTGATCATCTGACTGCGCTCCCCGCAGGAAACCATCCTTCTACGGACTCCTTCGAGCATCTGCACCGTCTCTCCTTCCCTGAATATCATGGTGGCGGTATTCCATCGAGGATATAGATGGCTTTTGGGTTCACAACCGCATCGATAATGGGAATTTCGGGAAATACAACGGGTCGCTGGGACGGTGATTCGTAGCCCCATCACTGGTTCAAGGCCCATCCTTCAGTTCATCCGAAACAGTTAAATCGATGCTCCTTAATGCACTGAACCATGGCATTCGCATCGTTTCATTACGAGAAGGATTTCGAGAAGAAGGCCGTCAACTACATCCTGAACAACGAGAGTAAGTCTGACATCGTGGCCAAGAAGTTCGGCAGGGTTCCCGAGGAGCACAAGGATTGGATCTGGGGGCAGGTCAAGGAGAAGGTGGGCGACGATCTCGATGGTGATCAAAAGGCCCGCTTCGATGAGGTGAAGCAGGCCATAGGCAAGTAAACGGCTTCCCCTAACCCCTTTCCATTATTCTTCCCTTGGATGCTGTCTTTAGTTGAACCCAGCTTTGCCTTGCTCACAGGCCCAAATACACCTGGAACGAAGCCTCTTCTCCCAAATCAATGACTGAAGCGACGATAATTATAGAAAAAGATGAATTGGGACAGAGCATCGCGTGCTCTGTCCTTTGCGGTTTTACTTGGTGCAGTCGACAGCGATCTTGCCTGGGGCCTTCTTGTCCTCCTGCCTCCTTATCTGCTCGGGCAGCTCGGACAGGGGGTGGACCTCGGCGAGTATGCTCTCGAAGTCGATGCCCATCTTCTTGGCCTTCTCCATGACCGCGATGGCGGTCCTGTACTCGAAGGCGCCGTAGCCCCAGTTACCGAACACCTGGACCTCCTTGTTGCAGAAGTCCACATGGGGGTTCACACTGGTCTCACCGGTATCGGTAAAGTGACCCATCTCGACTACGATGCCACCGCGCCTCACCAGCTTGAAGGACTCGGAGAAGGCGGCGGGCACACCGGTGGCCTCGATCACGATGTCGGCCCCGATACCGTTGGTCATGTCCAAGACCTGCTCGACACGGTCATCGACGGTCTCGTGCTCCTTCATGTTGATGGTCTCGCTGGCACCCAGCTTCTTGGCCTGATCCAGCCTGCCGGGCAGCATGTCGATGCCGATGATGTTGCTCATCCCGTAGACGTTGTTGGTCACGATGTGGGACTGTCCGATGGGGCCGAGACCCTGAATCACCACGGTCTGGGAGGGCTCCACACCCTCTCCGCCGAAGGCGGCGTTGGTGGCGCCGGACTGGGCCATCTTGAATGACCGGGTGGCCACGGCCATCGGCTCTACCAGGGTCATCTCCTTGCCGGTGAAGCCGTCGGGGAACTTGAAGACCGGGAGCATCTCCTGGATATAGAGTTGCTCGGCGAATCCTCCCCACAGGTGGGGCGGCTCGTCGGAAGAGTGACCACTGATACCGACGACCTCCATGTTCATGCACAGGCTCTCCCTCGCCGGGACGTTCCTGCAGAACCAGCACTTGCCGCACTTCCCGAGGCAGGTGGCTATGTAGTCACCCTCGGATAGCGGGTTGCCGCTGTAATCGGTCTCAACTCCCTCGCCAAGCTCCTTCACTGTTCCATACCACTCGTGCCCCAGGATATGGGGCATGGGCACTGGCAGGCGTCCGTAAACGATGTGTGTGTCAGTTCCACAGACCCCGCACATCTTCGGCTCCGCCACTATAGTACCAGGATCCGCTTTGGGCTCCGGAAAGTCCTTCATCTTGAGGTTGTCCGGAGAGCCAGCCTGTTCCAAAACCATTGCTCTGACCATTTTGTTCTCCTCCTGAGATATTATTCTACTCAACGCTTAAGAATGTTTCCCCATACCCCTATGGGAGGTAAGATAGAATCCGTTAATAGGATTCGAATAAAGGGAGGTGTAAAGGGAGTTTGGATGGAACAGGTCAGAGTTTTGAAGCGACGTATTCTGCGAAATCCATCACCGGCATGGAGGAAGCGGCGTCCGCGAGGTTGGTGCGGCAGAACGGGCAGGGAGTGATGACCATGTCCGCCCCCGTGGCCTCGGCCTCCTCCATCCGCTTGGCCCCGATCCGCTCGGCCATGTCGCTGAAGGCGGACTTCATCCCCCCACCAGCCCCGCAGCACAGGGAATCGTCCCTGATGTGCTCCATCTCCACCAAAGTGGCGATCCTTTCCAAGACCCTCCGGGGGGCCTCGTACACGCCCATGTGCCTTCCCAGGTGGCAGGGATCATGATAGGTGACCACGTCGTCGCTCCTCTCCACCTCGAGTCTCCCCTCCGACATCAGACGATCCACGAACTCGGTGATGTCCAGGACCTCGATGCCCTCCATCCCGTACTCCTCCTTCAAGGTGCGGAAGCAGCCGGAGCAGGAGGCCACTATGGTGCTCACCCCGGCCTCCTTGAACACCTGCACGTTGTGCTCCCTCAGCTCCTCGGCCTGCTCCCGATACCCGGACCGGCGGAGCACCGATCCGCAACACCACTCCTCCTCTCCCAGGACGCGATAGTCGACACCGGCGGCGTCCAAGATGTCCATGGTCGCCAAGACCGTCTCTGGGCGGCGGAGAGGGGCTGTGCATCCGGTGAAGTAAAGGACTTCCGCCTTCCCCTCACCCTTCTTGAACCGTTCCCTTTCGCTGTTCTTCTCGCCGTAGGGGTTGTGCTCCTCCGCTATCCTCTCGGATAGCACCTTGTGCCTTTCGGGACCCATGCCCTCACCAGTCAGATCGGCCCGGGCGTCCTCTATGATCTCCAGGGTATCCACGCCGGCCGGGCACCGGTTGGCGCAGTCCCCGCAGGTGCTGCACTGGTAGAGGCGGTCCACCGTCTTCTGGTTGACGTCTATCTCCCCGTCCAAAATGGCCTTCAGGAATGTCATCCTCCCCCGGGCGGAGGCGGAGTCCCAGCCCAGCTCGCTCACGGCCGGGCAGATGGCCTTGCAGAAGCCGCACCTGATGCAGTACTCCAGCTCCTCCCGGCGCTTGGCCAGCCTCTCGAACTCTGAGGTCATTCTCCCACCTCGAAGACCTTCCCGGGGTTCATGATCCCCCTGGGGTCGATCGCCTTCTTGATCCGCCGCATGATGTCCACCCCGACATCCATGTGCTCCTCTTCGATGAGTTCCATCTTCTCCAGACCGATGCCGTGCTCCCCGGTGAGGGTCCCCCCCAGCCCCAGGGCCATCCGGTTGATGTCATCGTGGGCGGCGTGGGCCCTCTCGCTCTCGTCCGGCACACGGAGATCGGCGAGTATGAGGGAGTGAAGGTTCCCGTCCCCCACGTGCCCGTAGGTGGAGATGCGGAGATCGTGCTTCTCGGCGATCTCCTGTATGCCGGTGATGGCCTTGGAGATCTGGGAGATGGGGACCACGATGTCGGTTGCGATCGGACCGGGCTTCAGGCGTACCATGGTGGCGTAAAGCTGCTTCCTGCCGGCCCACATCTGCTCCCTGGCCTTTTTCTCCCTGGCCTTGTCGATCCCCAGACAGCCCTCCTCCTCGGCGATCTTGGCGAACCGGGCCATCTCCTTCTCCACCGCCTCCTCCTCTTCCCCGTCGAACTCCAGGAAGAGGAGGGCCTCCACCTCGGGAAGCTGAAGGTCGGTCACCTCGTTCAGCACCTCTATGGAGATGGAGTCGATCAGCTCGATTGCCGCCGGGGTGATCCCGGAGGCGATCACCTTGGACACCAGCCTGCCGGCGTCCTCCGACGAGTCGAACTTGGCCACCGCGGTGGCCACGTACTTGGGCAGCGGCCTCAGCCTGAGGGTGATCTCGGTGATCACCCCAAGCGTGCCCTCGGATCGGTTGAACAGGTGTACCAGGTCGTATCCGGAGGCGCTCTTCATCACCCCGCTTCCGGTCTCCAGTATCCGGCCGTCGGGCAGCACCACCTTCAGGCCCAGCAGGTAGTCGCTGGTGGTACCGTACTTCACCGCCCTCATGCCCGAGGCGTTCTCGGCCACCATGCCGCCTATGGTGCACACGTCGCCGCTGGCGGGGTCCGGCGGGAAGAAGAGTCCGTGCGGACGGAGGTACTCGTTGAGCTTTCCGAAGATCATACCCGACTGGACCGTCACCGTCAGGTTCTCCTTGCTGAGGCCGATCACCTCGTTCATCCTGGTGAGGTCGATGACTATGCCCTTCTTGATGGGCACGCATCCACCGGTGAGGCAGGTGCCTGCCCCCCTGGGAACCACGGGGATGGTTTTCCGATCGGCTATGGTCATGATCTCGGAGACCTGCTCCACGGTGGAGGGCCGGATGACCACCTCTGGCATCACCCCCTTGCCCGCGGCGGCGTAGGAATCCAGTGAGTAGCATACCAGGTCGGTGGGATCGGTGGAGGCGTTCTCCTCGCCCACTATGCCCTTGAGCTTGCTGAGGGACTCATCGTCCATGATGACACTTCCAGTTGCAGGGATTCAACGGGGACTCCATATATAATTCTGACTCGCCAAAGCATCGACGGGTGGGCCGGATACCATCGATCATCCCCACGATTCGTAATGAGATCCCCTCTGGGAGATGAGGACCCTACCTGATGCAACGAATGGAGAAGAGTGAAGAAAACAAAAAAGGAAAGGGATTTGTTGATGTTTTGCAGGACGACTACCGGCGCATGTACTTGTCCCGGTAGGCGGTACCGATGGCGTCGCAGGCCTTTAGAGCGTCCACCAGCCTGTCCACGGTGAGCGGATAGACGTTTCTATCGGCGTATGGGTGGCCGGGGTCGCATGTGGCCTTGGCGCACATCTCCAGATCGTCGTAGGTGACTCCGATCTCCTCCAGCGTTGTGGGCAGACCCACGGTCAGGCAGAAGTTCAGGACCTCCTCCAGGAGCTCCCTGGACCTGTTCTCCATGATCAGCTGGGTGAGCGTACCGATGGCCACCAGGTCACCGTGCTCGGGCTTGGGCGCCTTGACCCTTCCCGGGGCATTGGTCAGACCATCATGGATACCATGCGCGGCGGCCAGACCACCGCTCTCGAAGCCGATGCCGCTGAGCAGCGTGTTGGCCATGGCCACGCTGTCGTAGGCATCGGTGATGGCTTGCTTCTCGTTGGCCAGCTTGGCCTGGTATCCGTAAGCGATCAGGTTCTCGTAGCAGAACTGGGCCAGCTTGGTGGCGGCGGAGGCCGGCCTGGCCCCGTCGATCAGGGCGTTGGCCGAGTAGGAGTCCCTCACGGCCTCGGCCTCGAACCTGGTGGCCAGGGCGTCACCCATACCGGCTACCAGCCACTTCACTGGGGCCTGAATTGTAACGTCCGTTGGAACCAGAACCAGATCTGGGTTCTTGTAGTACATCCATATGTCTTCCACAGCGTGGTTCTCATCGTAGACCACTGACAGGGCGCTGCAGGGCGCGTCGGTGGAGGGTATGGTGTTGATCAGGGCGATCGGCATTTGCAGCCTCCTCTCGCTGGCTACTGCCTTCGCCAGGTCCATGATCGATCCGCCGCCGACACCGACGATGAAGTCGGCTCCCTTCTCCTTGGCTGCTTCCGTCAACCTGTCGATCTCCGGCATGGTGCAGTATCGGACGCCCTTCTCCCAGTGGACCGGCTCGATGCCGTTCTCGTCGAAGTCCTCCTTCATCTGGTCCTCTACCTGACCTATGGAGCGGGTTCCACCGAGTATGAACGGCTTTGTTCCCAGTAGAGATTTCCTCGTTCCGATCTCCTTCGTTGCACCTGGCCCGAAAATATACCTATTGGGCGCTGCCATCACCCTTACCCTTGTGTTTATTTGTGCCAAATATTTCTCCCCCTATTGGTCAATTCAGCCCATACCTTTGGTCTATGAGCTGAGTCTTTTCCTCTATTTACATAACGAAAGGAGTGTATTAGTAACTTTCGGACTTGCGGGCGACTGCCAGTCACCCAGATTAATGGATATCAGGAATGGGATTCCTGAACTCGTACCATTTATCGGGTTGAAGTTCTTTCAGCCTTCCCGCTCCAACCATTGCTCCGCTATCTCCTCAGGGGTGGCGATCCACACATCGCCCTTGGACTTCATCAGCTCGATCACCCTCTTCAACATCCTCAACCTGGACGGTCGACCGATCGCCTGGGGGTGCATGACGATGTTGAACAGGGCCCCCTCTTCCCTAAGGCCTTCGAACTCCTCTGACCAGATGTCGTACACCTTCTCCTGGGAAGAGATCCCGCTCTGGTACTCCAGGGGAGGGAAGAAGTTGAAGGCGAAGTGGGTCCAGTCCATGGTCAGCCAGTGGAATGGAATCTCCACGATCCTCCCGTTCTTTAGCTCATGCAGGTAGGGCGAGTCGTTGGCCATCATGTTGCTCTCGTAAAGGAAGCCCTTCTCAACGAGAAGGTCCAGGGTGCGGGTGGATATGTCGAAGGCAGGGGCCCGGTAGCCCCTGGGCCTCCGCCCGATCACCGACTCCAGGGCCTCCAGGCCCTTGTCCATCTCCTCCCTCTCCCCCCTCTCGTCCAGACGGGAGGGATTCAGGTGGGCGTATCCGTGGTGACCGATCTCGTGCCCCCGGCGATCGATCTCCTTGATCAGTTCCGGCCTCTCCTCCGCCAGCATCCCCGGGACGTAGAAGCAGCCCTTGATCCCCTGCTCGTCCAGCAGTCTAAGTATGCGGGGTATGGCCACGTTGGCCCCGTACTGGCCCATGGAGAGGACCACGGGGCTGTAGTTCTCCCCCTGGACCGCCCCGGTCCTCCTCATGATGTTCTTCCAGGAGATGTCGCTGTCGCAATCGAAGGTCAGACAGGCAGCGCACTTGGCTCCGTTCTTCCACATGATAGCACCGTGCCCGTAATACCGGCTTACTCTTATCTGATTTGTCCCGCGGAATGGCACTCGACCGCATGTAGAATTGAAATATCATGAGGTCCGTATTTTTTGACGGTGCTAAGATGGTAATGGCGTTCATACTGGTGGCAACCACCTCCTGCTCTTCCTACGAGATAAGGGATCAGCTCCTGGAGTTGGACGAGGTGATCGAGGCCCACGTGGTCTTCGGTCAATACGACATCATAGTCAAGGCGGAGGTGGAGGACAGCGAGGCCTTGGGAAAGCTGGTCTTCGGCGGGATCCGGTCCAACGAATGCGTCATAAGCACGGCCACATTGACCGTTCTGCCGTGAGTGAGACCATGAAGATCGTGTTCACCGAGCTGCTAGAGGATCACGAGCTGGTCCGGGAGAGCCTCCCCGAGGACGAGGTGGTCATCTACGACCACCCTATGAGGGAGAGGGAATTGATCCAGGCCGCCGAGGGTGCCGAGATCCTGTCGGTCTTCATCTATACCCGGGTGACCGAGGAGGTCATTGATGCCCTCCCGGACCTGAAGCTGATCGTGACCCGAAGCGTGGGATTCGACCACATCGCCGCCAGGTACGCGCTGGACAAGGGGATAGAGGTGTGTCACGTCCCCGATTACGGGGCCCACGTGGTGGCCGAGCACGCCTTCAGCCTGCTGCTGGCGGCTGCCAAGAACATCACCAGGGCGGACGGTTTCGTCAAGAGCGGCAGGAAGTTCGACTTCGAGCCATTCATGGGGACCGAGATGAGGGGGAAGGTCCTCGGGGTGATCGGCACCGGCAAGATCGGCGCCGAGGTGATAAGGATAGCCAACGGCTTCGACATGAACGTCCTGGCCTACGACATCTACGAGAACCATCCCCTGGCCACCAAGTACGGGTTCGACTATGTGGAGCTGGATGTCCTGCTGAGGAGGAGCGACTTCGTCACCCTTCACGCCCCCCTCACCCCGGAGAACCACCATCTGATAGACCAAGAGGCATTGGCCAAGATGAAGGAGGGCTCCATCCTGATCAACGCGGCCCGGGGGCCCCTGGTGGACAGCCATGCGCTGAAGGAGGCCCTGGAGAGTGGGCATCTGGCCGCCGCCGGCACCGACGTGCTGGAGCACGAGGACGATCCGGGGAAGGATCCGTTGCTCCACGCACCCAACCTGGTCATCACGCCTCACAGCGCCTTCTTCACCCGGGAGGCCCTGAGGCGCATCGCCGGGACCACCCTGGATATCATAGAGGGTTTCCGGAGCGGCGAGATCGTGCACAGGGTGCCCGAGGAGTATCTCTGAGGTTCAAGCTTTCTTCAGACGCATCTTGAAGGTGTGGGTCAGCAGGGGAGGGGCCACCATGGTGGTCACGATGGACATGGCCACCACTATGGAGAACAGGTCGGAGGAGATGGCCCCCATGCTGAGACCGATGGAAGCCACGATTATCCCCACCTCCCCCCTGGGGACCATGCCCACACCGATGATCGAGGCCGATCTCTTGCCCAGCCTGTAAGCTCCCAGGGCGCAGCCGAAGAACTTGGTCCCGATGGCCGCCAGGGTGATGATCGTGGCCAGCAGGAGAACGTCCCCGAAGGCGCTGATCTCCACGGATATACCCACGTAGAGGAAGAAGAAGGGCACCAGCAGCTCACATATGGACTCGAACCCCTCCCTGCAGGGCAGGGTGTCCCTGAACTCGGCGAACGCCATTCCGGCCAGGAAGGCCCCGATTATGGCCGCCAGGCCCAGGAAGGAGGCCATAGCCGATAGCCCGAAGCAAACGATCAGGGCCAGGGCCAGCGGCGTTATCAGGGGTTTCGCCTTCTTACCCCTGGCCTCCCAGGGCGGAGTGATGTCGTCCGGTGCCCGTTTCCTTGCCATGGGGAGGAAGCGTGTTCCCACGTAGATGACCACCAGGACGAAGATCACCGCCTCCACGGCCACGAGGGCGGTGTCGATCAGGTTGAGGGCTCCCCCGGAGGCGATCCCCACGACCACGGCCAGGACGATCATTCCCATGATGTCGTCGATGACCGCCGCACCTATGATCACTCTGGACTCCATGGTGTCGGTCAAACCCATATCCCTGATTACCCTGGCGGTGATGCCCACGCTGGTGGCCACCATGGCCGCGCCCATGAACAGGGCCCCTACGGGGGATGTGAAGGCGAGGTCTATGATGAGGTAGCCCGCGATGAACGGTATGATCACGCCCATCAGCGCCACCAGGGTGGCCGACCTGCCCACCTTCTTGAGGTCGCTGAACCGGGTCTCCAGACCGATCAGGAAGAGCAGGAAGATGATCCCCAGCTCGGCGAGGACCTGAAAGACCTCTATGTCCGTGCCCAGCCTGAGGTAATCATAGAGCACCGTGTTGCCTATAATCACCCCGACGAGGATCTCCCCGATGACCGCGGGGAACTTGACCCGCTCGAACAGCATCGAGGCCAGACGGGCCAGAAGGAGCAGTACGAACAGCTGGAATAGGACCCATTCGATGTCCATTCAGGCACCTCACCCGTGAATCGGAATGCAGTATATATTCTCTCCGAGTCCGGTCTCCCGGGCGGGACAGGCTCGAGTCGGAAAATCCCGGGACCTTCATGTACAGGGGGTCTCGAGCTCGGGCGCTATCCGCCTGAGAATCGGGGGAGTGGCCCCCTCAAAGAAGTTTCTTGCCGGCCTCCGGGCCGGGCGAGCAGGTGTAGACCTCCCCGATCTTGAGGATGACCAGGGACTTGGCCGGGTACTTGTCGCCCTTCTCCTTCACCTTGGCCCTGACCCTTTCGTACTCCTCACCGGAGGTCTTGATCTCCACGTCCCCCTTCACCTGTATGCATCCATCCGTCTCCGGACCCCACACGTAAATGGAGGCCCTGGGATTCTCCTGCATGTTGGCCAGGCTCTTGTTCATGAAGTTATCGCAGATATGAATGGTCTCGTCATCCACCACCCACACCGACTTCATGGGCGCCACGTTGGGCTCCCCGTCCCTTGAGGAGGTCGCCAAGGGGAATGCCGGGGCCTTCTCGAACATCTCCTTCATACTCGCATCTAGCTTCACCATGTTCACACCATTTAGGCTACAAGCGTCCTACCCCAAAATGCTTTCTGCTACAAGGACATGGAACGTGTGCTCCCTCCCGTGACCATACGGTGATGCGGCGGAGGGTTCCAGGACCCATGTCGGAAAGGTTATTATCGGGGAACACTTTGGAGACACCAACATGGCGCTGTGGAAGAACATACCCGCGGGTGCGGATCCGCCCAAGTCGATCAACGTGCTGGTTGAGACCCCCAAGGGCAGCAAGAACAAGTACGAGGTCAGCAAGAACTATGATGTGATCGTGCTGGACAGGGTGCTACACTCCAGCGTCGTCTACCCCCTGGCATACGGTCTGATACCGAAGACCTATTACGATGACAATGACCCTCTGGACGCCATGGTGATGATCAGCGAGTCCACCTTCCCGGGCTGCGTGGTGGAGGCCAGGCCGATAGGGATGCTGAACATGGTGGACGAGGCCGGGGAGGACGACAAGATCCTCGCGGTGGCCGTGAACGACCCCAGGTACGCCGAGGTGGAGACCCTGGAGGACGTGCCATCCCATAACCTAAGCGAGATATCGGAGTTCTTCCAGAGCTACAAGAGCCTGGAGGAGGGCAAGAAGGCCGAGGTCCTCGGTTGGAGGGGCAAGAAGGAGTCCGAGGAATCGATCATGCACGGGATCGAAATGTACAATAAGCTGTTTGGCCGGAAGCTCTGAGCTTCCGGCGTCAGGCTTACTCCTCCTTTTCTTCCTTCTTGAGGCCCTTCTTTATCCCCTTGCCGACTCCCTTGGTGACGTCCACTCCTTTCTTGACGCCCTTTCCGACGGTCTCAGCGGTCTTCTCGGCCGCTTCCTCGGCCTTTTCCTTGGTGTCCTTCTTTTCCATGGCTAAACCTCTACTGGTACTAGGGAAACACGGTGTGCTTAAAACTTTCTAAGAGCGGACGAACTTGACGTACTCGAAGTGATCCTCGCTGTGGAGTATATCCAGCATCTCCTTTACCGAGCTGGAATCTGCGCGCACCAGGAAGACCTCCAGGCACTTCTGGTTCCTCAGATGGGAGTGGATCTGGGTGGTCACCTGGTCCTGGAAACGGTGCCTCACCTCGTCCAACCTCGGGGAGGTGTGGGAGGAATGCACTATGACTATGACCCCCTCAACCTCACCGTCCAGGTCCTCCCTCTCAC
Source organism: Methanomassiliicoccales archaeon (assembly GCA_046540255.1). Classification (GTDB taxonomy): domain Archaea; phylum Thermoplasmatota; class Thermoplasmata; order Methanomassiliicoccales; family JAAEEP01; genus JBKHFJ01. Next base: position 111,048 of record JBKHFJ010000001.1, on the reverse strand, counting down.
GCAGGTCGGCCTCAGCGGAACGGAGGCAGGCCCTGACCGCCTCGCTCCTGCCCGAGAGACCCAGCTCCCCCTGTATCTCCTCCAGGGTCCGGATGTTCTTCTCGGTGAGGGAAATGCTTACCACTGGCATTGTTCCGGTTGGAAAAGAATCTCCTCCTTATTAAAAAATCGGCAGTTAGAACATGTTTTTTAATAACTGATATAGATAATTTTAATAATATTGACCCGTAATGGAAATACGATGAAGGCTGGAAAGGCCCTCTCGGCGATACTGCTATGCCTGATGATCTGCCTCCCCACCGCGGGCTGTTTAGACTCGGGCGAAGAGGATAACACGGGCGAAGAGGACAATATGGTCGCAGTGGTGAGCACCATACCCGTCAAACAGATGGTCGAGGGGGTAGGCGGTGACCTTGTGGAGGTCACCAGCATGGTTCAAGTAGGCGAGAGTCCCCATGATTACGGACAATTGTCCAGCCAGCTGCTGTCTGTGGAACGGGCAGATGTCTATTTCAAGAGCGGAGCCAGCCTGGAGTTCGAGCTTGAGAACATGGACAAGATCAGGCAAACGAACCCGGACATGATGATGGTGGACTGCTCTCACAACCTGACGGTCAAGGAGTGGGAGGACCACTACGGCGACAGTGGGGGGCAGAGCGGTATTGATCCCCACGTGTGGCTATCACCCACGAACGCCATGAAGATGGTGTGGACCATACACCAGGCACTGGTGGAGTTGGATCCTGCTAACGAGACGCGGTACGATCAGAATCTGCAGACATACCTGGGAGATCTGGAGGATCTGAGGGAGGACCTCGACGCGATGCTGTCGCCCTACCAAGGAAGGAAATTCCTCACCTACCACCCCTCATGGGGATACTTCGGTGACGAGTTCGATCTCCACCAGATCGCCATAGAGGAAGCGGGCAAGGAGCCGGAATCGGCCGGCATCCAGGCGATCATACAGCAGGCGGAGGAGCTGGGGATAGACGTCATATTCGTCTCCCCCCAGTTCGATACCTCCAGAGCCCAAGTGATAGCCGAGGAGATAGGCGGGGTGGTGGTAAAGGCCGACCCGCTCACCGACGATTACTTCCAGACCCTGAGAGACCTGGCAAATGAGATGGTGGAGGGATTCTCGGAGGAATGAGGGTATGGTGAAGGCGATAGAGGTGGAGGATCTGACCGTCGGCTACGACGGTAACGTGGTGTTGGAGAACGTCACCATGGACATCGATGACAAGGAGTTCTTCGGGATCATCGGTCCCAACGGCGCGGGCAAGTCCACCCTGCTGAAGGCGATCACGGGCCTACTCAGACCGATCAGGGGAGAGGTGAGGATATACGGTGAGCCCCCTTCTACCGGCTACCGCCACCTGGGTTACGTGCCCCAGCATGCCGAGTTCGACAGGGACTACCCCATCTCGGTGTGGGAGGTGGTGCTGATGGGACGGAGGAGCAGGAGGGGGATCAGACCACTCTACTCCGAGGAGGACAAGGATGCGGCCAAGGAGGCCCTGGAAACGGTGGAGATGTACGATCTGAGGGACCGACACATCTCCAAGCTTTCCGGCGGCCAGAGGCAGCGCGTGTTCATGGCCCGGGCGCTGGCCTCCAAGCCCCGAATACTCCTCCTGGACGAACCGACCTCCAGCATGGACCCCCAGGTCCAGCGGAACCTGTACGATTTCCTCCATCAACTGAACGAGGAGGTGACCATCGTCCTGGTCACCCACAACATCGGGGTGGTCTCCTCCTACGTGGACCGGGTGGCCTGCCTCAACCGCTACGCCTACGAACATGACGAGGAGCTGCTGACCAAGGAGATGCTGGAGAAGAGCTACCAGTGCCCGGTGGAGATCCTCACCCACGGTGAGGTCCCCCACAGGGTGCTGGCCCCCCATCGCAAAGAGAAGTAGAAAGGTGATAGTACGGACCTGATAGGGCTGATGGAGATGGGTTTCGTTCAGAGGATGTTCCTCGCCGCCTTCCTGGCCAGTGTGGCCTGCGGCTTGATCGGGACCTACGTGGTGGTCCGCCGCATAGTCTTCATCTCCGGGGGGATCGCCCACTCCACCTTCGGCGGCATAGGTGCCGCATACCTGATCCAGGCCGCCGGCTGGACCTGGTTCGATCCGCTGCTCGGGGCCCTCCTCTTCGCCCTGGGCGCAGCGGTCATCCTGAGCTCGAAGTGGATGAGGGAGAAGATCCGGGAGGACTCCACCATCGGAATACTGTGGGTGGTGGGGATGGCCCTGGGCATCCTGTTCATCAACCTGGTGGACCAGAGCAAGGTCCAGGTCCAGGATCCCATGAGCATCCTGTTCGGGAACATCCTGCTCATTGGGAGATCGGACCTGATCCTGATGGGCGCGCTGGTGTGCATCATAGTGGTGCTCACCACCGTCCTGTTCAAGGACCTGAAGATACTCACCTTCGACGAGGAGTTCGCCAAGGTATCCGGAATGAACGTCCAGGTGATGAACCTTCTCCTTCTGACCATGATCGCCTTCACCACCGTCATCCTGATCAAGGTGGTGGGGGTGATCCTGATCATCGCCATGCTAACCATCCCCCCTGCCGTCTCGGGGATCTTCATGCATCGGCTGCGTCCGATGATGGTCACAGCCGTTGGGGTGGGGGTGGCCCTGACCTTCCTGGGTTCCCTGATGTCCCTCCAGTTCGACCTGCCCCCGGGGGCCACCATAGTCACGGTCATGGGGGCCTCGTTCGTGGCGGTCATGGCCGGCAAGGGCGTCGCCTCCAGGATCTCGGGGAACTGGGCCTCAGAATAGAAGGGATCGGTGGTGCTCCCGTGGGGATTTGAACCCCAGTCTCAGGCTCGAGAGGCCCGGATGATTGGCCGGACTACACTACGGGAGCCCTCTTTCGCCCTCAATAATATGCCCTTATTAAAGCTTTTCCGAAGCCCTGATACCCACCCAGAAAATTGGATAACCGGGGAGAGCGATGAATCACCCCATGGAGGAGTTCCCCCACGACCGACAGGGCGCGCTGGTGAACCTGGCCTTCCTGGTGGCCCTGGCCATCGTGATGCCGGTGGCATTCATGGGCCTGATGGGCACCGACCTGATGGTGTTCGCCGCCCTGATCATGATGGTGTCCGCCCTCATACTGGTCCTGGGAATCTCCCCCCTGTTGACCGCCCACTCGCTCTCCGGGAACGAGCTGATCCTCAGGCAGGGATGGTACTTCAGGGCCCGAATACCTCTGGACAACATCTCGTCCGTGAGAAGGCTGGAGTCCGGACCCCGGAGGACGGGGGTGTTCTTCCGGGTGCTTCGGGCATCCATGTTCGTCACCACCAGGAGGCATGACCTCCTGGAATTGGAACTCAAGGAACCCCAACGATTCCCCTGGGCCCTGAACAAGCGGGCGGGGCGGGTGATCTTCGACACCAGCGACAACCGGGCCTTCCTTCGCTCCTTGGAAGGGAAAGGGATCACTCCCTCCAGTCCAGACCGATGGTCCTGAGCCCCAGCTTGGGGATCAGGGGCGCCTTCCTCTTGTGCGCCGAGGTTAGGTGCATCCTCCAGACCTTCTCCACGATGCCCCGGTCCATGCCCGTCCTGGAGACGATGTCATCCACCGAGAGTCCCCCCTCGATGCCCATGAGGATGCTGTCCAGGTCCTCGTAGAACACCCCCATCTCCCCCTCGTCGGTCTGCCCCTCCCAGAGGCCGGCGCAGGGGACCTTGTTCACTATCCTCTCCGGCACCCCCACCCGGGAGGCCAATTCCCACACCTCGGTCTTATACAGGTCCCCGATGGGGCCGAAGTCGGAGGCGCCGTCGCCGAACTTGGTGAAGTACCCGATGAGCAGCTCGCTCTTGTTCCCCGTACCCATGACCAGGCGGGACATAAGGTTGGCGTGGTGGAACAGGACGACCATGCGGGCCCGGGCCATCACGTTCCCCTTCAGATCCAACCTCTCCGCCGAGGGCAATTGGGAGCAGAAGCAGGAGACCACCTCGCTGATATCGAAGGTCCTCAACTCCATGCCGAATCTATCGCAGAACTCCTCCACATCCCTGCGGTCGGGGTCAGGGGTGCTCTTGGAAGGCATGAAGATGTTCAGCACCCTCTCCGGTCCCAGGGCGTCACAGCAGAGCTTGGAGACGAGGGCCGAATCGATCCCTCCGCTTAGTCCCACTACCACCCCTTCGGAGGAGGTCTCCTCCACCTTCGATCTGATGAACTCCTTGATCGCCGGCTCGGCGTCGTCATTCAGTCGGGGACGCATGTCCCCGGTATATATCGGGGACCATTGATATGGATTTCCCGAGGACCTGCAAAAGTAAAATATGAAGGAAGCATCATTTCCTGCGGTTATCATGAGAATCGCCCTGGTCCAGTCCCCCTGCGCTCTGGGGGATAAGAGGGGGAACGTCGACCGAATGGCAGAGAGGATCGGTGAAACGGAGGCCGATCTGTTCGTCTTCTGTGAGGCTTACCTGACGGGCTACATGGTCAGGGACAGGTTCCCAGTCCTCGCCGATGAGGGCGACCTGGACAGGGTGATCTCCATCGCCGAGGAGCATGACTGCCACATCCTGTTCGGTGCCCCCATGTGGGACCAGGAGATCCATGGGGTCCTGAAGAACTGCGCGATCGCGGTGAGTCCCCGGGGCCAGGTGCAGAGGTATGACAAGATATTCCTGGCCAATTTCGGTCCTTTCGAGGAGAAGATCCACTTCGGACAGGGGGACAGGCCGGCGCTCTTCGAGTTCGGCGACATGAGGTTCGGGGTGTGCATCTGCTACGATGTGTTCTTCCCTGAGCTGTCCAAACACTACGCCATGAGGGGGGCCCATGGGCTCATCTGCATCTCGGCGGCCCCCGTGACTTCCCGACCACTGTTCGAGCGTGTGCTGCCCGCCCGTGCCGCGGAGAACACCATGTACTCCATCTACGTCAACCAAGTGGGAGCCCAGCTGAACCAGGTCTTCTTTGGGGGGAGCCAAGCCCATGGCCCGGGGGGAGAGCTCATGACCAAGTGCGATTACTTCGCCCCCGACACCAGGCTGGTGGAGATCGATCCGGTGGAGATCGAGATGGCCAGGAGGTCCAGGCCCACCCTGAGGGACACCCTCTCCTCCCCGTGGAATCCCTGGAGGGACGAGATCCTGGAGTGATCCAAAGGAGTCGACACCATGTTGGAAGAGTACTTCTCCCTGCTGATCATCGTGACCCTCGCTTTCATAACCCCTCTAATATTCATCCGCATAGGGGTTCCAGTGGTGGTGGGCGAGATCCTGCTCGGCCTCTCCGTGGGATTCATCTTCTTCATCTACAGGTCATTCACCGGGGACGAGGTGTTGGCCTTCGGGGAACCGGTGGCATTCCTGGCCAACATCGGCTTTATCTTCCTCATGTTCCTGTCCGGACTGGAGATCGACTTCATGCAGGTGGAGAGCGCCGGGAAACGCATCATATTGAAAGGCGTGCTCATGTTCGGCGGGGCCCTGATCATCGCCTATCCGCTCTCCATGCTCATCTCCGGGATCACCAACATCGCGATAGACGCGGCCTACATGACCCTGATCCTCTCCACCACCTCGGTGGCAGTGGTGCTGAGCGTGGTCAGGGAGATGAAGATCTCCCGGAGCCAGTTCGGACAGGAGGTGATCATCTCGGCCGTCATCGCCGACATCGGGGCCATGGTGCTGATTACCATATTCGCCATCAGGATGGACGTGCTGAGGACCGGCGATCCCATGTTCGGTCTGGTCGCCGTCAGCCTGTTCCTGCTCATATTCTTCATCTTCTACGCAGCGTACAAGATAGGTTCCTGGGCCATCTGGTACTACCCGGAGCTGCTGAAGAAGTTCTTCAGATCGGACGATCCGCACGAGATCGGGGTGAGGGCTTCCCTGGCCATCATCTTCGTGTTCGTTGCGGTCTCCGCGGTGATCGAATCGGAGGCCCTGGCGGTGATCGGGGCGTTCCTCGCTGGAGCGGTCATCTCCCTGGTGTTCCAGGAGGGGGCCCTTCTCGAGAAGAAGCTGCACGGCATAGGATACGGTTTCCTTGTCCCGATCTTCTTCATCCATCTGGGGATAACCTTCAACTTCGAGGCGATACTCAACGTGGACGCGTTGGTACTGCTACCCTCCCTGCTGGTCATCGCCCTCCTTGCCAAGGTCATACCGTCCCTATTGATCACCTTCAAGGGGGATGACCTCAGGAAGAGCCTCTCCACCGGCGTTCTGCTGACAGGCGGGCTCACCCTGATGATCGCGGCGGCCGAGATCGGCCTGCGGTTGGGAATACTCGATGACACCTCCCATGCGCTTATCATACTTCTGGCCATAGTGTTCTCTACCCTTTCCCCCACACTATTCAAATACCTGTTCAAACGCTTCGAGCTAAGTAAGAGGATACCATGAAGGTAGTAATCGTGGGCGGGGGGAGGTTGGGCAAGCAGCTTGCAGATACCCTTCCGGACTCGTCCATCGTGGAGAGCAACAAGGGGAAAGTGGCCGACCTGGTGAACAGGTTCGGTCCCGAGAGGGTGATCTACGGCACCGGGGTGAGCGAGAATGCCCTGGAGAGGGCGGGCATCGAGGAGACCGACGCCGTGGTGGTGGCCACCAACGACGATCATACCAACTACCTCATCTCCCTGCTGGTGGAGAAGTACGACGTGCCCAAGATCGTGGTCAGGGTGGACGAACCGGCCAACGTGGAGATCTTCAAGCAGATAGGAATTGAGACCATCATCTGCCCGGCCGTCACCGCCGCCAAGATGATCAACTCCGCCCTCTTCCCCGGCACCAAGGAGGTGAGGGAGGTCCCGGTCATGGAGGACTCCCCGCTGAAGGGGAAGTGTATAAAGGACCTCAGCCTGCCGGGGGACTGCATGGTCGCCGCCATCCTCAGGGGCCAGCGTCCGGTGAGGCCAGAGGAAGAAACGACCATAGAGAAGGGTGACACCCTGGTCATCTGCTCTCCCAGCGGCTCCTCGATGGAATCGGAACCAGAGGTGTCGGGCGGTGAGGCCGACCTGCGCCCCTTTCACGGGATCCTCGCCGTGGTGAGGAGGGAGGATGACGTTCACAAGGTCATGGAGGAGTGCGCCTGCCTGGCCAGCTCGATGGATATAAGACTTACCGTGGCCGCGCTCTCCGAGGAGCTCCTGGACAAGTGCAGGGATTACATCGACGAGGAGATCGTATTCACCCGATGGAAGGTGCTGAACAACCCGAAGCTGGAGGAGCTATCCTACTCCCTCAAGGAAGAGATGCCCGGGGTGGGCGTGGTCATACTGAGCATGGGCAAGGATGAGAAGAAACTGTTCGGGGCCTCCCACGTCACCCGCTTCCTCAACGGGTCCAAGGTCCCCGTCCTCATTCCTCGCGGACGGTGCCCATACAAGAACATCCTCACCCTCATGGGATGCGAGGACGTGTGCGAGGAGAGCGCCACCATGGCCCTCAAGATAGCCATGGTGACCGGGGCGGAACTGAGCGTTCTGAATTACCGAGATCCGGTCGACCTGGAACAGGCCAGGATGATGCAGTTGAAGAGGGTGGGCAGGATGTACGACTGCAGCGTCATGGAGGAGGCGGTGGACGGGAACCCTACTTTAGAGTTGGTGAGCAAGATGTCCTCCGGTGAATTCGACATGGCCGTGGTCAACTGGAACAGCCGCGTCCTGAAGAAGGACGTGATAAAGAGGATGATGTTCGAGACGAACATGAGCGTGCTCATCTACACCAAGTGAAGGGGGAGCCCGCAGGACCGAGTACCTCCGGCCCGCCCAGGGGCCTGCGAGGATGCATCGACTCGAGGATAACTTTTAAATCGGGAGAGGTGGTAAGGGGCGAAACGTGCCGAGGTAGCCCAGCCCGGTAAGGCGCGAGCCTGGAGTCCCCAACAGGGGGCAGAGAGCTCGTGGCGCTCTGCGCCTCGGGAGTTCAAATCTCCCCCTCGGCGCCATCCACCGATCACATTGCTTCTCCGTTCACCTAATCGATCCCGCCTCGATCATCTACTCGAACTCCAAACATTCGATGATGTCCCTTCTGGAGATCATTCCCACCAGCCTTCCCCCCTCGATCACCGGGAGGCTCCTCAGCTTGAACTCCACCATGTACTCGGTCGCCAGCTTGATGGAATCATCCGGATTGACGGAGATCACCGCCTTTCTCATAACGTCCTTAACGGCCTCGGCGAAAAGATCCCAGACGTCGCTCCTGGAGAATTTCCTTCCCGTGGTGAACGCCTTGAACAGATCGATCTTGGTGACGATGCCCACCATCCTATCCCCATCCACCACCGGGAAGGCATTGAAGTCATACTCCTCGAACTTCCCCTTCAGGTCCTTAAGGGAAGTTCCGCTTTCCACGGTGATGACATTCCTGCTCATCACCTCCTCAACCTTGCAGTCTCCTATCCTCCTCATTGTATCCCTTCGGCGGTATGAGCACCCCACCGATAAGACCTTATGGTCCCCAGGGCCGGTGCCTTACAAGGGGCGTCGCCCGGAATGGACCTCAGTCTATGAAGGGACTGTGGCGTTTGGAATGCCCTTCCCGAGGTTGAGTTAAATTTATCTAGCCCATCATCATAGAGTGTATCCCTTACCCGACCAGTATGGCCTGAAATGAGGTGGACGGTGAGACGATATCCGAGAAGACCTGGCATGACAGATCCCTGGATGAAGTCATCGATGAACTGGGGACCAGCTCCCACGGCCTCACCAAGGAGGAGGCCGAGAGGAGGCTGAAGACCCACGGGCTGAACGAGCTCGAGGAGGGGGAGCAGCTCAGCAAGGTCAAGCTCCTACTGGCCCAGCTCAAGAATCCCCTGAACCTGGTGCTGGTCGCCGCCGCCCTGATCTCATTTCTGGCCGGTAAGAGCGTGGACACGATCGTCATCGCGGTCATCATCATCTTCAACGCCCTGATCGGATTCATACAGGAGTACAGGGCGGAGAAGGCCCTCCAGGCATTGAGGTCGATGGTCACCCCGGAGGCGGAGGTCCTCCGGGTGGTGCCGGAGGAGGACAACAGAAGTCTGGAGATGAAGGTCAAGACCTCCCACCTGGTCCCAGGGGACGTGATCCTGCTCGAGGTGGGGGACAAGATCCCAGCCGACGGCCGGCTTATGGAGGCCTCCAATCTGGAGGTTGACGAGTCCATGCTCACCGGCGAATCCCTCCCGGCGAGAAAGGGTATCACCGTGATGGCCAAGGAGACCCAGGTGGCCGATCGGAAGAACCTGGTGTACTCGGGCACCATGGTCACCCAGGGCAGGGGAAAGGCCGTGGTCTGCGCCACTGGAATGGACACCGAGATGGGGAAGATCGCCAGGCTGATCACCGAGACGGAGACCACCGAGGCCCCCATACAGAGGAGAACCAGGGACCTCAGCAAGAAGCTCGGACTGTTCGCCATCCTGGCAAGCACCCTCACCTTCTCGCTCGGCCTTCTTAGGGGATTCGAGGTCTACGATATCCTCCTCTTCGCCCTTGCGTCCGCGGTATCCGCCATACCCGAGGGTCTCTTGGTGGTCATGACCATCGTTCTGGCCATCGGGGCGAATCGCATGGTCAGGAGGAACGCTCTCATAAGGAAGCTCCACGCCGTGGAGACCCTCGGATCGGTGACCTCGATACTGACCGACAAGACGGGCACCCTTACCAGCAACCAGATGACCGTCAGGAGGATCCACCTGAAGAAAAAGGCGATCGACGTCACCGGCATCGGCTTCAAGCCGGAGGGGGGGTTCGAGGTGGAGGGGGAGCCCATCGAACCTTCCGACGACCAGAGGCTGATGGACATACTGACCTCGAGCATGCTGTGCAACGACTCCGCCCTGCGGGCGGCCGAGGTGGGGGACGAGGTGCGGTGGGAGATCCGTGGGGACCCCACGGAGGGCGCCTTGAACGTGGCGGCCGTGAAGGCGGGACTGAACCGGGAGGATGTCGAGGAGAAGTTTCCCCGGGTGGAGGAGATACCTTTCGATCCCAAGAGGCGGTACATGATGACCTTCCACCGGATGCCCTCGGGGTACATCTCGGTCATGGCCAAGGGGGCACCGGAGGCCATGCTGGGCATGTCCTCCCGCATCATGGGGCCGGACGGTGAGGAGGAGCTGACCGACCGGGACCGCAGCGAGATACAGTCCCTGAACATGGACATGGCGAGGGAAGCGCTGAGGGTCCTGGGCGTGGCCACCGCCAGGATAAGGGAGGAGGAGATCGAGCAGTTCAAGCACATGGCCGAGGACGGAAAGGTGGAGCTGACCTTCCAGGGGCTGATCGGCATGATGGATCCTCCCCGGGAGGAGGCAAAGCCCTCCATAGACCTCTGCCGGAGCGCCGGCATCAGGGTGGTCATGGCCACCGGCGATCACAAGGTGACCGGCGAGGCCATCGCCAGGCAGATAGGGATACTGCAGGAGAGGGACTCGGGAGTGCTCACCGGGGAGGACCTGGACCGGTTGGATGACGAGGAGATGAGGGAGGCGGTCAGGACGACCTCGGTGTTCGCCAGGGTCTCTCCGGTGCACAAGCACCGCCTGGTGGAGGCCTTCAGGCGGGAGGGGCATATCGTGGCCATGACCGGCGACGGGGTGAACGACGCTCCCGCCCTCAAGGCCGCGGACGTCGGCATATCCATGGGCATCACCGGGACCGATGTGACCAAGGAGACCGCGGACATGGTCCTCACCGACGACAACTTCGCCAGCATCGTGAACGCGGTGGAGGAGGGGCGGGTGGTCTTCGACAACATCAGGAAGGTGGTGAAGTACCTCATAAGCACCAACACCGGGGAGATCATAACCATAATCACCGCCCTGGTGCTGCTGCCCACCGCACCCCTGATCCTCACCGCGATCATGATCCTATGGATCAACCTGGTCACCGACGGCCTGATGGACAAGACGATAGCCCTGGAGGGGAAGGAGGAGGACATCATGAAGCGCAGACCCCATTCCCCCCAGTCCAGGATCATCAACAGGGAGATGCTCAAGAACGTGCTCATCATGGGCGTGTTGATGGCCACCGGCACCCTGTTCCTGTTCACCCAGGGACTCAACAACGGGGGCACGGAGAAGGCCAGGACACTGGCCTTCACCACGATGGCCATGTTCCAGGTCTTCAACGCCCTGAACTGTCGGTCCAGGGACAAGTCCCTTTTCACGATCGGGGTGACCACCAACCGCTACCTGCTGCTGGCCATCTTCGCCTCGGTGGGACTGCTCTTCCTGGCGACCTCCCTGGAGCCGCTTCAGGTCGCCCTGGGGACCACCGTCCTCGGGCCGATGGAGTGGGGCATGGTAGTACTGGTCTCCAGCTCGATCTTCGTGGTCGACGAGATAAGAAAGCTCATCGACAATCTCCGCGGCAGGAGTGTGCACGCCGTCCAGTAGGGCCCCTACTCAGTTTCCAGGAATCACAGCATGACGCTCTCCCCCGGGAGAGGGCGGAGGATCTGAACATCCAGATCGGAGAGATATCTCGTGTACAGCTCGGGACAGGGCGTATGGACCGGCACCACCTTCTCGGGGGAGATCTCCCTCACCATCCTCTTCAGCTGGTGGGGGGTGGCGTGCCCGGAGGCGTGGATGTGGTACATAGGCACTCCCAGATGCCCCAACCAGTTGCACAGCCTCTCGTGGCCGATCTCCATCTCCTCGTCGAACGGATCGCTTGAGGAGAGGATGTACGCGGAGCCCGGCAGGGGTTCTATCCTGAGGGCCTCGTTCATGTCGTAGAGGGTGAAGGTGAGAATCACCTCCTCCTGGCACTGATTGACCTCCTCCGCCCCCATCTCCTCCCCCATCCATTCCGAACTCACCACTTCCTCGTACCGGCTCCTGGTCCTCTTCTCCCTCTGGAACAGTCCGAGGGAGTCCATCGATACTCCATGGGGGAGCAGGTCGTCCCTCTCCAGGAGCAGCAGGCAGTAGGCCTGCTTGGGGTTGATCAGCAGCCTCCTCCCGGTCTCCTCCGCCACCCTGCACAAGGTGGACATCCTGTCCAGGTCCAGCTGGGAATAGCTGACCATCACCAGGCCCAGAGTGGAGGAGACCACCTCCCGGGTCTTCCGGAAGACCTCCCCCTCATCACCCATGCGCCCCTCCATCACATTGGTGCCCTCGATGATCAGCAGGTCCGGGTCCACCTCGCTGGCCCTGGAGAGGAAATCCTCCGACAGTCTTCCCCTGGGTCCGTGGAACCTTATGTCCCCGGTGTAGACGATACGAGAATCCCCCGTATCCAGAACGGTTCCGCATGCCCCCGGGAGGGAGTGGTCCACCTCCATCTGGAGTACCTCCACCTCCCCCACCCGGAGGGGACGACCCTCACCGGTCTCCAGGAACTCCTTGAAGCACTCCTCCCCGTTCCTCTTGGTGAGCTTGGCCATCGGTGTCGAGTGGTTCCCGCAGTGCTCCCGGGAGATCACCAGCCTCTTGGTGGTGGGGCTGCAGACCACCGGGATATCGTCCCTCAGGAAGCGTATGGAGTCGTAGTGGTCGGCGTGCCCGTGGGAGAGGACCACGCCGTCCATTCGCCCGGGCCGATCGCCCCTGTATATGCCCTCCACCCTGGGCAGTATACCCATGTCCCTCAGTTCCGAACATCCCCTGGGACTCAGGAAGGGCTCTTGGAAGAACCGTTTCTCGGCCCAGAAGCTCTTCCCGAAATCCAAGAACAGCCTGGAGTCCCCCGACTCCACCAGCACCTTGTTTCCTCCAACCTCTCCCACTCCCCCGTGAAAGGTCAAAGAGACCATGTCTCCACCCCGGTGGCGTATCGACACCCTCCCATTTTAACCGTTTCCCACCGCCGGTCGAAAGATGAATAATCGGGTAACGCCATGGACCGGCTGAGGAGTAAGATGAAGGTGAACGTGGACCTCAGCCTGAAGGACGTCCCGGGGCAGCTGGTGGGCGCCCTGGAGCCCATCTCGTCGCTCGACGGGAACATAGTGGGGGTGGTGCACCACCGGGACAAGGTCCTGGGTGGACGGATCATCGTGAACATCACCTTCGAGATCGGAGACCAGTCCAGGCTGGAGAGGCTCATCGAGACGTGGGAGGGGAGGGAGATCGACATCGCCCGCATCGGCCACCTGTACGAGACCTATCCGATGGAGTTCATGCTGGTGGGGAACGTCCCGCCCAGCGAGGTGAAGAACATCGCCGACGGGCTGGAGGGAATGAAGGACCTGGACTCGATGGACATACGGTACGCGGGATCGGCCACCTCGGACGAGAAGGCCGTCCTGGTGTTCGGCAAGCTGAGGACCAGGGAAGGTGTGGACCACATGGAATCGTTCCTCAAGGGAAGGGGGAACGAGCTGGGCTTCATGGTCATCAGGAGACTGGAGGAGTGACATGGACATTCTGATAGCCGGATTCGGCGTGGTGGGTCAGGGGGTGGCCGAGGTGTTGGCCAGCAAGGAAACCCGGCTGGCCTCGGAGTTCGGGGAGCGGCTGAGGATCGTCGGTGTGTTCGACTCCGCCACCGTGGCCCGGGACCCGGACGGCCTGGATCCCCTCTCCCTGGTCGAGAGGAAAAGGGAGACCGGTCGGGTAGGGGAGCCCTACCAGGGGAATACGGTGGACCTGGTGGAGGAGACGGACTTCGACGTGCTCATCGAGCTGACCCCCACGGACATCCTGGGCGCGGAGCCCGCCTTCAGCCATTTGCGGGCGGCGCTGGGAGCGGGGAGAGATGCCATCACCTGCAACAAGGGACCGCTGGCGCTCAGGTACGGGGAGCTGGTGGACATGGCCGAGAGCTCCGGGGCCAGGTTGCGCTTCGAGGGCGCCGTGGGCGGGGCCATGCCGGTGATCAACCTGGCCAGGGAGACCCTGCGGGGGGAGGAGACCCTTTCACTGAGAGGCATACTAAACGGCACCTGCAACTTCATACTCAACCGAATGGGGGAGGAGGGGCTGCCCCTCTCCCAGGCCCTTAGGGAGGCCCAGCAGCTGGGGATAGCGGAGGCGGACCCCACGTATGACATCGACGGGGTGGACAGCGCCTGCAAGTTGGCGATCCTTGCCAATGCCCTGATGGGGCGGGAGGTGACCCTTTCCGACGTCAACACTGTGGGCATCCGGGGGATCAACGAGGACGCCGTCTCCCTGGCGGCCGAGCACAGGAAGGTGATCAGGCTGGTTGGGGAGATCTCCGACCGGAGGATGGAGGTCTCGCCGGTGATGGTCCCGACCGGGCATCCACTGAGCATCGGGGGCACGCTGAACATGGTTCAGCTGAAGACGGACATCGCCGGAGAGATCACCGTGGCCGGCAAGGGGGCGGGAAAGATGGAGACCTCCTCGGCCGTGCTGAGCGATCTGGTGGCCCTGCTCAAGGCTAGGCATCAAAATTAAATAGGCCGGCGGAGATATGGCCCCTTGCCCCGGAGGGTAGTTCATGAACTCTAAAGGACGGGATTTATTTATTGGCCCCTGAGCGGGCAATCATCTACGACACTACACTGAGGGATGGCGCCCAGGCAGAGGGCGTTTCGTTTTCCACCGAGGACAAGCTAGACATCCTCCGACGGCTGGACTCCTTCGGCGTCGACTTCGTCGAGGGAGGGTGGCCTGGATCCAACCCCAAAGACCAGGAGTTCTTCGACCGTGCCATGGAAGAGGAGCTGGAGTGCTCCGAGCTGGTGGCGTTCGGGTCCACCCGCAGGGCCAACACCTCTCCGGAGGAGGACGGGAACCTGCGGGCCCTACTGGACGCCGGGACGGAGTGGGTCGCCCTGGTGGGGAAAAGTTGGGACCTGCAGGTGACCTCCGCCCTGAGGACTGACCTGGAGGAGAACCTCCGCATGGTGGAGGACAGCGTCCGGTACCTGAGGGAGAACGGCAGGAGGGTGATCTTCGATGCCGAGCACTTCTACGACGGGTACGGGGAGAATCGGGATTACACGATGCGCGTCCTCCGATCGGCCCGTGAGGCCGGGGCGGAGTTGGCCGTGCTCTGCGATACCAACGGCGGCTCCCTCCCCGGGCGGATCGGGGAGATCACGAGAAGGGTGAGTAAAGGGATCGATCTCCCCCTGGGAATTCATGCCCACAACGACGGGGAGATGGCGGTGGCCAACTCCCTTACCGCCGTGGAGGCGGGCGCCGTGATGGTCCAGGGAACGGTCAACGGCATCGGGGAGAGGTGCGGGAACGCCAACCTGTGCTCCCTCCTGCCAGCCCTGATCCTGAAGATGGGGAGGCACACTCGGGTGGGGGACCTCTCCGAGCTCAACTCCCTCTCCGCCTTCGTCGGCGAGGTGGCCAACATCGTCCGCGATCCCAGGCAGCCCTACGTGGGCAGGAGCGCCTTCGCCCACAAGGGAGGAATACACATCTCGGCGGTGAACAGGGACAGCCGGACCTACGAGCACATCGACCCCTCGCTAGTGGGGAACGAGAGGAGGATCCTGGTGTCGGAGCTCTCCGGCACCTCGGGCATACTGAGCAAGCTGAGGGAGTTCGGGATCGAGGAGGAGAGGGAGAACGGAGCCTCTTTGCTCAAGTACCTCAAGACCTTGGAGTCACAGGGCTTCCAGTACGAGGGAGCGGACGCCTCCTTCGAGATACTGGTCCGGAAGTTCCGGAACCGCTACAGGCCGCACTTCTCCATAGACGGCTTCCGCATCTTCGTCGACGTCTCTGGGTCTGAGGTCAGATCGGACGCCAGCATCAAGGTCATCGACCCCGAGGGTCGAGAGGAGCACACCGCGGCCGACGGGAACGGGCCGGTCAACGCGCTGGACCGGGCCCTAAGGAAGGCCCTGGAGAGCTTCTACCCCCGGCTCCGCGAGGTCAGGCTGGTGGACTACAAGGTGAGGGTGATCGACGCCAAGGACGCCACCGGGGCCAAGGTGAGGGTGATGATCCGCTCCACCGATGGGGAGAGCTCCTGGAGCACGGTGGGCGTCTCCACCAACATCATAGAGGCCTCCCTGATGGCCCTGATCGACAGCATCGAGTACGCCCTGATGGGGTCCGAGGAGCCTTAATTAGGGTTCCCCGCCAATCGAGGTAGCATGTACGATATCGAGATCATCTCGGCCGAGGAGAAGGACGAGCTCTACACCAGATACTGGGGAAGGTACCTGTACACCAACAAGGCCGAGGTGTACGGTACCTGCATCAAGCTCCTCACCGACCTGGAATGGGTGAAGGACATGTGGGAGAGCAACCTGTACACCATGGGCGAGAACATCCGCTCCCACGGCCGCCTGGTGGTGCTCGAGGAAGGAGAGGGCGATCCCCTGCTGAAGTACGATCCGTTGACCAAGACCGCCTTCCTGTACAACTTCAACTACTACGGATGGATCAAGAGCATCGCTCTGGCGGTGGCCGGGGACGTCCTGGAGGACAATCATCAGATCTACTCGGTGCACGGGGCGGCCATCGACATCGGCGGCCGGGGGATCTCCATCATAGCCCCCTCCAAGACGGGGAAGACCACCCACTCCTGGGGCCTGCTAACCATGGAGGAGGCCCGACTGGTGACGGACGACTGGTACTTCGTTCGCATCTCCAGCAAGAGGCCCCTGGTCTTCGGATCGGAGAAGAACTGCTACGTGGAGTCGGACATCGCCAACATCTGGGGGGACTACGAGAAGCTGGTGGAGTCCGCCAAGTTCGACCAGCAGGGCAGGGCGATCATGAACGTCAGATGGGTGGCCGGGGCGAACGCCGTCATTCCCATGACCACCCTTTACTCCGTGGTCCTGCTGAAGAGGGATCCGGAAGACGAGAGGATCATCCGGGAAATGGACACCGAGGAGGCCATGGAGTACCTGGAGGCCCACGACTTCTGCAACCCGCACCAGCTGGTGAGGAGCGAGAGGAAGATGGACATCCGCAGGTGGTTCTTCCGGAACCTTCTGGAGAAATCCAAGGTCTACATGGTCAACACCACCCAGACCCCCCAGGAGAGCCAGCAGGTGCTCAGGGAGCGGGTGCTGGGCCTGCAAGGCAACCGTTAAGTCCCATGGGCTTCCTTTTTAGCGGCGGTGAATCACATGAGTGGAGATATTCTCGAGAAGGGCGCGATCATCCAGAGGGACAAGGAGACCTTCGCGATCGCCCCTCACATTCCCGGGGGGATCGTGCAGCCGGACCAGCTGCGGAAGATCGCCGACGTGGCGGAGAAGTACGGGGCCAAGGCGATGAAGATCACCTCGGCCCAGAGGATCGCCCTGGTGGGGCTGAGGGAGGAGGACATCGACGATGTGTGGGCCGACCTGGGTATGCCCCCAGGGGCCGCGATAGGACTGTGCGTGAGGAGCGTCAAGTTCTGCCCGGGCACCACCTTCTGCAAGCGGGGCATACAGGACTCCGTGGGCATGGGGATGAAGATGGACGAGAGATACCACGGCATGGAGCTGCCCCAGAAGCTGAAGATCGCCGTCTCCGGATGCCCCAACTGCTGCGCCGAGTCATGGGTACGCGACGTGGGCCTCATAGGCGGAAAGAAGGGATGGACGCTGGTGGTGGGCGGCACCTCCGGGAGGAAGCCGCGCATCGCCCAGGAGCTGGCCTCGGACCTGTCAGACGAGGAGGCCGTGGAGACCATAGACAGGGTGATCAACCACTACAAGGAGAACAGCGACAAGATGCGCCTGGGGAGGTTCATCGAGGAGATCGGTTTCGACCAGTTCAAGGAAGCGGTTCTGAGCTGAACACATGGTCAGAACGCTGATAACCCTGATGGGGCCCTCTCTGTGGGGCATGTTCAACTCCATCTGGGCGATGATCAGGGTCCACGGTTTCGTTCCCCAGAGGATCCACATCCTGGGAAGCAAGGGCGATCAGGGGAGGATGGAGACCGCCAGGTCCATGATCACCTCCCTGATCGAGCGGTACGGCCCCTCCCCCGAGATCCCTTTCAGGTACATCAAAGGGGATGATGTGGGCGGCGTGAAGAGAACGGTCCAAAGCATAGTGGATCAGGAGGAGGGGAGCGAGCTGGCCCTGGACGTCACCCCGGGAAGGAAGGCCGTGGTACTGGGATCCATCCTGGTCAGCGTCAACGACCTCTCCTTCGACCACATATACTACCTCTACATCGAGTCCCTCAGGAACGCCAGCAGGCCGTACATGCTCATACCCCTGACGGTGCAGCACTCCCACGACATCATGGAGGAGGGCAGGAATGCCGCGGATCGAGGCGGATAAGAGCTTCCTGATGGCCCTTGCCAACGAGTGCATCCTACACGGGATGGGATCCGTCACCATCGGCTCCAGCCTGCTATCCATGGACCTTCTAAGGGTGGACCTGCAGGATTGGAGGCTGGGCCTGATCCCCACCCAGAGGTCGATGGATGACAGGATCACGGACCTCAGGTTGAACCTGGGGGACAAGGGGCTGGAGAGGGACCTGCCGGATTACTACGATCTGAGGGACGCCCTGAGGAGCTCCCTGGTGGTGTGGCCGGACAACCTCGATGAGCTGCTCTCAGAGATATCCGAGGTGGAGAGGAGAAGGAGCGATCCTTACCGCTTTCCCCAGCAGAAGCTACTGGCCATCGACACCAACATCGCCTACAATCGCCTGCTCAGCCGTCTCACGCTCCTCATGGGGGGCCCGGTGGAGAGTTTCAACCCGGCCACCATCCCGGTGGTCATCCCCTCCATGGTGGAGGAGGAGATCTCCACCGTGGTGGGCAGGAAGTACTCCGGCTGGGAGGTGAACCAGTTGAAGGGGGCGACCGGTACCTCCTCCGCCGAGCATATGATCAACTGCCTTCACAAGTCCGGCCGCAGGGCGCTGAACGCCCAGACCGAGCTGAAGCTCATCCGGGAGCTGTACAGCTCCAGGGAGCTGAGGGGAGGGGAGTTCGCGGAGGACAAGGAGGAGAGGGACGAGAGGATGATACAGGTCATCTCCGATCATGCGTCCAGGCAGCGGTGCGAGGTCCTCTTCGTCACCTCGGACGACAAGGCCAGGGCACACGCCTACTCGAACCGCCTGCCCTCAATCTGCCTGGAGTATCCCCATGAGACCGGAGGGAGGTTCGACATGGATCCCTGGATATTCCCGGAGCTCCTCTACGACCTGGCCCTCTCCTTCGGGGAACTGTACGTCAAGGGCATGGGGGTGAAGGTCCTGGGGGCATGGCCGGGCAAGTCCGCCGACGACTACATGATGGAGAGGCTGCACCTCGACCTGGAGAAGGGTTCCAGGCTGAGCTCCGATCTCCTGACCGACCACGAGGTACTGGAGTCCCTCTCCGGGATAGAGAACATCGGCCAACCCTATTGAGAAGAGAAAAAGTGAGGAGCCCCCGAAAAACTAGTGGTGGGGAAGTTGGAGAAGGTCCACGGGGACTCCCCAATTGCTCTATGTAGGATTTTATAGAAAAAAGTTTGGACTGTCTTGATACTTCCCTCCACCGGTGGTCTACGTCTACTGTATTCCGGACTCCGATTTCCGCACTTGGACCACCATGCGGGGGCCAGTATTCTTTAATGAGAAAGGCCTAGAGATGTGCAGGGCCTCTGAACCCAAGATGATTTCGAGGGTTTCGAAAGCATGTTTATCTCCGGATTCTGGGACCTTGACAGGATACCTCGAAATCCATTCCCATCGGTATCAGGATCAAGTAACGCTGAAAGACCTCAGTCGGGGATACGGTTTCCGATCGGTCCATGCCCTTCAGAAGAGATCGAAGTCCTCGAAGACGATGTTCCTGGGTCTTACGCCCGCCCCCATGAGCTGCTCGCAGAGGGAGCTCATCATCGCCGCCGGCCCGCAGAGGAAGAAGAATCTTCCCATCAATTCCTCCCTGCCCCCCAAGAGCTCCTCCAGGTCGGAAACGCTCAGGCGGCCCCTCTCGCCCGTGATCCAGGGAGTGTAATGGAGGTCCTCGTTCCTGGCGCTCTCCTCCATCAGCTCCTCGTGGTGGAAGGCACCCTCCATCTCTCTGAAGGACCAGATCAGGTCGATATTTCTGCCGGTGGGATGCAGCGTCTCATACCTGGCCATGCTCAGGAATGGGGTAATGCCGATGCCCCCCGCGATCCACACCATGTCCCTGGAGAGAAGGAGAAAGCGTTCCCCGAACCTGCCGTAAGGACCATGTATCACCGCCTCATCGCCCTCCCTGACAAGGGGGAGGTACTCGGTGGTGAAGTCCCCCGCCTTCTTGGCCGATATCCGCACCGTTTCCTCCCCGGGAGCGTTGGAGATCGAGAAGGGGAATCTCTCACGCACCTCCCATAAGCGGGGAAAGCGGACGAATATGAACTGACCCGGATGGAATCGCAGTCCCTCCACTTGGAATTCGATCTCTGTCATCCCGTCAAGGGTCTCCGCCCTCACCACCCTCGCCCGATGTCTTGGGCCCAGGTACGGGTAGAGTGCCAGTGTGTAGAGGTAGGAGAGGGAGGCAATCGAGCCCAGGGCGATCACCAAGATTGCCAAGGGCGGATGGGCGGCTATGTCAGAACCCGCCCAGAGGGCGTGGATCATGGCCAGAAGGAGAGGGAAGAGCATGAACCGATGGGTGTTGTGCCATACATGGTAGGGAAGCCTGACCTTCAGGGTCAATGCGATCAGCAGTGCCAGACCGGCTAGTGATAGTATCCCCAGTGTGGCGGGGGCATCCAATCCTGGGATCAGGTATCCCGCCACCATCCCCCAGTCGGGAGAGGACTTGACGATCAGGGAGGCCAAGTGTAGAATTATGAACAGGATCACCAGCTTCCCCACCACCTTGTGAACCTTGTAGAGCCGGTCCAGGCCCCCGAAGGCCCTCTCCAGGAGGGACCACCTGGTGGCCAGAACGAAATTCAAGGAGAGCAGGGTGATGGCCAAAAATCCGCCCACCTTGGCCATGGAGGTGGAAAGGGCGCCCAGTGACACCGGTTGTTGACCCACCCACAGCACAATCACGGATAGGCAGATCAAGACCAGGACGCCCGTACCCAGGGAGGTGATCTGGTGGCGCTCGATGGGATCGAAAAGCTCCGCTGGCAGGAAGCTCCCCTTGCTTCCCCTTCTACCCCTTTCCCCGGCCACGGTACACCTCCCAGCCATCATCGGGCAGGGATGAGATCCCCTCCATGATGGCATTTAATGCTACGAAGGAGAGTCGAATGCTTTCTATTGCCACGGACAGGCATCCCAGCGATGAACGATATGGCCAACATTGGAGTCCTATGTATGGACCGCTCGACTCTCTCCATTTCCTTATTCAGCCCGTCTATATCCATCGCTTATATTTATGGAAACGGTAGCACCGTCCCATTTCAACGTGTTCGCGTATAACGGAAAAGATACCGAGGGAACGATTGAGGAGAGGACTGGTATGAGAGGAAAAGGTGGGGGCACTGGGATTTGAACCCAGATCAGCGGGTTTCCACCACGCGGGGAGCGACCCCGCGCGAATTAATCGGGTCAGCGCTCCAGTTAGTCATCACCGGTTCAGCAAACCCGATTGCAATCACGCCCAATTAACTGGAGCCCGCGAGGATGCCGTGTTACCCTATACCCCCTTTGTGAACATCACTTCTTTCTCATCTTCTGCTGCTTCTTCCTCCGACGCATCTTCTTCTTGCGCCATTTCCATCGCTGCTTACCACTCTTCTTCCAGGCGCGGGAACTTCTCTTCATCGTTATACATCTCTCCTCTCAATTCGTTTGCGGTGATTGAGTTAACGCTTATCAACCTTTTCCTGGCGGATGGCGGGCCCGTCGGGAATTTCGCCTTCCAGGCAAGGTTTCGAACCCGAGACATCTGGCTTAGAAGGCCAGCGCTATATCCAGACTAAGCCACGGGCCCGCGGCGCCTCGATATGTGTTATCGAATTTAAAAGTTCTCCATCCGTCGCTCAACCGAACAGGTGGGAGAGCGAGGTATCCAGGTAGAGGAGCACGCCCTCGGCGATGGCCACCAGTCCACCGAGAAACAGTATCGGGCGGAAGCTGACCGCCGCCCCGGCGAGGCGAAGGGTGCCCTCGATCGCCTTCAGGATCAGGAACAGTATGATGAACACCACGAAGGCGACCACCAGAATGATCTCGGTGGAGAGGAAGGTGATGGACAAAGCTTCGACCGCCAAATGGAGGCCGTAGCCTACGCCCCCGGCAACAAGTAGGGACACTATCACCGCCCACTTGACTTTCCTGAAACCCCGGGAGAACAGGGCGAAGCCCAGGACGCCCAGCACCAGTACGGTGGACATCTGCCGATCCCCGTACAGGTAGGTGAGAACGCCCAGGGCCAACATGAAAAGGCCCACGAAGAAGGCGATGAACACCGCCACCTCATCCGCGTAGGTCCGGTGGCTCTCGCCGATCACGCCTATGATGACGGCCAGCAGACCGCCGGATATCAGGGCGATCTCCGGCACTGGAGGGGCGATCAGTTCCGAGATCTCCATACCGGCGAGAAGAGTCTCCTGGATACTTAACACCTTGCCGACCGCAACGGTTAATCGAGCGGACCTCGAATTGGAATCCTAATGCGGGTGGAAGAGTCCATCGAGGGGAAAAAAGCCAAGAGGGCCCTGGACCCGAGACAAATAGGAGAGGGGGAGCTCTTCCGGCTGATCGGGGCGATGCGGCTCTCCCTCTCCTGCTTCAACATCCAGCCCTGGCGGGTGATCATCTCCCAGGGGGAGTCCCTGCCCCAGGTCAAGGAGGCGCTGGCCAAGGGCAACGCCTGGGCCACCCGGCCCCCTTGATCCTGGTCATCACCGCCTCCAGGGAGGATGACTGCTCGCTGTCGGACAGGAGGGACTACTTCCTCTTCGACAGCGGCCTGGCCGCTGGCCAGATGCTCCTGGCGGCCACCGAGGTGGGCATCATCGCCCACCCCATCGCCGGCTACGATCCGGTGAAGGTGAGAGAGGTGCTGGATATTCCGGAGGAGCAGGCGATCATCACTTTGGTGATCTGCGGATGCCCGGGCGAGGACAGGAGCCTGCTTACCGAAGGAGATCGGATCGGAGGATCGTCGGCCGGAGAGGGGGCCGTTGGGGGAGCTGTTCCACCGGGAGTCCTGGGGAAGGCCGCTATAGATCGATCAGCCTCCCGATGTTCCGGTGGAGTACCTTCTCCTTGATCCCCCCGCTCCCCCATGATCTCTCCTTGACGAATTCCGCCCACTTCCTGGAGGTGTAGGCCAGCTCGAAGATCGGCCAGTCGGTCCCGAAGAGCACCTTGTCCGGTATCCGGTCTGCCACCTCCCTGAGCCTCTGTTCGGCCATCTCCGGCTGGGAGGGCAGCCACCCCTGCAGCGCCGAACAGTCCGAGTAGACGTTCTCGAATTCCTCCGCCAAACGGAAGGCCTCTTCCCTCCACTTGCCGCCCAGATGGGCGAGTACGATCCGAAGGGAGGGATGCTCCTCGGCGACACTCCTGAAGTACTCTGGATGGCAGTACTCCTCCTCGAAGGGGCCCCACGCTGCCCCAGTATGGCTGACCACGAGGACCCCGAGGTCCTCCATGGCATCCCAGAACCCGCTCAGCCTCTCCTCGTAAGGGTAGAAGCCGGTGGCCGGGTATATCTTCACCCCCTGCGCGTTCCACCGGCGCACATGCTCCTCCACGAAATCGCCCGATCCCCTTCTCACCGGATCGATGCCCACGAAGGGGATGATGCGATCCTCGAACTCCTGGGCGCTCTCGAACACCCATCGGTTGTACTCCCTGAATCCGGTGCGGGGCTCCTCCACCCGACCGTAGTCCAGCGGCAGGATGATGGACTTGTCGATACCCGCCGTGTCCATGACCTTCACCAGTTCCCGGGCATCGGCCACGAAGTTTGGCCACACCACCTCATCGTCCAGGCCCCAGTCCATGATGTCCTCCAGGGCCCTCATGGGCTCCAGATAGGCCTGGACCGCCGAATCGGGCAGCATGTCCCTGGTGTACATGTGGCAGTGGGCGTCGACTATCATTTTCACCGGGAAGCGGGGGGCGGCCTATATATCAGTTTCTCGGGGTCAGAACCGGGCTCCTCCAACCGGCCCCTTCACCACCTCTCTCAGCCGCTCAAGGGACCTCTCCCCCCGTCGGGTCAAGGTGGTGAGGGAGTCGTCCTCGTGATGCTCCACATCGACGAGGTCCATCTCCGCCAGCCGGTTCATGTGGGAGATGAAGGTCCTGTAGGGCATCCCCAACTCGCTCTGGATCTCACCCATGGATATCGGTCCTTCCCTTCCCACCAGGTCGAGTATCCTGGCGGTGATCCATAGGTTGGGTCTGTCACTCTCCATCCCGTATTCTCCATGCCGCAGTGGGCATATCGGAACTATAGGTATAAAAGTGTTGAAGTCCCCATTGTCAAAGCCGTTCAGAATGGATAATATACCCTTTTGCCCTTCTATCCCCGATGCCAGGGACCGGGATCACGGAGATGGAGAACGTCTGGATAGAGATGAGGGACGGCTGTCACCTGGCGGCCAAGGTGTGGCTGCCGGAGGATGCGGGAGAGAACCCAGTGCCGGCCGTCCTGGAGTACATACCATACAGGAAAAGGGACTTCAAGGCCATCAGGGACACCGAGATCCACCGATTCTTCGCCGCCCACGGGTACGCCTCGGTGAGGGTGGACCTCCGGGGTAGCGGGGACTCGGAGGGCGTGCTCAGGGACGAGTACCTGCCCGCGGAACTGGAGGACGGGTTGGAGGTCCTCAGGTGGATCGCCGGACAGGAGTGGTGCTCCGGGAAGGTGGGGATCATCGGCCTTTCCTGGGGAGGATTCAACGGGCTCCAGCTGGCCTCCCTTCGGCCCGAGGAGCTGGGGGCGGTGATCACCGTCTGCTCCTCCGACGACCGATACGGGGACGATATCCACTACATGGGCGGATGCCTACTCACCGACAACCTCTCCTGGGCCTCCACCATGTTCTCATACAACTCCCTTCCCCCCGACCCAGAGGTGGTGGGGGACCGGTGGATGGATATGTGGATGGAGAGGCTGGAGGGGAGCGGTCTATGGCTGAGTGATTGGTTGAAACACCAGAGGAGGGATGATTACTGGAGGCACGCATCGGTCTCCGAGAACTACGGGGCCATCGAGTGCCCGGTCTTCGCCGTCTCCGGCTGGGCGGACGGCTACTCGAACACCGTCTTCCGGCTCATGGAGAACCTGGACGTCCCCAGGAAGGGGCTCATCGGGGCCTGGGGGCACAAGTACCCGCACATGGGTGGTCCGGGTCCGGCCATCGACTTCCTGGGCGAGTGCGTTAGATGGTGGGACAGATGGTTGAAGGGCGTCCAGAACGGGGTGGAGAAGGACCCCCTTCTCAGGGTGTGGATGCAGGACACCATCTCCCCCACCTCGGACAGGAGGCCGGGGCGGTGGGTGGCGGAGACGGAGTGGCCCTCCCCCAGGGTGGAGAGAAGTGGCTATCAGCTGCGCCCGGGCGTCATCGACTTCGACTCCACGGAGTTCCCCTCCTGGGACATGTCCATACGCAGCCCACTGAGCGTGGGGCTGTTCGCCGGGAAATGGTGCTCCTACTCCGAGGACACCGACCTTCCCTCCGATCAGAGGGAGGAGGACGGCGGCGCCCTGGTGTTCGACTCCCCTCCCCTGGAGAAGGACATGGAGATACTGGGTGCACCGACGGTCGCCCTCGCCCTGACATCGGACAGGCCGCAGGCGATGGTGGCCGTCAGACTGTCCGATGTCTCCCCCGAGGGGAGGGCGACCAGGGTCACCTACGGGCTGCTGAATCTCTGCCATATGGAGGACCATTCGGCCCCCGGGGAGCTCGTTCCCGGCGAAGAGTACCAAATAGAGGTCCCCCTGAACTTCGTCGCCCAGAGGTTCCCCCGGGACCACAGGATCAGGCTGGCGATATCCACCTCCTACTGGCCGCTGGCCTGGCCCTCCCCGAGACCCCCGCTGCTCACAGTGGTGCCGGAGCGCAGCTCCATCACCCTGCCCGTTAGGCCGCCCCGGGAGGAGGATCGAGACCTCAGGGATCTGGGTTCCCCCAGGGCCGGGGAGACTCTGGAGAGATCCCTCCTGGCCCCCGCCCTGCGGGAGTGGAAGGTCATCCACAACCTGGCCACCAATGAAGTGGTCCAGAGGATCGTGAACAACGATGCCAGGTACAGGCTCGATGGCATCGACCTGACACTGGGGAACGACAACAGCGAAACTTACTCATATATCAACAACCAGTACGATACGGTGAGGGGGGAGGTGCTCACCCACAGGCTCATTCAGAGGGGCGATTGGAAGGTGGAGACCTTCACCCGTACGGTGCTGACCTCCGATCCCGAACGTTTCAGGATCAGGGCCACACTGGACGCCTACCTCGGGGATTCCCGGGTCAAGAGCAAGAGCTGGGACGAGGAGGTCCCCAGAGATATGATTTGAGGTGTCACCATGAAGAAGAACGTGTTCGTAGTCGGTCTTGACGAGTTCAATCTCCGGAAGCTCAGGAGGCTACCGGAGGCGGAGTACTGCGAGTTCCATGCGGCCCTGGATATCTCCGAGATCAGGGACGTGGAGAGGTACGACATGGAGGAACTTATCTCCAAGGCCGTGGGGAGGATGCGGTCCACCCCCGGCGAGGTGGACGCCGTGGTCACCTACTACGACTTCCCCGGGACCGAGCTGGTACCCATCCTGGCCGAGGAGTTCGGGGTGATAGGCCCCTCCCTGGAGAGCGTTCTGAAGTGCGGGCACAAGTACTGGAGTCGGCTGGAGCAGCAGAAGGTGATCCCCGAGCACCTCCCCATGTTCAAGGCCTTCGATCCGGTCGACCCGGAAGCCTTCCGGGACCTGGACATGGTCCCTCCCTTCTGGATCAAGCCCTTCAAGTCCTTCCGGTCGTACCTGGCGTACAAGGTGAACGACGAGTACATGTTCAACCAGTACGCCCAGGAGATCCAGGAGAACATCGACTTCCTGCAGGAGCCCTTCAACTACCTCTTCGAGGCCTATAGCATGCCGAAGGAGTTCGTCTTCATGCGGGAGAGCTGCGTCGCAGAAAGCCCCCTCACCGGACACCAGTGCACGTTGGAGGGGTACGTGCACGACGGAGAAGTGGTGGTCTACGGCATCGTGGACTCGGTCCGGGAGTCGGACCGCTCCTCCTTCTCGCGTTACGAGTACCCCTCCTCCCTACCCATGGAGATACAGTTCCGGATGGCGGACGTCACCAGGAGGGCCATCACCCAGATCGGGCTGGACAACTCACCGTTCAACGTAGAGTTCTTCTACAACTCCACACACAACGAGGTGGGCCTCCTGGAGATCAACCCACGCATCTCCCAGGCCCACACCGACATCTTCGAGAAGGTGCACGGGGTCTCCCATCACCGCATCATGCTGCAGATCGCCCTGGGCCGTAGGCCAGAGGCGATGGAGTACCGGGGCGAGTTCAACGTTGCCGCCAACTTCATGGTGCGCACCTACGAGCCGGGCAGGGTGATCAGGGTGCCTGACGATGGGGTCGTCAAATCCCTGACCAACGAGATGCCGGGTACCATCATCAAGATGGGTGTGAGGGAGGGGCAGCACCTGGATGAGCTGCAGGGCCAGGACAGTTACAGCTACCAGCTGGCCAACGTCTACATCGGGGGAAATGACCGGTTGGAGCTGTTGAATAAGTACCACCGCTGCATGGATCGATTGCACTTCGAGATCGAGAGGGAAGGCGGGTTCTGATCCGGGGGGAAAGGGTTATGCCCGTCAGGCTGCCTAAGCCGCAGTGATGGTCAACCTCCCGGAGATCGACAGGGAGCTGGAGGCGTGCATCCAGTGCGGCTACTGCGTGCCAGTGTGTGACACCTGGAACCAGTATCCTTGGGAGTCCGTCTCCCCCAGGGGAAAGGTGTACTACCTCAGGCAGATGAAGCACAAGTCCCCTATGGATCTCCTACTGCACCGCGAGGTGGGGCTGGACGAGGAGTTCGTCGATGCCCTCTACCAGTGCACGGTGTGCGGGGCCTGCGAGACCGTCTGCCACGTGGGGATCCGGTTCGTGGAGTTCTGGGAAAAGGTCAGGAAATGGGTGGTCGAGGAAGGGGCCGGACCGATGCCGGCCCATCGGAAGTTCCACGAGCGCATATCCAAAGTGATGAACCCTTACGGGGAGAGACCGGATGAACGGATTGACTGGGCCCCCGAGGGGGCGAGGGAGAGGGCCGACATGATCTTCTTCGCCGGGTGCACCGCCTCCTTCCGGACCAGCGAGATCGCCCTGGCCGGGTTCAAGGTACTGCGCGAGGCCGGCCTGGACATCGGCCTACTGGGCGAGGACGAGTGGTGCTGCACCTCCCCCACGCTC
Source organism: Methanomassiliicoccales archaeon (assembly GCA_046540255.1). Classification (GTDB taxonomy): domain Archaea; phylum Thermoplasmatota; class Thermoplasmata; order Methanomassiliicoccales; family JAAEEP01; genus JBKHFJ01. Next base: position 82,779 of record JBKHFJ010000001.1, on the reverse strand, counting down.
CGGGTGGGGCTGACCGATCTGTCCTACAGGGCGGCGGAGAACAACATCACCGAGGTCGAGAGGAGGGGGGCGAGGACGATGGTCACCACCTGCGCCGGCTGCTACAAGACCTCGCTGCATGACTGGCCCGTCTACTATGCGAGGCCGAGCTTCGATGTGAGGCACTTCTCACAGTTGGCCGAGGAGCTGATCGATGATGGCACCCTCAAACCGGGAAGAATGGATAGGAGGGTCACCTATCACGACCCCTGCCACCTGGGAAGGCACGCCGGGGTGTTCGAATCGCCCAGGAAGGTCATCCGATCCATACCCGGGATCGAACTGGTGGAGATGAGGCGGAACAGGATGAACAGCCAGTGCTGCGGTGCCGGAGGGGGATACAAGTCCCAGTACGGGGACCTTGCCGTCAACGTCGCCGCTAGGAGGATCGAGCAGGCCCTGGAGGCCGGGGCGGATACGGTGATCACCTGCTGCCCCTTCTGCGTTGTCAACCTCCGTCAGGGTGCGGAGCAGTTGGGTGAGGACATCGAGGTCAGGGACCTGGCGGAGGTCCTGCTGGAATCGATCTCCTGATCTTCGGTCACCCCCTGGGCCCCCTCTCACTCAAGGGGGTGTCATCGATCATTCCCAGCACCCCGTTCCCCCTGGCCGCCTTCCTCCACATCCGGTTGCCCATCATGGCGTACAACCGGGTGGGGAACATCCTCCTGCTCATTAGCTCGTAGGCCCTCTCAGAGATATCCTCCCCCCTGGATAGCGCCTCCCCCGCGATGTCCAGGGCTGTCGCCACGTTCCTCAGGGCACCACCCAGTTGATCCAACGGTCTACCGCCGACCATTGGGCCAGCGCCCAGGGAGAGACCTCCCCTCCAGGTCATACCGCAGGCGAGGGCGAACTCGTGGCATATCAGCAGGGCCACCCGGTTCTGGGAGGCCTCGGGGAACCCGCAGTTGATCACCGCGGCCAGGTCGGGCCTTCTCCCCGGACCTCCCGATTCCCGCCGTATCGCCTCCATGAACTCGATGCACGGGGAGGGCAGCTGGTCCACGTACAGCGGGCTGGCGATCACCAGCAGGTCGGACTCCAGGCATTCTACTGCCCTACCGTTCAACTCGGTGGGGGACATGGCCCTGCCGGCCATCGCCTTGACCGTCTCCCACCCGACCTCTTCCAGATGCTTTACCAACCGATCGGCGAGGGAGTTGGAGGTGCTCCTCGCACCGTGGGGGCTGCCGATGATGAACATCGCCCTCATCTTCCCACCCCCAACCCATCCAGGGAGCGCTCTATCTCATCATCGATCCCTTTCCCCTCCTGATCTGGATCCAGGAGGGACACGGCGTGCTTCGGGGCATGCATGTTGATGGCGTTCCGTCCGACCAGCTCCCGGAAGACCTCCCACTGGCGTCGATTCCCACCGACACCGATCACCCACAGCGGGGGAAAATCCGGGTACCGGGGAGGATGATGGGTCTCCCCCCCGTACCTTCTGAAGAAGGGGAGCAACAGGGGGATCATCCGGTCCACCGCCCTCTTCAGTCTGGAAGAGTATCCCCCAAAGGTCACCGGGGTGAGGAGGATGAGGAGATCGCTCTCAATGACCTTGCTGACCAGCTCCCTCCCCCGGTCATCGATCACGCAGATCCCCGGGGTTTTGATCCAGCATCCGAAGCACCCCCGACATGGGGAAACCCGTTGGTCCACCCGGACCACCTCCACCTCTCCCAGGACGGAGGAGACGCTCTCGATGATCCTCTGATAGACAGGATGGGAGCCGTCGTCCCCGGTGAGAAGGATCACTCTCATGGACCCGAATCGCCCGGAGGGCGAATAAAAGCTTCCCGCATTCCTCAACAACTATTTATCAGCCGGTCCCCCCTTGCAAGGGCATGGCGGGCAGGATCGTCGAGATAGCACAGTTCAGGCTGAAGGAGGGGATGGATGAGGAGCGCTTCCTGAGCATCTCCAACGGATTCCAGGAGAAGTACCTGGAAAAGCAGGAAGGGTACATCGACAGGGAGCTGCTCAGGTCCGGTGGAGTGTGGGTGGACCTGATCCACTGGGAGAGCCTGGAAGCGGCACAGGCGGTGGCCGACGAGATCATGGAGCACCCGGAGTCCAAGGATTACATTGATACCATGGACCCCGAGAGCGTGTCCCTGAGGTTCTTTCAGCAGGTCCAGGTATTCTGATCCGGGCCGGGGGCGAAGAACCGATCGATGATATTCCACAGTGGGATCAGGCCGTTTTCAGGTGGATGTCTAACCTGGTCCCACCGAGCTCGGAGTCCTTCACCTCGATGCTGCCCCCGTAGATGTCCAACAGGGTCTTGACCAAGAACAGGCCCAGGCCGGATCCCCTGTGCCTGTCGGTGGTGTAATTCCTGTGGAAGATCTTTTCCTTCTCCCCGTCAGGGATGCCTTTTCCGTCGTCCTCGATGGTGCAGACCGCCTCGCCCCCGGTCTCCCCACCGCTGATGCGGATCCTGCTGCCTCCAGAGTGCCTGATCGAGTTGCTCAGTACGTTGGTTAACAGCTCCTTGAGCAGCAGTCCTCCCCTTACATTACAGGCATGGGCGGGGCACTCGATCTCGATCTCCATCCCCTCCTCCATGGCGATCGGCCGGTAGTCCTCCACCACGTCCGCCACCAGGGTGTCCATCCTCACCGTATCGGTCCTCTCCCCCTGGGCCCGCTGGAGTATCCTGACCTTCTCGATGATCTCCGTTATGTCCTCCGCCCCCTTCACGGCCTTGCCCAGGTACTCGGCGTCCTTCTCCGGGAGATGGGAGTGCCTCATCAGGCCCAGGTAGCCCAGGACGACCTGGACCTTGTTCCTGACGTCGTGCCTGAGGAGTGAGTGAAGGAACTCCGCCCGCTCCTCGGACTCCTTCCTCTCCGTGATGTCCTCCACGAAGCCCATGTAGCGATCGTCGGACAGATCCACCGCATACACGCTCCACCGCCTCTCGCTGCCGTCCTTCCGCCTGAAGGGTAGATCCAGCTTGGCCTCCCCCTCTTCCATCAGGCCCTTGTACGCTTCCTTGGCCTCCTCCCTCACCTCCGTATCGTACATATCCAGGAGGTTCATGCCCTCCAGCTCCTGCCTGGAGTAGCCGGTGATCTCGGTCGCGGCCCTGTTCACCTCCAGGTATTGCCCCGTACTATCGGCAACGAAGATGCCGTAGGGTGATCTCTCCACGTAGGTCCTGAATCGCTGCTCCGCCCTCTTTCGCTCGGAGATGTTCCTGGCGATGAGGATCTCGCCCTCGAACCGGTCCCTCCCGAAGGTTCCGATGTTGATCTCCACGCTCAGGCGGCTCCCGTCCTTGGCCTTCAGCTCCACCTCGTAGGGTGGGATGTTCTCCCCCCTCTTCCTCCTCTCGAACACCTCGGTCTTCTTCTTCACCGTCTCCGGCGGGAAGAAAGGGGCGTTCCACAGGGTGGAGTTGACGATCTCCTCCCTGGCAAAGCCCAGCTTCTCCAGGGCCCTCCTGTTCACTTCCATGAAACGGCCGTCCCGATCCAGTAGGAAAACCGGATCGGGGATGGCCTCGAATATCTCCCTCGGGATACTGTCCGATCCCCTCCCGAACGGCCCGATCCCATCATCCTCGAGAAGGGTGACCTCCACGGAGCCCTCGATGCTCCCGTCCTCCCCCCATACCGGATTCCCCACCACCAGCCACTCCCTGCCGTCCGGACTCCTTATCCTCCCCTTCCTGACCCCGCCCGACTCCAGGGCCTTCTCCACCGGGCATTCCTCGCAGGGCTCCTCTCGCCCCTGCCAGATCTGGTGGCACTTCCTTCCCTCCAACTCCTTGGGATCCCGTCCAACCGACTCGCCGGCGGCCCTGTTGGCCCAGATCACCTCGTGCTCCAAATTCTGGTAGACGATGAGCTCGCTGGTGCTCTCCAGGACCTTCCTCTTCTCTGTCTCCGATCTCTCCAACCTCCTGGTCCTTCTATGGTGCTCGACTTCCTGCTCGATCGCCGCGGCCAGCAGTGAGTACTGGATACCGGGGTCACCGCCCTTCTGCAGGTACCTGTTGGCCCCCAGGTTCAGGGCCTTCATGGCCACCTCCTCCCGGCCCTTCCCGGTGAACATGACGAAGGGGAGATCGCTCTCCCGGTCGTTCCTCAGCGACCTCAGGAACTCCAGACCGTCCATCCCGGGCATCTGGAAATCGGAGACCACCACGTCGTACTCTTCCCCCTCCAGCATCCGGAGGGCCTCCTCGGCACTGGTGCTGGTACGAACGCTTCCGGGTCCGAGCCTCTCCTCCAGGAACTCACGGGAGACTTCCAGGAAGTCGGTGTCATCATCCACTAGAAGGACTCTAATGTTTTCAGCTCCGTCTACGAGGAGTTGTTCAATGTCTAAGGTCTTTAATCTTTCTTTCAAAAGTTCAGACACGATTCCGCCTGATCACAGGGACTCAGGAGCTCGATCCCTAGAGGGCCCTGGTAGCCCTGGGAGTATGCTCAACCGCCGCCCTGATATGATGGTGGCCCCGCCACCTCCTCGACCGTTGCGAAATGAAAAGGAGGGCCTCGCCGCCATCGGCGAGGCTTTGAGGTCTTGAGCGATCAGCAACTCTTTCCATTGACCTTCAGTGTCAATTCCCAATCGTAGCCGGCGTCGTGAATGAATCATTCTAGAGCGTCGAAGGGAGGAGCGATCGCCGGAACCCCGGCTATTGAATCGTAGAAGAAAGAACTGGATTGAGTGGGAGTGGACCGGGCGAGATTTGAACTCGCGACCTCTACCATGCCAAGGTAGCGATCTTCCAACTGATCTACCGGCCCGTTGCGAACGGTGGAAAGAAATCACCATTATTAAATCTTACCATAGTACGAAGGGTCTGGCGCCCTCACTGGCTGAAGTGGAGGTCCAGCTTCTTCTGGAACCTCTTCCTCTCCCCCGGCACCCTGGTAGGGTACTCGCCTGTGAGGCAGGCCATGCACAGGTTGTTCCTGGAGATGCCCAGCGCCTCCACCAATGCCTCCGGGGTGTTGTATCCCAAAGAATCGGCGGTCAGCTCCTTGGCGATCTCCTCCACTGAGCGGTCGGAGGCCACGAACTGGTCCCTGGTCTTCATGTCGATCCCGTAGTAGCAGGGCGCCACTATGGGGGGGCAGCCGATCCTCACGTGCACTTCCTTGGCCCCTGCCCTGCGGACCATCTGCACGATCCTCCTCAGGGTGGTGCCCCGGACGATCGAGTCGTCCACCAGGACCACCTTCCTGTCCTTGACGGTGGACTTGATCGGGTTCAGCTTCAAGGAGACCCCTTCCTCCCTGGCCGCCTGCTCCGGCATGATGAAGGTCCTCTCCACGTAACGGTTCTTCATCAGGCCCTCGTCGTACTGGATGCCCGATCCCTCGGAGAATCCCATGGCGTGCCCCCGGCCGGAGTCCGGGACGGCTATGACCACGTCCGCGTCGGCCGGCTTGTCCCTGGCAAGGACCCTGCCCACGTTCTTCCTGGCCTGGAACACCTCCAGGCCGTCGATGGTGGAGTCCGGGCGGGCGAAGTAGACGTACTCGAACATACAGGCCGCCCTCTCCGGCGGCCTGGGGATCCTGGAGGAGGTGTATCCCTCGGGGGTGATCTCCACGATCTCCCCCGGCTCCACGTCCCGTATGCAGTTACCGCCCAGCACCTCGAACACCGGGTCCTCGGAGGCGATCCCGTAGCCGCCGGTCATCCTGCCCAGCATGAGGGGATGGAAGCCCATGGGGTCCCTCACACCGAACACCCGGTTCCCGATCATGATGGTGAGGGAGTAGGCCCCCACCAGCATCCGGATGGTGTTCCGGATGGCCTTGAACATGTCCTTGGTCTCGCTCACCTCGTCGGCCAGGATGCGAACGATTATCTCCGAGTCCGTGTTCGTCAGGAAGGCCCAGCCCTTGTCCTGGAGCTCCCTCCTCAGGTCATCGGCGTTCACGATGTCCCCGTTGTGGGCCAGGGAAAGCTCCCCCACCGCGGTGCTCACCACGATGGGCTGGCAGTTCTCCATGGAGGAGTCCCCGGAGGTGGAGTAGCGGACGTGGGCGATGCCCATGTTGCCCTTTAGATCGTAGAACTCGGGACCGCAGAAGACCTCGTGGGCCAGCCCCATCCCCCGGACGTACTTGATGTTCCCGTCGTAGACGGCTATGCCGGTGCTCTCCTGCCCGCGGTGTTGGATCACCCGGAGTGCCTTCTTGAGAACGATGTTGACATCGGACTCCATCGCCATGGCGACAACCCCGCAGGCGTGCTTGGGCTTGTCGTCCATGCTCTCCCCCGGATCAGTGCACCTTGGCCCAGCTGAAAGAGCGTATCCTGCTGCTCTTCCCGTATCCGCAGGAGGCGCAGTAGCCCTTCCTGACGTTGTAGGCGTGCTTACCGCACCTTCTACACGGCACGTGGGTCTTCTTGCTCGATTTCTTACCCATTGAGGGTGTGCCCTTTCCCATCTCTTAACCACCCCTACGGTGAGATATAAATAACGTTGTCGCCCCGAACGATGGTCTGGTCCATCTTCCTGATCGATTCGTCCCGGATGAACTCCTCCACGTTCCTCAGAACCAGGTTCATGTGGGGATCGTATCCCTCGAGTATGCCCCTGTACTCCCTGTGGGCCTTGAGCTCGACGATGACGTGCTTGCTGATGGCCTGGTTCAGAACCGAGAGGGGTTTGTTCATTTGTCCTTCACCAGTTGCCCGATAAACCGAACAGTATTTTAATCTTTGGATTCTGGACAATCAAACGAAGGTGCCCAGGGTGGGGGCGCCGAGCCTGTCCACATCGTAGAATATGATCCCCTCCCTCATCAGGGTCCAGTCCGGTCCCTCCCCCCGCAGGTGGGCGAACAGGTTGACCCTCCAAAGCAGGTCCAGGGCGGAGGTGGCCATCACCCCGTAGTAGGTGTTGGGCAGGGGATCCTCACACCCGTACAGGTCGATCAGGTAGTAGACGTACCCGAGCAGGCTGTCCCTGCGGTTGAGGCGGGAGAGGTAATCGAGAAGGAGTTCCCTGGCCTCCCCCTCCGGCTCCTCCATCTCCACCTCCAGGGGATCGACGCCCGTTAGGGTGTGAAGCTCCCCCTCCTGGTCCATCATCATCCACAGGATCTCCTCCCCCTCGGGGTAGAAGATGTTCCACCGACCGTCGGGATCGCAGTAGACCGGGGCGGACCTGGGGCCCCTGGACTCCAGCGACTGCAGGGAGGCCTCCATCGCCGCCTGGACCACCTCCTCCGGGTCCACCTGACCGTCCACGGGCGGTTCCCCCATCACCTCCTCCTCGGCGGAGGACTCCAGGACGGCCCCCAGGGACTCCATGGAGAGGTGGGGGAGCCACCCTTGGAACCGCTCCCTCACCTCTGCCCGGCCCTCCAGGCAGTTCTCCCTGAACTCCCGGTAGAGCCTGCTGGTGTCCCTCCACACCGATTCGATGGTGTCGATCGATGACCTGATCAGTTGGTCCGCCATCCTGTGGGCGTCGGTCCCCTCATCCCCCCAGAGCCCCCGGCAGGAGAGATCCCCCTCCACCTTCACCCTGTCCCCCACGTGGATGTGGAAGGGGAACTGGCGGCAGAACCTGGGTCGGTCCTCGTAGATGGAGCAATAGCCGTCCCTCAGGAATCGGCAGGGTCCCAAGTTCCTCAGTGCAAGGCCGTACCTTGGGGGTTCCTCCTGCATGAGCACGACGCTCCCTGGATGCTCCTTCCTGAAGAACCGGACCTCCTCCTCGAGGAGCTCGGGCTGGTGCAGGCAACAGAGCTGACAGCTCTCCAGGCACCGGAACCGCCTGCCCTGGAGATCGGAAAGGTCAACCTCCATCGGCAGTGATATCCCTCCCCATCCTTCCACTGGTCAGGGCACCGTCCTCCATCACCCTCTGCCCCCTGAGGAAGGTGGCGTGGGGGAAGATGGCCTCCCAGCCCTCGAACGGGGTCCACCCGCACTTGTGGTGCAGCTCCTCCCCCCGGATGGTGGTGACCTGTCGGGGATCGATCACCATAAGGTCCGCGTCCCTTCCCACCTCGATGAGCCCCTTGTTCAGACCCAGGAGATGGGCGGCCCAGGCCGATGCGCAGGCGACCAGTCGGGGCAGGTCGATCATGCCCCTCTTCACCATGTTCATCATGAGGGGGAAGGAGGTCTCCACGCCCGGCACGCCGCTGGGGGCGTGGGGGAACTCCTCCTCCTTCTCCCCCTTAGTGTGGGGGGCGTGATCGGAGGCCAGCATCTGGATCTCCCCGGAGCGGAAGGCCTGGAACATCGCCTCCCGGTCCTCCTCCCTTCTGAGGGGAGGATTCACCTTTCCCCAGGTGCCCAGATCCCCATTGGCGCTGAGCAGGAGGTGGTGGGGGGTGACCTCCCGCGCGAACGGCAGGGGGCGGGCCTCCTCCAGCCCCCGGGCGGAGGAGAGGTGGCAGATGTTCAGCCGGTCATAGTCGGTCAGCTCCCCCAGCTTCCGGATGGCCGAGGCCTCCGCCTCCGGTGGCCGGTTATCCAGGTGGTCGGAGAGACTCCACTCCGCCCTCCGCCCGAACAGCCCCTCGTCCTCCGCGTGGACGCTCAGGACTCTCCCTTGGGAAACCGCCGCCCGTATCACCGGGGCGGGATCCCCCTTATAGGCGAGCTCCCCCGTGGTGGAGGACATGAACAGCTTGTACCCGGGCACCCCGGGGGCCATCCTGACCATCTCCCCTGGGTCCGCCGCCCCTCCCAGGAGGCCAAAGTCGGTCCAGCACCGCCTGGAAGCGGTCTGCCTCTTCTCATAAAGTCGCTCCCGGTCAGTGGTGGGAGGCACGGTATTGGGCATGTCCAGTATGCAGGTGACCCCCCCGAAGACGGCGGCCATGGTGCCCGTGTTGAAGTCCTCCTTGTGGGTGAGACCCGGCTCCCTCATGTGCACGTGGGGATCTATCGCCCCGGGCAGGATGACGAGGTCCCCGTAGTCATGGTGCTCCTCCCCCCGGATCGCCTTCTTGATGGCCGCTATCCGGCCGTCCTCCACCCCTATACAGCAGGGGACCAGGTCGCCCTTTATGAAAGCCCTGCCCTCGATGACGTCCAAGGGATCACTCCTTCCTGACCACTTCCCCTCCCGGGGCCCTCTCGCCGAACACCTCGGCCTGGAACCACAGGATGCGGGTGTCCTGGTCCATCCAGCAGTCCGGGGGTAGGCCGGCCTTCATGCAGGTCTGGCAGAGGAACGTCTCCGCGTCCCATCCCTGCTCCACCGGGACCTGGGGAAGCAGCAGTCCCCGGAACGGTCCCCTCTCGGCGATGAGGCCGTCCCTCCCCACCTGGATCTTCCTGGAGAGCTCGGGCCCCTCGCCCTCCACCTCCTCCGGCGGGTTGAGGATGCTCACCTCGATCACCACCTTCTTCACCTCATCCGCCCTCAGCGGGGGGAACCGGGGATCGTGGCAGGCCCCCTGGGCCGCCTTCAACAGGGCGCTTCCCAGCGAGTACACCGGCTCGGGGTATCCTATGCATCCCCTGAGCTCGTGGTCCGGGTGGGTGTTCAGGGTGACGAACACGCCCCGCTTCTCCTGGAAGCTGGCCGGGACGTCCAGCTGGTTGGGGTCGCGGTCATGGGTCTCCGCCTCCACGGCCTTTCGGGCCAGCCTTACCGCCAGCTCTCCTTCCTTGTCCTTCATGTCCTCTCCCCTTGCGCCTATTCGGGCGGTCCGATTTAACTCTGTCGCCTGTCCACCCCCCGCTAATCCAGGCCCAGTAACAAAAAGAATTTCTACCTACGAAGGTCTAGTAATCACACATGGCAGAGATCGCTAGGGAGATACTCGTGGAAGAAGTCATGACCCGTTCACCCGTCACCTGCTCGGCCAGTATCAGCGCCAAGGAGGCCGCCACAATGATGAGCGAGCACGACGTGGGCAGCCTGGTGGTGATGGACGAGCAGGAACCGGTGGGTATGCTCACCGAGAACGACCTGGTGAACAAGATCGTGGCCAAGGGTCTCTTGCCGTCCGAGGTCAAGGTGGATAAGGTGATGACAAGACCGCTGATCACCTCCTCCCCCAGCACCACGCTGCAGGCGGCCGCGGAGAGGATGTCCGCCATGAAGCTGAGGAGGCTTCCCGTACTGGAGGATGGGAAGCTGGTGGGGATCCTCACCGAGAACGACATGATCCGCATCTCCCCCTCCCTGATAGAGATCACCAGGGAGTGGGACAGGATCAACAACTACCAGGGACGGGCGACCGAGGAGGAGGGGTACCTGTCCGGCTACTGCGAGAGCTGCGGCTCCTACTCAGACATGCTCAGGCAGCAGGAGGGCAGGCTGCTCTGCCAGGACTGTATGGAGATGGGGCTCTAGAGGGCCAGCTCGGCCAGCTTTTCCCGTGAGGGCCTCCCCTCGGCGTCCCATCCCCTGGCCTCGAGGTAGTCGTCCAACATCCGGTGCATCTCCTCCTGGGTGATGATTGCCCCCTCCGACTCCCCGGAGGGGATCGCCTCCTCGGTCACGCGCCTGGGGAGGTAGAAGTCCTCCCTCCTGAAGCCCGCCCGGTAGTTGAACAGCTGCTTCAGGTTGTGGATCCTCTCCCCGATCCTCAGCAGCTCGGTCTCGGACAGGGGGAAGCCGACCACCGCCTCCAGGAGGGGACCGAACCCCTCCATGAGGAAGATCCCCCGGGAGAACTTGCAGGCCCCCAGGGCGTCGAAGACCGCCATGAAGTCCTCCATCTCCTTGACCTGGTAACCCGCCCCCTCGACGGAGAGGCGGTCCACGTCCCGGAACTTCCAGAAGTTCCCGGTGAGGTTCAGGGCGTAGTTCCCCGCCCGGAGATGGCACGCCCCCCTGGTGGAGGTCATGAAACCCAGGCCGGTGGGCTTCAGGCCGCGGGCGTCGTAGGCGGGGGGCTCCATGCCCTTGATGTGCAGCGCGTAGTACTCGGAGCCCTTGCCTATGCTCTGGGCGATGCGCATGACCCCCTGGCCGAGGAGCTCCCCCATGCCCTCGCCACTACCGATCATCTCGGCCATCTGGGGCACCGCCTCGGGGTTGCCGAAGCGGCAGTCCACCCCGATCTCGTCCACCGAGATTATCCCCCGCTGCACCAGCTCCATCATGAAGCCTATCACCACGCCGGTGGAGATGGTGTCTATTCCCCACTGGTCGCACAGCTCGTTCGCCCGGGCCAGCGCCTCCACGTCGGGGTTCTCGCACTCCGATCCCAGGGAGTAAAGGGTCTCGTACTCGATGCCGTCCACCACCGTCCCGGCGTACGGCCCCTGGTCCACCACGAACAGCTTCCCGCAGGGCTTGGTGCAGGCGAAGCAGGCCTTGTTCCTGATGGGGTAGCGGGGCGCCCAGTAGTGGGGATCGATCCTCCCCCGGTCCTCGAACACCCCCTTCTGCCAGTTCTTGGTGGGGAAGGCGCCGCGCTTCTCGTTCATCCAGTCCAAAAACTCCCCGGTGCCGAAGTTGACGTCGTCGTGGAACTCCCCGCTCTCCTCGATGTGGTCCTGCCACTCCAGGTCCAGGCGGATCAGGCCCTGGGGGTCGGCCACGGTGAGGTCGTTGGTGCCCTTGACCCCCACGGCCTTGAGGTTCTTGGAGCCCATGACCGCGCCCAGTCCGGCCCTTCCGCTCTGCCTATCCTCGCAGTCCACGGTGGCGTAGCGCACCCCCCTCTCCCCGGCCGGGCCGATGGCGGCCACCACCAGGTCCCCGTGGTCCCTCCGGATGGCTTCCGAGCTGTCCCTGGTCAACCCGCCCCAGTAGTCGGAGGCGTCCAGGAGCTCCACCTCCCCGTCCCTGATGGTCAGCAGGGAGGGGGAAGAGCATCTTCCCCTGAGGACCAGGGCGTCGTAACCGGCGTACTTCAGCTGGGCCCCTATGGACCCGCCCATGACCGACTCCGCTATCGTGCCGGTCAGGGGGGACTTTGCCATGAACACCACCTTTCCGCAGGTGGGGACGGGCAGGCCGGAGAACAGGCCAGGGGCGATCACCAGGGGGTTGTCCGGGTCGAAGGGATCCACCTGCGGATCGGCCAGCTCGGTGAACAGTTTGGCGGCGAAACCTTCCCCTCCCAGGTAGTCCCTGACCATCCCCTCCGGGACCTTTTCCTCCCGGGACTCCCCGGTGTTCAGGTCCACGTGCAGGATCCTTCCTCCGATGCCGTGCATCAGCATTCCTCCATCGCCCTGAGCATGGACGAGTAATTCCCCTGGTCGGCCTCCTCGTAGACCAGGGCGCCGGTGGGGCAGAACTTGACGCACATTGGGTCCCCCCCGCACAGATCGCACTTCTTGGCCACCTCGTCCACCCAGATCACCCCGTAGGGGCAGGCGGATACGCAGGCCATGCATCCGTCGCATCTCTCCTCATCCACGGTCACAACGCCGTCCTGGAGGGAGATGGCCCCCTCCGGGCAGGCGTCCACGCAGCAGTCGTCCTCGCAGGTGATGCACTGGGTGCACACCAGGGGTATGTCGTGCATGATGTTGGGCCTCTCCACCCTCAACCTGGCCTTCTCCAGGTTCACCACCCCTTCGTGGTAGAGGGAGCATATGGTCTGGCAGAATCTGCATCCGGTGCAGTTCTCCGGGTAGGAAACGAGCACTGGCATATTGGAACCTCTGTGACTCCTCTACCCGGGAGAAACGGTTCCTCTCTATATAAATTGAGTGAAGACGGTCGGGGTTCAGTCCAGCTCGATCTTCTTCAGCCTCTCGGAACGATCCCCTTTCTCCTCGAGGGCATCCAGGTTGGAGTCTATGAGGCTCTTGGCCATGAGTAGGAACTCCTTCTTCATCCTGAGGTAGTGCCTCCGGACATCCACCGGCACCTTGGAGTGGGGGACCACCGAATCCATGGCCAGGAGCATCTCGCTCCCCGCCTTGAAAAGGTGCTCCCTGGCCTCCTCGGAGACCACGCCTCGGAGCAACTCCTCGGCCTCCCCGCGAGCCTTCTCAATTTTCTCCTCGGCCTTGTCCTCGAGCTTTCTCCTCGTCCCTGCGTGCTCCTCCTCCGTCTCCTCAGGGCGCTCCTCATCTTCCATTGTTATCGTCCTCCTTCTCGAAACGTATCAGCAGCCGTCCCCCCTGGAACTCGGCGTTCCTTATCTCCTTCCTCATGAGGGTGTAGGGCAGGGAGACGGACCTCTTGTACGATCCTACCGTTATCAACAATGCGTCATCGGACCTATATAACTCTACGTCCTGCTTCATGGAGAAGGGCAATTTCAGGGAGAGGACGCCCTCCCCCTCCTCCTCGTAGATCTCCATCGGCTTGTCGGTGGAGTACACCTGGGTGGGGTCCTCTTCCCCGAAGAGCATGTCCGCGAGCGTCTCCAGGGATTCCAGTCCGAGAAGCTCGGTGGAGAACTGGCTGGCGGTGAACATCTTCAGGGGATCGAACGACTGGTGTATGACCTCCATGTAGTGCTCCTGCTCCTTCAGCTTCTCCTTGAAGTAGTCCCCGGTACCGTCGGGGATCAGCTTGTTCACCACCACCGCCTCCACGGTGAGGTTGTAGAGGCACATGTAGGTGTAGGCACGCTTGGTCTCGTTGATCACCATCTTCTCTGGGTTCACCACCAGCCGGATGGAGGTGACGTTGGGATCGGTGAAGATGTTGCGGACAACTTTCATTCTCTCCTTCAGATGGTTGATGTCCCGCAGGAAATCCTGGGTGGGCAGGGGGGTGTCCATGAACCTCCCCACGGTGGCCCGGGCCAGCCTGATCATCCGGTTGAAGAGCTTGTACATGCGCTCGAAGTACCAGTCGGAGATGTCCGGGAAGCTCAGCAAACGCAGGGTCTCGGCGGTGGGCGCGGTGTCCAGGATGACCACGTCGTACCTATCGGTCTGGGCGAATTCCCAGATGTAGAACAGGGCGGACATGAGCTCCATGCCCGGCCAGATGGCCATCTCCTTGGCACTGATGTCGTCCAGCCCCTGGGAGGACAGGAAGTCGGTCACGTACTTCTCGATCTCCCTCCACCTGTGCTCCAACTCGTAGAGGACGTCCACCTCGATGGCGTCCAGGTTCTCCGCCACGTTCATTATCTGGCTGGACAGCCTCATGTCCAGGGAGTCCGCCAGGGAGTGGGCGGAATCGGTGCTCATCACGATGGTCCTGTAACCCAGCTCCGCCGAGCGCAGGGCGGTGGCCGCGGCCACCGACGTCTTGCCCACGCCGCCCTTTCCAGTGTATACTATGACCCTCAATGCCTCACCTGGTGGGAGTATCGACTCTCCGTACTTGAAGGATTTGATGATAACAAGAAGGATGGAGGAGTGCCGGGGACGGGGTTTGAACCCGTGACCTTCGGATTTCCCTGGAGCGAACGTTATTATTCGATACCCTATGAGTCCGACGCTCCGCCAGGCTGAGCCACCCCGGCTTGTTTGGGGAGATCAGTCCGATCTCTTCTCTTCCTCCTCATCCTCGGAGGCCTCCTCGGGGCCTTCCTCCCCGGAGATGACCTCCTCCGGCTCCTCGATGACCTCGGATTCCTCGGGCCCCTCCGATCCCTCGGAGACCTCTTCCTCGGAGACCTCTTCCTCGGAGACGATCTCCTCCTCGGCGGTCTCTGCTGACTCCTCCTCCGGCTCCTCGGTCACGCTGGCACTCTCGGGCACCGGCTCACCCATCTCCAGGACGTCGGTCTTCCGGATCTCGATCCTCTTGATGGGGACCACCACCTTGCAGGCCTTGGCCACCGTCTTGGCCAGCTCCCCGGAGATGATCTCATTGACCAGGTCGGATATGGTCATCATGGAGACGGTGTTGCGGGCCTCCTCCGCCATGATCTCCCGTAGGGCGGATTCCTGAGCGGACTGGATCCTCCGGTCCGCCACGCTCATCGGCTTAAGGCGGACCAGGTACCCGTCCTTGGTGCGAACGTTCACCACATGGTCGGTCTTGGACCTCTTCCTCCTGGTCAGCCTCCTGACGTAGTCGCTGGTGAGATCGTGACCGGTGAACACGGTGTGGGCGTCCAACCCCTTGATGTTGTCGATCCTGAACTTCATCTTGACGTGCATCTTGGAGAAGTCACCGGTGAGGTCGTGTACCGTGGCCTCGGCGGTTCGGCCGACCAGCCTGTCGGGATCGGAGGACGGCGTCTCCCCCAGGACGACCTGGTTGAACATGTTGGGAGCGTAGACCTTGTACCACTCCTTGGTCCTCCACTTGTCCCTGACCTTCCTCGATGCAGCCTTGCCTTTCTTCGCCATTAACAGCCTCCATCCATAGGGCAGGAAATGGGAAACGAGTAGTTATATTAATAGGTTTTCCATGAGGCCCCTCCGTCCAGGAGAAAATGAGGGAAGGGGTTTTCAGTCCATGATCTCCAGGATCTGGTTCCTGGTGTTGGGGGCCATACGGGCATGCTGTCTCTCCAGCCGCTCCTCCAGATCCTCGATGTCCTCCAGGTCGTCCACGAACACCGGTATGTAGCTCTCGGTGTTCTCCACCACCAGGATGGCCACCCGCTCCTTTCCCCTGAGCTCCTTGCCCTCGCGCTCGGCCTGGAAGTTGACGAATCCCCGGTACTCGTCAGGAACGTTGTCCGTGTGGAAGACGGACACCAGGTTCACCTGGTACATCCAGTGGCACCTCAGAGATCCACCGGCACCTTGTGGGCCTCCAGCCCCAGGTCCTCCTTGGGCAGGCCGAAGGCCATCCCGTAGAGCTGGGCCAGATGGACGACCGGGATGTCGTAGCCGGTGAGCTCATCCTGCCCCCGATCGTACTGCAGGTGGCAGAACGGGCAGACGTCCAGGATGAAGTCGGCGTTGACCGCCTTGACGTTCTTCAGCTTTTCCTCGGTCATCTTCAGCGCCACGTCGGCCACTCCTGACCTGACGCCCCCGCCGGCCCCGCAGCACATCTGCTTGTCCTTGTACCACACGCTCTCGCAACCGGTGGCCTCCACCAGGTCGTCCAACATCCTGGGCCTCTCCGGATCGTCCAGCTTCTTGATGTTGGAGGGCTTGACGAAGTGGCATCCGTAGTGGACGGCCACCTTGTAGTCCAGCTGGTTGCTCACCTTCTCCTTGATGGCATCGAAGCCGACGTCCCTGGCGAACAGCTCGGCGAAGTGCCTCACCTTGACGCCCCCGGAGTACTCCAGACCGATCTCCTTCAGGGCCTCGTTCACCTTCTCCAGCTTCTGCGGGTCCTCCTGGAGCTCGTGGTTGGCGTCGAACAGGGAGCCGTAACAACCGTTGCAGATGGTCATTATGTCCACCCCCTGCTTCTCGGCCAGCGCCAGGTTCCTGGCGGCACCGACCAGCCAGGTCTCCTTGTTGAACGATCTGATGACACCGGGCGCGGGGCAGCAGGCGGCGCCCTCCAGGTCCACCAGGCCGATGTCCAGGGCCTCGCAGACCTTCCTGGTGGCCTTCTCGATCCCCGGGTACCTCAGGGGTGCGATGCACCCCAGGAAGAAACCGTACTCGGCCATCTCAGTCACCTCCCACCAGCTTCTTGAACCCGGTGATCTCCATCAGCTTCTGGAAATCGGCCAGGGACTTCTCGTCGGAGAGGACGGTGGGGGGCTTCTCCGGCAGCCCCATGTCCTTCCTCAGCTGGGCGTACTTATCGCTCAGCGCAACGGTGTGCCCGTTCTCGATGAGGGACCGGGACACCTTCTTGTGGTCCTCGAACATATGCCCCTCCTCGGAGGCGATGTTCCTCAAGGCCATGATGATGTCCACGATCTCCACCCCCCTGGGACACCTCTCCGTGCAGGTGTAACAGGTGGTGCACATCCACAGATCGTTCGAATCCAGTATATCCTCCTTCAGACCCAGCTGGGCCTTCCTGACCAGCTGGCGTGTCTTGAACGCGGTGCTGCGACCGGAGGGACAGCTGGCGGTGCATGTCCCGCACTGGAAGCACAGGTTCACCGTGTCGCCGCCCCTGTCGATCACCTGTTGAGTGAATTCAGGGTTGGGTACCTTGACGCTCATTTCCTTTACCTCGAAGGGGCCAACCAACATCGCGTTATTTAAAGGTAAGCGGGTTAGAGGAGTAGTATTACCCTTTAGGGTAAAACCTCCTTCCGCAGTTCCCTCACCAGCCTGGAGGTGTCCGGTCCCCGATCGGCCATCACCGCCAGTATCTTGTGCCTCAGGTACTTGGCCGGGGTGTCGCTGCGCAGCCCTATGCCCTTGCGTACCAGCAGGGAGTGGTTGACGAAGAAGCTGAGGTTCGACCTGATAAGCGTGGGCAGGTGCCCCACCGTCCTCTCGACGGTGTAGGGGCGCCCGTTCACCTCCAGATGCCTGAACCCGATCCTCTGGGCACCGTACCTGAAGCGGATGTACCTGCTACCGCGGTCAACATGGATCAGGTGGTCCTCCCCCACCTCCTCCCACTCCACCCCGTCCATATCGTAGACGTAGAGGGGGTCGTCCACCACCACCAGGTCCATCAGGCCGGAGGAGAAGTCCCTCAGGTTCCGCCCGTCGTCCGATATGATCAGATCGTAATCGGTGGACATCCTAGAGAGGGTGGAGAGCAGCAGGTCCTCTGTGATTATAGAGCAACCCACCACGGGAAGTTCCCTGGTGGCCAGCCTCCTCCTCATGGCCCGGTACTCCCTCACCGTCTCCTGGCCCTCTGGTGTGAGAACGCTCCCGATGGGGGTGGAGCGAACCAGCCAGGTGCCGGCCTTGGCCTCCAGCTGGCCCAGGTAGCGGTGGAGGACAGGGGTGGAGATCCCCATCCTCTCCGCCGCCCGGTTCTGGCTGCCCTCCTCCATGACCGCCTCCAGGGCCTCCAGCTGCTTTCGGGTGGCGGTGTGGCCGTTGATCAGCAGGGAAGCGAACGGTTCCAACCTCACGCTCCTGGATTCGGCCCATGAGATATTAATCTTGGCCGGGCAAGGCTTTATTACCTCCACCGACCTCCGCCCAAACGATGAGGGGGACGCTGGTCCTGGGCATCGGGAGCCCCATAGTGAGCGATGACGCCGTCGGGCTCAGTGTGGCCGAGGAGATCGCCAAACGGGACCTGGAAGGGGTGGAGGTGGAGCAGCACAGCACCAGCGGGCTGGATATCATCGACATCGTTCTCGACTTCGAGCGCGTGGTGGTCATCGACTCGATCGTCACCGGGAGGGATCCCCCGGGGACGGTGACCATCCACCGCCCGGAGGACTTCGACCATGCCGTGTCCGGAGGGAGCCCGCACGAGATCAACCTGTTCACCGCCATCGAGCTGGGCAGGAAGCTCTACCCGGGTAGGATGCCCAGGGAGATCGTGCTGGTGGCTGTGGAGGTACTGGACGTGCTCACCATCAGCGAGGAGATGACCCCGGAGGTGGAGGGGTCCATCCACTCGGTGGCCGAGAGGGTGCTGGAGATGCTCTAGAAGTCCAGATCCCCTGGGTCAAGCTCCTTCATGGGACCGTGGACGGCCATGCACAGCCTCTGGTGCACCAGAAGCTCGTCCGCCACGCCCATGACCTCGTCCTCGGTGACCCGATTCACCTGGTCCAGGATATCGTCCAGGGTGGTCACCTCGCCGGTGGCCAGGAAATGCTCTCCCAGGCGGAACATGCGGTGCTCGGTGGACTCCAGCCTTCTGACCAGAACGCCCTTAACCAACCTCTTGGCCCTCTCCAGCTCCCCCTTCTCCAGGCCCTCCCCCTTTAACCTTGATACCTCCTGGACCACCGAGCGTACCACCGGTACGGTGTTGTCCGGGGTGGTGGAGAAGTACACACCCAGGGCCCCGCAGTCGCTGTAGTGCTGGGAGAGGGAGTAGATCGAGTAGACCAGGCCCTCCTCCTCCCTCACCCTCTGGAACAGCCTGGAGGACATGCCCGCCCCCAGGACGACGCAGAGTAGCCTCTGGGGCTGACGGCGGGGGCTCCTGGCCCGGAAGCCCGGGAACCCCAGCCCCACGTAGGCCTGGTCGCCCTCCCTGGGGAAGACCCTGACCTCCGCCCGGGGCCTGGGAGGGTTCTGGTCCTCCCCTCCCGGGCCTCCACCCAGCTCGTCGAGCTCCGAGGCCCATTCGATCACATCGTCCGGATCGGCGTCACCGGAGGCCACCACCGTCATGTTCCCGCTCCCGTAGTGGCGCCGGTAGAAGTCCTGGACGTCCTCCAGGGTGAGATGGTCTATGGTGGAGAAGTCACCGGCCTCCGAAATGGCCATGGGGTGGCCGTCCCATATGGCCTTGGAGAACAGGGAGTGGATGTAGGCGTCCGGCTCGTTCAGCAGCATGTTGACCTCCTGGGACACTATGCCCTTCTCCAGCTGGAAATGGTCCTCCTCCAGGGAGGGCCTGGTGAGGATGTCGGAGAGGATGTCCCTGCCCACCGGGAAGGTCTCGGAGAGGGTGGAGGAGAATAAGCAGGTGTACTCCTTGGCGGTGAAGCCGTTCAGCTCTCCGCCGGCGTTCTCCATCTCCTCGGAGATCTCCCTGGAGGTCCGGTCCCGGGTCCCCCTGAACAGGAGGTGCTCCAGCAGATGGGCGGTCCCGGACGGCCGATCGGTTTCGTGTCTGGATCCCGCCCTGACGTACACGGCAAAGGCCACTGACCTGGATGAGGGGACGCTCTCCACCAGGACCGGTATGCCCGCGGGGGTGTAATCAAGTCTCAGGCCCTCGTTCACGCCGCTTCAAAGCGGCCCTACCCTCTTATCTCTTTCCATCGATAGTGTCCGGAGATGGGCCAGGAAAAGATTAAGTAACTTCCTCTAGAATAGAATGCCGGTAAGAGAACATGAGCGCGGACATGGAGATCCACGAGTACAAGGATAGGGAGTTCCCCGGGGGGACCGCCATCATCGGATTCCCCAGCGTGGGACTGGTGAGTTCGATCGCATCCAGCTTCATCGTCAAGAACCTGGACCTGGAGAGGGTGGCCGGGGTGATCTCCCCGGAGTTCCCTCCCTACACCCTGATCCACCAGGGCGTACCCTCACCGCCGATAAGGATCTACGCCGGGGAGAGGATGTGCGACGAGTCCGGGGAGCAGTGTGACAACCTGGTGGTGGTGACCGCCGAGTTCATGCCCAAGGCGGACCTGATTAAGCCCCTGGCCGACATGATACTGAACTGGCTGAACGGGAAGGGGGTGCAGACCATCATCACCATGGAGGGCATCAACAGCGGGGTGGACCCGGAGGAGGCCAAGACGCTGTGCGTGGCCACCGGGGACAAGTGCGCCAAGATGGTGGAGCAGTACGAACTGGAGAGCATGTCCGAGGGGATGGTCTCGGGCATGTCCGGGGTCCTGCTGTACGAGGCCGACCGCAAGGGACTGGAAGTGATGTCCCTCCTGGGCCCGGCCAAGACCAACTTCCCCGACGCCCGGGGGGCGGCCAGGCTGCTGGAGAAGATCGGAAAGATGTTCCCAGAACTGGACCTGGACCCCGACCCTCTCTACAAGGAGGCGGAGCAGATCGAGAGGCAGATGAAGAACGCCATGGAGAGCGTGCAGCAGCAAGAGCCCCAGAAGCAGCTCTCCGAGTCCTCCATGATCTACGGCTGACCGGTTTCCAAAACCCTTTCCAGTTCCTTTCTCTCAAATGTTAAATAGAGTGCTCCCGATTGCGCCAACACGATGGAAAAGAAGAGGTACATCCGGAAGGTCTGCCTGCTGGGGGACGGCGAGGTGGGAAAGACCAGCCTGGTGAGGAGATTCGTTTTGGATGTCTTCAGCGACGAGTACATCAAGAGCTTCGGGACCAAGGTGAGCAAGAAGGTGCTCGACCTGGGAGAGGTGGAGCTCACCCTGATGATCTGGGACGTACTGGGACAGAAGACCTCCTCCTTGCACCAGGCCTACTACAAGGGGGCGAACGGCGCCCTGCTGGTAGGGGACCTCACCAGGAAGGATACCATCGCCAACCTGGAGAGGTGGAGGGATGACCTCTTCCAGGTCACCGGGGAGAGGCCTTTCCTCCTGGTGGCCAACAAGAACGACCTGGAGTGGGAGGTGGACCGGGAGGAGTTGGACCGGTTCTCCCGTTTCCTTGGGAGGGAGATGATCATCACCAGCGCCATGACCGGGGAGGGCGTGGACGAGGCCTTCCGATCGCTGGGCGAGCGCATGATGGAGGCGGGCGGATGAAATCGTTCATCGTGCTTCCCGGGCAGGCCCTCACCGATCTGAGGGAGGAGCTCGAGCTGATCGTGGACGAGGGGGCCAGCGGTACCCTGGAGAGGTTCGGGTACCGGGCCGGGCTGAACCTGATCCGGGACCTGGGAGTGGAGTGCTCCCCGGAGGAGCTGAAGGGGGTGCTCCCCCAGCTGTGGTACGAGGCGGGCCTGAGCGGGATGAGCGTGGAGTCCCTGGGGGAGGAGATGACCTTCCTGCTCACCGATCCGGTGGAGGGAATGCACCGGGCGGGCTGCGACTTCGCCAGGGGATACCTCATGGGCATGATCTCCCGACTTCTGGACGAGAGGTACACGGCCGAGGGCACCTACCTGGAGGAGGGGTACCGTCTGGTGCTGCGCCCCCAGGGCCAGGTGCACACCACCGAGGGCATGGGCCGTCCGGAGAGGGAGCTGGAGACGGGCTACTCCTACCTCATCGAGGACGATGACCCCCACCCGGCGTTCCGACTCTTCGAGGACTACATCACCCATGGGAGGGCGGGGATGTGCATCTCGAGGGAATACCCGGAGAAGCTGAAGGAAAAATTCGATCTAGGGAACGCCTCCATGCTCTGGCTCTCCTACGACAGGGACATCGGATACGTCCGGGAGCCGACAAACATACCCCTGATCTACAGCGAGGTGAAGAGCTTCCTGGACGCGGAGGAGGACCGCATCGTCCTCATCTCCGGCCTGGAGTACATGATCTCGCAGAGCACCTTCATCAAGGTGCTCAAGTTCGTCCAGCTGCTGAACGAGAACGTGGCGGTGCGGGACTCCCTGCTGCTGCTCCCCATCAGCCCGGAGACCCTTGATGACAAGGAGATCAAGATGCTGGAGCGGGAGCTGAAGGTACTGAGGCTGGACTGAAAGAAGATTTAAGATGGGAAGAAGGGATTAGAGTGGCGATGTACCTGGTCCCAAAGAAGTTCTTCGTGACCTCTGGCTCCGCCATAAGCATGGTCTCCGACCTGAACGCGTTCGACAAGGCCCTGATCAACTCTGGCATCGGGGAGCAGAACGTGGTCTCCGTCTCCTCGGTCCTGCCGGTGGGGGCCAAGCAGGTGCCCATCAGGGACCTGCCCATGGGGGCGGTCACCCACTGCGTCCTGGCCCAGATGAGGGGGAACGAGGGGGAGATGATCTCCGCAGGCATAGCCTACGGCAACAGGAAGGACGGTCAGGGGGGCTACGTGGCCGAGGGTCACCTGCACGGGACCAAGAAGGCGCTCAGGGAGATCCTGGACTGGAAGATGGAGGAGATGTCCAAGCTCCGGGAGTTCGAGTTCGAGAAGGTGTACTACAGGACCGAGGAGCTCTCCGTCCCCATGGACAACTACGGGGCCTGCGTGGCGGCCCTGGTCTTCGTGGAATACTGATGTTCGGCGTCATCGTCTGTCCCAGGTGCCATACCGTCCGTGGCGTGGACCTTTCCAGCAGGAGTGGCTCATGCCCCAGGTGCGGTCATCAGATCGACGTCACCAGGGCCAAGGTCTACTTCCGTACCGATTCGCAGAAGGAGCTGGCCACCGCGGTGAGGCAGAAGGCCGAGGAGATCGCGGTGACCCTCGACGATCCCCTGGGGGTGGAGGAGATCAGGGAGAGGATGGAGGGCCCGGAGAGGGAATCGGCCGACATGAGGAGAGAGAGGGTGCACCGGACCGCCGTGCGGCTGACCAAGGAGCAGGGTAGCTTCACCGTCGAGGGGCTGATGGGGGAGTTGGGGATGGACAGACAACAGACGGAAAGGATGATGGAGGACATGATCCAGAACGGCCTGGTGTACCAACCCCGTGAGGGGATCTACAAGGCCACTCCCCTCACCAAGGGCTAGATGACCACCCTCCCCGACTCCTCGTACTCCAGGACCTCGAAGTCCTGGCTGAACTGGGGTTCGGACTCGCCCGGGTAGGTGTGCTCGTCGTAGGAGTAGTGGAATATGTAATAGTAGTCCTTCAAATGGTCCCCGTTCCCGTCGTCCGTGTAATCCGCCAGGCGGTTCGGCCCCCACACCAGGAAGTCCTCGTTCACCGTGTCGATGGTGGCCTCCACCCCTCCCTCGCCCTCCAGGGGCAGGTATACCTGCACCCAACCGTGTCCTCCCCAGCTGCCAATAACCGGGTCGTAGAGCAACCCCAGCTGCATCCAGGCGGGCACCCCGAGGGACCTGGCGAGGGCGCAGAACAGGATAGCCTGCTCGTCACAGTCCCCCTCCCCGGAACTCAGCGTCTCCACGCTGTCCTTGGGCAGGGAGCTGGAGGCGGTGGAGGGGTAGTCGATGTTCTCGGTGACCCACCGGTAGATGGAGTGGAGTATCCCGTACACGTCGGTCTCGTTCCCGGCGATCGATTCGGCCCTGGACACAATATCGGGGTGCTCCGACTGCATCTTCCACTCCTCTCCGACGTAGGTCTCCCGAAGCGACTCCGGAATGTCCTGGAGGTCTCCCACCGAGTCCCGGTCCATATCCCACACATGGGCGGTGGTCCTGACCCGATAGGTCACCTCGATGATGCTCCTCTCCTCACCCTGGAGGTCCTCCCCCTCAAACACCATCCACGGACGATCGTACCTGCTCTCGGTGGAGGATTGAACGTTGGTCTCCACCTCGATCACCTCCTGCCTCCCCTCCATGCTCTCCGGCACGGGCAGGTCCACGGTGTAGTTCGGTATCTTTCCACCGTTGGCGTCCACCACGATGGTCCGCTGGAGGGTATACTCCACCTCCTCCGGGTAGCTCTCCTGGAAGGGGGAGAGGAATAAATCCTTGAGAACGCCCTGGAACCATGGATTGATGATGAGCACCAGGGCCACCAGGAGCACCGCCAGGGTGACCGCTATCCTCCGGACCATCCTTCCTTTGGACACGGGAGGGGAAAAACGCCGGGGCCGCATCAACCTTTCGACCCCGATTCCAGGCTTGATATCCCCTCCTCCACCAGGGTGGGGATCATCCTCCTGTACACATGGAGGTAGTATGCGGCCAGGATCACCGTGGCCAGGGCGAAGAACACCAGGCTGTACCACTGGTTCTGATAGAAGGGTATCATCAGCAGGTTGTAACCCAGGTGGACTATGGCGGCCTGGGCGAAGTACTCCCAGGGAGAGCCGCGGGCCACCCCCACGCCTATGGTGGCCCCTGTGGAGGCGTGCAGGAGCACGAACTGCAGGCCGATCAGGGAGAGCAGGACGATGCTGCCCCCCGCGAGCTGGTCGACCTGGCCGATGGTGAGGTAGAACGCCCCGAACCCCATGGTGGCGCCCATCCCCAGTCCCAGGGAGAGCCCGTAGAAGGAGGTGTCCAGCTTTCCCTGGAACCGGGGCAGGTTGAGGACGACCAGCTTCAGCAGCTCCTCCATGGCGGCGAAGCCCAGGGCCACCAGGAGCACCTCCAGGGAGACCCAGGTCTGGGCGGCGAAGACGACGGTCCCTATCACCAAGCCGATGGTGAATATGCCGAACGCCTTCCGATCGTCGAAGAAGGGCCTCTCCACCACCGGGTAGGTGTAGTCCTTCAGCGTGTAGTACATGATGATGATGGCGGGCCCGAAGCCCGCCGCCCCAGCCACGAGGAGATCGGTGTTCATCCCGTCCGGGAATCTATCCCCGGATATTTAGGTTCATGGTCAGACTGGATGGTCAATCGCCGCCCCCCATGGACTGGCGGCTGAGCACCTCCTCCTGCTCCCCCGGACCCTTCACCCGGGGCAGGGGGATGCCCATCTCTCTGGCCAGGTTAACCATCTTGGGCGGATGCCTCCTCCATCTCCACAGGCCGTGCCTGACGTACCGCTCGTCGGCCCCCCTCTCCCCGAACCACCGGAGCAGAAAGGCTTCCCAGTCCCGGTACAGCTCTGGATGCAGCTCGGCGGTGACCCTGGCCTCGCTGGCCAGCTGGGAGGGGCAGAGATAGCACCCCACCCTCTGGAAGTCCTCGTCGTAGAGGGGGTTGTAGGGCATCCCCTTCCACCAGATGTAGGCCCACACCTCTGCGGCGGTCCAGTCCCTTATGGGGTTCAGGTTGGTCTGTCCCGGGACGTAGGGGTTCCTCTCCACGAAACCGATCTCCGAGCGGTAGAAGGACTCGTATGTGCGGTTCCCCTCCACCGTGATCACGCCCCTGGGAAAGCGTTCGTTGATGAGGGAGGAGAGGGGGGAGAGCTTGCACACCTTGCAGCACCACCGGTAGTCCTTTGCCGGTGGACCCAGTTCCCGCAGCCGCCGGTGGAAGGCTTCCCCGGCGGAGGCCTCCATAAGCCGTATACCCCTCCCCTCGGCGAACCGGTGCACGAAGTCCACCGTCTCGGGGAACTCCACCCCGGTGTTGGCGAACAGCAGTGGCACCTCGCCCACCGCCTCACTGGTGACGCCGTAGGCGGCCAGGGAATCCTTCCCACCGCTGAAGGAGACCGTGACCTCCCTGCCCTTGTGATTGCCCATGAAGGAACGTATGTCGCTCACCGCACGGGACTCGATATTCTCCAGGTGGGAGCGATTGGCCCTGACCAGGTCCTTCCTGGAGAGATCCCTGGCAGGGAGATCGTCGGGGCCCTTGGCCACGTCCCTCACCCCGATGGCCCTCTCCGCCTCCCTGGCACGATCGCTGGAAGCACGGGCCACGCCGGCGCAGATCTCCTCCCCCATGCGGAGGACCAGGGGATCCCCCTCCCGGAAGTCCCCCCACATCTCCAGGATCCAGTCCCCACCCAGGTTCCGGCCCTTGACGAAGCGGGAGGTGGGCTTGATATCCACCACTCCCCTGGGGGCGTCGGAGAGGAGACGGGCGCCCTCCTTCCACAGGTCCATCCTGAGACCGTTGGACCGGGGGTCGAACCTGATCACCCCGATGGTCCGGCCCTCCAGGACCACCTCCTCGGTACGGTCCTCACCGGCGATCCGGTTGAGGAAGACCGGCCTCCCGTCGAGGAGGTCGCCCTTCCCGAAGTGCCGCTCGAGCAGGGCCCCCAGGTCCCTCATCCCGCGAGGGGGGCACGGCCTGAGGTCGCCTGGAAAGGAGACCTTGAACTGCCTGGGGAGGCGGCCGCAGAGGTCACATCCCTCCCCCAGGACGAGCACTCCGCAGTGATCGCACCATCGAAAGGCCTTCTTTCCGTGCACGGGACCGGGCATCGATGACCCCATTCCCATGGGGATTGAAGATACTTGCTCCCCTACCATGGGAAGTGGGGTCCTCACCTACGCGTGGATGGCACGGACCGAGGGGGGCAACTGTCCTTGGACGACCGTCCCCCGCTCCAGAAACCATTCTCATTTCGGAACGCGATCACGCAGGTTTGAAGTAGTAAAGCGGACACTGGGGAGGAGGAGTGGGTCCATGAGGAGAAGCCGCCCTCTGGAGGCCGGGCTGGCCATAGGAATACTGGTGGGAGCGCTGCTGATCATCGCCTCATCGCTCGCCACCATACCCACCCACAGATCTTCCGTGGATCTGAGCGACGATGTAGAAGGAAACCTACCCAGCGATTTGGACATCGTGTCACTAGAAGGGTCCAGGGAGGGCGATTACTACAGGATAGAGCTGCGGGTGGAGGGGACCATCGGACAGGGAAATTACTCGGTCTTCCTGCTGACAAAGAAGCCCGGCGAGGAGGTACGGGCGCATGAGATGTTCTACACGGGAGGGGACGAGATCCTACTGAACGCCCCCTCAAACAGGGGCGGGGACACCCTCACCCTGTTGTTCCCCATGGACCTGGTTCAAGAGGAATGGTTCATCGTCGGCCTGGAAGGCGTTTCCACCTGTCAGAAAGGGGGAGAGATCCATCGGGACGTGCTCAAGGAGGACGAGAGGAAGGATCTGGGAGTATCCAATATCGTGAACCTCCCCTTGAACCCGTTCATCCTCCTACTGGTGGGCGGGGGGAGTCTGGGCATATCGTTCGTCCTGTGGAAGTGGATAAGATGGCAGTGAGCCCCCTGACCTGATACCGGTCCATGCTGCCTCGCGAACGGATCAGGACAGGCACCGTTTGGCCCTGGAGTAGGAGTCCTCCACCACCTCCAGGGAGCAATAGCCGTCCTCCAGGGTGTGCTCCTCGAAGTCGAAGATCTCGGCGAACTCCCTGGACTTGCGGTGGAAGGTCTCCCTGTCCCCCAGACCCGTGTCGATCTTCAGCACCTTGCTGTAGTCGGCCATGTCGAAAAGGCGCTTCATGGTCCCGATGTCCACGTCGTCCACGCCCTTGAACAGCTCCATCTTCCCCATCATGTCCCTCCAGTTCTCCGCCCAGGCGGGTGTCAGGTAGAACACCCCCGTGTACCTCCTGAGCAGGGCCAGGTAGCCCTCCGTGCCCCCGAGAGGGGCGGCTATGCAATCGTCCACCACCTGTCCCTGGGAGTCCCTCAGGATGAACACCGGCGTCCGGAACCTGGAGGAGAGCTCGTCGATGTCCTTGAAGGCGTTCCCGCAGAGGCCGTAGAAGAGGAGGAGGGAGTCGCAAGCCCTGGACATCAAATCCATCGAGCGCAGTACCTCCTCCCTGAGGTCGTCCGGCTCCTCGTGCAGCCCGGCGGACTTCATCCAGATAAGAAGGGTCAGGCCATCATCCGACCGGAATGACCCCAGATCTTCCTCCTTGATGAAACGGATGTCCTTCACCGATCCCCTCACCTTGCGGATCAGGTTGGAGGAGTCCTCGGTGTCCACGAACACCACCTCAGATACCTCGGGGTCGCTGGTGATCACGTGGGCCATCTCGTCCTCCAGTATGGGGCATCCGATCATGCCCAGGGTGCCGCTTACCATCTTACCAGACTCCATTGACCAGGAGGTTCCCCGGTCTCAAAAAGGTTTCCGGAGCCACCGGGTAGGAGTGGGAGGGTCAAGTTTTAATATCCATCACACGTCGGAGTGGCGATGCGTGACGATTACGTGGTCCGCGTGCCCCGGGGATACGGAAGGCTGAGGTTCAGCAAAGAGGAGATCCCCCACATACTCCTGTCAGTGGGGGTGCTCACCCTGGCCTTTGCCATCGTGTTCTCCTCGTTCGTGGCCTCCCAGGCTGGGGAAGGGATGTTGGTGGGATTCATCTACTCGCTGGGCCTATCCCTCCTGATCGTGCTGACCGGATTCTTCCTGCACGAGATGGCCCACAAATACGTCGCCCAGAGGTACGGGGCCTGGGCCGAGTTCAGGTCCTACCACTTCGGCCTGATCATGGCCCTGGTATTCTCCTTCCTGGGATTCGTGTTCGCCGCCCCCGGTGCGGTGTACATCCAAGGGGCGATCACCCGGAAGCAGAACGGGTACATCAGTCTGGCCGGGCCGGCCACCAACCTGGGAGTGGGGGGCGTGTTCATGGGGGCATGGCTGATGGCCCCCGACCTGGGCCTGCTGACCACCGTCCTGTTCCTGCTGGGCACGGTGAACGGTCTGTTCGCCGTGTTCAACATGCTGCCCATTCCCCCGCTGGACGGTTCAAAGGTGCTGCGGTGGAACCCCTTGATATACGGGATAACCATGGCCGCCGGGGTGGTCCTCCTGCTGCCCTGGTTCGGCGTCCTTTGATCAGTCGGCGTACTCCTTGCAGGGATAGCGGAGCTTGGTGAGGATGCTTCCCTCCCAGTCCATGAGCTTCCCCGGGTTGAGTATGTTCTTGGGGTCCAGGGCCCTCTTGATGGCCATCATGGCCCACAGGGCGCTGTCCCGCTCCCTCTTCATCCAGGGTGCCTTGGAGATGCCCACGCCGTGCTCGCCGGTGACCGTGCCGCCAAGCTCGATGCACTTGTCGAAGATCTCCCCCACGGCCCTCTCGCCGTTCTCCCAGGACTGTGGGTCCTCCGGATCGAGGAGCATCTTGGTGTGCAGGTTGCCATCCGCGGCGTGCCCGTAGGTGCCCACCAGGACCTCGTTCCTCCTGGCGATCTCCTGGAAGGCCACCACCGCATCGGGGATCTTGGATATGGGCACGCCCATGTCGTCCGCCAGGGAGACGGACACCCATCCCTCGCCGAGGCGGCTGAGGGCGGGAAGGACGGCCTTCCTGCCGGCGGTCCAGGCGGCCATCTGCTCCGGGTCGGAGGAGAAGTCCACCGTCTTGGCGCCCACCTCTCGGCAGATCTCCTCCACCTTCTTCACCTCCCTCTCCACCATGATGGGTTCACCGTCCACCTCGATCAGGCAGAGGGCCTCGCAGTCCGGGAAGCCCACGTCCATGGTCTTGTTCACCGCAGTGATGCAGATCTTGTCCATCAGCTCGATCGCCGAGGGGATCATGGGCTTGGCTATGATGGCGGAGACGCACTCCCCCGCCTTCCGGACGTCGTCGAAGGCCGCCACCGCCATGGCGGCGGTCATCGGCTTGGGGGCGATCTTCAGGGTGACCTCGGTGATCACCCCCAGGGTGCCCTCGCTGCCCACCATCAGCCTCTCCAGCTGGTAGCCGGAGGAGTTCTTCATGGTGTTCGTGCCCACCTCTATGATGTCCCCGTTGGAGAGCACCACGGTCAGCCCCAGGACGTAGTCCCTGGTGGCGCCGTACTTGATGGCCCTCATGCCGGAGGCGTTGGCCGCCACCATCCCCCCGATGGTGCATATCTCCCCCGAGCCGGGGGTGGGCGGGAAGAAGAAGTGGTGGGGGGCCAAGGCCTTGTTGAGCCGGTCGTAGATCACCCCGGCCTCCACATCGCAGTTGAGATCCTCCACCCGGATGTCCTTGATCTGGTTCATCCGGGCCATGTCCAGGATCACCCCGCCCTCCAGGGGGACGGCGGAGCCGCAAAGCCCGCTGCCCGCTCCCCTGGCCAGGACGGGTATCTCCTCCTGGTAGCATATCTTCATCAGCTCGGAGACCTCCTCGGTGGAGGTCGGACGGACCACCAGGTCCGGGGACCTGTGATGTATGGAAGCGTCGAACCCGTAGGTGTACAGGTCGGCCACCCTGGTGGAAACGTTCTCCTCCCCCACGATGGCCCCGATCCGGTCAACGATGGCTTGTTTCAAGTGCAACACCGACCCTCGATTATAGGACTGGAGTTAAAAAGGTTGCGTATGCGGGGCGGGGGGACAGGGGGATCCGTGGGCCACCCTATGCTATTCGGACCCCCGATACCACTCCTCCCTGAGTAGAGACATCACCAGCTGGTCCCGGTACTCCCCCCGCTTGAACCGGTTCTGCCTGAGGGTGCCCTCGATCCTGAACCCCAGCCCGAGGTAGCACCTCACCGCTCCCTCGTGGGCCGCGTCCACCTCCAGATGCACCCGGTTCATGCCGAGCCCGTCGAACAGGTGGCCCAGAAGCAGTCCCAAGGCCTCGCTCCCGTATCCCTTCCCCCGGAACTCCCTTTCCCCGATCATGATGCCGATCAGTGCCTTGCGGTCCCGCCAGCTCACGCGCAGGATGCTCATGTTCCCGATGAGCTTCCCGTCCAGGGTCTCGATGGACATCACCTCCTCGCCCCTCTCCCGGATGGAGAGGAACCACTGCTCCTCCTGCTCCATTCCCATGGGCGGTTCCAGGTCCAGGTGCTCTGTCACCTCCGGATCGTTGACCCATCTGAGGTAGGTGGGCAGATCGGCCCTCTCCGCCGCCCTGACCCTGACCCGCCTCCCCTCCAATTCAGTCCCCCCTGATCACGCTCATCAGCAGGGAGTCCCGCCACTCGCCCCCGGAGAAGTGGTCATGCCTGGCCCTCCCCTCCTCCACGAAGCCGCATCTCCGGTAGCAGGACACTGCCCCCTGATCTCGCTCGGCCACCCTGAGATGCACGCGGTGGAGATTGTGGACCTGGAAGGCGTGGTCCAGTAGCAGCCGTACCGTCTCCTGACAGATCCCCTGGCCCCAGAGGTCCGCCTCCCCCACCACCAGCTGAAGCTCCGCGCTGGCAGTGCGCCGGTTCATGTTTACCAGGGAGGCGATCCCCACCGGGGCGTTCCGCCGTAGATGATGGATGATGAAGTTCATCTGCTCCGGGTCCCTCAGCTTCCCCTCCACGATGCGTCTCTCCTCCTCCATGGACACGAAGTCCGGATAGCGCCTTGCCCCCATGGACTCCCTGACCCTGGGGGCGTTGAACCACTTATGCAGGTAGGGGAAGTCGGGGGACTCCAGGGATCTCAGGCCGACCATATCCGCGGTTATCAAGGGATCCACCTTCCCCTCACAGTGGCTGGGGAGGATTTAACCTTTCCCGGAGCCCCGAAGAACACAGTAGATGGACGATGTATCGTCTAGTCGTGGGGGGGGGAATTTGTAACAGGGTTTATATACAAGACCCCATTCCCCACCAGTCGGGATGGGGTTCGGATGTCCGAAGCCTTTTCACCACCCCACCTACATTCTCCTCCAATGGGGCCCCATCTCGATACTTCCCCCCACTCACCCGATGATTTCTCCCAGAAGGGTTTAAGGGGGGCCTTCCTATTCACCGCCCATGGACCTCAAGATCGTCCTACTGGGCCCTCCAGGCTCAGGCAAGGGAACTCAGGCGGAGCGATTGACCAGGGAGCTCGGGCTGGCCCACATCTCCACCGGCGACCTCCTCAGGGAGGCGGTGAAGAGCGGCAGCGAGCTGGGAAGTAAGGCCAAGTCGTACATGGACGCCGGAGAGCTGGTCCCCGATGACCTGGTGATCGAGATGGTGGGCGAGAAGATCCGGGGCCTGGACGACGGGTACGTTTTGGACGGGTTCCCCCGGAACCTGGAGCAGGCCAGGGATCTGGAGAGGATCACCGAGGTGGACGCCGTCGTCGACCTCCGGGTGGACGAGGAGGAGCTGGTGGATAGGTTGAGCAAGCGGCGCACCTGCGATTCCTGCGGGGCCGTCTACCACCTGCGCTTCAATCCGCCCGAGAGGGAGGGTAGGTGTGACCGCTGCGGCGGCCAGCTATACCAGAGGGAGGACGATTCCGAGGGGACGATCAGGGAGAGACTCCGGGTCTACCGAGAGAACACCCTGCCCCTGGTGGAGTACTACCGGGAGAAGGGCGTGCTGATCGACGTCGACGGCGCAAGGGGCATCGACGAGGTGTTCCAGGAGATCATCGACCGGCTGAAGGAGAGGGACTGAAACCGCCGCAAACTATTAGAATGGAGATAATTTTACCGGGTTCTGACAGCCCCGTGGTGTAGCGGTCAATCATGTGGGACTCTGGATCCTGCGACGGCAGTTCGAATCTGCCCGGGGCTACTCTTCCCCTCCATTGGGAGAGGGGACCGCCTCCGTTCCGGCGGCCAGCTCCCGGAAGTATTTCTCCCCGTCCTCCGGCCCCTTGGCGATGAGGACGTCCTCCGGCTCGATCTCGGTGTTCCTGTCCGGCCCGTAGATGTACCGGCGGCCGCGCTTGATGGCTATCACCCTCATCCCGGTGATGGTGGACAGCCTCACCTCCCCCATGGTGCTGTTGACCAGGCCCGATCCCCCGCCCACCTTGGCGGTGGTGATGATCGACTCGGACTCCCTCACGCTCATCTGTATGACCGGATGGGGCGGGACGTCCCTGAGCACCACGTCGGCGATCTGCATGGCGGCGTCCGAGATCTCCTCAACCTGGGTGGCCAGGTTTATGACCACCATGGCCTTGGTCACGTCCCCGTCCTCCAGGACGCGCCCCACCGCCTTCTCCTGGATATCGGCGACCATCTCATCGATCATCTCCTCCATGAAGAAGACCTCCTCGGCGATGTCCTGGTTGTGGTAGAGCAGGGAGGAGTAGGCCAGATCGATCATCAGCTCCGAGGTGTCCTTCATCTCCAGCAGCATCCTCTCGATCTCCTCCATCAGGCGTCCACCTCCTCCTCGGGCCAGGGGGCCCTCGCATGGGCGTACTCCTGCAGGGTGATGTACCCGTCCTCCGTACCGCGGACGATGAGCATGTCCCCGCCCTTCAGCTTGATGTCCTCGTCAGGATCGTAGATCCACCTCTTCCCCCGCTTGATGGCGATGATCCTCATACCGGTCTCCGACTCCACCCCCAGTTCCTCGATGGTCCTGGAGGCCATATCGGAGTCCTCGTGCAGGGTGAGAAGCCGGATCTTCTCCTCCGCGTCCCTCAGAACGAAGGAGAGGAATGGGCGCTTCTCGATGTCCACCTCCAGCAGCTTGACGATGTCCCCAGCGGCGTTGGAGATGGCCTCCGAGGCGGCGGCCACCTGGAGAAGTCCGGAGAGCTGGATGGCATCCTCCGGGGTGCGGGAGGCCAGCATGGCCTTGGTCCTGATCTCGTAGTTCAGGGTGTCCATCTGCCGCTCCAGATGGGCGACCTCCTCCCCGATCTCGTGGCTGTCGAACAGTAGCGAGGCGTAGGCCAGATCCACTATCACCTCGGAGATGTCCTTCATCTCGGTGAGCAGTTCCCGGACCGTCCCGGGAACGTTCTCGATCTTCTCGAACTCGTAATCCCTGGTCGGCTCGGTCAAGATCCAACCTCCTGGGGAAAGCTCTCCTCGACCCCGGTCGGAAGCCTACGTTCACCATCCGGGTCGCCTGAATCATCGCTCAAGTCGGAATCCACCAACGATAACATTTCTCCAGCCGGGCCTGACGGGGCCGACCTCTAATTCTCTTCACCGCTATTTATCTGTTGCCTCGCCCGTCCAGCCATGTAAAGTTTTATCAAGCTACTTATAGATTGTAAGCCTTCACAGCCTACCGGGAGGGGCGACATGAGCGCGGCTGGAGCAGTGAGGGGATTCTTCTCGCACAACCGCTCGGTGTTCAGGATGGGTATCGGGGCCCTCACCATATCTTCCGTCACCTCCCTCCTGGCCGGGCTCACCCTGGCCTTCATGACCGAGACCCTCGAGCTTCTACCTGGACTCATGGTCCTGATCCCGGCGGCCATCGGAATGAGGGGAGCGATATTCGGGGCGGTGGGCAGCAGGTTGGGGACTTCCCTCCACCTGGGAACCTTCGAGCTCAGCCTGAGGAGAGGGAGCGTGCTCAGGCAGAACCTGCAGAGCTCCCTGTTACTCACCATGTTCATCTCCTTCATCATGGGGTTCATGGCCAAGACGATCTCCGAGGCCATGGGCGTGAACAGCATCAGCATCGCGGAATTCATCTTCATTTCCATGATTGGTGGGCTGCTGGCGGGAGGGGTGCTGATATTCATCAACCTGGGCGTGGCCTACGCCGGGTTCAGAAGGAACTGGGACATCGACAACATCTCCGCCCCTCTGATCACCGCCGCCGGGGACGTGGTCACCCTCCCCATGCTATTCCTGGTCGCCCTGGGCGTGATCGGTGCCGGGGAGATGGGAATGGGGGCCACCATCGAGATCGTGTCCATCGGACTGGCCCTCATCACAGTGATGCTGGCGATCCATTCCATCCGCATCACGGACCGGGAGGTGAGGACCACCTTGAGGGAGAGCATCCCCATCCTGGTCCTGTGCATCCTCCTGGACATATTCGCCGGTGTGGCCGTGGAGGGGAGATTGGAGAGGATGGTCACCTTCCCCGCCCTCCTGGTCCTTGTTCCCCCCTTCCTGGAGGCGGCCAACGCCCTCGGGGGGATCCTCACTTCCCGCATGGGGTCGCAACTTCACCTCGGTCTCATGGAGCCCAGCAAGATACCGGGGAAGAAGGCCCTGGAGAACTTCGGCATCCTGTTCATATTCTCCCTCTACGCCTTCGCCCTGGTGGGCGTGGTCATCCACCTCGCCTCGACGGCCATGGGATTCCGGTCCCCTGGACTGCTCGATCTCACCCTGCTCTCCTTGGTAGGGGGAATGCTCACCGCCTCCGTGCTCACCCTCATCTCCTACTACGTGGCGGTCTACACCTTCCGCTTCTCCCTCAACCCGGACAGCCTGAGCATCCCCCTGACCTCCTCCTCCATCGACCTGGTGGGCGCCGCCATACTCATGGCCCTGATCGTGGCCATGGGGCTGGGCTGAGCGTGCAATAACCTTATACATTCGCGACCCTTTCCGAATGGTCAAGGGTGTAGAGCATGATCGATCGGGACAGGGTGATCGGCAGACTGGAAGAGTACGATCTGAACGACCTGGAGATCGGGGTGGTGGGATCCCACTCCGCGGTGGACGTCTGCGACGGGGCGGTGGACGAGGGGTTCCGCACCTATGTGATATGCCAGAAGGGCAGGGAGAGGACCTACACCAGGTACATGAGGGCCTTCCGGGACGGGCGAGGGGAGGTCTACCGGGGCGTGGTGGACGACGCCGTGGTCCTGGACAGGTTCGCGGATATGATAGACCCTGAATTCCAGAGATCGCTGGTCGATCGCAACGTCCTGTTCGTGCCCAACCGGTCCTTCGTCTCCTACTGCGGCATAGACCGGGTGGAGGACGACTTCGAGCTGCCCATGGTGGGCTCAAGGAACATGCTCCGCAGCGAGGAGAGGGGAGGGGACCACGACTACTACTGGATCCTGGAGAGGGCCGGACTGCCCCACCCTCGGAAGGTGGAGGATCCCCAGGAGATTGACACCCTGACCATCGTGAAGCTGCACCACAAGCAGAAGACGCTGGAGAGGGGATTCTTCACCGCCTCCTCCCCGGAGGAGTACCGGGAGAAGGCGGACCAGCTGCTGGACCAGGGGGTCATCGATCAGTCCAGCCTTGACAATGCCAGGATGGAGGAGTACGTCATCGGACCGGTGTTCAACCTGGACTTCTTCTACTCTCCCCTGGAGGAGAGGGGGGAGAGGATCGAGCTTCTGGGTCTTGACTGGCGGTTCGAGTCCTCCCTGGACGGCTTCGTCCGGCTCCCGGCGGACCAGCAAATGGAGCTCAGCCCGGAGCAGAGGATTCCAGAGTACACGGTGTGCGGGCACAACTCGGCCACCCTGAGGGAGTCCCTGTTGGAAAAGGCCTACGAGCTGGCGGAGAAGTACGTCGAGGCGGCGAGGGAACACTACTCCCCCGGCATCATCGGGCCCTTCTGCCTGCAGACCTGTGTGGACAAGGACCTGAACTTCTACATCTACGATGTCGCCCCCAGGATCGGCGGCGGCACCAACGTCCATCTGTCCGTGGGGCATCCGTACGGCAACTCCCTGTGGAGGACCAACATGTCCACAGGCAGGAGGCTGGCCATGGAGATCAGGAGGGCCATAGAGCAGGAGCGTCTGGAGGAGATCGTCACCTGAACACGAGGCAATAGCCAGCACGTAATTTCCCTACAACAAGGTTTATTAAGCAAAAAACAATTCGGCCATATCACCCGAGTCTCAGGTAGCACTTTCTTGTGCGGTGAGCCATGAGGGAGGGAACAAATGCAGACCGAAAATGCGTGCAAATTGGCAACGGCGATGCTGGTGCTCACGCTCCTTCTGTCCTCGTTGGCACTGGTGCCCACGAGCGCGGAGGGGGCCGACAGTTCCAGCAAGATATCGTTCAACGTCATTGATTCAGATTCAGATGGAATTACTAATGCTACGGCCACCTTGGAAGAAGTGCATTCTCAAGAGAACTATTCCAAAGAAAGCGACTCCAGCGGTCTGGTGACCTTCTCGCCTGGAGCGGGATATTACAAGTTGACCATAGAGCATGAGGATTACTATCCTTACGAGCACACGGACATCATCAGGTTCGACAACCTGACCAGCAAGAATCTGGGCAAGATCCAACTGGATCCGCTACCCACGGAGAGCCATGATCTCGATGTTTCCGTGGAGGAGTCGGACACCTCCGATCCAGTGAGCGGGATCAGCTGGGATCTCATCGATGATGACAGGGATTGGCTCTTCGACAGCGGGGAGGATAGTGGAGAGATCAATGTTACGGACCTATATCCATCGAACTACACCCTGGTGCTCTCCGCCAGCGGATACGAGAAGGAGGTCCGATCATTCCAGATGGACGAGAACGAGTCACTCACCGTGGGGATGAACGATTCCAAGAGGGTCAAGGGCTTCGTCTACATGGATGACGAATCCCCGGTCGAGTCCGGTCTGAACGCCTACATGGTCTCCACCGACGATACCTTACATATGGAGAAGAGGATCATCGAGCCCAGGAAGGTTGGCAGCAACTCATTCAAGTTCGATGCCTACGAGGGCGAGTTCTTCCTCGTGGTCGACGCGACCGGAGCTTCCTCCAACGTTACCTCACTGAATGTAACAGATAACGAGGACCTGGATGTGGTCCTCAGTCCGGAATCGGTGCAGACCGAGCAATACCAGTCCAACTTCGACAATGATGACTGGAACGAGTTCAACATGAACTTCTCCGCCCATAGAGACCATGACCAGACCATCCCTGTCATGGACTACTCCTTCCTGCCCAGCATCAGGATGCAGATCGACTTCTCGGTTGGCAACGGCGATGGCGAAGTGAACGCCACCGAGGTGGAGGAGTTCATCAACCAGACCGAGGAGTTCGGCCACCAGTACGTGACTACCCGTGACATGCTCGAGATCAACGACACCGCCTTCGTCTCCGATGGTTTTGTGTCCTACAACATCAGTGGCCTTGATGGTCCGGTGAACTCCACCGAGGGATTCGGCCTGACCTACGAGGTGGCCTATGAGTCCATAGGGAGTATCGACATGGGGGCCCCGCAGTACGAGGGCAACATGGAGGTCCCGGTGGGATCCGGTAGCGACACACCGGTGGACCGTACTTACGAACTGGTCCTGCCGGGCGGCTACGAGCTGACCGAGAACGATACCGACACGGACGTCTCCGTCACCGGATACACCACGGTGAGCGTGGAGCCGGAGCATGACGCCGCCCCCTCCACCGGTGAGGTGGAGATGACCTTCGAAGAGTCCGAGGCCCCCTCGGCCTCGGCCGAGATAGAGAGCGGGGAGTACTCCTACCCGGTCATGGACGGTGATGAACTGGACTACTACATAGTGAGGCAGGGGGAGGAGATCAACTTCACCGCCTCCGGATCCGACGATCCCAACGGCAACCCGCTGACCTATCAGTGGCAGTTCGGTGATGGGGAGGAATCGAACGTTTCCACCGTCCAAACCTCCCATGTGTACGACGAGGTGTCCGATGGCATGCAGGTGAACATGACCGTGATCGACGTGGCCGGCCTGGAGGACCAGGTCAGCTTCACCGTTAAGGTGGATGGGGTGGACCCCACGCCGGCGATCAAGGTGGACGATGAGGTGGTGCCCTCCGGCGGCAGCATCGAGGTCGACCAGAACGAGGCCCTGGTGTTCAACGGCGAGAGTGCCTTCGACCACATAGCCGACGAGGAGCCCCCGGCCGGTATCATAGTGAACTGGCACTGGGACTTCGGTGACGGAAACACCACCACCGTGGAGAAGGGGGAGAACGTCACCCACACCTACGAGGACGCCGGCACCTACGATGTCACCCTGAACGTGACCGATTCTGTCGGCCACTACCAGAACCAGACCGCCACCATCGATGTCAAGGACACCGAGCCGCCGGAAGTGGACTTCTTCGTGCTGAACTCCGACTTCGTGAACATCAACGACGAGTCGCCGATCGAGAACGAGACGCTCTACTTCAACGGCACCGATACCACCGACAACAACGACACCCTGGACGAGCTGGACTTCTTCTGGGAGTTCGGTGACGGGGAGAACGCCACCGGCCTGAACGTCAGTCACAACTACTCGTCCATCGAGACCTTCACCGCCACCCTGACCGTGACGGACACCTCCGGCAACACGGCCAACAAGACCATGCAGATCGAAGTCACCTCCTCCCCCAGGCCCGACCTGAGGATCTCCAGCATCGAGCTGGACCCCACCACATTCACCGAGGGGAGCAGCGGGAAGATCATGGTGAACGTGACCAACGTGGGGAACGCCAACGCCAGTGGTATCTCGGCCGACTTCTACAAGATGACGGCATCCGGTGACGAGGAGCTCATAGGCACCTCGACCGAGCTGACCGTCGACGGGGCGCCCGCCAACCAACTCCAGCCCGATGAGTCCGGGATCATCACCTTCAGCTGGAGCCCCGGTTCCAAGGGCAACTACACCGTGATGGCGGAGGCCCATGCCGACAGGGAGATCAACACGGACGACAACGATGACACCGTGAACGTAGAGGTCAACGAGGCCGCCTGGAAGGCCGCCGCCCTCTACGGTGGCATCTTCGCCGTGATCGTGGTGGTAATCGTCCTCCTCTACATGAGGAAGAGACTTCCATGGGGTGCCAGCAAGGCCCCCGCCAAGGGCGGCCGGAAGAGGAAGTAAACCACTTCCCAAAACCCCTTCCACAATCCTTTTATCCCTCCTTCCACTCAATACATGCATGTTCTGGCGGCTGATAGACACCGACCTCGCCTCCCCGCCCTACACCTCGGCCTCGGACGAGGCCATGGTCAGGGCCAGGCAGAAGAACCTGACCCCCAACACCCTGCACTTCTACCGGAGGGATCGGCCCACCGTCTCCCTGGGGTACTTCCAGGGTGTGGAGGAGTCGGTCAACACCCAGGTGGTGGAGAGCAGGGGCATCCAGCTGGTGAGGAGGTTCAGCGGCGGCAGCGCCATCTACACCGACCAGGACCAGCTGATCTACTCGGTCATACTGTCCAAGGAGTTCCTTCCCGAGGGGACGAACGAGATCTACGAGAGGGTGTGCTCGGCGGTGATCAGGGGCATCGCGACCCTGGGGCTGGAGGCCGAGTTCAAGCCGGTCAACGACATCCTCATCAACGGCAGGAAGGTCTCCGGTTCGGCCCAAAAGAAGGAGAGGAACGTGGTGATCCAGCACGGGACCGTGATCATGGACGCCGATCTCGACCTGATGTTCGAGGTGCTGAAGCCGGGGGAGAAGCAGAAGGGGAAGGACGACATGACCTCCCTGTCCCACGAGCTGGGCAGGAAGGTGGAGATGGAAGAGATGAAAGGGGCCCTGATCGAGGGGTTCTCCGAGGTCTTCTCGGCCACCATCAGGAGGGGCGTGCTGACCCGTTACGAGAAGAGCTGCATCGACGAACTGGTGGAGGGCAAGTACGGCAGCGAGAAGTACACCCTGAGCCGCTAGGGCTCCACCTGATCCAGGCCTAGGAAGGCCATCTTCCGGTCGTCCATCAGGAATCCCAGTTTCCTATGCAGCATTATCGATTCGAGGTTGTCCGTCATGATGGAGGATAGAAGGACATCCGCCTCCCTCCCACTCCCCTCCTTGATCAGATGTTCCAGAAGCCGGTAGCCCACCCCTCTCCGGCGGTGCTCCGGGTGCACCCCCATGTTCTCCAGCCACACCGCGGTGGGCACGTCGTACACATGATGGATGATCTTGGCGAAGAGGAATCCCACCATCCTCCCCTCCTCCAGGGCGACGTAGCTCATCCCCTGTTCCAGGTAATGGTCGAAGGTGTTCTCGCTGGATACGCCCAGCTGGTCGATCAGGTCCTGGGAGATCTCCTCCCACCTGGAGGCTTCCGACTTCTCCAGGTATTCCTTGAAGCACAGCAGCTCCAGCTCCCTGATGGTCTCCCTATCCTCCTTGGTCACCTCTCTGATCTCCATCTCACATCTCCTCCGGGGCGACTATACCTATCGTATCCAGGACGCATCTCAGCGTCCACATGGAGGCCTCCACCAGGGTGAGGCGGGCCTCCCTCCTCTCGCCCGATTTGAGCACCGGGACGTAGGCGTAGAACTGGTTGAAGGCGGAGGCCAGCTCGTGACCGTACGACGGAAGGAGATGGATCCTCCGCTTCTCCGCGCTCTCCCTGACCACCTCCGGGAAGCGGGCCAGGATGCGCACCAGGGCCCTCTCGTACCCCTCGGTCAGGAGGGAGGGGTCCACCACTGGCTCGTACTCCCCTCCCTTCCTCAGGATGCTGCACGCCCGGGCATGGGCGTACTGGAGGAAGGGGGCGCTGCTGCCCTCGAAGTTCAGGGCGTCCCTCCACTGGAACACCATGGGCTTCTCCGGCTGCACCCGCACGATGTTGTAGCGTATCGCCCCCCTTCCGATGGACCGGGCGATCTCCCTCATCCTCTCCTCGCTCAGGTCCTCCCGGCGCTTCCTGACCTCCTCCAGGGCCCTCTCCTCCGCCTCGTCGATCAGGTCGTCCAGGTTGACCGTCCTCCCCCTGCGGGTGGACATCCTGCCCTCCGGGAGGGAGACGAAGGAGTAGAACACGTTCTCGGGGGCCCTCTCCCCCCCGAGAATGGACAGGGCGCTGGCCAGATGCTGCATGCCCAGCTTCTGGTCCTCCCCCAGCACGTTGATCAGGTGATCGGCCCGGGAGAACTTGTCCAGGTGGTAGGCCATGTCCCTTGTGGTGTACAGGGTGGTGCCGTCCCGCCGGGTGAAGAAGAACTTCGTGTCCCTCCCGTGGACGCCGAACTCCTCCAGGTCCAGGTAGTAGGCCCCCTCCTCCTGATGGCAGAAGTCGCTCTCCCTGAGACGGTCCACCACCCTCCTGGCCGATCCGTCCAGGATGAACTGGGACTCCCAGACGAAGGAGTCCAGGTCCACCCTCACCTCCTCCAGGCTCTGCATGATCCCGTCCAGCAC
Source organism: Methanomassiliicoccales archaeon (assembly GCA_046540255.1). Taxonomy (GTDB): domain Archaea; phylum Thermoplasmatota; class Thermoplasmata; order Methanomassiliicoccales; family JAAEEP01; genus JBKHFJ01. The sequence goes on along the minus strand of JBKHFJ010000001.1, from coordinate 41,274 downwards.
CTTCCGGGCGGTGTGCCTGACGCGGTGGATGACCTCCTCGTCACCCTCCTCGAAGCGGCGGAGCATGTCGGAGATCTCCTCCCCCACGGCGGGATCGGACTCCATCATCTCGTTCGCCCTGCGGTAGAAGGCCACCAGCCTGTGATCCTCCTTCCCATGGTCCACCCCCTCCAGGGTGGAGGGGTCGATGTTCTCCAGCCCCCAGGTGAGGAGCACCACCTGCTTGCCCACATCGTTCACGTAGTACTCGGTGATCACCTCGTACCCGGTCCGGCGGAGGCTGCGGGCCAGGGTATCGCCTATCAGGGGATTGCGGGCCCTCCCCACGTGTATCGGACCGGTCGGGTTCACCGAGGTGTGCTCCAGCAAGATGGTGCGTCCCCTGTCCTCACCCTGCCCGTACGACCCCTTGGATCTCAGGATCTCGTCCAGGGTGCAGCGGACCAGCTGGTCCTCGTCCATGCGGAAGTTGAGGTAGCCGCTCTCCCCCCAGACTCGGGAGAGCAGCTCCATCTCCCTCACCCTCTGGCTCATGTCCTCGGCGATCTCCTTGGGGGGGCGCTTCAGCACCTTGGCCAGGGGGAAGCAGGGGACCGCGAAGTCGGCGATCTCCGCGTCCGGGGTCTCGATGTCGAACCTGGCCTCCACACCCATCTCATCCAGTAGGGAGGAGACCAGCCTGTCCACCTCACCTCTGAACCTCTCTCTAGGATCCATGTCACTGCCCCAGGTTGAATCGCAGTATGGCGGCGATCCCGCCGAACGCCTTCATCAGCATCTCCCCCTCCTCGGTGTCCTCGGAGATGAGCTCCACCCTGGTGCCCACCTTGGAGGCCTCCTCGAAGAACTCGTCGATCAGGTCGGTGCGGTCCTCATCGTCCACCTCCGCCTCGGTTCCGCAATCCCTGCATTTGCCCTTGTTCCTGGCCCTGTCCAGGGTGATCCTTCCCCTCCAGTCGCAGTTTGGACAGCTGAGGTCGGCCCGGTCCTTCTTGAGGCCCTCGGAGAGCAGCAGGGTGTCCACCGCCCCGATGGTCAGGGCATGGCGCACCTCCTCCTCCCCGTACGCCGAGAGCCCCCCGTCCGTCCTCCGGATCTCCTGGAAGAGGCGCTGCATCAGCCGCTTCTCCTTCATCAGGTCCAGGTCCTGGAGGGTGTCCTTGGCCTTCTCCATCAGCTCCTTCAGCCCGTACTCGTCGGTGTAGCTGGTGTCGAAGGTGTCGATGATCTTCTTCTGCAGCTCGTGATGGAGGAGCCCCTCGTCCATGAACTGTTCCTTGGTGGGCCCTGGACCGCCTATGAGGACGCCCTGCAGGTCCTCCTCCTCCAGGAAGGAGTCGTTGGCCAGGTCGGCCACCTTGACGAAGAACTCGTGGGCGGCGATCTCGATCAGCCTCTCGAAACGCTGGGCCGACTGGCCTCCCTTCCCGTGCTTGCTGGGGACCAGAGAGGGTATGTTCTTCAGGGTGTACACGCGCTTCCCCCGGAGTACGCCTATGGTGGCCTCGCTGCGGTCGATGACTATCAGCCCGTAGGACTTCTTGTCCGCCAGCATCTCCCACAGCGGCTCGACGAAGAACTCGGAGTCGCATCGGTAGATGAAGGTGGTGATCGGCTCCGGGGGCTCCAGCACGTACTGTACCATCTTGGTCTGGTCCCCCCCGACGGGAACCTCCCCCACGAAGAATACTACCCCGTTCTCCGGGGGTTTCTTGAAGGATTTCAGCCTGGATAGGATGGACTCGATGGCCGAGGTGACGTTCTTCCTGGTGCTCTTGGACTTGATGTTCGTCGATTCCGAGTACTCGTTGCGGAGGTACTGGGTGACGTCGGATATCTGTCTGTCCGGGGGGACGTAGACCGATATCAGTTCGGTCCCCCGGCCCTTTAGGTCCTTGATCTCCTCCAAGGCCCTCTTGAAATCGTATCTCCGTTTCTCCTCGAGCTCCTCGGTACCTTCCATTTTCCCTACAACCCGCTGGTTCTCTACGCAAAAGTGATGACCGTTATAAAAGTTTCCTATCCTCTGGACCCCTCCTCCGCTTGTTCCTCAGGATCCGATCCTGGCCCCCTTTCCATCGGATATTTGTACCATATCGTGGATGGGGGTGTGGGCTTCGACCCGGTCAGGTGTTCACATGGAAACGGTGGTACTCTCGCTCGGCGGCTCCGTCCTCATACCCGACGACGACGACCTGGATTTCCTCAGGGGGATCGCCTCCCTGCTCCGCAGGCTCTCGGCGGATTGCAGTATGGTGGTGGTCTGCGGCGGGGGAAGGATAGCCAGGTACTACATCGAGAACGGCAGGGAGCTGGGGGGCTCCGAGGAGGAGCTGGATTCGCTGGGTATAAAGGTGACCAGGATCAACGCCGACCTGCTGCGCCTGGCGCTTGGCGATCGTTCCCAGGAGAATCTCCCGACGACCGAGGAGGAGGCCGTTCGCCTGCTGGAGAGGAACAGGATAGTGGTCATGGGAGGCACGGTCCCGGGTCAAACCACCGATGCGGTGGCGGCCAGTGTGGCGGAGCTGTCCGGCGCCGACAGGATAGTCAACGCCACCTCGGTGGACGCCGTCTACTCGGACGATCCGAGGGAGGTGGGTGACGCCCGGCGCTTCGAACGGCTCACCTTCGACCAGTTCCTGGAGGTCCTGGGAAGTCGGGAATACGGGGCCGGCCAGACCGCCGTCTTCGAGCGGAAGGGGGCGGAGACGGCCCGGCGGGCCGGCATCCCGGTCTACATCGTCTCCGGCCGCGACCTGGAGGAGATGGAAAGGGCGGTGAAGGGGCAACAGGTGAAGGGGACCGTCATCTCCTGAGTGCAACGGGAACGGTAAAGCTATATGCGGTCAGCGCATGGATTGAACTGCCGGGGTGTGAAGAATGGATGGTTCGGGGATCCGGAGATTCAAAAGGCCTGATGGGAAGGGACTCCCACCGCCCACTCCACACCTCACCCTTCTGGTATCGGTGGCCTTCTGCGTGATCGGTGGTGCCCTCATCCTCTCCTCCTCCGCCCTCAGCTGGGTGGTGGAAGTTGGCTCCGGAGAGGTGTGGGATCCCGACCGGCTCTGGGGCATAGACGAACTGCTGGGCTACTCCCCCGCGTACCTCGTCATACCGATGACCGTGATCGGAGGTGTGACGGTGATCACCCTGTCCATGACCACCCTTCTGACCGAGAGGAGGATCAGGAGGGATGTGCTCCCCATGGCCACGGTGGGGTCGGCTTTCCTCACCACAGCGGTGGCGGCCATACTTATGGTGAGGCTGGGCAGCGACCTGGGTGACCTCTCCTCCGGAGCGGTGTGCGGCCCCGCCGCCTACCTGTTGGTGTTCGGATGCGTGCTCATCATGGCGGGGGGACTGATGCTGATGCTGCAGACCATACAGCACCCCCGCTCAACCCAGTTCAGGGGGGAACAGGTCTCCTTCAGGACATGGAGAGGGAGCACCGGGAAGCGGGAGGACTACCAGGACGAGCGGGACTCCAGGTGTCCCAAGTGCAATTCCCCGGTCAACTCCTCCTGGCGGCTGTGCCCCCTGTGCGGCAACCAGCTGAGGTGATCAGAGGTCCTCCAGCCCCTTGGAGTCCACCACCTGGATGCCCATATCCTCCAGAAGGTGCCTCAGCTCGGTGGTCTGGGCCCTCTTCAGAGACTTCTTGTGCAGGTAGGCCATCCCGGCCCCTCCGGATGCCTCGCAGGCCCGGGATACCATTCCAGGAATGCGCTCCCTCCCCCCGGCCTTCAGGGCGTAGGTGGGGATCATGTGTCCGAAGCAGACCCTCTTCCCCAGGGCCATGTCCGAGAATCGCGGGGCGTAGTGTCCCCCGCCCAGGCCGATGGACACCGGGTGGTCCGGCACCTCCTGATCAAGCAGGGTGGCCGCTATTGCCTCCGCCGCCCCCCGGTGCCCCCAGGTCTCCTCACTGCTGCCGATCTCTATGAAGATGGAGGGGGTCTCCAGGTATGGGCCGTGGTGGGTCACCTCGAAGGAGACCTTGAATTCCAGACCCTCTGCCTTCCGGTACAGGGTGCGCAGCAGACCGGTCATCTGCCGAGGGGCGGCGGGCACCAGCGTGGCCTCCTTCCCCCCGAAGTCGGCGGAGGTGTGGTTGCCTATCGGGTGGACGGTAAGGGTGTGAATGCCGGAGGCGGCCTTGTGCCTGGAGAGGAATATCACGGTATCAGGATCCGCTCCCAGGGAATCCCTCACACGCCTGTCCACATGATCGGAGAAGATGTGGGTCTCCTGGATCGTCACCAGGAGGTCCTCCCCCCTCTTCCAGGCATGGCTGCCCTCGAAGGTGCCTGCCTCCTCCCATTCGCCACGCTCCAGCAGGCGGTCCCTGATGTTAACGCTGGCCACGTCCTCCGTGCTGCATATCATCAGTCTCATGCTCTCCTCCCATGAATCGACTCATCCCTCAATACAGTTGCCCGTGTCGGCGGCATCGCATGCGATGCCAGACTTGAGGATCTCCGCACCGCATGGATCGGAAGCGAATGATCGGGACTGAGTTACAGTCAATATAATTCTGCGGAATAGATACTAATACTGACGAAGGAGAATCGGCAAGCATGTCAAGCCCTCTTACGGTGGGGGAGAGGATCGTGCTCCACCTCTCCCGCTTCTCCAGGTTCCAAGAGGATTACGATGTGCCCAAGGACGTCAGCCAGGACGGGATAGCGTCGGCCCTTCGCATCTCCAGGGCCCACGCCGCCATTGAGGTCAAGAAGCTGAAGGACGGCGGGGAGGTGCGGGAGAGGCTGGCCCATGTGAAGAGGGGCAAGAGCAAGAGGAAGGTGTACTTCCTCACCCCCAAGGGGGAGGAGAGGGCCCAGGACATCAGGGAGTTCGCCGAGTCCGAGGGCATAGACATCACCCCCCTCCTGGACATATCCAGGTGTAGCGGGGAGGACCTGTATCCCTCCCTGGAGCCCGAGCTACGATCGGTGCTGGCCCAGGCCTGCGTGTTCAGGAGGCCGTTCCATCGGGACATACTTCCCCAGACCAGCGTGGCCCTGCTGCCCGAGGAGGAGGGCATGGTGGACATGCCCGAGGAGCTGAAGGGATCCGTGCCCCCGATGCTGGAAGAGGAGGAGTACCGTCGCTGCCACAGCCTCGCAGCCGATTACTGGCTCGATCAGGGGGACTACCGGGAGAGGCTTCACCATCTGCTCGAGTCTTCCCGGGGTAAAGAGGCGGAGATGCTGGTCTCCTCCCGCGGCCGGGAGCTCATGGATTGGATGGACGCGGACCTGTTCGACATGTTTCAAAGGGTGCCGGTCTCTCCCCGCCACCGGGTGAGGATACTGAGACTGAGGGCGGAGGCCGCCCTGGCCCTGGAGAGATTCGACGAGGCCAGGGGGTCAGTGGACGAACTGGAGGATGCGGAGGACCTGGAGGTCCGCCTGGATTCCCAAATGCTCAAGGGGAGGATACTGCTGGCGGAGGGGCGTCCGGAGGAGGCCCTGAGGACACTGGAGACGGCCAGGGACATGATCGCCGGCCGGACGAACCTACCGCTGGAGTGTGAGATCGCCTCCGCCCTGATGGTGCTGGGTCACCCAGAGGAGGCGAAGGAGAACCTCCACCGCATTCTGGACGGAGGACTGAGCGAGAACGGGGGAGAGCACGTGGGGAGGATCTACCACCTGCTCGGTAGGGCGTGCATGCAGGAGGGCGACCCCTCGGAGGCGATCAAGATCCTCTCCAAGGGCCTGAGGATGGTCCGAGAGGAGAATCGGCCCCCCTGGTACCGGTCCCTGGCGGAGGCGTACAGGATGCAGGGGATGAAGGAGAAGGCGCAGGAGCTGCTGGGCAAGATACCCAGGACTAGAAGAGGGGGCTCTCCCTCAGCATATCAAGATCGCTGATGTAGAGTTCCCTTATGTCCTTGAGGTTCCACCTGAGCATGGCCAGCCTCTCGAATCCCAGGCCCCAGGCCAGGACCGGGTGCTCCACACCGAAGGGACGGGTCACCTCGGGCCGGAAGATCCCGGATCCTCCCAGCTCCATCCAGGCCCCGTTGAAGTAGACCTCCACCTCCAGGGACGGCTCGGTATAGGGGAAGTAGCCAGGTCTGACCCTGACGTCCTCGAAGCCCATCATCCGGTAGAAGTCCTTGAGCACCGCCACCAGTATGTCCAGGTTGGCGTCCTCCTCCATGATGATCCCCTCGATCTGCAGGAACTCCGGGAGATGGGTGGAGTCGATGGCCTCGTTCCTGAACACCCTGGACAGGGAGAAGACCTTGACGGGGGGCTCCGGGTTCCTCCACAGGTGCTTTATGGTGTTCACCGTGGTGTGCGTCCTGAGCAGGGCCTTCTTGGCCATCTCGACGTCCCACTCGTAGCCCCATCCGGTGGAGCCGGTCTCCCAACCGTCCTCGTGCACGCTCTTGATGATGTCCACGATCTCCTGCTCCTCCAAATCCAGCTCGGACGGCCGGGTGAGGTAGAAGGTGTCCTGCAGCTCCCTGGCCGGGTGGTCCTGGGGGATGAACAGGGTGTCCATGTTCCAGAAGGCCGGCTGGACGTACTCCTCATCGATCTCGGTGAAGCCCATCTGGATGAAGATGCGCCGCACCTCGTCGGCTATCCTGCTAAGCGGGTGCTTCTTACCGGGGAACCTGGAGGGGGCGAAGGTCCGGATGTCGTACTTCCTGAAGGAGACCTCCCTCCACCGGCCGCTCTGGATCAGATCCGGGGTCAGCTGGGCCACCTCCTCGGTGAGCTCCACGCCCATCTGTAGGATATCCTTACCAAGGTCGGTGAGCTCGATGGTCCGGGTGACCGCCAGCTTCTCGTCCACGAAGTCCTGCCTGGACAGGAGCTTCTGCATGACCTCTAGATCCACCTGATCCTCGTAGAGGTCGTTTTGGGCCAGCCGCTGGAGGAGGGCCTCGTCGTCCATGGTCTTCTCCAGGGCCCTCTCCCCTGCAGAGGTGAGGTAGATCACCTTCCCATCATCCCCCTTATGGATATCTGCCAGGCCCTTCCTCTTGAGCCAACCGATGGCGATGGAGGCCATTCTCTTGTCCATGGCCGCCTGGAGGTCCTCCAGGGGAGCGGACCCGCCCATCTCTTCCAGTTTCTGGAGGGCGGTGCGCTCGGGCAGGGGCTCCTCGGCCAGGGAGGGCCTCTTGATCGAGTACCTCTTCCTGGCGCTCTCCCGCAGGTCCACCAACCCCTTGGACTGCAACCAGGAGGCGGCGTTCATCACCTCCACCGTCTGCCCAAAATCGGATGCCTCGAAGATCTCGTCCACGGTCCCCTTCCCGCTCAGATCCTCCAGGGTAAGGAGGAGTCTCTTCTCCAGGGAGCTGAGCCCCTCGAGCACCTCCGAGGCTTTCATGCTCCCAGGAAATGATACTGAATATATGTCATTTTTCGTAGACGGTGTCCCAGCGGACAGCTGGCTTGATGTCCACCACCGGGGTGCCGTCGAAGGCGTCCAGCCCCTTGACCGCCAGGGTGTTGCCCCTCCTCTCCAGCAGCTTGACCCGGGTCAGGCCCAGGAAGTTGGGCCTCTTGGGGCTCCTGGATGCGAAGACGCCCACCTCCGGGAGGGAGGGATCGTGCCTGGGATGCACCCTCCACTTGACCTCGTCCTTCAGATGGAAGCGGAAGATGACATCCAGTTCGTAGACCTCCTCGATACGGTGCAGGCCCTCCTCGAACTCGGGGAGAATCTCGATCTCCGAGACCAGCTGGTCGAAGTCGGCGTCCTCCGTCGCCGTGTTCCGCACGTACCCGATCGGGTGGATCTCCATCCTACTCCCTCATGAACAGGTCGTCCACCACTTCCATGGCCTTCTCCCTCTTCCTACGGTGCTCCTCCAAAAAGGAGTTGATGCGGTCCGACAGTATCTTCTTGCACTCCCCGCAGAGTATGTCCCCGGACCTGCACCGCTCGTAGAGCTCGGTGACCTTATGATCGTCCTCCTCGAACACGAAGAACTGATACTTGAACACGGAGCAGACGTCCGGGTTCCCTCCCTTCTCCCTCTGCTCCTCGGCGGAGACCATGCCCCCGGTGAAGGCGTTCCCGATCTTGCGCTTCACCTGCTTGGGTGTGTCGGAGGTGAAGATGGTTGAGTCGGGCTGGGAGGAGGACATCTTGTCGGATCCCATCAGCCCTGGGAACATCTTGTTGTGGATCAGGGCGGGCTTGTAGTAACCGAGGGTGGGGGCCACGTCCCTTGCCACCCTGAAGTGGGCGTCCTGGTCGATCCCACAGGGTATGAGGCATGGCACCGGCTTCCCCTTCAGGTCAGACTCCAGGAAGGCCGGGGCGGCCTGCACGCTGGTGTAGAAGATCGACCCGATGTTGTTGCTGTTGGTGAATCCGAAGACGGCCTTGGCGGTGGAGAAGGTCACCCTCTTAGACACCTTCAGGGCCAGGGGGTAGAGCCTCTTGATGTACTCGGTGTCAAGGATGATACGGGTCTTCTCCGGGTCGAACCCCAGGGCGATGAAGTCCAGGGCGTTGTCGTAGGCCGACTCCCTGGTGTCCTCGAGGGAGAGATTCTCGTTGAACAGGTACTTCTCGTCGTCGGTAAGCTGAAAGTAGAGGTTGACATCGAAGGTATCCTGCAGATACCTGGTGAAGAACCAGGGCATCAGGTGGCCCAGGTGGGTGTGCCCCGATGGGCCACGCCCGGTGTAGAGGTAGAATGGCTCCCCCTGGTCGTACTTGTCCAGGATCCAGTTCATGTCCCGGTGGGAGTAGACGATCTGCCTGCGGAGCATGGGATGGAGCTCCCCGTACTCGCTAAGGCGATCGAGGAGTGCCTCATCGATCCTCCTGGTACCGAACTTCTCCACCAAGAGGTCGTAATCGATCTCCCCCGAGACCTCCCAGGGCGTGACCACGAATTCGTTGCCCATGGTAGCACCGCGCCGCCACTACAAGTTAACCGTTATATTAACCTTTTCTGAGCCGGTCTGGTACCGCACATGATTCTCTGCCCGTCACCGTCATAAGGACGGTTCGGGATTCAGGGGCATGTCCCTGATGGAGGACAGGTTCCACCGGACCCGCCTGATCGACTGGATGGACATGGACTCGGTGCTCGGGTCCCGGTGCCTGGTGGTGGGGGCCGGTGCCCTGGGCAACGAGGTAGTCAAGAACCTTGCCCTGGCCGGCATGGGGAGCCTCACGCTGGTGGACATGGACCACGTCGAGATCTCCAACCTGAACCGCTGCGTGTTCTTCAGGGAGTGGGAGGAGGGCAGGCCGAAAGCGGAGGTGGTGGCGGAACGTTCCTCCGATCTCTCCCCCACCGAGGTGGAGCCAGTGATCTCCAGGGTGGAGGACCTCCCCGAATCCGTTTGGTCGGAATACGATCTGGTCCTGGGCTGCCTGGATAACATCGCCGCCAGGCTGCACGCGAACGGACACTCCTACCAGGCGGGGGTGCCGTACATTGACGGGGGCACCCACGGCATGTTCGGCAAGGTCCAGGTGGTCATCCCCCCTCACACCCCCTGTCTCCAGTGCGGTCTGAATCGATCCCACTTCCGTGTACTGGAGAAACGGTACAGCTGCACCGGGGGTGAGCACACCTTCTACGAGCCCAGGGTCCCGGCGGAGGTGACCACCACCAGCGTGATCGCCGCCGTTCAGGTGCGGGAGGGCCTGAAGGTACTCAGCGGTGCCAAGGAGAAATGCCTGAGGCACGTGCTCTACTACCACGGCCTGGAGGGCGGCACCGAGACCCTGGAAATGGACTTCGATCCCCGGTGTCCCATCCATGTTGATAATCAGTAACCTGACTGTAACAGGAAGCGTTAATATTGACCACAATCGTCCCGGGGACCGTGGTCGCATGTCTTTGAGAGTGAAGGTAAGGAACGCGGAGAACGGTGCCACGGTGGACATGGAGCTCGAGGGAGAGAACACCGTGGAGGAGATCATAGAGGGGGCCGCGGGATACTGGAATAAGGAAGCGGGCGCCTACGTGCTCAGGAACGGAAAGAGGCTGCTTCGGGGCCAGCAGACCGTCTCCGAGGCCAACATCACGGAGAGCGACAGCCTTGAGTTGATACCGGATCCAGAAGGCGGTTGAGAATGTCCCTTCCCCTCTCCATACTGAGGACCAGGATGGGGAACGAGATCTCCTCCTGCGCCCGGCAGCTCAGGCACGGCATCGAGGTGGGAACGGAGGACCTCTCGGAGTTCCCGGTGGAGATCGGGGTCTCCATGGTCAAGGTCCCCGCCCTGTTCCGAGAGGAAGGGGAGCTGAGGAGGCGGTGGGATCATCTCTTCCACATGATCGTGGACAAGGAGTACCCCTTCGAGAAGCCCCTGGTCGTATGGAAGACCCCCATCTTCCACCCCAACATCATGATGCCCGAGGACGGGGGGCACGTGTGCATCAAACTCCTGGACGACTGGAGCTTCAACTCCACGCTCCTATCCTTCATCAAGGGGATCGAGGCCTTGCTGCTGAACCCCAATCCGACCAGTCCGTTCGGCACGGAGAGTTGCACCCGGGCGGCGGAGTACTTCAACGCTGGAAGAAGGACACCACCGGTGGTGTGCTCCCCTCCTCCCAAGGTGGTGAGGGAATATTGAGGGTCCTCGGTGGGGAGGAGCCTAACATCCCGGAGAAGAGGCCCCCGCCACCCCATCGCACGGCTCCGCACAGATGGGGTACGGAGGAGGGGATGGAGAGGTTCCGTGAAGGGGAGATCGCCCTATACGTGTCCAAGGTGGCGGAGGAGAAGATGAGGAATCACTCTCTCAGCTCGGCCCCCTCCAACAAAGAGGTGATGGGTTTCCTGCTCGGCCAGGTCTTCCAGATGGGAGGGGATAGATATGCGCTGGTAAGGGACGTGGTGACCACCGACCTGGAGGCCTCATCCGTCCAGGTCAGGTTCGACCGGTCCTCCTACGAGAGCCTGTTCTCCGATCTGGAGGAGTGTGGATTCGACTACCTCATAGTGGGATGGTACCACTCCCATCCCGGCCACGGGTGCTTCATGTCCTCCACCGACATCGAGACCCAGAGAACGATGTTCCCCCAACCGTACCATGGCGCGCTGGTGCTGGATCCGGTCAACAGGGAGATAGAGGCGTTCCGCCTCTCCGCTGAGGGAGTGGAGGTGATCGGGATGGCAGTGTTCTGGGAGGAGTATCAGGACCCCTACGGGGGGAGGATGGTCAGGAAGCGGAGATCACACCCAGATCGCGTGCCTCCGGCGAAGGGAGGCCTCGCTCTGACCCAGGCGCTCCATGAGGACCGGGACCAGTGAGTCGAAGAAGAGGAAGGCGGAGTCCTCGAAGAGGGTGCCGAGGGGAGCTAGCTCCCCCGTGGTGGCGTCCTTCTCCACCGGTATCTCCAGCACCAGGTTGGAGGCGTGGGCCAGCTTGGAGTGGGGGTTGGAGGTGATAGACATCACCTTGGCGCCCACCCTCCGCACGATATTGGCGGTCTGCACCGCGGACATGGTCTCGCCGGTGTTGGACACGATCAGGACCACGTCGCCGTCCATGACGATGGGCGTGGTCATGTCCCCCACGAAGTGCACCTTGAGTCCCATCTGTACCAGGCGGACGGCGAACGCCTTTCCCACCAGCCCGGAGCGGCCCACGCCGTAGATGAAGACGGTGTTGGCCGATAGGATGGAATCCACTATCTCGGCTATCTTCTCGCCATCAAGCTCCTCCAGGATGGTCTGCAACTTCTCCACTATGTAGACGAGTCCGTTCTTCATCTCCTCACCCAACATTGGCGGGAGGGGACTTAGTCCTTCCCCGATCCCTTCTCCTTGTTGGAGCCCTTGCCCTTGCTAGAATTCTTGGCGGACTCCTTCTCCTTCCTCTCCTCCTTGAGCAGCTTGGAGACCTTCTTGGTCAGCACCCTCTCGAAGATCACCTTCATGTACATGGCGTCGTGCTCGAGCAGGGGGGAGCTGGAGATGACGGTGAGGTCGGGGAAGTTCTCCACCAGGTACTCGGCCAGCGGCTCGAAGCGCAGGTCGCCCTTCTTGATGGGCGTGACCCGCTTCTCGTTCCCGGCCTCGTGCTCCACACCGGAGAAGTGGGTGTAGTAGAGCTCCCCCACCTGGTCCCTGACCCGGTCCAGCACGTCGCCGAAGTCCTCCGGCTCCCTGAGGATCCCGTTCTCCCGGGCGTGCAGGTGGGCGAAGTTGACCACGGGGACCGCACCGTCCACCTGATCGCAGATGTCCATCACCTCGTCCAGGGTCCCGAAGACCTCCTGGCGGCCGCTGGTCTCCAGGCCGAGGTAGGGGGTCAGCCCCGCCTCCTTCCACCACTCCATGACCGCACGGATATTCTCGGTGATGTTCTGGGTGGAGACCTCCTTCTCCTGCTTTCCATAAAGTCCCATGTGGGTGGAGACGATGTGTCCGCCCATGTGGTGGGTCATCACCCCGGCCCAGCGCATGTTGTCCATGCTCTTCTCGGTGAGGTCGTTGTTGCTGGCCAGGTCCATGTAGTAGGGGGTGTGCATGGACAGCTGGACGTCCAGCTCCTTCCCCATCTTCCCCAGATGGCGGAGCTCCTGGTGGTTCTGCACCAATCCCGAGGCGAGGGTGATCAGCACATCGTCCTCGGTGATCCCCTCGGTCAGATCGGTGATGATCTGATCGCCCCCGGATCCCTCCCGGAGCATCTCCATGATCAGATCGCCCTCCACCTCCACCGGTGAGAGACCGATCTCCTCCTCATCCGGGTACCTCTCTATGACGTTGACCCGAACCATCTGAACTTCCATGGCGTTCAGCCCCAAGTTGTGCACGTCCTCGATGCCATCCTTGAGGGTCCGCCCCTTGCACGACAGGGGGATGCCAGCTGGCCCAAATCTGATCATGAATTCACCCGGGGTGAAAACACCCTATGAGAGAGGTGATATATACATTTAACCTTCCCCCAGATATGCTGGCCAGATGGGGTCAGCGTAGGGCCGGACCCCTTCCCCACGAGCGAGCCCAAAGCTTTATAAAATACCTTCATATTAGAGCCATACCCCAATGTCGGGAGAGTCAGATCATGAAGGCGACGAATAAGTCCGACCCCAACCTCTTGGAGCTCATTCTCGAGCTGAAGAGGGAGACCAGGGAGGGCGGTGCCGCCGTCTGGCGAGACATTGCTAAGCGCCTGGAGAAGCCCAGGAGGAACTGGGCGGAGGTCAACCTCAGCAGGCTGGACAGGTACGCCGATGAGGGTGATGTCGTGGTGGTCCCCGGTAAGGTGCTGGGAGCCGGCAAGCTAAGCAAGAGTCTCACCGTGGCGGCATACGGATTCTCTGGATCCGCCAGCAGGAAGATCGAGGAAGCCGGTGGGAAGAACCTCACCATCCAGCAGCTCGTCCAGGAGAGCCCTGACGGGAGCGGTGTAAGGATATTCGGGTGATAACGATGACGGTAATCGACGCAGAGGCTCACGTGCTCGGGAGGCTTTCCAGCGACGTCGCCCAGCGCATCATGAAAGGGGAGAACGTGGTCATCGTCAACGCCGAGAAGGCGCTCATCACCGGGAAGAAGACCAAGGTTTTCTCCGATTACAAGCAGAAGAAGGACCGGGGGAAGATCCGGAAGGGCCCCTTCTACCCCCGCCGGGCCGACCTCATACTGAAGAGGACGGTGAGGGGCATGATCCCCTACCGCAAGCCCAGTGGGAAAGAGGCTTATAAGAGACTGAAGGTATTCGTCGGCGTGCCCAAGGAATACCAGAACGCCAGCATGGAGACGATCGAGAAGGCCATGAGCCTGACCACCAGCAGGTACACCACCCTGGGAGAGGTGTCAAAGTACCTGGGCTCCAACGTGAGGTGAACAGATGTCGGATAACGTGGTTGCCAGTGGTAAGAGGAAATCGGCAATAGCGAGGGCCGTCATCAGGAAGGGGGACGGACACGTCAGGGTGAACAAGATCCCCCTGGAGGTGATGACCCCGGAACTGGCCCGGCTGAAGATCATGGAGCCCCTGAGCCTGGTGGAGGACAAGGCCTCCCAGGTGGACATCCATGTCAATGTGGAGGGCGGCGGTATCATGGGACAGGCAGAGGCGTCCAGGACGGCCATCGCCAAGGGGTTGGTGGAGTTCTTCAAGGAGGACGGCCTGGAGAGGAAGTTCAAGCAGTACGACCGCGCCCTGCTGATCTCCGATCCCCGCAGAAAGCTTCCCAAGAAGCCGATGGGTCGCGGCGCAAGAAAGAAGAGGCAGAAGTCATACAGGTGATTGGATGATAATCCCCGTCAGGTGTTTCAGCTGCGGAAAGGTGGTAGGGAGCTCCTACCAGACCTTCGTCAAGAGGGTCCAGCTGGGAGAGGACCCCAAGCAGGTCCTGGACGATCTCGGCATCAGGCGGTACTGCTGCCGCCGCATGATCGTCTCCCACGCCGACCTGATCGACGAGCTGCTGCCTCTGGGCTAAACCCCTTCAAACCGCTTTCACAAGGGTCCGTGGGGTAGTTTGGTATCCTTCCACCTTGGGGTGGTGGTAACTCCAGTTCAAATCTGGGCGGACCCACTCTCCTCCTTATCCAGTGTAGTCCAAATTTCCTCGAATAGCGGCCCTTCCGTGCGGGAGCACCGGGTTCTCCACCCATAGCTCCCTCAGCCGTCTCCCGGCACTACCCGCCTCTATACGGAGATCCCCCACGCCCGTGGGGGTGAATTGGGCCAAAGTTCGACTCAAATGGAATACCTATGGTCATCAGCCAATGATGGCAAAATAGTAATTTCTAAATAGCTCTCATAGAGATTTTTCCCACTAATCAAAAAGATGTAGGGAGGATAAGCTGCATTGTTGCTGGATCTTTGGGGTAAAGCAAAGATTGATGACCCCTCTCAATACCATCTTGATTTACCATTTGATAGATGTTTTATCAATGGCAGAAGTCATTTGGGATTATTATCTAACTCATTCGGTCAAGGAGGAAGTGGCAGATGATATGGATCTCTCTGTAGAGGAGTCTCGAATTTGGATGATTCTTGCATCATTGCATGACATCGGTAAGGCGTCACCCGGATTTCAAGGCAAAAATGAGTTTTTAAAGGGGAGATTACGCGAGATTGGCTACCAGTTTTCCCTGGCTTGTGAAGATCATCGAATAATGACAGCGCACTTCGTTGGAGAAATGTTCAGCGATGGAGAGACGATGCCAAAGCTCGATCCATACCAAAGGCATGAGAATCTTCTCAAAGAAAAGTTGAAATAGGTTCAATCACTAGATTCCTCGGAATGTGACCCCGTACAATAGATGCGGGGTCCACCGACAATGGCCCCGGGCCGTGGAACGATCAGCTGCATACAGGAGGACCAATACGAAAGATGAACCATGTCCCTGCTCCTCTAGCAAGTTCTCGGTGAGGAAGATCAGGGTGGGCGGCACACTGGTCGGCATCTCCGGGCTTGACGAGATCCTGGAGGAGGTCTACTCGATGGACTTGGATGAGGACGAGGCCGCCTCCGCCCTCCTGAAAAAGGTCAAGCTGTACAACTATGTACCCTCCAAGGTGGAGAACGAGTACCGGGAGGCGCTGCTGGAGGAGCTGAGGAAGTTCAGCGAATGATATGTCCGGTTCAGGGAATGGGTAGGATCATTCGGCCGCGGAGATAGGAGAACCGAGGAAGGCCATCTCGCGGATCCTAATAAGCTTGGCAATCCTGCCCCTGATCGTTCTCCCAATGATCGGTCATGCGACCACCTCCGAAGAACCGTTCGAGGAGGAGTTTGGCCTATGTACGGGAACGCCCAGCATTGTAGGCACCTCTCAGGTGGCTTCTACCATCGGAGAGGAGACCGTGTACCTCCTCTCTCACCCATGGAGTACGGGGATGACGGTCTTCTTAGGGTCCAATTGTATTCCATAGGATGCAAGAACGGGATGTTCCAGTCGGTCCCGCTCTTGTGATATGGCGGTTCCTCCGGTACCCCCATTTCACTCACGGTAGATATGGGCGGGAATCCTCCACGGGAACACTCGAGCGTCACGGTGGATATGAGCGTGCGACATCGGTCTATCCAAAGCTTGAACGGAATGGTCCGGGTCCCAATGGCCTGAAAGTGTGCGATGAAAAGGGAAGGAAAGGGTTTTGTTCCTCTTGCCTCAGAGAAGACCGCCCACCAGGAGGAAGAGGGGGGCGAAGATGACTCCTACCTTCCCCACGATCTTGATGAGGATGTTCAGCGAGGGGCCTGCGGTGTCCTTGAAGGGATCGCCCACCGTGTCCCCTATGACCGCCGCCTTGTGGGCCTCGCTGTTCTTGCCGCCGAAGTGGCCGGCCTCGATGTACTTCTTGGCGTTGTCCCAGGCACCGCCGGCATTCGCCATCATGATCGCCAGAAGCGTCCCGGTGAACAGGGCGCCGGCCAGCAGGCCGGCGACCGCCGCCGGACCAAGGACCAGTCCTACGGCGAGAGGAGCCGTCACCACCAGCACGCCAGGGGCGATCATGTGGTAGAGGGCCGTATTGGTGGTAAGGTCCACGCATCCAACGTAGTCCGGAGGACAGGTTCCCTCCTTCACGCCGGCGATGCACCTCCACTGCCTGCGCACCTCCTCCACCACGGTGAAGGCCCCCGAGCTGACGGCCCTGAAGGACAGGGCGCAGAACAGGAAGGCGAGCATGCCTCCCAGTAGCAGGCTTACCACCACGTTGATGTCCATGATGTTGGCCACCTCCACCTCGGCCACCTCGAAGTAGGTGGCGAGCCATGCCAGCGCGGCCAGGGCTGCGGAGGATATGGCGAATCCCTTGCCGATGGCTGCGGTGGTGTTCCCCACCGAGTCGAGGGCCTCCGTCCTCTCCCTGGTGGCCTTGCCCAGCCCCGCCATCTCCGCTATGCCGGCCGCGTTGTCCGCGATCGGGCCGTAGCAGTCGGCGGCCAGGGTCATGCCCAGGATGACAAGCATGCCCACGGCGGCTATGGCGATGCCGAACAGGCCGGCGAAGAAGAAGGCCACGAAGGTGGCCACCGATATGGCCAGAAGTGGCACGGCGGTGCTGATCATGCCTACCGCCATCCCCTCGATCAGCGTGATCCCGGTGCCCACCTGGGCGGATTTGGCTATACCGAGGGTCGGCCTGCGCTCCGAGGTGGTGTAGTACTCGCACGCCCAGCTCACCACGAAACCGCACAGGAGCCCGGCGAGGAGGGCAGCGAAGATGCCGGTGCCGTCGCCCATCATCTGGGTGATGATGATGTAGCTGAGGATCACGATGACGAAGAAGCTGATATACGCCCCCCGATTCATCACCGATCTGGCGTGCCTTGTCTGCTCCTCGAAGTCGTCCTTGATCTCCTTCGGCCTGACCGAGGCGATTCCCACGATGGAGGCGATGATGCCCGCCGCCCCTATGAGCAGGGGGAGGAAGATCCCGTCCTGACCATAGATGACGATGCCCAGGACCATGGCGGCGGCGATGGAGGAAACGTAGGACTCGAACAGGTCGGAACCCATCCCGGCGATGTCCCCCACGTTGTCGCCCACCTGATCGGCGATCACGGCCGGGTTGCGTGGGTCATCCTCTGGGATCCCTTCCTCCACCTTGCCCGAGAGGTCGGCGCAGACATCGGCGCTCTTGGTGAAGATGCCTCCCCCCACCCTGAGGAACAGGGCCACCAGGGAGGAGCCGAACGCGTAGGCCAGCCACACCTCGGAGTGGGGGAACACGATCACCACCACGGTCAGACCGATGATCCCCAGACCGATGACGGAGAGTCCCATCACCGCGCCGGCGGAGAAGGAGATCTTGAGTGCCCTTGCGTAGCTGTCCTTCGCCGCCGTGGCCGTCCTGGAGTTGGTCCTGGTGGCTATGTTCATGCCCAGCAGGCCGGCCAGGGCGGATACGATGGTGCCCAGCACGTAGGCGAGGGAGCTCATCCAGTCTATCAGGGCCAGGAGGAGGAGCGCCATGACCACGGTCACCACCACCAGTATCCGGAACTCCCGTCGCAGGAAGGCCATGGAGCCGTTCCTGATGAAGCCGGCGATCTCCCTCACCCTCTCGCTGCCCTCTTCATGTCCGAGAATGTACCTGGTCAGGTACGATGTGAACGCCAATGCCAGCAGTCCTATGGCCAACACGATGATGTAGTACAGGTCGATCATACGCCGCCCTCTTCATGTCTCTCTATCCGGTCGGTCGCGGTCATCTTTCCACTCGATAGCAACGGATGAAAGCGAAATCGGACCTCTCACCGTCGGGACGAGAGGTCACGGTGGGGGCTGAATATCGCACCGGATTTATAATACTTGCCGGTAAGCGGATTGTATGCCGTCCATGCAACGGCGTTCTCTCTGGAGGCTCGTCGATCATCCGGCCCAGGGGCGCTCACGCCGGCAGAGACGCGGGACCGTTCGACCGGTACCGGTAGGGCAGAGAATTCGGGGGCGAGGGTTCATTCGAAGACGTAGGTGGAGCCCACGCTGCTCAGGAGGAAGCGGTCCGGCATCTCCCTCTCGAAGCGGTTGATGGCCCGCCATCCGGTGCAGTGCATGGGTACCACCACCTCGGGGGAGATGTCCCTCATCGCCTCGATGACCAGCGGAACCACCGGATCGTACTCCGGACCGGTAAGATGGAATCCCCCCATCACGGCGAGGGTACGCCGCACGCCGGACACCCGCTGGAAATGCCTCACCGTGCTGATCACGCCGGAGTGGGAGCAGCCTCCAACCACCACCAATCCCTTGCCCTTGACCCCGACCGCCACGGCCTGGTCATCGTCAATGGGATCGAACTCCCATCTTCCGTTCACCCTTCTCTCACCCCATGAGTACCCTTTCTCGAAATCGGTGGACCTCTCCACCTCCCCCGACACCATCACCAGGCCGGAACCGGTGAGGGAGGGGCCCCTTCGCTCGTGTAGTGGAACATCCAACCGCTCCAGGTCTCCCCTGTTCAGCATCCTGGGCGGGGAGGGGCCGCTCCCGGGGAGGTGGTCCCGGCGCTCGGAGAAGGCATCGGGATGGACCACCAGAGGAATGCCGTCCGGCGCCCTCTCGTAGAATCCCAGAAGGCCGCCGTAGTGGTCGTAGGATCCGTGGCTGAGCACCACCGCCTCCACCTCTTGCAGGTCCTTCCCCAGTATGGAGGCGTTGTGGAAGAGACAGTTGGGATCCACACCGGTGTCGAAGAGGACGGCGTGCCTCTCCCCGCCCCGATACACCTCCAGCAGGCAGGAGAAGGCGTGCTGTGCGATCAGGGGAGTCTCGGGCGATACGGTGTTCGGTCGCCTCACGAACTCCCCGCTCTCCAGCAGGAGGTTGTTCACGTAGTTGTCCATCAGGACGGTCACCTCCAGCCTGTCGGCCTCCCGGAAACCGCGAACTCCGTTCTCTTCCATGCTCTCACCGACCTTCTCCCTGAGCATATATAACTGTTTCCGGAATGCTTCCCTCCATTATCGGAGACGCACTTGGATGACGAAATGTTCTTATCCACACCCCGATTATCCGTTCACATCCCGCTCGATGGAACGAGCGATGGGGTGATTACACTGAAGGGTCCGATCATAGCGGTGTTCATAGCGGCCGTCGTCCTGGTCTCCGGGATGACGATGCTCGACGGTCTGGAGGAAGAGGAGGAGAGGATCGGCTGGATCGTTGGAGAGGTGGAGGATGGTTACGGCACCATACTCCACACCACCAACGGGTCCACCTGGGTACGGCAGGGGGACCAGGAAACGATCCCCGATGTCCCACTGAACGATGTGCGGGCGGTTGACGGGGACACCGCCTGGGCCGTTGGTGGGGAGAGCGATGGCTACGGCACCATACTCAGGACGGACGACGGTGGGGAGAGCTGGACCAGGCAGGGGAGCGCCGTGGCGACCCCCAAGGTTAACCTCTACGGCATCGGCGTCCTGGACACCAGCACCGCCTGGGCGGTGGGGGACAACGGGACCATCCTGTTCACCGATGACGGGGGAGAGGACTGGGAGATCCAGTCCATGCCGGGGAGGCTGACCGAGGTCATCCTGTACGATATAACAGTTGTGGACGAGGACCACGCCTGGATCATTGGTGACACCGTGGACGGATACGCCACCATATTCCACACCGGGGACGGGGGAGAGAGCTGGACACGCCAGGGCAGCAAGGACACGGTGAACGCCAGGGGGCTGATCGACATCTCCGCGGTCGACCGGGACGTGGTCTGGGCCGTGGGGACCGACGAGACTGTGATCAAGACAGAGGACGGCGGGGAGAACTGGATGGTGATGAGATCCTCCGGGCTCTCCCACGTGAACGGGGTATGCGCCCTCGACGCCCAGAACGTCTGGGCGGCACGGGACTACGACGAGATGCTGAAGACCACCGATGGAGGGCAGAACTGGACGGTGATCGAAATACCTCCGGAGGTGGGGACCGGTTTCTACCTGATGACGGTGGCCGCCCTGGATATGGACCACCTGTGGGTGGTGGGAGACAGCATCATGGGCCAGGACCCCCAGGGGGAGATCCTGCACAGCTCCGACGGGGGAGATACCTGGCAGAGGCAGGAGATGCCGATCGACTTCTCCCCCGATAGGGTGTCCTTCGTGGGATCGCCCAAATGATCGATCGCCGGGAACTGTCTGCCATATCTGGCAAGGCCGTTGAGTGTTTACCTCGCGAGATATCGATGGAGTGGACTCAGCGATCAACGAGCCCTCAAGATGGTCGAGGAGAGGGCTCCGTCAGAGAGAGTATGGGGCCGATGGGAAGTCACCGATATCCTGGGTGGTAGGTGGATAGTTACTAATTAGGAAAAGGGCGATGGCGGTCCCGGGTGAGCACGATCCGGACGGCCGATGGACCCTGGCGGGAAACGGGCTTCCTTATACTGGCCGGCGGGCACTCCCGCCGCTTCGGGGAGCCCAAGGCATTCCTCCAGTTCGAGGGGAGGAACCTCATCGAGCATGTCGTCCGCCCCCTGAACGGCGCCCCCGAGGTGTTCATCTCCTGCAAGACCGGAGAGGGAGAGCTGGCCGACCTCTTTCCCCGGGCCAGGGTGGTCAGGGACCGGGAAGCGGTGAAGGGACCTATGGCGGGACTGCTTGGGGCCCTTCCCCTGATACGCTCCGAGTACGTGGTGGTGCTGCCCTGCGACAGCCCCAGGCTCAGAACGGAGGTGATCGGACTGCTGGTGGAAAGGGCCAGGGAACGGTCAGCGGCCGTGCCCAGATGGCCGGCCGGACACATAGAACCGCTGACAGCCGTCTACCGCACCAGGGAGATGGAGGCGGCGGTGCAGCGCGCGTGGGAGGACGGGGAGATGAAGCTGTCCCGGGCGATCGAAAGGCTCTCCGATGTGGTCTACGTACCCACGCAAGAGATCGGGGGGGTGGACCCGGAACTCGATTCGTTCATCAACATCAACGCCCCCTCGGACCTGGAGGGGATCACAGGCGGATCCTCTCCCCCCCGTGGAAGACGCTGAACTTCTCGCCATCCAGGAAGCAGATCAGGGTCATCCCGGCGGACCTGGCGGCCTCGATCCCCGAGGAGATCGGGGCCGCCTTGGAGACGGTCACCGGTATCCCCGCCCTGGCCGCCTTCCCCACCAGGTCCCCGGACTGCCGTCCGGAGGCCAGCATGATGGAGCGGCCGAGATCCTGACCTGCCAGCAGTGCACCGCCGATCGCCTTGTCGCAGGCGCTGTGCCTCCTCACGTCCGCCGCCCCGGCAACCAGCCTTCCCTCTGGATCCAGGACCGAGGCCGAGTGGGTGCCGCTGGTCCTGCGGTACACCTCGTTCTCCAGGTGAGGCAGGAGGTTGAAGATCAGCTCCGGCGTCAGGACAAGCTCTCCAGTTCCCCACCTTTGCCCGTTGGACCCCGTCCTGACATCGATCCCGTGCCCCTGCACGACCACCCGCTCGATACGACGATCGCCCAGCCTCCCCTCGGAGAGGAGGTGGCCGGCACCCAGCCCCTCCAGGGAGGTGGGGGAGGCCATGACGGTGGACACGGGCTCGCCGTCCATCAGTATCCGGAAGCTCTCCTCCACCGCCACCGGCTCGGTGGATCTTCGGGATCCCTCCCTGGTCACCCTGGTGTACCCGTACTCCTTGATCTCCCTCATCCCTCTCGGCTTGGTGGAAGGAGGATAACTATTTTCCCCTTCTGGACCTTCGACGGGAGACGAACTTCGATTACTGCATCCTGACCCGACGATCTCGGCACCCTTTGCACGCCTTCCGGAAGGCCTCGCTCCCTCGGCGATGGTCGAAACCAATAAGGTTTAATCGGTTCGCCCCATTCGCAGTACCCGAGTATCATGTCTCCTACCGAAACCTGCGAGATAGAGGGTTTGGACCGTGACATTATCGATCTTCTTTCCGATTTTGAGAGGACCAAGGAGAACGTTCTGCCAGCCTTACAGGAGGTCCAGAGATGGTACAGGTATCTCCCCGAGGAGAGCCTGGACCTGATATCAGAGGAGTTCGGGGTGCCCCTGGCCAAGGTGGCGGGCATAGCCACCTTCTACTCCCAGTTCACCTTCGAGCCCCAGGGCGAGCATATCATCCGGGTGTGCAGGGGCACGGCCTGCCACATCAAGGGGGCCGACATAATCATCGAGTTCCTTCAGGAGAGGTACGGCCTTCAGCCGGACAAGGTCTCCGAGGACGGGAAGTTCGTACTGACCACGGTCAGGTGCCTGGGATGCTGCGCAAAGGCCCCCGTGATGATGATCGACGACGAGGTGTACGGCAACCTGGACGAGGATAAGATCGCCACTGCCGTGGACTCCTACCAGGGGGCCTGAGCTTGGAGGGCGAGGAGAAGCTGGAGAGGCTCAGGGAGAAGGGGATGAGCACCCTGTACCCCCAGAAGACCAAGGTGATGGTGGGCCTCTCCTCCTGCGGCAAGGCCGCCGGGGCCGCCAGGGTCCACGAGCGGCTGGAGGAGGGGTTGTCCGGCGTCGAGGAGGTCACACTGGGAAGGACCGGCTGCCTGGGGTTCTGCTCCAGGGAGCCGTTGGTGGAGGTGATCGAGCCGTCCGGGCGATCGACCGTCTACCAGGAGGTGTCCGAGGAGACCGCCGAGGAGCTGATCTCCGCCCTGGGCAAGGGGGAGGTACCCGATCTGGGAGTAATGGCCCAGCGCTCCTTCCGCGAGGAGGGGGCAGAGCTCTCCTCCATACCCTTCTACCGTCAGCAGAGGAGGATCGTGCTGAGGAACTGCGGCCTGGGAAACCCCGAGAGCATACAGGAGTACGTGGCCCTGGGCGGCTACTTCACCCTGTGGAGGGCGCTTACCGGGTTCAGTCCGGAGGAGGTCATCGAGGAGATCAAGGACTCCAACCTCCGGGGGAGGGGGGGTGCCGGATTCCCCACCGGGCTGAAGTGGCACTTCCTCCGCCGGGAGGAGGCGGAGCCCAAGTACCTGGTGTGCAACGCCGACGAGGGCGACCCGGGTGCGTACATGGACCGCACCCTGCTGGAGGGGGATCCCTTCTCGGTCATCGAGGGGATGACCATAGGGGCCTACGCCACCGGCGCCTCCAAGGGGTTCATCTACGTCCGGGCGGAGTATCCCCTGGCGGTGATGAGGATCGAGAACGCCCTGAAGAGGGCCAGGAAGCAGGGCCTCCTGGGAAAGAACATCCTGGGCCAGGGATTTGACTTCGACATCGAGATCAAGATGGGGGCCGGCGCCTTCGTCTGCGGGGAGGAGACCGCCCTGATGGCCTCCATCGAGTCGGAGAGGGGAATGCCCCGGCCCAGGCCGCCCTTCCCCGCCCAGTCCGGGCTGTGGGGCAAGCCCACCAACATCAACAACGTGGAGACCTGGGCGAATATCCCCCGGATCATGGAAGGTGGAGCGGAATGGTTCGCCGGCGTGGGCACCGAGAGAAGCGGGGGCACCAAGGTGTTCTCCATCACGGGGGACGTGGTGAACACCGGTCTGGTCGAGGTGCCCCTGGGCACCACCCTGAGGGACATGGTGTTCGAGATCGGCGGTGGCGTAACCGGCGGGGACTTCAAGGCGGTGCAGACCGGCGGGCCCTCCGGCGGCGTCATCCCCGAGAGCGAGCTGGACACCCCCATCGACTACGAGAACCTGGCCGCCCTGGGCTCCATCATGGGCTCCGGTGGGGTCATAGTCATGAACTCCCACACCTGCATGGTGGACATGGCCCGCTTCTTCCTGGAGTTCACCCAGGACGAGTCCTGCGGCAAGTGCACCCCCTGCCGGGTGGGCACCAAGCGGATCCTGGAGATACTGGAGAGGTTCACCCGGGGCGAGGCGAAGGAGGAGGACCTGGAGAAGCTGGAGCACCTCTCCAGGTACGTCAAGGAGTCGGCCCTGTGCGCCCTGGGAGGAACGGCGCCCAACCCGGTGCTCTCCACCCTGCGCTTCTTCAGGGACGAGTACCTGGCCCACCTGAAGGGGGAATGCCCGGCCGATCGGTGCTTCAAGAAAACGAGGGAGGGTCTGCAATGATCACGCTTAACATGGACGGTTTCCCGGTCCAGGGGGAGCAAGGGGACACTCTTCTGGACGTGGCCAAGAGGAACGGCATCTACATCCCCACCCTGTGCCACCTGGAGTGGGTGGAGTCCACCGGGGCCTGCCGGATCTGCCTGGTGGAGCTGCCCCAGCAGGGGAAACTGGTCACCGCCTGCACCCATCCCGCCACGGAGGGGCTGGAGGTGATCACGGACAGTGACAAGCTGAGGGACTACCGGAGGACGACTCTGGAGCTCCTCCTGTCAAACAGCTCGGGGGACTGCCTCACCTGCGAGCAGAGGGGGAGCTGCGAGCTGGCCCGCCTCTGCTACGAGTACCAGGTCCAGCCCGACCGGTTCCAGGGGGAGATGACCCATTACCCCAAGATGACCGATAACCCCTTCTTCCAGCTGGACCACGGGCGCTGCATCCTCTGCGGACGGTGCGTGCGGGCCTGCGATCAGGTGAGATACCGATCGGCCATCGGCTTCTACGGCAGGGGATTCGATACCAAGGTGGGTCCCCCGCTGGACCGCTCCCTCACCCGGGGGCCGTGCGAGTTCTGCGGGCAGTGCGTGGACGCCTGCCCGACCGGCGCCCTCACCGCCAAGATGAGGCTCCGCCGGGGCAGGGACGTCGACCTTACCAGGACGGACACGGTGTGCACCTATTGCGGGGTGGGCTGTCGCCTGAACGTCTACACCCGTGGGGAAGAGATAGTGGACGTCTCCCCCTACGAGAACGCCCCGGTGAACGACATCAGGCTGTGCGCCAAGGGGAGGTTCGGCTTTGACTTCGTGAACCGGTCCGACAGGCTGATGACCCCCCTGATCAAGGAGGGGGGGCTGTTCCGGGAGGCCTCCTGGGAGGAGGCCATGGACCTGGTGGCCTCCAGGCTGGGAGAGATCAGGGACGGGCACGGCCCGGACTCGCTGGCCGGGCTCTCCTCCGCCACCTGCACCAACGAGGAGAACTACCTGTTCCAGAAGTTCATGCGTGCCGTGGTGGGCACCAACAACGTGGACCACTGCGCCCGCCTGTGCCACGCCTCCACCGTCGCCGGACTCGTCCGCGCGTTCGGGAGCGGGGCGATGACCAACTCCATCGACGAGATCAAGAACGCGGACGCCCTCCTGGTCACCGGATCGAACACCACCGAGTCCCATCCCGTGATCGGCCTGGAGGTGATCAAGGCCGTCCAGAACGGGGGCAAGCTCATCCTGGTGGACCCCCGGTCCATCCCGCTGGCCGAGCACGCCGAGATCCACATGCGCCAGAGGTCCGGGACCGACGTGGCCTGGATCATGGGCATGGTTAACATCATCATCCAGGAGGGGCTGTACGACCGTGATTTCGTGGAGGAGCGCACCGAGGACTTCGAGGCCATGAGCGACTCGGCCGAGTGGTACACCCCGGAGCGGGTGCAGGAGATCACCGGCATCGATTCAGAGGACCTGAGGAGGGCGGCCAGGACCTTCGCCGCCGCCGAACGGGGCACCATCCTCTACGCCATGGGCATCACCCAGCATTCAAGGGGAACGGACAACGTCCTCTCGCTGGCCAACCTGGCCATGCTCACCGGCAACGTGGGAAGGGAGTCCACCGGCGTCAACCCACTGCGGGGTCAGAACAACGTCCAGGGGGCCTGCGATCTGGGGGCCCTTCCCAACGTCTACCCCTCCTACCAGTCGGTGACGGACGAGAGTCTCAGGGCCAAGTTCGAGGAGACCTGGGGCCACGCCCCCTCCCTGGACCCGGGGCTGACGGTGGTGGAGATGATCAACGCCGCCTTCGACGGGCAGGTCAGGGGCATGTACATCATGGGGGAGAATCCCATGATCTCCGACCCGGACATCGGTCACGTGGAGGAGGCCCTGAGAAGGCTGGACTTCCTGGTGGTGCAGGACATCTTCATGTCCGACACCGCCCGCCTGGCCGATGTGGTCCTGCCGGCCTCCTCCTTCGCCGAGAAGGAGGGCAGCTTCACCAACACCGAGCGACGGGTGCAGCCCCTGAAGCGGGTGATCGGTCCGGTGGGCGGCTCCAGGCCGGACTGGGAGATCATCTGCGATCTGGCCGGGCGCATGGGCTACACGATGGAGTACGGCTCGGCCTGGGAGATCACCGACGAGATCGCCACGGTCGCCCCCCTGTACGGGGGGATCACCTCCGATCGCCTGGATGATCAGGGGCTGCAGTGGCCCTGCCCGGACCGGGAGCACCAGGGGACCAGGTTCCTGCACGCCTCCGGCTTCAAGCGGGGAAAGGGCAAGTTCCACCCCATCGACTTCCACGGTCCGGTGGAGAGCCCCTCGGAGGAGTACCCGCTGATACTGACCACCGGGAGGCTCTACTACCACTTCCACACCAGGACCATGACCGGGAGGTCCGAGGGTCTGGACGAGATCGTGCCGGAGGCCTACGTGGAGATGCATCCCCTGGACGCGGATGATCTGGACCTGAGGGACGGGGGCCGGGCCAAGGTTCGCTCCAGGAGGGGTGAGATCGATATAAGGGTAATGGTGACCGACCGGGTGCCCCAGGGCACGGTGTTCATACCCTTCCACTTCGGGGAGACCGCCGCCAACCGGCTGACCAACGCGGCCCTGGACCCGATCAGCAAGATCCCCGAGCTCAAGGTGTGCGCCGTATCCGTGGAGAAGCTGTAAGGCCCAGGAAACCTCTTATCCTTCCTCCTCCAATCTATTCCCGTGACTGAGGAGGAGATGAGGAGGAGGGCCCAAAAGAGGGCCGAGGACAAGATGGGATTCTACACACACTTCGGGGTCTACCTGGCGGTGAACGCGTTCCTGGCCCTCATCTGGTACCTCACCAGCGGCCCCGACTCCTTTCCATGGTTCGTCTTCGTGCTCTTCGGTTGGGGGATAGGTGTGGTGGCACACGGGATCAGCGTGCTGACCGGAGGCCGGTACGTGGACAGGCTGGCCGAGAGGGAGTACCAGAGGATGAAGAGGCCCTGAGCGAGGTGTTTTCTATCGCCTCCAACATTGGTCTACCGATGTCCGATGGGAGAGGTCCTGTGGTGGTGAGCGGGGACGTCGCGGTGGACTGGCTCCAGTGGTCCCACTTCCATCATCAGAAGGGGTCCCAGAACTGGCTTCTGAACCCAGGTTTCAAGATGGCCGCCCACCCCGGGGGCGCCCTCCTGCTGGCCGAAATGGTGGCCCGCTCCACGGGAGAAAAGGTGATCTCCCAGCATCTGGAGGAGCCGGACAGGACCGACCCGGAGGTGGTCCTGCACTCCCTGGCCAGACTGTCCGTGTTCCCGGAGTCCCACCGGGGCGGAAGCCGGGTATACCGGGTGGAGCACTTCGATGGATACTCGGGACCGGAGAGGGGACTGATCCGCCCGCTGCCCCTGGAGAACGACGACCCCTCGGCCGGGCTTGTGGTACTGGACGATGCCGGCAACGGCTTCCGGAACGCCCCGGACATCTGGCCCAGGGCACTGCGTGACCAGGGCCCGGTGGTGCTGCTGAAGATGAACCGTCCCCTGGGCCAGGGGAGGCTGTGGGAACGGCTGGTGGAAGGGCATCGCGACCGCCTGGTCACCGTGATCAACGCCAACAGCCTGCGCGCCCAGGGTCTCAACATCTCCAGACGGCTGTCCTGGGAGAGGACCGCCCAGGACATGGTCTGGCAGACCAGGAACTCCCCCCTCCTCCATGAACTCCTCCGATCCAGACACCTGATCGTCCTGTTCGGCATCGAGGGGGCGGCACACTGCCGGAGGGGACCGGACCCCCAAGTGTCCCTGTTCTACGACCCCCTGACCATGGAGGACGACTACAAGGACGACTGGCCGGGGGAGATGCAGGGGCTGACCTCCGCCTTCGTGGCCGGCATGGCCGCCGTTCTCCACCGGGAAGGAGTGGACTCGGTGAGCGAGGGGGTGGACCTGGGCCTAAAGAGCTCGAGGCGTCTGTTCCTGCACGGCTTCGGCGGGCTCCTGGGTCCGCCCAGGTATCCGATGGATCGGCTCTTCCAGGAACATCCCTCGGATCCCCTGGTGAACGAGGTCCCCGTCCCGGGCAGGGGAGACCCCGGGGTGAAGAGCCCCTGGACCATCCTCGACCAGCTGATGGGGCACGAGCTGGAGGAGGTGGCCCAACGCATCGTCCTGGAGGGGTCGGTCCCCCCCATGATCAAGGTCCCGGTGGGCAGATTCGGCAACCTGGTGACCGTGGATCGGGAGGAGATCGAGAGCTACCAGAGCATCATGAACCTGATGGACGAATACCTTTCCAAGGACGAGTTCACCGTGCCCCTGTCCATCGCCGTCTTCGGGCAGCCCGGCTCGGGGAAGACCTTCGGCGTTACCCAGATCTCCAAGAGCCTCCAGCCGGAGAAGATCGAGAAGATGGAGTTCAACTTGGCCCAGTTCAACTCGCCCTCCGACCTCACCAATGCCTTCCACAAGGTGCAGAGCGCCGGATTGAGGGGGAAGATCCCCCTGGTGTTCTTCGACGAGTTCGACTGCCACCACGGGCAGGACATGGGCTGGTTGAAGTACTTCCTGGCGCCCATGCAGGAGGGGACCTTCCGGGAGGGGGAATCCTATCATCCCATAGGGAAGTCCATCCTGGTCTTCGCCGGGGGTACCAGCCACACCTTCGAGGAGTTCTTCTGCGACCCCTCGGAAGAGGAACGCGACTCCCCCGGGCACGACTGGGAGGAGTTCTGCCGGGCCAAGGGCCCGGATTTCGTCAGCAGGCTAAGAGGGTACGTCAACATCATGGGGATCAACCCCATGGGCGAGGGGGACCGCCTGTACCTCATCCGGCGGGCCATGATCCTGCGGTCCATCCTCGAGGACAAGTGCCCCCACATATTCGACGAGGGTGGAGGGGCCCGCATCGATCCAGCCGTGCTCAGGGCGATGATCAAGGTGAGCCGCTACAAGCACGGTGTCCGCTCCATGGAGGCGGTGGTGGAGATGAGCCTTCTCTCCGGCAGAACGGAGTTCGAGGCAGCCGCCCTGCCCCCCAGGACGCAACTGGAGCTGCATGTGGACTCGGAGGACTTCCGCAGGCTGGTCATGGGAGGGCCGTGAATCACGGTATCTGGATGTAGGTGGAGCCGGACCTGAGCTCCTTGGACACCACGCCCACACCGCACCAACGTCCCAGGGTCTCGAAGACCACCAGCTCGTCGGGGTCCTCCAGGTCCACGGTGGGCTCCTGCCCATCCCTCTCCATCAGCATGTCGATGATGAAGGCGCCCATCTCCTGGGCCAGCCACTGGGAGTCGATCTCCCCCTTGAGCCCACGGCGCTCCACCCTCACCCCGAAGGTCTCTTCCTTGCGGATCCTGTCCAGTAGGGGCCTCACGCCCTCCCTGAACTCCTGCAGGACGGAGTCCGGGGTGAAGGTGAAGGAGCTCTCCACCGGCACCACCCTGGAGAGGGCGAACAGGGCCCCGTGCTCCAGCTCCTCCAGGAAGGTGGGGAGGTCGTCCACCTCTCCCCGGACCACGCCGCGGAATTCGGTGACCCGGAAATCGCCGTACGGTCTCAGCTCGTCCAGCAGCTCCTCCTCCCTGAACGGGTGGGAGGTCAGGATCACTTCCATGATATCGTGTACATATTCATGCCTGCCACGGAAAAGCCTTGGGATTGCCCGCGATGGCAAAGATTCTTCAAGGGGATCCCCCTGACGTACCCAGGGAAGTCCAGATGATCGTGGGTATAGACGCCGGGGGCACCAACACCGACGGTGTCCTCCTCTCGGACAGTCGCATCGTGTCCACCTGCAAGCTTCCCAGCCCCCCGGACAGCGTGTCGAGCATCGGGGAGGTGCTCTCCTCCCTGAGGGGCTCCCCCGCCTTCCGCGAGGGGGAGCTGGACAGGGTGGTGATCGGCACCACCCTCGTCCTGAACGCGGCCGTCCAGGACAGGATGGATAGGTGCGGATGCCTCCTCATCCCCGGACCCGGACTGGATCCCCGGCTGGCGATGAAGGGGGAACTCAACCGTGCGGCGGACGGGTACATCGATCACCGGGGAAGGAGGGTGGAGGACCTGGTCCACTCCCAGGTGCGGGACTTCATCGAGGGGACCGAGGAGGTGGGATGCTATGCCGTGGTGGGGAAGTTCTCGCCCCGGAACCCGGAGCTGGAGATGGAGGCGGCGGAGCTGATGCCCGGTGCCCCGCTCTCCATGGGACACCAGGTCGGCGGTGACCTGAACTTCCCCCGCCGGGCCGCCTCCACCGTGCTGAATGCCAAGAGCCTTCCCCTCCTGGGCGACTTCCTGAGCGAGCTGGACGGTGCCATGGAGGAGGCGGGGGTCTCCGCCCCCGTCTACCTGGTGAAATCGGACGGTGCCATGCTGTCCAGGCGGGCCGCCTCAAAGCTCCCCGCCGCCACCCTGAGGTCCGGACCGGCCGCCTCCACCCTGGGTCTGATGACCCTCACCGGTGAGGAGCGGGGTGTGGCCGTCGACATCGGTGGGACCACCACCGATCTGGGGATGGTAGAGGGCTCCTTACCAATGACCGAGAAGGTGTCCAGGGTGAACGGCGAGGAGGTCTCCTTCCCCTCGGTGATCTCCACGGACATACCGTTGGGAGGAGACTCGGCGGTATCCATCCAGGGAGGGAAGGTGATCATCGAGCCGAGGAGGAGGGGTCCGTCCGCCGCCTTCGGAGGGGAGTGGCCCACCCTCACCGACGCTCTCCATGTCACCGGCGATTTCACCTCCGGGGACCGGGGCCGGGCGGAGGAGGCGATCGCCGGGCTGGCCGCATCGATCGGATCCGACCCGGGAGAGATGGCCAGGGAGGTGATCGATACCTTCGGGAGGATGGTCTCCTCCCACCTGGAGGAGTTCCTCTCCGCGAACCACCTTTCCGGTGAGGTGAAACTACTGGGCGGCGGGGTCCTCTCCCGCTTCATCCTCCCCTCGGTGGCGGAGAGGGAGGGGATGGAGTGCATCATCCCCAGGCACGCCGAGGTGGCCGGGGCGGTCGGTTGCGCCGTCTCCAAGGTGGCCATGCGGACCACGCTGCACATCGACACCGCCAGGGGCTACATGATCGCCAACGGTATCCGGACCAGTGTGGAGAGCGGAAGAGAGTTCGGGGAAGAGGAGCTGGGAAATATGGCCAGGGAGTGGGCCATCCGCACCTCCGAGGAGGCGGGTATGCCCCCGGGTCCGGAGGAGGTGGAACTGCTGAACATGAGGTACTTCAACGTGGTGCAGGGCGGGAGGAAGAGGGGGCAGATCTCCGACCTGGAGGCCCAGGTGAGGCCGGGCGTCTCCAGGGAAGTGGACCTGTCCCTCCTTAGAGGTGATGCCCCATGAGGACCGCCCTGGTGTACCACCAAGACTACCTACTGCACGAGAACTCGCCCACCCATCCAGAGAGGAGAGAGAGGCTGATGTACACCATGGACCAGCTCCAGGAGGAAGGGATCTTCGAGCTTCCGCAGATCGAACTGCACACCCCTGGAAAGGCCACCGAGGAGCAGCTGCTCCGGGTGCACAGCCGACGCTACCTGGAGGAACTTAGGGACCTGGCCCGCAGGGAGGGGGCCGCCATCGACCGGGAGGGGGAGACCATCATGCAGGAGGTCACCTACGAGCAGGCCAGGCTGGCGGCCGGTGGGGCCATCATGGGGGGTTCCCTGGTCATGGAGGGGAAGGTGCCCCATTCCTTCGTCATGGCCAGGCCCGGCGGCCACCACGCCTTCCGGGACCACGGACACGGGTTCTGCTTCATCAACAACGTCTCCACCATGATCCGGCACCTGCAGCACGAGTACGGGCTGGAGCGGATCCTCCTGTGGGACTGGGACGCCCACCACTTCGACGGGACCCAATCCATATTCTACGACGACCCCGGAGTGCTGGCCATCTCCACCCACCAGGACGGGAGGACCCTGTTCCCGGGGAGCGGCTTCCCGGGGGAGGTGGGAACCGGGGAGGGGGAGGGATACACCGTCAACGTGCCCCTGCCGCCCTACACCTCGGATACGGGCTACCTCCGTGTGGTGGAGGAGATCTTCGTACCCCTGGCCGAGTCCTACGATCCCCAGCTGTTGGTCATACAGGCCGGACAGGACAACCACTTCACCGATCCCATCACCCAGCTTAACCTGACCGCCCGGGGATACGCCAGGATGATGGACACCGCCGTGGAGATGGCCGGGAGGCTGTGCGGGGACAGGGCGGTGGCCATCATGGGCGGGGGTTACGGCATCGAGGGAGGGCTCCCCTACACCAACCTGGCGGTGATCGCCTCCCTGGCCGGGGAGGACACCTCCCACATCCGCGAGCCGGCCAACTACCCAATGCCCGATCCGGACAGGAACCTGGATCAGGTGGAGGGGATCATCCGCCATGTGAGGGACATCCACTCCCGCTATCACTCCTTATGAATATCCGCGAGGGAGTCCAGCTCCTCCACCAGTTCTTCCGCGGATCCCGGTCTCAGGGCCATCCCTATGGCCCCCTGGGGGCAGACGTCGGCGCAGCGGCCGCAGCCCCGGCACAGCCCCCGGTCGATGCTGGCCCTCCCCTCCACCAGGGAGATGGCCCCCAGGAAGCATGAGTCCAGGCATGTCCCGCAGCCGGTGCAGATCGATCCGTCCAGGCGCACCTCCAACCCGGGCATGCCCCTCACCCTCCTGCCCAGGTCCTCCCTCAGGTGTGGGATCATCCGCCAAAGGCAGCAGCAGGGGCAGCAGCTGCACACCGTCATAAGCCTCTCTCTGGGTCTGGCACCCAGCCACACGCTGTCCAGCTTGTTCCTGCCCACCAGGTGGACCAGCCCCTCCTCCCGGCACCTGCGGAGGTGATCCAGGGCCTCCTCCACGCTCACCCGGCGCCCAAGCCGGTGGTCGATCCTGGTGGCCGCCTCCCCCAGGAAGAGGCAACCCAGGCCCCTGGGGTAGTCCTGGCAGAGGTTGGAGGTGCGGCAGATGCAGAAGTCCATGAGGAAGCGGTGCTCCGACCTTCGCACCAGCTCCTCCACCACCGAGGAGGGGAGGACCAGGTCCTCCTGTTCGGCCCGGATGTCGGTCTCGATCGTCCTAACCGTCCCATCACGGGGGAGGATCAGAAGGTGGTCCTCGTGGAACAGGGCCCTGTCGATCCACCTGCCCAGGAGGGGGAACCTGGTGAGCATGGCCAGCCCGAAGCGGTGGGGGAACAGCCGCCTGATCAGGGGCAGGGCCATGATGGTGAGCCTTCCCATGCGACCCGTATCGACCTCCCGCATATTCATTATCCCGGCACCGGGAGCCCAGGACCGTTGTTTGGGACCGCAAGGGTGCGCTTCCTCCGAATGTCCGGGCGTGGGTGGATTAAGTTCATATCGAAACAGCTTGAACGGAAATGATGGAGATACGGGATGAAAACTGAGAGGAAGTGGGTGGTGGCCGTGGCCATCATCGTGATCGCCTTGGCGATCACCCCATGGGGGCGGTCCTTCTGCTAGGGAACGGCTCGGAGAACGGGGGAGGGGCGAGATCGGCGGTCCCGCCCCCGATTTCGAGTTGAACTCCCTGGAGGGTGAGAGCCATGGGCTCAGCGACTACCGGGGCGATATGGTCATCCTTAATCTCTTGTCCACCGCCTGCCCGGTGTGCATGGACGAGCTGGCCCACCTCAAGGGCGTGAATGAGGAGTTCGGCGATCATGTGGTCATCATGACCATCCCGGTGGACCCGTCGGACACCACCGAGGACATGGAGTGCTTCCGGGACAGCTACGGTGGGGACTGGATCTACGGCATGAAGCCTTCCATAGGCACCGATTACTACGTGCAGATCACCCCGGCGGTGTTCGTGGTGGACAACGAGGCGTCATCGCCTTCATCAACTACCAGATCACGGAGGAAGAGGAGCTTATCTCCGAGATCGAGCCGTTGCTGTGATAGTATGGACCTCAGCCTGCTCGCCCTGGCCGTCTCGGCCGGGGTGGCCTCCTTCTTCAACCCCTGCTCCTTCGCCCTCCTTCCGGCCTACCTGTCCTACTTCCTGGGTCGGGAGGAGAAGAGGTCCCCGGGCTCCTACACCGATAATGCCCTCCTGGGGATCAAGTACGGCCTCCTGGCCACCCTGGGATTCGCCGCGGTCTTCCTGAGCATCGGTGTGCTGGTCTCACTGGTCGGATCGCAGATAAGGCCGTTCCTGCCGCCCATCATGCTGGTGGTGGGCATCGTCCTGATCATCCTGGGGATCCTCTGGGCCATGGACAGGCCGGTACTGTACCTCACTCCATTGCTGGGCAAGGTCGGCATGGACCAGAGCTCCTTCTTCCTGTTCGGGGTGGCCTACGCCATCGGCTCGATAGCCTGCGTCTTCCCCATATTCCTCATGCTGGTCTTCTCCGCCCTGAGCACCGGGGGATTCCTCTCCGGCACCTTCATCTTCCTGGTGTACACCCTGAGCATGGGGATGATGATGGTCATCGTCTCTTTGGCCATGGCCCCCTCGAAGAAGGTGCTGATGCAGCGCTTCCGGGCGGCCAGGAAGTACGTGACCAGGGCATCGGGCATCATCCTCCTGGCCGCCGGGCTCTACATAGTCTACTACTACCTCGCCAACTACGCCTGATCACCGCCTCCCCTTGATCGCCAGCGCCGCCACCATGGAGAGTGAGATGACCGCCACCGCGATGATCAGCGGATCATCAAGACCCAGGGAGCCCTCCCGGGGCTCCAGGCTCCCCGAGACCTCGGCGTGGTCATCCAGCTCCACGTGCATAGCCCTCTCCTCGTACCCCTCCTTGGTGATGATCACCAGGTGCTCGCCAGGGCTCGCCTGGAGTGTGAACCTCCCCTGGGCGTCGGTGGTGGTGGTCTCCCCGGTATCCAGGGTGACCGTGGCGTTCGCCACCGGGCGTCCGTCCTCGTCCAGGATCACCCCGCTGATCTCCCCCTGAGACTCCGTGGTGAAGAACCAGCTGTAGGCCTCCAGCCGGTTCCCGGCCGCGTCCGATCCCTCTATCCGGACCTGGTAGGTGTGCCCCCTCTCCATCTCGTTAGCGGGCAGGAAGGTGACCTCTCTGCCCTCCACGGAGTGGTTGCCCTCGATCCCGTCCACGGTGAAGTTGATCCCCGTGATTGGCTCGGAGAAGACCACCCGTATGGAGGTATCGGTGTCGACCCCTCTTCCCACCGGGTCGTACTCCAGTACGCTGGGGGGCGTGGTGTCCACGGTGACCTCCGCCGATGAATTGGCCAGGTTCCCCGCCTCGTCCATCGCCCTAAGGGTGAGCAAGTGATCCCCCTCCAACAGCTCCAGGACGGCCCAATCCCGGTCGGTGGTGATCGTGGTATCGCCGTCCACGATCAGCTCATAGGGGGCCTGGCCCCCGGTCCATGTGACGTTGACGCCGGTCTGGTTCACCAGGGAGGGAACGGAGATGTTCAGCACGGGCGGCACGGTGTCCACCGTGACGTTGGTGTGGCCTTTGGCCACATGCCCGGCCCGGTCCTTCACCCTCACCTCTATGAAGTGCTCCCCGTCGTCAAGTTCCAGGGAGTGCTCAGTCCCCTGAGCGGGGGTCCATTCCCCACCGTCCACCCGGACCCACTGGGACTGGATGCCGGATCCCTCCTCGGTCACCGTCCAGTTCACCGAGAGGTTGGAGGTGCTGACCAGTCCCGGTGGATCCACCAGGACCTTGGGGGGCATGGTATCCACGCTGATCCCTGCTTCGACCGTCACCCGGTTGCCGGCCGCGTCGGAGACCCGGACCTCGACACCGTGGTTCCCGTCCCCCAGATCGAGGTCGAGAGGAGAGGAGGCGGTCTCCCATTCCCCACCGTCCACCCTCACCCAATGTCCCTGTACCCCTGAGAGCCCATCGGATGACGACCATTCCAGCCGGCATTGGGAGGAGTTGAGCAGGGCCCCGTCCGCAGGATCGACTATATCCAGGGAGGGAGGGGTGAGGTCGACAGTGAGCGTGGTGTTCACCGTGACCGTGTTGCCCAGCTGGTCCTCGGCCCTCACCTCCAAGAGATGCTCCCCCTCCGACAGAGAGAGGGTGTGAGAGGAGCTGAACTCGATCCATGCCCCTCCGTCCACCCTGAGGGCGCATCCGGCCAGCCCCGATCCCTCGTCCCCCGAATCCACCTCCACGGTGGGGGAGGAGTGGTTGATCACCTCCTCCTGGGGGGACAGCAGGTTGAGCCAGGGCGGGGTGGAGTCCACCTGCACGCTGTGCCCGTGGACCGCCCAGTTGCCCAGGGCGTCCGTGGCGTTTACCTCTATGAGGTGGACCCCATCCGCCAGGTCGAGCAGGGCGGAGTCGTTCATCCCCACGTCCGTCCATTCTCCGCCGTCGATTCTCACCTGGTAGCCGGCCAGACCGGACAGGGCGTCATCCCCGGCCCATTCCACCTGGACCGAAGAGGAGTTGCTGGCGCTCATGGGGGCGAGGAACTCCACCTTCGGGGCGCTGGTGTCGACCAGGAAACTGATGGAGGCAGTGACGTTCTCAGACGCCCCCAGCGCCCTGACGCGGACCTGGTGCTCCCCATCCGTCAGGTTGAGGAGAATGGAGTCGTTCATCCCCATGTCCGCCCATTCCCCGCCGTCCAGGCTCAGCTCGAATCCCTGCACCTCCCCGCTGGCCGACCACATGAGCTCCAGCTGGGACTGCCCATGCGAGGAGCCGTTCGCCGGGGAGAGGATGTCCATCTCCAGTCCCTCGGTGGAGGTGGAGAACTCCGCCTGCACGCTGCGGGAGTTGCCGGCCATGTCGTAACCCCTCACCTCCACCAGGTGGGTGCCGTCCGCCAGGGAGGTGAAGGTATGGGAGGTCCCCTCCTCGTACACCCAGGAGCCGCTGTCCATCCTCACCAGGGAGTAGCGCACACCGGAGAGCTGGTCCTCGATATCCCACTCCACTTGGGCGTAGGAGGCGTTGATCACCTCCCCCTCGACCGGGCGTACGAGGCTCAGGGAGGGCGGGGTGGTATCCACGGTCAGGTTCACCCCGGCCACCACCTCCTCACCGGAGCCGTCCACCACCTTCACCTCGATGAGATGGGTGCCGTCGCTCACCGTGAGGGAGTAAGAGGTTTCATTTCCCACATCGGTCCAGGATCCCCCGTCCAGCCTCACGAGGAAGTGGGAGATGCCGTAGGCGGAGGGGTTCGCCCCCCACTCCACGGTGACCTTGCTCTGGTCGATCAGGGTCCCGTTGTCCGGCGAGATTATCCACACGTCCAACTCCTCGGTGCATACGGTGAAGTTGACCTTCCCAGTGATCTGGTTGCCGGCTTGGTCCACCGCCCGCACCCTTATCTCGTGCTCCCCATCGGCCACGGAATCGAAGCTGTGCTCCGTCATCAGCCCCAGATCTATCCACTCCCCGCCGTCCAGGCCGATCCAGTGGCCGGATAGTCCCGATCCGGAGTCCGAGGAGGACCAGGAGGACTCGACCGTGGAGGTGTTCAACAGGCTCTGGGGGGACAGGATCTCTATCGATGGGGAGGTGAGGTCAACCGGGAGGGAGGCGGAGTCCTGGGCCTGGTTCCCCGCCCCGTCCAGGGCGCTCACCGTGATATTGTGCTCTCCCTCGGCCAGGTCCAGGTCGATGGAGGTGTTCAACCCCACACCCATGGGGGCCTGCCCATCCACCGATACCCGGTACCGGTCCAGGCCCGATCCAGAATCCCCCCCGCTCCACTCCACGGTCACCCGGGAGGAGTTCACCGGACCGGTGGGTGAACCGATGCTCACCCACGGCGGCGTGGTGTCCACCCTGATGGAGTGAAGCTCGCTGGCCTGGTTCCCGGCGGCGTCGGTGGCCCTGACCTCCAGATCGTGCACGCCATCGGCCAGGCTCAGCTGGCAGCTTGAACCGTTTCTTTCCACCCAGCTGCCACCGTTCACCCTGGTCTCCACCTTTGACACTCCGGAGAGGGCGTCGGAGGCCTCCCAGGAAAGGTTCACCTCCCCGGAACCGGTAAGGCTGTCCTGGGGTGACAGTATGTCCACTGAAGGTGAAACGGTGTCCACACCGAAGGAGACGGATCTGTTCGCCTCGTTGCCCATCGTATCGATGGCCTTGACATCCACCTGGTGTTCCCCGTCCGCGGGCTGGAAGGTGTGGAGGGTCTCGCTCCCCTTGTCGATCCATGAGCCCCCGTCGATCCTCACCTGGTAGCCCTGGACACCCGACTCGTCGCTGGCCTCCCACCGCACGGTCACCTCCCCCGGATGCCAGCTTCCATTCGAAGGGGAGGTGATGCTCAGGGAGGGAGGGGAGACGTCCTCGGCCTCCACCCACACCCAGGGGCCGCTGGAAACGCCCATGGAGCTGGAGGCCTCCACCCGGTAGCCGATCCTCTCGCTCTGCTGGCAGTCGTCGAGGTAGCTGTTGGCCCCCGCTCCCAGCTGGTCCAGCATGGTCACCTCTCCCCCAAGGTCCCGGTAGACCTTCTGGGAGGAGACGGAGGAGTAGAGGCTGTAGTTGCTGATGGACCAGGAGAGCTCCACCCCGCTGGAGGTGCGGCCGGCCTCAAGGGCCCAGGGGGGACCGACCGGCTCACTGAGGGGTAGGTGATCGGTCGCCGACCCCACCTGATAAGGATCGTCCACCACCCCATCTCCGTTCCCGTCCGGGGAGACATGATCGTCCCAGTGGTTGCCGATCTGGCTGGAGTTCCACTGGTTGGAGGAGTCATCGGTGGCCTGGGAACCTCCCCCAGGGTTGTTGCCGAGGAACAGGTTGCCGTACACCTGGCACGATGAGGAGGAGGTAAGCTCCGCCCCAAGACCGGAGTTGGACTCCACGAGGTTCTGGGTGAGAATTACACCGCCGCTCCCCTCCACGAGGATCCCCGCAGAGTTGCCGGTGACGCGGCTCCTCTCCACCTGGGTCCCCTGGCAGTCCTGGATGATCAGCCCGACGGAGCTGCCCCATAGCCTGGTGTCCTCCACCTTCACGTGGGGAGAGTCGTAGATCATGAGGGCGGCCCCGGGATGGAAGTCCCCCTCTCCGGCGGAAGCGTTGCCCAGATCGCAGTCGGAGATGACCAGGTAGGAGGAGAGATTGCCGATGTAGAGGGCCTCCGTGGCCCCGGCGGCGTCGACGGTGATCCTCTCCATCAGGTAAGGGTTGCTTTCACTGCCGTCCCCGGAGAGTCCCATGGAAGAGGCCAGGGACTCCATCTCCGAGTCCCCGTCCACTCTTATGGTCGAAGGACGGAGGGCCACATCGTCCACTAGAGCGCGGTCCTCCCCCCCGCTCCCGGAGGAGTCCTTCTGGTATGTCCACCGCAGCTGATGGTTCCCGGAGGAGAGGTCCACGGAGACCTCCTGCCATGTGGGCTGATCGGCCATCGAGTGCATCGTCTCGGAGTCCACGCTGAAGAGGAGTTCGTCCCCGGGCTGGGAGGGCGCCTTCCAGCGGAATGTCAGGGAGGCGGGGCCCTCCACCTCCAGGGAGAGGTGGCTACTCCCGCCGTCCCCCACGTCTCCGCTCTGGGCCGCCTCACCTTCCCCTGCGGGAACGCCCACCCAGCTGGCGTCCCCCCGGGTGGAGGGCGAGGAGACCCCCAGGGCGTCCACCAGGGATATGGGCTGATGGTAGGGGAAGCTGACCTGACCCTGTCCGGGGCTGGAGAGCGGCACCTCTCCCTGGGGAGATATCTGGGTGCACTCCCCGGGCACGTATCCGTTCTCGTACAGCTCCATCCTGAGCGAGGAGACGGTCCCGGAACCGGTACCCAGGTCCAGGAAGAACTCCTCGTCGCCTGGGTACAGTCCCGCGAAGTCGGTGGCGTCCATGCACATGAAGGTGGGCAGCCGGTGGGAGGAGTCCTTCCGGTAGTAGGGTGTCCTATCGTCCGAAGGCGAGGAGGCGGTGCCCACCCCGATGGTGATGTCGCCGTCCCTGGCGGGAGGATCGTCAAAGTGCCACACGGTGAGCATCTGGGGCTGGTAGTCCTGCCTGTCATTGATGTAGCACAGGGAGAGCATGTTGCCGATCTCTTCGAACGCCTCGTAGGTCAGGTGGTAGAAGCCGTCGTCACCCCAGTTGGTACCCCAGGAGTTGACCACCTTGAACGCTCCCGTCTCCCCGTCATCCGATACCGAGTCGTCGTAGCCCACTATGGTCTGGGCGTGGTTGATCGTATTCGAATCGTACTCCTCGGAGGAGATGATGTAGTTGCCGTCGGAGAAACCGGGGGAGTACTGTGAGGCGTCGATGGCGAATGTCACCGGCGTGTTCGAGCTCACCAGGTCCTTCACCGTGTCCAGGGCGGAGGAGCTGTAGTCTATCGTCTTGACCTCCTTGGCCCGGTGGAGCGGCGCCTCCCTGAACGCCCCCTGGTCGCCCCAGGAGGAGTGGTCCCCGTCATCGTAGGGCATGGACGCCAGCGGGGGTGCCCCCCAATCCTCGATCACTTGGCCGTTCCGGTACATGGAGGATCCCTTGTCCTCCCCGCCGTTCACCATGTTGTAGGTCCAGGCCGGACTGATCAGTTGCTGGGGGTCCCCGGAGCTGGCATCGGTCCATCCCTGGTCCCTGGCCTCCATGTAGCCGTAGGCGTAGTAGGTCATCGCCCAGGCGGCACAGGAGCCCTGTCCTCCCTGATCCCCCACCGGCGGGAAGTAGGGCTCCTGGGAGAGGTCCACCTCCGAAGGGGTCTCCTCCGTGCTCCCGACCTCCTCGTAGGTGTCGCTCTCCAACAGAGTGTCGCTCTCCATGGCCTCCCATTCCTGCCCGGTGGGAGGCGCCAGCCCGGTGCCTCGACCGTCCACCATGATGTTGTAGTTCGTCCCGAGGTCCCTCACCCCCATGGCCGACCTCATGGCCAGGAGCCCGTCCTCCGGAGACTGATCCTCCGGAG